>NZ_JAJFNK010000040.1 GCF_021739485.1 Alicyclobacillus tolerans
TGATCTCTAGATAGCTGATGCGGGCAGGAGGAGTTGCTTCTGCCCATTGCTTTCGGACAACGAATCCGTCAATTTCGGGACAACTAATACCGTCAACCTTTGGACATTGTGCTCCAGCAGTAACAGTTAAACATTGGTATTGTAAACAGTTAGAGGTTAGTGTTCTGTTGCCACGATTGAATAGCACCCTTACCCAGTATCGCTTTCAGTATGTGGCTTACAGCTGCGAGTCGTCCTTTCGATCAACGAGCCCTCTACATGTCTTCCATTCGACAAACTCATATATTACTCTTCCCGGTAGGCTCGGGTTAAGCAGTCAGCTGGTGTGTGCCCGCTTAATTACTAATACGAAGTTCTCGCTTCAGCCTATAATCGCTCTTGGTCAAGATTCTTTACGAACAAGCACCGTCGATTTTTCCGGATTCACTGTAAGTTAACAGAACGGATTGACAGATTTAATGCATCAAATAGTCTGCTTGTGCTTATAACTACCTACCCGAAGCACCTATTGCAGAATAGATTACGCCTGCTGCGTGCTCATTAAGACAAGATCCCCAGCGAAGACATGAACCAAGTACCTTTAGCAACTTGTCAAAGGGCATTAACACGAGTTGAAGATGGCGTCGGTGGATTGCCTTCGCAGGGAGCGGAAGTTGAGAGCCTGGAGAACCCCACTCAGGGTCTTTTGTGGAGGTGGTACGTTGAGGCAATCTCCACCCAGAAACCTTCCCTACGATATGCCATCGCGAGAGGTCTTTCATAATCTACTCGCCTGTATAAAAACTCCATTCAGTTATTTGAGCCGTTGTTCGCCTCGTTTGCATTAGTCATCTGTTGAGCTTCGCGCTCGCACTCCACTCGCTAACGTCGGCAATGGGTCTCTTGCTCAAATCCTGGTCAGGAAATGGAAACAAACCAACAAACACAGGCAACTGAAGAAACTCTAAACGTATTCTATGGAAAACCGACTCGTTTCAAACCATGATTGCCCAGGTTCAAGAACAACCATGCCCGACTCCTCATCGGATAAGGTAGTATTGGGTGCATTGACAACATTCGTCTGAGGTTCCGGGCAGAAGAAACTACCTTCCGCATTGTTGTTCCATATCATCCAATTGTTATATTTCCGACCAACATTGTAAATCAACCGAAGCCCTAATCGACGATCCGTTAAAGCCATATAGTTCCTCCCGTCTTGAGGTAACGATACATAATGATTGTCCATTGGCTCAAAAAAAGGAGAAATACCATCTCCTTTGAGTTGCTCCTCGTTAGAAGTTAGAGCCTGAAAATTCCCTGTGGGGAGCATTCTCTTAGAAAGCTCCCATCTGTCCCCGATGGTTATAGCACATGTATAATCACTCCGTGTGCTTTCGGGTGAGAATGGTACATTCAATGTCGTGTGGAAGGCAAGCATCAACGGCATGCAGTCCCCTCCTATGTTCCTAACCCGAACCTCTTGTTGCAATCCCTCGTCTGACAATCTATAACAAATGGTAATTTTAAAATGATGCGGCCAGAACTGGTAGATGGGATGATTGTGGTCAACTTCTTGGAACAACATTACTTGGCTAATTGCCTCGGACGTTCCCGAGACATCAACATGCCAGGGAAGATCGTATAGAAACCCGTGCAGATGATTGTTCGTATCTATTTCATTAATTGGAAAACGATACTCACGACCATTAAAGGTAAAAGTCCCGTCTTGGTATCGATTCGGAGGAAACAAAACCGGAATTCCATACACAACTGGGTACGATTTGAATGCCATCATTTCATCGGATTGAGGCGTACGCAGAAAGTTCAAGTTTCGTTCAGTGTCAACGAACGAAACAAGATTCCCTCCAATATCGGGTAAAATCATGGCAGTGTATCTGCCGAATGACATTGTAACAGCCTTTTCGCCGTTGTATTGATGAAATTTAACAGAACTGCGCAAGAGGTACATCTCCTTGCCAGGATGATGTGTAACCTTGTTAATTGACCCATCGGTTACATTGGATTTTGGTCTACGTCTGAGATCAAGGTTGGAATTGATTCGAATTCGGAGTGTTCATGTTTACTGATGCCGGCCAGTCGACTCCCAACTCGAGCCACCCTCAATGAACTGCCCCCCATCTACGCGTAGAACAGTCCCTGCAATATAGGATGCCGCATCCGACGCTAGAAACACTGCGGCGCGGCCAAGATCAGCAGGTACACCCATACGTCTAAGTGGCATACGTTCTCCCATCTCCTGCATCTTATCGTCGGTGTACCAAGTTCTCTCCCCTGGGGTATCCGTCCAGCCTGGTTCGAGGACGTTAACCCGAATCTGATGCCACATCAATTCGTTCGCAACCGAAAGCGCAAGTTGCAAAGAACCGGCCTTCGCAACATTGTAGTCAATTGCCTCTTTAAACGGAGTTCGCGCATGAGGAGACGAGACATGAATAATGGATCCTTTTGTTTGGCGCTCAACCATCTTTCTTGCTACCACTTGCATGGCATGAAAAACTCCGAATATCCCGAGTTCGACCGTACGCTGCAAGTCCTCAAACCGTGTTTCCAGAATGGAAGTTCGCACGCTGCTCACAGCGTTCGTGACTAAAATGTCGATAGGACCCAACTGGGACTCGCAGGTCTCCATCAATGCCTCTACCTGATGGCGGTCAGAAACGTCAGCCTGAACCGCTACGGCACGTCGTCCCAAAGCCTGAATCTGTGCTACCACTTCGTTTGCCTGTCCATTGGAATGAGCATAATTGATACAAACGTCAGCTCCTGCACGAGCCAGTTCCACCGCAATTCCCGCACCAATCCCCTTTGAACTGCCTGTCACCAAAGCTACCTTATTTTCGAGAGAAAACATGCTTTCAGAGAACGTACCTTTCATGATAAACCTCCCCATCTACTCGTTCATTACTTTTTTAAGAATAATACCAATTAACCCTTCTTAATAAACCCATAAATCACATCTCCAAGAGTGGCTGAAGCGAACAACGTTCCCACATCAGTTCATCTCTGTTAAAGCGAGATGTAAGTTCTCTCTAATTCCTCTTTCTGTCTTAGATGATGCCGCAAGTGCATACCCACTAGTAGAAACCATTCCTCAGCATTCAACGCGCCCAACCTCGGATGCATAACCTTCGCCTCCGGTTGAGCTGTTATTACCGTCGGTAGCATGTCGTGTGCCTTCACTTTAATTTTTCCCAAGCCGTCATATAGCTGCTGTTTATCATTCGGAGCCTTGGGTGAACCCATTGTGTTTTTAACTTTTTTATCAGGATAGGCGCCTAATTTGAAAATTTCTTCACCAGCTTGCGTTTTTGAAGTAGCATCTTCTTTAGGTTCGTTTTTACATTTAATAATCGCAGGGAAATATATATTTAACGCGGCATTGATAATATGATCATACATTTCACCAAGCGACCATTTATCTGCTGTGGGTTTGTACCTCAACTGTTCCATCGTATAAAGGTCGAGAGACGAAACATAGATGCCAATGACCTCATCTAATTGCTCTAGAGCAATATGAAGACGATGTTCCTTACTCATTTTTGACTCTCCTTTGTGATATGTTTAGAAAACGTTGCCGTCATATTTTATAAGAAAACTTCATCCGCCTTAATTACACATCCTCGATCACTAAGAGGGGACATCCGATCTAGACATCCCCTCAAATCGGTAAATCAACGATTAGTAACTTTTACTAAGTTCTGTGAGCTGAAGTTTCCGATTCTTTACTCTCCCCGCCACATTGAAAGCAATTATAAGGGTAAGAATTATGGTCCAAAAAAACGTAAGGCTCGCGATGGCACCGCCTAGACCGATAGATGATTTGAGTGCGCTGCCCCAGACCGGTGATAATCCGCCGGCAATTGCGCCAAGATTGTAGGTAAATCCCAAACCGGATGACCGAACATCTACATCAAAATGCTGCGTAATGTAGTATGGCCATAGACCGCTTATACCTAAATTCGTAAATTCAAGGAAAAACATAAAGATGCCCATTGTGATAAGTGACGAGGAATGTGCTGTAGAGAAAGCTAGAACAAGGAAAACCAAGGAAGCAAGTAGTGTAAGTACGGATGCGAGCCTAAATCCAATTCGATCTGCCAAGAAACCTGAAAACCAATATCCCAAAAGTGCTCCAAAATTTGAAATGAACATTATCTCACCAATGCCAGCAGGGTTGTATCCGATTCCCTTCAAATAGGTTGGCATTAAGCCTAGGACTGGCCAGTTCATTCCAAATGAAGCAAACATAAAGAGGAACATAATAAACGCTATTGGAAACCATTTTTTAGTAAATAATTGAAAGAAAGATACTCCCTGAGGTTTATCGTGTTCAGCTCTACTCTTGGTCCATTCCTCTGATTCAGATACCCCGAATCGAATAAATAGAGTTAGTAACGCTGGTACAATACCTACGAAAAATAGGGCCCTCCAACCGAAATTAGGGACTATAATTGAATAGACTACTGAAGCTAGTAGTCCTCCAACCGCCCAGCCAGACACAAGGAATCCGCTTGCTTTATTCCGAACTCGTTCTGGCCAATTCTCTAAAAGTAAAGTACTTCCCGCCGCATATTCGCCAGCCATGCCGATACCGACAAACAATCTAAAAACAAGTAAAGACCAGTAACTCCAAGACAATCCACAGAGGAAGGTAGCAACGCTGTAGATCAGAACTCCCAAAATCATCGCATTTTTCCGACCAATCCTATCCAAGACACTCCCCACAACTGCTCCACCTAACCAGCGTGTGGCAAACGTGGCTAGAATCAATGTACTAGCAATTGTTAAACTGATGTGGAATTGCTTCGAGATATCTGTTAATACATAGGTAATTAAGACAAAATCCAATCCGTCTAGAGCCCATCCCAGCCAAGATGCCAATAGCGTTTTCCAGTTATCCCTAGTTATCTCCTGGTACCAAACATTTGACACAATATCCACCCCATCCCGAATAATGTGATCACTGTTTTAAGGATGAGCCCCATTTCGTTTACGGAATGGGGCTCATAGCGCTATGATGATGAATATCAAACTACAGGGACAGTCCGCTCTAAAATCGCACCCTGTCCCTTTAACATTGTTTGAACTTCCGCTATATCAATTCCTGATGTAGTTGTACTATTCAGAGAAGCTAAAGCTGCAATGACGCCCGCCGCGTGACCGGTTACCATGCCTACAGCTTGCCCACGAACTGAACCCGCTGCCTCATGAGTTGCTGAGATGGCACGTCCACCAACGGTAACGTTGTTTAGCCCTTTCGGTATTAAACATCGTGCAGGAATGCCATACGATCTCGGTATTTTCCACAGAGTTACGCCACCCCCACTTACACTTCTACCTAAACTTTCGTCACCTGGCTTTACATCATGAACATCCAATGGATACGCTCCACGCCCTATTTGATCTGAAAAGTCCCGACCTTCCATCACGTCTTCTTTCGTTAGGACGTAATCGCCTTTGATGTGTCTTGATTCTCTCACCCCCACTTGATATGGCGTAGACACAATGTGACAATTTTCAAAACCCGGAACGTACTTTCGAAGAAAACCGATTGCTTCAAACATTTGTTTTTGAGATTCAATTTCAGCGTGAGTAATATGATCAGGATTAGTACCATCGATGCCGTGAACACGTGTGATGTTGATGGTTACTTCACTTCTGTTTGGAAAAGTATTAATTCCTAACCGGTCACGAGGAATGTGGTAGTCGCCAGCTTCCTGAGCTTTTAGGATTAAACTCCGAAAACCTTCAATTGTTGCACCTGGTGTTTGTCGCAAAAAGCCTCTACTGTACGATTCCCCCGACCATCCATCTGGTGTACTCATATCTTCTGGGTGGGTATCAAGGTAATCCCACGTTTTATCTAGGTTCACTCCACCTACTCGAAATATAGAAGAAACAGGTTGCGCAAGAGAATCTTTTTCTCTTCCAAACGTAAACTCTCCGTTAGCACGTGCAACGACATCGGCATCTCCGGTACAATCGACAAAAGCTTTACCATGAATAACTTCTAACCCACCCTTGTTTGCGACCAGGATACCTTTTAACGTTGTGCCATCCATCAGAGTTTCAACAACAAAAGAATGAAGAAGAAAATGCACGCCAGCTTCTTCTGCCATTTTTAAAAGCAACAATTTCGTCAGTTCAGGGTCGTGGCCTAGTACTGACCCAAACAACGGATCGACAGTGATATCAGTAGAACCACTCGATTTTTTGAGGGTTTCCACCAATTCCCCACCGATTCCACCCAATGCCTTAAATCCTTCAGCATCGGCCGACCCTAACAAGGCCATTCCTAAAGATAAAATACCTCCAACGCTACCATACTGTTCAACCAATAACGTTCGTGCTCCACTACGCGATGCACCTATAGCAGAAATAACTCCTGCGGTACCAGCGCCACATACAACTACGTCATACTCCCCACGAACACGCATTCATAGCACCTCACAGTTAAAAATTTTTATTACTAAGGGACACGACCATAACATGTTCAACGCCAGTCCCTTCGCAATCAGGAATTCCATCATTTCCGAAACGTTTCGGAAAAATTGAGGGTTATACTATTTGTTTTACTGAGTTCCGTATTCGTAAAGAACATTGCAGTAAAATCTGAGTAGGTTCGTTCGAGTTAGAATTTATCATGTTTACAATTTTTTCTGCTGCAATGCTTCCAATTTCATAAAATGGAATAGAAACCGTAGTCAGTGGAATGTATAGCAAATGCAAATTTGGAATGTTATCACATCCAATGATTGAGATATCATCCGGGACTCTAAGACCTTCTCGTTGCAACCCTTCAAGTACCCCCAGAGCCATTAGGTCATTCGCTACAAAAATTGCCGTTGGATAAGCTGATTTGTTTAATAAAAGTTGCCTTATGGCAGATGCGCCAGACTCCTGGTAAAAATCACCAGGTAAAACAATGGTGTCATCGTAGGGCAACCCAAATTTATTCAACGTATCTCGGTATCCTTTTAACCTTTGTTCAGCCAAATTGTCTCCAGGAAGCTCCCCTATATAGCCAATACGTGTGTGCCCCATTTTAATGAGAAACTCAGTTGCGATTGAACTACAAACGCTATCATCAACTGATACATAACAAACATCCTCACTTGATATCCTTCGTCCCACCAACAAATACGGAATTGGTATTTGTTTCAGTAATTTACTTATTTCAAAATCATTCCCCCGAGTCCCAAGTAGAAGCATCCCATCCACTGTTCGACTATGGGCTATGCGTACAATTTGCTCAACATCTCTGGTAGGTATAACATTTAACTGCGTACGATACCCTAATTTAGAGAGAACAACAATGATTGATTGAACCATCTCGAAAAACGATGGGTTTGTAAATATATCGAAACTTTCTGGACCGGATAACACTATACCAATAGTCTTTGTAGAATTAGAAATAAGACCTCGGGCTAATTCATTAGGTACATAGTTTAATTTACGAGCTGCCTTGAGTACCTTGCTTCTTGTTGCAGACTTAACACCAAGTTTGTTATTGAGTGCATCGGATGCAGTTGAAACTGCAACTCCGGCTAGCTTTGCTACATCTTTAATTGTCGCCATAAATACCTCCGAAAGAAAGTAACGCTTAAATCCGAAACGTTTCGGTAACTGTAAATTAACTGTATGTTAAAACACCGGTTAGATTGTGTCAAGAATAAGTTGTAAATTTTTTGTGGATTCTAACGTCTACTTCCGGGATCTAAAAACCTGTGTATTTTAATCAACGGCATCGAGTCGGTACCGCATTAGTACAGCAAAGTGCATATCAATCGCTAAGGTAGGCGAAATGAGGAACGGGAAGGGAAATGAGGAGCAGTCCTGATGAATCAAGAATAGTTGGACCGTTTTTCTCTGTCTGTTTCGTACAACTCTATGCCAAATCCCTCAATAGTATGAAAAGAGGATTTTTTCATAGATTCCTTGCCCCACTTGGGTTTGCGGAACTTTTTCGGGCCGTTTTTCACAGTTTGGATCGCACAATTCGTTCCAAAAAGTCCTTAACGGTGCAGATCGCAACATTAATATTGTGCGAACTTTTAGTAGTGTGCACCTAATATCGTATCCATAAACATGGGCTAATTAACCAGCTGACTATTTCAATTAAAGCTGTACTAGAAGCCAAGTAAGAGCCTAAGCTATAACCCTACCTGTTCTTGTCATCAGAAAATTCACATCTGGTTCATATACGCAGTTATATATTTTTTATTCATATTCGTCCGGTACTCCTTGTAAAAAAGCCCCCTATGTGCAATAAATTCTTTGCTAAATAAGGACCCAGAAGATGCAGAAAGACGGTCCGTAACGAACCGTCCATAGGTAGATTTGCGTAACCATAAGCGCCTGGTTTGCCCCTTGCTTCTTCTACGAGTGCTAACGCCGCAAACACCACCAGCCAAGCAGAAATAGATTTCGTTGAGCCTAAAGCAGAACGAAGACTCAGACATTTGAGTTGTAGGTAGATTAGACCTGTGGCTGCCTCACCCCGACAATGTCTGTTATTATAAAACGGAACCTTGTTCAAAGTCGTCAATTAGTTGTTTCACGAACATTGAGTGTTCGGCTTTAAATCCATGCTCAATATCCACCTTTAGAAGATCCTCCAACAGTTTTTTGAATCTTTGTATGGCGTTCGTGTCAGAAGACTGCTCTAATCCAAGCATACACTCCAGCGCCGTGGTCCGTATTCTTTTCCGGAATTTCACAAGCCCATCACGGTTCAGCTTAACATGATCGATCGTCGTCTTACCCCTACCAGGGCTGGTAAGAGGCTCGGCTTCGCATGTCTCAACATTAAATGTGAAATAGTCTGAAGGCTCATCCGCAGTTGGGTCTAAGATTGGATAGTTGGGATCCCATTTACTTCCCTTGTTCGTGTTGCATCGTGGGCACGCCCAATGCAGATTGTTCCAGTCAAATATGTACTTATGGAAAGCCGGTAACGACTTCGGCTTTCTATGTTCAATAGCAGGATATTCGGTTTCACCTACTGAAGACTCACAGAAGCAGCACTTTCCCCCGTACATTCGTTCCAAAGCGGCCTGCACATCAGGTTGATTATATTTAAACTTATATGTCGCTGCTACCTCTTTGTAGGATCCAACCTCATTGATTTTAGCTAACAGGTCGGCCAACCATTGATCGGCATATTGTTGGAGACTCGCAGGAACGGAGGGTCGTTTTACTTTAATCATCTTCTTCACCCGAAACCTCGGAAGCCATCGCACGGATCCGGGCGTTAATAATCGCCGGGTCTCCTTCCGGAAGAATACGGTACAAGCCTTTAACTACGTCGTTTAGTCTTATCTTTTCGTCAACACTTAGCTCGCTTCGTAGACTCTTTGCATACAACCGTTCAACGAGGTCAATGTTCCTAGTCACCCGAGGATCTCGAGCAAATGTGTCCATGAATTCCATTAGGATGTCTTCAACCAACCATCCGTACGGTGCCTTTTCACGCGAGTGATCAACGTCATTTGGGTCGTCCGTGAGTGACAGGCGGACGATGTCACCTTCGTCACACGATGCAATCACGATGGGTGCATGCGTACTAGCAATAAATTGCACCCTGGGGAAGGTATCCTTTAGAGCATGTACGACCCTCCACTGCCACTTGGGGTGAAGGTGCAGGTCCAGTTCGTCAATCAGTACGACACCTGGCGTCCCCCTTGTAGCCTGATCCTTGAGCTGCGGATTCAATAAAGACATCCGATAAGCGATGTCTGCAACCATTCCAATCACGCTTCGGAACCCGGCACTCATTCTACGTAATGGGATCGTCTTCCCGTGGCCGCTTTCAATCATGACTTCGTTTTCCTCGAAGTCAAAGTATATACTAGTGTCACTATCACCGTACGATAGACTTTGCATAAAGATATTAACTGCACCTACAACGGCCTGTAATTCCCCAATCTGCCTATTCCTCTGCAACTGTATCATGCTCATTTTTTTGAGCCAACTTCCGAACAACTTAACATCTGATTCAGTATCCAAACAATCCTTGTATCCTAGTAGGCGTGATGGTTCCTCTTTTGTAAACGGATCATACCATCTGTCTTTTTTCTGTGAAAAGAGCCTTCCTGCGCTTTGATACGACATCACAGGTAGTATCACTTCTCGGTTGCTGGCTCTGATCTCTTTTTGCAATCTTTCACTATATGAGGTCATATCCTTAGCGTAAATTCTTGTGGTTCTTCCGTTGTGTACCCTATCTCGCGTTCTTTTCCACGTTATCGTCCTATCACCGAAATTCCCTGTACATTCGACGGTCACGGGGACTTGATACTCTTTTGTGACAGTTGCATCCCCCAGCTTGAGCCATTCCCGCCTTATATCTTCGATGTAAATGTTTCTTCCCTTAACACCATCATATGGAGCGAGGTAGCCCCCAAGGGCGACACACAGGGCCTCAAGTACTGTAGTTTTACCTGTGCCGTTATCGCCGACTATCAATGTGAAATTCGAGTTAAAATGGAACGATTCTTCTCTGAACATCTTGAAGTTGTTTAGTATGAGGTTTTCAATCATCATTCGACTAACCCCCGTCTCCTTAAACCACCAACGTGATCCTTCGCGAAGAAAAGCCCGAAGAAAAGCCCTTTGTTCCATTATCTCACACCACTACGCATGACTAAACAGCATTACCTAAGTCACGTGCAAGAAATGCATGAAACATAAAACTCAGACTGTTGAGCCTTCCGAGTTAGAGTCTCAGGTAGTGGTGTAAATTCCACGGCTAGATCTTGACGAAAAAGCCATCGAATGCAATCCGAATCTACTAAAAGTGTCCAGCAAATAGTAGAGGAGGCACATCGATGGCTTCTACAGACAAGATCGCACTTTTGGAGCTCATTCCCAAGATCGGATTAGAGGATAGTGATGTGGATTTCTTGAAGGAGGGGCTGAGAGTCCTCACCCAGACTGTGATGGAAGCGGAGGTGAGTTCCCTCATTGGCGCTGAACGATATGAGCGTAGTGACAAGCGCAACAACAGCCCGCAATGGACACAGAGACCGGGAATGGGATACCCGTGTTGGAACGATTGACCTGCAGATCCCGAAGCTGCGTAAGGGGAGCTACTTTCCCAGTATGCTAGCCTCGGCGCAAAGCTGAGAAGGCACTGCTTTCCGTTGTTCAAGACGCATACGAGCATGGCGTGAGCACCCGTAAGGTGGATGAATTAGTTGAATCAGGAACAGGGTCGGTGTCGTTCATTAGGACGCAGGTTCCCCTACATAAGATGAGACATGAACGGCTAACCAGGGGTTGCTCCAAATTTCCCAAATATCAACACTGACTTAGTGTTCTCTCTTCGTCGCACTCCCAACTGTCCGTTCCTCCTGTGCGTAGCGGAGCAGTGCCAAATACCGATATACAAAATGTACAAATTTAGAATACGGTGCGGTAAAGAACAAAGAGGCGACAGTTCCCAAGTGGATGGCAAGTACCACACCCATTGCGGCGGTATTCCGCAACAACAACACGAGCATCCCGGTCACTCCGATGGTTAGCAAGGAAACGGAAAAAGCGCTTCCGGATTCTTCCGAATTCTCGTCGGCAGCAGCCCGTTCAGTCTTTGACTTGCCATAGAGCAACCCCGCCGTCCCGACAATGATGCCTATTCCGCCTAGGACACCGAGAATCACCACCGGATTGTCAATCGGATAGGGTGCCTGTACATGCAATACATGTGAATAGAACGCCCCCAGAGCAGTAGAAATAAAATCAAGGATAAATCCATAGGCAACTAGGTGATGCAGCCACCTCCGGTTCACAGCCCGTTCCTCTTCTAGTCCTTCTCTGCCAAGGTAACGCAGCTTTAGTGCGTCTGATGTTGCCTTAATGAGGTCTTTTCTGGTCACCGGTCCTAGATTAGAAGGTTTGATATCACGCCAAAATCTGATAGCTCCAAAGAGCCATCCCCCAACGAACCACACACCCAGTACTCCGAATCCAATCTCTAAAGCAGGTTCTGAGATCACCTTGTAAAACGCCCCTGGCCCAACATGATGACGAAAAATCCTATCAACGCCATTGGTTACTATCGAAGATACAACCATGAATAGCATGGCTAAAATCGCGACTCGCCAGAAACCACGCCTTCTCCCCAGCAAACGAGTCCATCCGTTCGGCCATGCATACTTTCGATACGACTCCACGCGCAGACCACTAAACAGTTTTGGCGGATTGATTGCAAACTCGTGAGGTGCTGTGAATGGACACGCAAAATAGCAATCTCTGCAGTCATGACACAGGTTTGCAAAATACGCTAAGTCTTTGTCACTAAATTCACGATGCCGCTCCACTGCCCGCCACACGGCACAGTAACCCTCACAATAGCGACATGCGTTACATACCCGTAACTGACGCTTACCCTCCGTGACGAGATCATTTGAGGACATTGGCTGCCTCCTCCCCTGCGATTCTTCCAAGTACGGCACCCATTGTGAGTCCAAAACCAGCCAAGTACCCGCGCCTTAGAACGTTCCCCGCCACCATCTCCCCAGCTGCAAACATGTTTTTGGCTAAGCGTCCGTTCCCCAACTTTATTCTCGCCTTCTCCGTGATGCCTACGCCAAGGTAGGTAAACGTGATCCCGGCCTTGAGTGGATAGGCATAAAATGGAGGTTGTTCAATTGGGAGGGCCCAATGCGTCTTTGGGGGAATCAATCCGACAGTATGGCAGTCGTCCAACTCCTCTGGGTTGAAAGTCCCTGGAACTACGGAGTTGTTAAATGAATCGATGGTTTGTTTTAGGTTTGCAGTATCGATGCCAAGCTTTCTCGCCAGCTCTTCCAGTGTGACGGCCACAATCGGTTCGAATACGGATGGCATGAACTTTCCAAGTACCTTACTGTCAATGATGGAGTATGCGACCTGGCTAGGTTGTCGAGCAATTAAACCACCCCAAATTGCATAGCGTTTGGGCCAGAAATCCTCACCCTCGTCGTAAAATCGAAGGCCATTTTTATTCACAGCAATACCGAACGGGACACTGTCTAGCCTTGTGACGATCCCGCCATCGTACTTTGGGGCCCGGCCATCCACGGCTACCGCATGGAATCCGTCCGGGTCTCCAACGGCTACCGCGCCATAGGTGAGCAGCAAATCAAGAACGTTGCCTTGATTATAAGGTGTACCGCGGACAATAAAGTTGTCTGCTGCAGAACCCCAATATCTTCTCAACCATTCCATGTTTGCCTCAAAGCCACCCGATGCAAAAATAGCTGCTCCCGCTTGAACGGTCAGGACGTCGCTGCCGCATTGTACTTTGACTGCTTTAAACTCGTCCCCGTCAATCAGTAAATCTTGCACCATCGAGTCGTACCATACTTCTACACCTCGCGCTTTTGCCGTTTTATAATACGCGTTCATCATGGCTCGACCGCCGCCCAACATAAATAAGTTGGTTCGGGCCAAATGAAGTGTTCCAGACAATGGCGCCTGCCAACGAATGCCTTGTTTCTCCAGCCACTCAGGAAGTTCGGCCGATTTGCAAACAATTAAGCGAGCAAGAGTTTGGTCGATTTCACCCCCTGCTACACGATTTAAGTCCTCAAGAAATTCTTCTTCAGAATACGTGCTTGTCATGTACTTATTTTCCGCGACATGCATGATGCGAAAGTCACGAGTATGACGGCTGTTGCCTCCACGATAAAATTTGGGGGCCCGCTCAATCACAAGGACGCGTTGACCACGGAGGCGAGCCTCTAAAGCAGCGGATAGAGCCGCATTTCCGCCTCCAACCACAATGATGTCGTAAACGTAGTGACGTTCCTCCCCCATCCTATGCTTCCTCCCAACATCAACAGTTGACGAACCAAAATTGGCTGCCAAAAGCAAGTACACCAGTAACCAAAACTGGTCCACTGGTGTCTTGTGCTCGC
This sequence comes from Alicyclobacillus tolerans, assembly GCF_021739485.1. Taxonomy (GTDB): domain Bacteria; phylum Bacillota; class Bacilli; order Alicyclobacillales; family Alicyclobacillaceae; genus Alicyclobacillus_K; species Alicyclobacillus_K tolerans_A. Next base: position 13,902 of record NZ_JAJFNK010000040.1, read on the forward strand.
CTTCAACGTTTGTAGCTTTTGTTTTGTATCCGGTATTTCCGTACCATCTTTAGAGCAGTCATCATACTTGTTTATGTGCCGCCCCATTATGTTGTAATGCGTCTAATCGACCGGGTGGGTAGATATTTAGAGGTGGCCGGCAATCGTCGATCATAATTGGCATCCCGATCGAACGAAACTCAGGAATGTCTGGATGGTCTATCGTTTGAACCAAGTTTCCGGCTAGGAGTTGGGGATTCATCATCACTTGGCCTACATTTGCAACGGGTGAAGCCGGGATCCCGGCATGGCGAAGTTTCTCTAACCAATCTACAGATGTTGCGGTTCGAGTAATGTTTCTAATTTCCCCGATCAATTCTTGCCGATGAGTTACCCGTTGTGCATTCGTCACATACCTCTCGTCATCAATCCAGTCAGGACGTTCGAGAACATGGCACAAACTTCGAAACAGATTATCGTTGCCAGCCGCAATAATAATCCACTCATCATTTTTCGTTGGAAAAGCCTCATACGGAACAATCGTCGATGTGCCGGACCCCCATCCTTGTGGAGATTTTCCAGAAGCCCAGAACGATGTAGCGTGGTAGGTCATCCATGCGACAGATGTTTCAAACAATGCGCTGACGACTCGATGACCCGTCCCATTTTGACTCCGCATTTGTAACGCACCCATGACTCCCAAAGCTAACCACATTCCTGTACCCATGTCGATAATGGATGTCCCCACCCGTACCGGCTCCTCGCCAGGCCGTCCAGTAACACTCATGATGCCACCCATCGCTTGCATCAACGGATCGTACCCTGGCTCTTTTTGCTTGGGCCCATAATGCCCGTAGGCCGTTACTTCCCCGTAGACGAGTTTAGGGTACTTCTCATGCAGTGTCTCATAATCGAGACCGTATCTTTTAGACACCCCTGGACGCGTACTAATTAAAAAAACGTCGGCCTTCTCAAGAAGTTCGTGTAAGGAAGCTATCCCTGCCTCGGATTTAATGTTAATCACAACGCCTTGTTTGTTGCGATTAAGAGCCAAGTAGGAAGCACTATGTCCTTCCCAAAAAGGGGGGCCCCATGACCTAGTCGGGTCTCCTTCCGGAGGTTCTACCTTGATGACAGTTGCACCCATTTCCGCAAGGATCATTCCGGCGTAGGGGCCAGCAACATTTTGTGTCATGTCTACCACATGAACTCCTTCTAGTGGCCACCTCATGCTTGACCTCCCTCCTTGTTTAACAGTGCAATGACACCGTCCTTTTCCAATTCGCGAATCTCTTCATGACTCAAGCGCAAAGACGTTTGTAAAACCTCCTCGGTATGTTCGGCAAATAGGGGTGCACGCTTAGGAGGAGGGGCCTCCCACCATCCGTGAATAGGTGCACCCAGTGTCTTGACACGACCTAAAACCGGGTGTTCATATTCAACCAACAACCCTCTTTGCCGAGGGACTTCACCATCTTGCAACGCTTCGGCGACTGTATTGACAGGCTCAATGGGAATCTTGCCATGGAGTTGCTCCAGCCAGTAAGATGTGGACTCTTCTTGAAACCGTTGCTGGAGAATTGTGGTAACCTCAATTCGGTGAGTATAGCGATCCGCCATGGACGGGAAACGGTCAATCAGTTCTTCCAGTCCCATTTGTGTCGCGAGAATCCGAAAAAACTTCTCTTTCACACAAGCCACCACAATATGACCATCTTTAGTCGGAAATTCCTGAAACGGGACAACCGTCGGGTGCATAGAGTGAGGCAGTCTTTCGGAAATCCACCCCTGGCTCATGGACCAGGTTCCAATGTATCCCAAAGAGGACAAGGCAGTGTCGTATAAGGATACGTCGATATCCCCACCAATCTTGCTTTCCCGCGCTCGTAAGATGCCAGAGACCATGGCAAGTGCTGCTATCATTCCTGCGGATATGTCTACCAGAGAAAGGCCGGATTTAATAGGATAGCTGTCCGGCGAACCCGTCAAACTCATCCAGCCTGCTTTGCCCTGAAAAAGGTAGTCGTATCCCGGGAGGTTTGCATCCTCCCCTTTTCTTCCATATCCCGTTAACGCCAAGCAACAAAGCCCCTCATTGATGTCCTTTAGATGAGAATATGTCAGCCCGAGTCGCTCTGCAGCGTCACCCCGGAGGTTGTGAAACACTGCGTCTGCCTTTGCTGCTAAGCTTCGGAATATATCCTGTCCCTTTGGAACGTCGAGCCGCAGCGCGACGGATTTGCTTGCACGGTTATGTGCCTCAAAAAACAGGCTGTTGTTTTGATCTGTAAACAACGGGGGTACTCTTCGGCCAACATCCCCAGAATCGAGGGGACTTTCAATTTTGATAACCTGTGCCCCCAAATCCGATAACAGTTGCGTAGACAACGGCCCAGCACCATATTGAGACACAGCCAGAATCGTTACACTTTCCAAGGGGCGTTTTGTATCCATCTTCTACTCCCACCCTGTTGAGTCGAATTTGCCGAATCTAACAACGTCTCCCATCAATAGGACCTTGGCATCTTCAAGATGTGCTCCGCCACATAACCCATAACTAAGTTATTTGAGACTGGGGCAACGAGCGGAAGTCTGGCCTCGCGGAATTTTCGTTCGATGTTGTAGTCTGTGGCAACGCCATATCCGCCGAAACACATCATGGCTGCGTTGGCTGCCTTCCATGAGGCTTCCGAACTAAGGTACTTAGCCATATTGGCTTCCGCACCGCACTGTATCCCCTGGTCAAACAGATCCGCCGCTCGATCACGCATGAGAGTCGCAGCTTCTAAATCCATATAAGCTTGTGCGATTGGAAACTGAACGCCTTGGTTTTGCCCAATGGGTCGGCCAAATACGACGCGCTGGGAAGCGTATTCACTGGATTTATCAACAAAGTATCGTCCGTCACCCAGGCACTCCGAAGCAACCAGAATGCGTTCTGCATTGACTCCACTCAATAGATACCTAAACCCTTTACCTTCCTCTCCAATCAGGTTTTCTACGGGGACCTCCGCGTCATCGAAATACACTTGGTTTGTCTCATGGTTAATCATGGTTTCAATCGGATGAACCTGAACTTTATCGCCCTGATCACGTAAGTCGAGCACAAACAGACTCAGTCCATCCGTTTTCTTCGCAACCTGGTCCCGAGGCGTGGTTCTTGCGATGAGCAACATCAAATCAGAATGTTGAACTCGAGAAATAAAAATCTTCTGTCCTCGGATTTTATAGACGTCTCCTTTTCGTTCAGCAAAAGTGGATATATTCGTTGTATCTGATCCCGCATTTGGCTCCGTAATTCCAAAGGCTTGCAGGCGAATTTCGCCACTGGCAATACCAGGGAGCCAACGTTTCTTTTGGTCATCGTTTCCGTGTCTGAGCAGAGCACCCATGGTGTACATTTGAGCGTGTCCGGGGGCTGCATTTCCACCTGACCGATTGATTTCTTCCAGAACGAGTGCGGCATCTTGAATGCCCAGCCCGCCTCCACCGTACTCTTCTGGGATGAGCATCGCGAGCCATCCAGCGGCAGTGAGAGCCTGAATGAACTCCTCCGGATAGCTTTTGTTTGCATCCATGGTCCGCCAATACTCTTCCGGGAACTTTGCACACAGAGCACGAATACCTGAACGGATCTGCTCTTTCATTGTATCTTCAGCCATTGTCGACTCCTCCTGTGGTGTTGTTTAGACTTTGGATTTTGTTTAATAAATGTCCATAAATCGCGGAGGTCTTTTCTCATTAAATGCTTTGACCCCTTCGTCTCTGTCCGGGTGAACAATGGTCCGGTTATAACATTCAAGGCTAAAATCAACAGCCTCTTCTAAAGACATGTCATATCCAAGTCGAAAAGCCTTTTTCGCCATTCGCACAGCCAAAGGAGAGTTTGCCGCGATCGCTCTAGCAATGGTCAAAGTTTCTTCCAACAATCTATCCGGCTCTGTCAAGCGATTAACCATGCCATACTTGTAGGCTTCTTCTGCACTAATGGGTTTTCCCGTCAACAGCATTTCAATCGCCCGACCCCGGGGAAGAAAACGTCCCAAGGTTTGTGTCCCTCCAACCCCCGGAATAATACCGCGAGTCACTTCAGGCAGACCGAATTTTGCGGTCGTTGAGGCACAAATGAAATCCCCGCTGAGTGCCAGTTCACATCCGCCACCCAGGGCATATCCGTTAACCGCACAGATGACAGGTTTGATAGAAGCGCGGATTTTACGATGAGCCTCCTCAAACATCCTGTGTTGACGATGCCACGCTTCTTCAGTCATGCCGTTTCGTTCTTTCAGGTCACCGCCTGTTGAAAAAGCCCGGTCACCGGCCCCTGTAAACACGATCACTCGAACCTTAGGGTCCTCCAACACTTCAGACACTGCGTGGTCCATCGCCATTCCCAGTTCAGTATTTACAGCATTCATCACCTCAGGACGATTCAGAGTAAGTACACAGATCCGTCCGTCATCCAATCGTTCTTGTAAAAGTACAGCCATTTATATTCACCTCTACTCGGTCTTTTCATATTGCATTGCAGACGGCAGTGGATGCAGGTCGCTTGTTTTACCCGCTTTCATGACCTGACCGGGCAGTGAATGCCCTAGCTGCTTTTCTAGTCGTTTTGCTGCAGAAATCAGTGCGTCCAAATTGATTTGGGTCTCAATGCCCATTTCATGAAGCATATGAACAGTATCTTCAGTACAAATATTTCCTGTTGCACCGGGGGCAAAAGGACACCCACCAATCCCGCCAAGAGAGGCGTCAAAGTGCCGAATCCCGCTGAGATAACCAGCAAATACGTTGGCTAGCCCCATGCCTCGTGTGTTGTGAAAGTGGAGGTGCACCTCTAGGTCTGGCCAGCGTTTCTGCACGGCTTCCACAATCTCTTGGACCTGTCGCGGGTTCGCCATGCCGGTCGTATCTGCTAGTCCCACTGCCGTTACACCGAGTTCGAGATAGCGCTCAACCACCCGCAATACACGTTCAACGGGAACACTTCCTTCGAAGGGACATCCAAAGGATGTGGCAATCCCACCATGTAAGTCGACCCCTGAACCACGAATTAAACTGGCAATGTCTCGAAATCCGTCGAGGGTTTCAAAGGTCTCCCGATTCAGGTTGGCTCGGTTATGACTCTCGCTTGCGGATACTACCAAATTGATTTGGTCGGGGTTACATTCGAGTGCTCGTTTTGCTCCAACAAGATTGGGAACCAAAACCGCATACGTGGTACCGGGGTAGCGTTCAATCCTGGTCATGACTTCCGCCGCATCCGCCATTTGCGGAACCGCTTTGGGGTGGACAAAAGAAGTCGCTTCGATACTTGGCACCCCAGCCTTGGCCAAAGCGTTAATCGTCTCGACCTTCACATCTAGTGGCACAAATTGTGGTTCAATTTGAAAACCATCACGAGGTGCAACATCCCGAATCCATACGCGATTACTTTCCAAAATTCTCCCTCCTATCCGGACCCTAGACAAAACCTTAATGTGGATTCTGTTCACGTAGTTTCGTGGACAAGGTTCGCCCAGTTTCCTGCAAAACGGGTAACCATACTTGAAGATTTTGGTCTGAATATTGCTCAATGGGACCCGTAATTCCCAACGCGGCTACTACACGATTGGTGTGGTCTGTTATGGGTACGCTGATTGAAAACGCAGTCGGTTCGCGTTCTCCTAAGCTGACTGCGTATCCCTTATTTCTGATCTCTCGGCAGCATTGCTCAAATACCTCCTTGGACCTTGGGGTTCGCTGTGTAATCGGTACCCATTGCAACTCCGACAAAATGGAATCCCGTTCCGCTTTGTGGAGCCAAGCCATCAACACCTTGCTTGGTGATCCCGCATAAATGACCCCAACCTGCCCCACGTCCAAGTAGTGGGTTCCCCCTTGGGGTCCCTCATCCACTGCAACAGCAACACGAAAAGCACCTTGACGTACAAATAATGCAGCACTGATACCCGTGTCAATACGCAGTTGTCGTAGAACTGGACGTGCCAAACCTGCCATGGGAAGTAAATAAATGTTAGAGAAGACGTAAGAAAAGATTCTGCTGCCCAGGCCGTAGTACCGACCTTCCTGGTGGACTAGGTGATGTCGTTGCAGGGCCTGCAGCAAGCGCTGACATGTAGTCTTAGGAATACCGGTTGTTCTAGATATATCTGTCATCGATAGGAGGCGATTTCCTTCCATACTGTCGAGAACAGCTAGCATCTTCTCCAGAAGTAAAAAGTCCTGAGTAATGACATTCGATGGACCACGGATTAGATTCTTTTCCATGTCAGTTGGCATTAGAATTCACCTCCTTTCAGATGCAACATGAGTCGTACAACTACGAAGACATGGCAAAAACCTATGCCTACTTAGCAATGCGTTCAAGCTCACGTTTGGCTGTCTTTTCGCCAAAAACACCGAGTAAGACTCCTTCAATGAGAAATGCTGCCGCAACATAGATGAAGACCGCTAAGTAGCCGAGTCCTCCGTATATGGCTGCTACCAAAACTCCGCCACCGACATTGGCGAGTCTGCCTAGACCGTCCGTAAATCCAGCTCCAATTCCACGTAACCGTGTGGGGAAGATCTCTGGTGTATACGCATACAACAGTGCAGTCTGCGTTTGTAGAAGTAGTGCTGAGAGAAAACCAAAGATAACAACCGTCGTTGTGTTAAACATCATCCCGTACAAGATAACGAAAATAGCAATGAGGATCTCGATGAACAAAATGCTTTCCTTACGCCCAAATCGGTCTGTGATTGGCCATGCCAACAGGGCACCTGGAACCGCTCCTAAACTAATTACGGATGAGAAGGTCAGACTCTGTACCACGCTATATCCGTGTTCCACCAATAGCGTTGGAACCCAAGCGACAAAGCCGTAGAATCCAAGAATACCTACAATCCACGCTAGCGAAAGAATAATCGTCCGTTTTCGCAAATCTTTGCTAAACAGTTCGGAAACACGTACCTTTTCAGTCAAAACAACCTCCTCACCTGATTGTGGTTCTGGTAAGGGACGCCCAATTACCTCTTCAATGCTCCGCTCGAGACGTACAAGAACTTGTTCAGCCTCCTCGCTTCGGCCGTGAACCTCGAGCCAGCGAGGTGATTCAGGAAGATAACGACGAATAAGCACTGTAACAATGAGCCCCACCGCACCCAGGACGAAAATCCAACGCCAGCCGTCTGGACCCGTAGGAACGACAAAACGTGCAAACCAGGCCATCATCGGGATACCTAACAAACCAATCCCTAGTATTAACGACTGGTACCGACCTCGAACGTCCTTCGGAAACATCTCAGACACGTAGGTAAGACCAACCACAGTCATGGCTTCCATGCCAACACCTGTCAGTAGCCTCACGACTTCCAGGGCCCCTGGAGTCGATGTAAACGCATTCACCAAAGAAAAAATTGAATAACATACAGTTGCCCACATCAACGCGTTCCTGCGCCCCACTCGATCTGCGAACCATCCCCCAACCAACGCTCCTAAGAACATTCCCAGAAAAGAGGCTGAAACAATCAGCCCAACCTGCGAAACCTTAAGGCCCCAATATTTAATTAGAGCAGGTGCCGCGTAACCAAAAGTGTTTAAGTCTCCCAATTCAAACAGAAATACGAGCGAGAGGATAACGACAATCCGACCGTGGAGTTTTGTCATTGGTAAACGGTTGACCCTTGCAGCAATCATCCCCCGCCCCAGTTCTACCCCTGTCACTGACATTTACGCATCCCACCATTCCTATAATTTAGAATCTTAGATTTATTATAGGTATGACCTTTGGAATGTGAGCGCTTTCTTGGAAAACATCCCACCCAGTGGGAAGTTTACGATACCCCATTGACGGAACATTCCAACCAAAGTATTACAGTAGAAAGGGAGTAATGGTGCAAAGGCTGTACAGATACACCAACAAATACCAGTCTACACCCGGAGGTGCTTTTCATGTCAATCATTAATGAACTGTCAGAATTTATATCAAACAAAGAAAACCACTTATCCAAGGAGGACCTCTCTGCAGCCGCAACTCGTGCATTTATAGATACTGTAGGAGTTGGGTTATTTGGCACCCAACAAGAAATATGGTCTCTCGCAAGAAAAGTGGGTGAGAAATTCTATTCACAGGAAGGACAGTCTGAAATCTGGGGAACACAAATGAAGACATCGCCTTCGTATGCAGCTTGGCTGAATGGCCTAGCTGCACATGCTGCAGACTTTGATGATGTCAATAGCCCCATGCGTGGTCACCCTAGTACCACCCTTGTTCCAGCAGCACTTGCGGTGGCACAAGACGTTGGAGCCTCTGGTTTAGATACTTTGGATGCCTATGCCGTAGGATTTGAGGTTGCTAGTCGAGTTGGCGAATTAATGGGCTACAACCACTATACAAAAGGTTGGCACCCGACATTTACAGTCGGAGTCCTCGCGTCTTGTGCCGCTGCGGCTCGTCTACTAAATCTGTCCGTGGACCAGATTCGATATGCATTGGGTATCGCGGCTTCACTGTCTGGAGGTCTAAGGTTGAACTTTGGTACAATGACTAAACCCCTTCATGCCGGCGAAGCTGCCAAAGCAGGTGTGCAAGCTGCCTATATGGCTCAGGTTGGTTTAACGGCAAATCCCGATATATTCTCTGGTCCACTTAGCTTCTTTCATATATTTGACGCAGAGTTTCCTGATTCCGTAGAATTCACCCCGCAGCTTGGTCAACCATGGGCATTACTGAATTCGGGAATTGACGTTAAGAAATACCCTTGTTGCTACATGACTCATCGTGCAATTGATGGATGCCTGGCTCTAGCTACAGAATATAACCTATCTCCAGAACAAGTCTCATCTGTGCATATTGAGACAAAGCCTGGTGAACAGTCTGCATTGATTTACGACAAACCGGAAGATGGCCTAGAAGGAAAATTTTCCATCCAATACACTGTAGCGAGCGCGCTCTTTGACCGTAATATCAGTATTTCGACCTTTACGGATGAGCAGGTGCAAAGACCGGAAATTCAACAATTTTTCTCGAAAGTAACCAACGATCAAAATCATCCGGAGTACGAGGGAACGCACATTAAAATAACATTAACGGACGGCAGCTCAATTGAAAAAACAGTAGAACACCCACGGGGCGCACCAGTGAACCCACTATCAAATGAAGAGATCGAACAAAAGTTCTTAGATTGTGCCATTTACACGATGCCAATTGACCAGGCATCAAAAATTAGTGCCAAGCTATGGAACCTTGTCGAACATGACGAGGTAGCCATTTTTTCGTAACGAGCACCAGAAAAAGATGACGTTCTCTCGGGTTTAGTTTTATAGATCAATCGAAGAACGAAGTCATGCCCAACGGTGTTTCATCGTAGGTGCATGATTTCGTGCTTTTTGTATTGCAGCAGGTGCGTTACAGCTAAGCCGTAGGCACCACACGAAGTTATCTACAGTCCTAAGATCACAAGCGCAGCAACGGATTCCGGGATTTTGCATATCTACGACTGTGGAAGCCGAGTTAACAATTTCTATAGAACTAGAGGAATAACTTCCATCAAAAAAGGGCCTGATTGGGCCCTTTTTTGATGGGTGCGATAGGAACACTACTCTCCACCAAGTATTCTATTAACTAAGACACGGATTTGTGTAGGTTAATTCCCATTATTTCAAGATATTCTGGTATATTAGAGGTGCACCAAGTCGGCGGCCAATTTGGGCTGCTTCACTCCATAAAACACACCGCTAAGGTAGGCAAAATGTATGCGTCAAACTAGCCACACCTTGTCATATCCAATGGTACGTGCAAACATGAAAAAAACTGTTAATCATGAATCCAGAACTTTCAGGCTAGCCTTTATATTTTAAGTGCTAAATTGATTCATGTTCAACATTCATGACGATTTTGCCTAAACTTTCATCACGGCTTTCCATCAGGTCGAAAGCCTTCTTTAGATCTTGAAGAGGTAGACGGTGGGTGACCAGTTTCTCAGTATCTAACTGGCCTGATTGTACTAACCGAATCGTAGTATCCCACACTCCCGGACTCGCCAGTGTCCCTATTAAAGCAATATCTCCCGTGACCACCTTGTCCACATTCAAATTTGCGCGCTTAGAACCACACAATCCTACCAATCCAATGCGCCCACCAGGGGCTACAATTTCCAATGTCTTTTCAACAGCACTTGGATTTCCTGAAGCCTCAACGACGGCTGTAAAGAGGCGTCCACGAGTCACTTTGTTTCCCGCTTCCACCAAGTCCTCCTGAGACAAATTTATAACATCATGCGCACCAAGAGACTTTGCTTTCGACAACCGGTCGGACAGTACATCTATGGCAACAATATGCTGGGACCCAAAAATTTTGCAAATTTGTATTGTTAGTAAGCCGATCGTACCCGCGCCGAATACTGCCACCGTGTCAGAAGGGGTAATACCCAAACGCTGAACTGTGCGATAAGCTACTGCAGATGGCTCGACTAAACAAGCTTGCTCAAAACTGATACTTTCCTCAAAAAGATGTAGACTCACTGCAGGATAAGACATAAACTGTGCTGCACCACCATCCTTATTTAGGACCCCGTTTTCCTTTCTAAATGGGCACAAATTATACCGACCTGATGTACAGTAAGTGCACTTTCTGCAAGGTATTGTCGTTTCTCCTACGACGCGATCACCAATCACAAAGTCGTGTACATTCGCGCCAAGCTTTACAACCTCCCCCGACCACTCGTGACCAGGGATGATAGGAAACTTTGCTTTCCCATTTTGAAAGTATAACATTTGACCCTGATAGACTTCTAAATCAGTTGCACACACCCCTACATTACGAACACGGACAAGCACTTCGTCATCCTTTAAGGACGGAATCTCCACCATGTCGTAAGACACATTTTTAGGTCCATGGATCACAGCAGCATACATAAGTTCTGAGACCATGAAAATATTTCCTCCCCATCTAAGTACTTGAAATCTATTTCAAACGAAGTGATGATGAATAGTGCACATGTGTACGTCCTTACAGAGTCCGGTAAGTAAATGACTGTTATGCAACACCAGTGCTCTTTCTTTCCAGGAAAGATACCTTCCACATCAAAACACGACACCAGCCTGGAGAATGATATTCGCGTATGGGGTAAACTCCCCTGTACGAATGGCTACTCGGGCGCATTGTGTTGTTCTCTTGAAATCTGTATGGGATACGTAAGTAACCTCAATGTTGCTGGGGAAGAGCGATAGAATTTCTTCATTAAACCGTGGATTGACCGACTTAATTTCTTCGGCTAAAACGATCCTCTCAACCGATAATTCTGACAGAATTGCTTTGAGGACATCTAAGAACCGGGGTATGTTTGGCACAATTGCAACATCTATGCGTTCCACACTCTGCGGAATTGGCAATCCCGCATCACTGATTAACAATAGATCAGTATGTCCTACTTCTGCGATAACCCTTGATATTTTCGAGTTTAGTATTCCATTCGTGTTCTTCATTTTATTCGCCTCTCCATTAGGAAATTACGGATTGCTTCTTTTGTAGGGAGGGAAGGCTGTGCTCCCATCTGTGTTACAGTGAGTGCGCCTGCTGCCATGGCATATACTATAGAGTTATCAAAGTCCCTGCCTTGGGAAAGACATGCTCCAAGAGTTCCTGTAAACGCGTCGCCAGCGGCCGTTGTATCTATAGCGTCAACTGGATACGCTTCATAGTGATGAAATCCATCATTATTTAGTGTCACTACTCCTTTATCTCCAAGTGTTATTACTGTAGTAGAGACTCCTTTGTTGTGGAAAACTTCAGCAGCTTCCTTTGCCGTTGCTACATCAGTCACCTCGATTCCAGTAAGCACAGATGCCTCCGTTTCATTTGGGGTAATTATGTCGATATATTGATAAATCTGATCGGTGAAAGATATCGCTGGTGCAGGATCGAAAATGACTCTAATTCCTTTCTCTTTCGCCCGTTTAGCTGCGTAATAAACAGTCGGTACTGGAATTTCCAACTGTAAGAGTAGAACATTTAAGTCAATAACATCTGAAAAAAAAGCATCTACATGGACTTGATTCGTTTTTGAGTTAGCCAATGGGACAATGACAATGTCATTATCTCCCCCTTCATCGATTCTAATATGAGCAATTCCTGTACTTTCCCCTTCAAGAATACTCACAAATTTCGTATTAACAGCATTCTGCTGGAGGCTCCCGAGAACTAGGCCATTCAGTACATCGTTTCCCACACATCCAACCATCCACGTCGGACTCCCCATGTGTGCCGACATCACAGCCTGATTAGAACCCTTACCTCCGGATATCAACCTAAAATCACTACCAACAACTGTCTGTCCCCGTCTTGGCAATCGAGGGGCTTTCACACTAACGTCAATAGTAATGCTACCAATGACGGCCACACCATATTCACTAGGCATCGGCTATCTCTCTCCCGTATAAGAGTTCTTTGTTTTTACACCGTCGGTCCAATGCGGTACAATGCAAAGTCGTCCATGTTCAGTTTCTCGGCAATAGATTCCTGTCCGTTGACGATGCGAATTAATTGCTCTAAAAGCCTCGGAATATCCAGTTCGTCTTGAAGCTGTCCATCAAAGTCGTCGCGGTACTGCCGATACGATGCCGGGCTGATGGACCATCGCACGAGAGGAGTCAGCGGGTTGCCGAACGCGTGAGCGCGGTTGGCCAGGTGCACGGTTAGGTGCGCACCAGCGGCCGTCAGACCCGTTAGGGTTTCCAGGGCGTTCGAACCTTCCTTCATGAGCGCCAAGCGGGAAGAGGCTTTCTCTCCGTGGTCGATGGCTTCCGCCTGGCCCAGACGCGCCGCGTGCTCTGCCTGGGAACCGGGCAAAATCAATTTGACGCCGAGTTCCCAAAGCGCAGCCAGTGCGGCGTCCACCGTTTCGGCTTGTTCCCCAGAAACCTCGTCGAACAAAACGCCCACGGAGATTTCGTCCCAAGCTGTTTCCGTGCGAACCTGATGCTTGACCTCCTGGCTTCTGGCCTCAATCCATTCTTCACACGCGGATTCTGCACCGAGAGTACCTCCGGATTGCTGGATAATGACGAGGTCCATCGGCTTGTCCGATTGACTGTGGGCACTGGCAAACAAGTCTTTCGCGACAATGCCTTCACACCCCAAACCGACAAAAATGCTGCCGTAGACGTTCGGGTGTTGCGCCAAATGCGTAAATACGCGCTGTGTTTGAATTAAGTCAGCGCCCATTTGGCCGCAGCCGTGTTGATGTTCAATATACTTGAGTGCGGGATTGCGCCTTGCGAGGTCGATGGCAACCTGATTGGCGCATACCACCGCCGGAAGAATGAACAAGTGATTGCGGATGCCCACCGTACCGTCCGGTCGCCGAAAAGCTTGCACGGTACTCATGAGGACCGCTCCTTTGCAAGATCCCCGCGGCCGCGGCGACTGTCGACATTGTGCACGTGCACGTGTTCACCCGCTGTAATGGACTGGGTCGCGACTCCGATCACCTGACCGTACTTGTGGACGAGTGCACCGCTTTCAAGGTTGCGTAAGGCAAACTTGTGTCCAAATGGGATGTCCTGCTTGAGTTCAACCTCAAAGTGTCCCTCTGAGTCGACAAGCTGCGTTCCCTGTTTGAGGTCCGTCAAAGCCGTTGCCACGTCATCTTCGGGTTTCTGAACGACAAAAGGGCGTTTGGTGTCACCCATTCCATTCACCTTCTTGTAAAACCTTTAAACTTAAAGGAGGGTGTCATTCGGCGTTGCCAAAATCACCGTGGCAACCCCTCAAAGTCCTCTCGCAGGGTTTGTGGTTCAATGGGACGTTTGGGATAGTTCATTTGCAGCGACTTACAAACTGTGCCCGATGCGGTAAATGCCAAATTCCCGGTGTCCAGGCAGCCCAGATTGCTTGCGTTGATGACGTCAATCATGGGCTGGAATAAGCACTCTCCGGACTAGCGGACTGTTTCCAATCCGTCGATGACTACGCCAGCATTACATGTTGTCGCGCATGCGTTCGAATAGGAAACTCTTGGTCCCCTCTTCGATGACAGGAGCAACGGCTGAACCTTTAGACGTCCCGCGGCCCGTCGTGAAAATGGCCACTTGCGCGCCGCCGGCAATCATGCCAGTCATCTGCGCCGTGCCGTGGCCGGGCGTATCCACAATGACCAAACCGTGTTCGGGCGCTACTCATCCGTGAATGGCCGTCCTACCCATTTTCTCGATGGTCATAATGCCGCCTTTGATGTTCCTAGGAGCGGCTTGGGGTCGAAACCCATTTTCAGGATTTCTTCTGCCATGTGGAGAACGATGGACAAGATGCGTTCATTGACTTCGGGCGAAACGGCCTACCCTGCCAGAATGTGTAAAACCCCAGTAGTCCGTGGTTTCTGCTGTATTGAAGTGCTACAGTCGTCGACCATCAGGTAACTGAGCGTGCCGAGTGATCGAATCACGTGATTTCATATACGGGTTGGTTGCGGCAATACCCCAGTTGATCGCATTGCATATGCGTCCGGCTTGTTCTAGGGGAACCGGTTCCAACTTTGTATTAGGTTATTCAGCTGCCTTCACCAGTACGGACAAGTCGTGAGTGCCCCAATCCAAGATGACACGTTGGAATGCGTTGCAAACCCTTCGCATACCTGCAGAGTTTGCTCCAGGTCCCGGCTGTGTGTGCTAACTCTGTGGTGATTTCGAAACGTGACGGTACCGGGCACCTTTATGGAAATTAATTCCATGATTTAGCTGGCTTTGTAGAAAACAGGCAGAGCCAAGACGCCGTTTCTGCCCCCACTCGGGCGCCTTCGCTGAGAAATTCTATGAGCTTCGTAAATTCTACTTCCTCTTTTTAAACCTTTTTAACGTGACCTTAGTGAATAAATGGTTTTCTGCCATACGTTTGCCAAAACAGCCTGGTCAACCCCCAAAATGACAAAACGCACTCCATTTTCAAGCCAATACCTGGCATCTTCCTTGTCCTTAACAAAAATGCCGACAGGCTGTCCACTCAGTAAGACCGTATCGATAGCAGACTGCAAGGTCTTCCTGACCTCTTCCGAGTTTGTTTCTCCCGGTCGACCCATATCTACAGAAAGGTCATACGGTCCTAGAAATATCCCGCCCAAGTTCGGTAAAGTACAGATGACATCCAAGTCTGAGAGAAGTTGTACACTCTCTACAAGCACCCAAACCGAACTCGCCTCATTTGCTTTGCGCACAAACTCTGTGGGGGATACGAGCCCAAAGGTACCTCCAGGGACAAACGGATTTAATCCCCTTTTTCCGTCAGGTGGAAATTTAACGACGTCAATTACTTTTTGAACATCTTCAAGAGAGGAACATCCAGCAACGATTACACCATTCAGACCTGAGTCAAAATAAGCACCCAATCGCGGGACCTCATTCATGGTGCAACGGATAAACAATTCTGTTTCTGTGCCATACACTGCATTTATGAAGTCGTGCGTGATTGGCCCATCAAACAATCCATGTTCAAAATCCAGTGCTAAAAAATCTAATCCTGCTGTTGCTGCCACACGAACAATGCTCGGATCGTGTGATAAAACAAATGAACCGAATACGGGTTGGCTATCCTTTAGTTTTTTTGAAACACTCATTTTTTTACACCGCCTATCATCAATACTTAAGAGCCGGATTACTGCCTACGTGCTAGTAGAAACGCCACATCTACGATCATGTCTTCTTGTCCACCGACAACACGTCGATTGCCCAATTCAATCAGAATATCGCGTGGGTCGACGTTGAACTGCTCCGCGGCCCGAAAGGCATGGAGCAAAAAGCTGGAATAAACCCCGGCATAGCCCATCGTTAAACTGGTTCTGTCCGTAATAATGGGCCGAAACATTTTCGGACGAACAACGTCTTCTGCGGCGTCCATAACGGTATAAAGGTCTACCCCCGTGTAAATTTTCAGTTTTTCGCACGCCGCTACAAATACCTCTAAGGGCGTATTTCCCGCTCCTGCACCTAATCCAGCCAGACTTGCATCGATACGTTCGGCTCCGACCTCAATTGCCGCTAACGAGTTTGCGACTGAGACTCCGAGATTATTATGGGCATGGAACCCAATCTCACACGTTTCGCTAAGAGCTTCACGAAGTGCGCCTACTTTCTCACGTACCTCGTCCATCAACATAGCACCGGCAGAATCCACTATGTAAACGGCATCTGCGCCATAAGACTCCATCTTGCGACCTTCTTCAACCAAGACACTGCTGGGTGTCATATGAGACATCATCAAGAATCCCACGGTCTCTAAACCTAACTTCCGTGCTTCACCAATGTGCTGTTGAGAAATATCCGCCTCAGTCGAATGGGTAGCCACTCTTACGGCGCCAATTCCGGCGTCAACTGCTCGCTTTAAGTCCTCCACCGTTCCGATTCCAGGTAACAGCAATGCAGCCACCTTGGTGTTTTTGACATTCTCACATACGGTGCGGAGATAAACCGTTTCGTCCTCTTTCGCAAGACCGTATTGAATTGAACTTCCACCTAAACCGTCCCCATGAGTTGCTTCAATCAAGCTGACACCACTTTTATCCAAAGCCATGGCGATTTCTTTGGCATCTTGTGCACTAAATTGGTGACGAACGGCGTGCATGCCATCGCGAAGTGTCACATCAGTAATCTTGACTTGCTTCATGCACGATCTCCTCCTTGTTTTCCAAATCGAAAACGAACCAACTCATCGCCTGTTCTTGCCGCAGCAGAAGTCATAATGTCAAGATTGCCTGCATAAACCGGCAAATAATCTCCCAAACCTTCGACTTCGATTGAGATACTCACCAAATCATCTTTAAAAATGGGATCTCGATTCAACCGGTAACCTGGTACAAACGTTTTCATATGTTCGACCATCTGGTGAATAGACTTTTCGACTTGTCGGAAGGTCTGTTGAGTTCCATTTTCAATTTGACAATAGATCGTATCCCGCATGAGTATGGGTGGTTCCGCAGGGTTCAATATAATAATCGCTTTTCCACGGCGAGCGCCTCCAATGGCTTCGAGCGCCTTCCCCGTTGTCTGCGTAAACTCATCAATATTTTGTCGGGTTCCCTGCCCCGCACTTTTGCTAGAAATCGTGGCCACAATTTCTGCATAGGAAACTTTAGTAACACGGTTCACAGCGTATACCATAGGAACGGTGGCTTGCCCACCGCATGTGACCATGTTGACATTGGGAGAATCAAGGTGTTCTCCTAAATTTACTCCGGCTATTACATAAGGACCGCGTGCAGCAGGAGTCAAGTCTACTGCCTGAATTCCCACTTCCCTAAGCAATTTGGCATGACGCACATGCGCCCGCGCGCTGGTCGCATCAAATACTATGTCGGGACGAATCCCTCTGTCTAACGTAGTCTGCAACCCGTCACTATAGGTTTCTAAACCAAGAGCCTTGGCCCTAAGCAAGCCATCGGAAGCCGGATCAATGCCAATCATCCAAACAGGTTGAATCCACTCACTTCTTTGCAACTTAAATAACAAATCAGTTCCGATGTTTCCAGAGCCCACAATTGCCGCTTTTGCTTTCACAGAGTCCACGCCCCTTCTTTATTACCTGTCTCCTCATCGGTCGTTCTTGAAAATTAACAATAATCAACTATAACAAATACGGGATGTAATACATTGCAGTTAAGGCATTATTTGTTTACCATGACCGAATAGGAACGAGCACCTGGTAATGACCCTGTGCGTACGCCATCTCTTAACGTTCCCCTTTGCGACGAGGCAGGGCAAACCAAAGGTGATTCAACCACTGAAGTTCTTGTTCAGAGAGTGGATCCGCTTGCACAGCTTTAAGGCTGGCATCTAACTGCTCCGGACGGCTGGCGCCGATAATCGCTGAGGTAATGCCAGGTTGCTGAATGACCCAGCGCACGGCTGTGGTGGCCATGTCGAGTCCGCGCTCTTGGCACCAATTCCGGTATTCCTCGATGACTTCGAATGTCGCATCTTGCCAATACCGCTCCTGATACATTTCCCCAGCCTTGCTGATTCCCTGTAAAGCAAAGCGCGTGCCCTTCTCCACATCGGCTCCTGGCCGGTAACGTCCGGTCAACATGCCACCAGCCAAGGGATTGTAGGTCATCAATCCGACCCCTTCATCCAAGCAAAGCGGGACAAGTTCCTCTTCGATCATGCGAAACAACAAATTGTAGCGCGGCTGAACGCTTGCAATGCGCACATACCCTTTGCGCTCTGCTAGACTCAATGCTTGTGCAACGCGCCACGCCCGTCCGCCGTGTCAAAAAGTGGACTCCACCTTCAAACGCCTTGTCCATAATGTCATACGACGTTTTCTTATCCGCTTGGTTCGCAAACGTCATGGTTCCCAGGCAAAGCTACGTTACTTTCAGTCCAAAACTTCCCAATCTCTTTGTGATCAAGACATTCACGCCCCAAAATACATCGATTTACATCCAACATCGTTCGGAACCTTTAGCCACACGTGTGGCCGCAAACCATCTGAGTGATCGGTCCAAAAATGTCCTTGTGGTTTTACTAAATATCCTAACTTTGTCCCGAATTCTCTTCATGAGATTCCAATAATCTCACGCGGGTTTTCTAAACATATCCCAAACATGACATGCCGGTACCCTCGCGACAAAGTGATGGATTGAGGTGTCAAAATAACTCGTTTCAAAATATATCAACGATTCACGGCATTTTCAGCATAACCGGGAACGTTCAGCTCACTCGTTGAAATCACCAAATGTGGACTGTTCAGTTCCTTGGCCAACTCGCTGGCCTTTACCGTTTTCCGAATCCTCGGTTACTGAAAGAACACGATCCTCTCCCAGCGTCTCGAGAGCGGCCTTAACAGGAACGTGCTGTACACCCCGCCGGAAAATGCCACGACAACTCGGTCGCCCAATGACTGTAACACACCTTTCAATTTTCCATAATTTCCCCATGCTGTTTGCGCAGGCCACCCCCGACTGTTCATAGCTGTCAAATCTCTGCGTGGCCTGCACACGGTCAGACCGTTTTCTTATTCCGAGGACCAACAACCGGCAAAATCCAGTTCTCCAGATTCGCCAAACGGCCACGGTGACGGTTGACTTAACACCTCAACATCGGGTCGATTCACCACAACGGGGAGCAGTGACTCAGAGACGCGAATGACGTCCAGGCTCAGCGTAGTGCGGATATGAACGACCCTGACTTGGTCGTCGTACAAAACATTGGCCGTTTTAATCGCTGCTTGAATCGCACGCAGGTCGTTTTCCAAAATCATCGGTGCTCTCACGAGTGAAACGACGGTGGAAGTCAGCGCGTTTGGGTACGTCTTTTCGAAGTCGACCTCCTTAAAGCAGCGTTTCGTTGTCGTATCGGCGACTCCTAAGCCGTTTGCGTTCCCATGGGTTTTTTCGGTGAGACGCAAAACGGCAATGCGCGTGACATTGGGACCGCCTATTGCGAATTCAGTGCCATAACGACCTGTAATGTTCGGATCCATTCCGTCGCCGCTGATGTTCTTCCCAATTTCGTCAACAACCAACACGTCGATATCGTCCGCCAAAATCCTTGGCATACTTTGTTTTGCAAATTCCAGCAAGGCTGGTTCTCGCTCCAGGATCTCGTCGGCAGGCAGAACTTCTATCTTAGTCACCTGGTCATAAGCATTCTCAATGACCGCGACGCCACAAACAATTTTATGCCTACTGAGAATCTCATTGGCCACTCTAACAATATGTTCTTCCATATGTCCGAAGCCCAGTTTGTGATACGACTCAGCACCCTTTTGCTTTCCTAAGCCGATGGCAATCATTTTTACGATGCCACTTTCATACTTCCCGCGAAAAGCTGTATGGGGCTTGATCCGGTTAATGAGCACAATGCCATCTGCAGCGTACGCCAACTTATCGACATAGATAGGAAGACCGTTTGGCAATTCTCCAATTTGCACCACGTCCATGGAAGAACGAATTGGAGCGCCAATAAACTCCTCCGTCACACCCAGACTGGCTAAGACCTCTTTTTGACCGTCTGCTGTGGCTCCTCCGTGGCTGCCCATTCCTGGAATTACAAACGGATCATATCCTTTGGCGCGTAATACTGAAACCGTGATTTTTGTTATTTCATGGATGTCTGCGATGCCACGGCTACCAACCACCACAGCAACGTTTTTACCCGATGGCCAATTCAACTTGCCATTTTCCTCACTAAACGCAGCGTTTACTGCTAGGTCTATATCAACAACCTTGGAACTTTGAAAATGCTGGCGAATAGTGGTCATTTTCGGTAAAGAAACGGTTTTAAGTAAATCATCAATGACACTCATCATTCAACCTCCGCTATTTCCTCGGTGGTCTTGACTATGGCGATCGCTCTTCCGGGCCCCCCTGTGGAACCCTTGACCTTCACGGGTAAAAACATAAACGCAAATCCTCGGGTTGGTAACTTATCCAGTCCAGTGAGGTTCTCAACATACCTCATCCCTCTGCTCAACCCTTCTTGATGAGCAGGTGCCCCATCGTGAGCTGCACCAACACTAGGAGCATCAATGCCGATGCACCTTACGCCTTTTTCGTGCAAATATAATATTGCTTCTAAATTAGGTGCAGGCCAAGCAACTGTACTTTGATGTATTAAGGGTCTGCGAGAATACTTCTCCCCATCTTCCCCCTCAACGTAGTACTGGGCCCACCCTGTATGAAATAACACAACCTCACCACGGTTAATCACTCCGTGTTGGGATTCCCAGTTTTGTATGTGACTTGCCGTAATCCACGGGCTCTCACCAAGAGGAACATCTGAACTAATCAAACTACTCACATCAATACAAACAGCCGAACCCATTAATTCATTAAGTGGGACTTTATCACCAGTTTGGGAACCCAGCGCGTTTGCCCATGGCAATCCGGAGTCATCTGGAGGAATAAAATGAGTGGGAGCGTCAAAGTGGGTCCCACAGTGCTCATCAATTATCCAAAAGCGAGTCTGATAGGGAGCTGAGCTCAGTACATGCCCCTGCTTCTCTTCTAAACTCACGTAATAATTCCATACTCTTGAACTAAACGGCATATGTGTTGGCCAATAGGAAGGTAAAGATTCCGAAACAGTCACTGAAAGGTCTACAATCTTGAAATTCGTGAAATCTAGTAATTTGTTTTCCATAGGTTATGCCCCCATTGTAAAAGAATGTCGTGCACATGTTTACCAGACTTCGTGGAATTTGCTACTTCTGCGTCTTTGTTTCAATTGTTTCAATGGCAACCATTAGTACTTAGTCCCTTTTTCTAGGGTCTTAGAGTATATCGGATGTGAACGTGTGACCTTAGTTCCGATTACGGTGCATCGTGGCGTCTATTAACACAGCCAGAAAGATAACAATGCCTTGAATTGTGGTATCCCAAAATGCTGACACGTTTGAAATGGCCAGACCATTGTTTAGTACTCCAATTAATAGAACACCAATAAATGTGCCCGTTATTCGACCTACGCCACCAAACAAGGAGGTTCCGCCAATGACTACAGCAGCAATGGTTTGAAGATTCAGGTCCTGACCGGCGATAGGTACAGCGGATGCCAAACGGCCAATCTCGATAAGTGAAGCTAATCCTGCCAGAGCTCCGGAAAGAGCAAATACAATTATCCCGACTCTGTCGACCCTGACTCCGGAAAGTTTGGCCGCTTGAAGATTTCCACCTAAGGCATACAGGTTTCTACCAAAAGATGTATTATTTAATACGAACCAAGCAATTATAAATACTATCAGTAGCAGTAAAATAGATACCGGAATACCTAAGATCTTTCCAGACCCTAAAAAGTTATATCCATTTGGAAATCCAAATACTGTCTGGCCGTTTGTATAAACTAGAGCCAAACCCGATGCTGCAGACATCATTGCTAAAGTAACAATAAATGCAGCCATCCTAAGCTTGTAAATGGCCAGTCCGTTTAACCAACCGAGGATTAAACCCAACAGTACAGTGGACAACATGGCTAATCCGACTGGTAGTCCTTTCAATGCCCACGTCGTTGTGACGACCCCGGCCAAGGCCAATATAGCTCCGTTTGATAGGTCGATTCCTGCAATCAAAATCACCATTGTCTGACCCACTGCGGCAATTCCCAGTATTGAAATCTGGGACAAGATGGTCGATAAGTTCCCAGGGGTTAAAAACCCCTTTGCAAAAATCGCGAAGTATGCAACCAGCACAAGCAGAGCAATTAGTATTGGCAGGTCACTGTTTCGTAGATTTCGAAACTTCGTGCGACGACTAGTAGTAGATGTTTGCGTTGTAACGGCACCATCAGTTGCTAACACTTTCCATGACCCCGCTTTCAATATAGTGCTGTAATTCAATTTTGGATGTGAATTTTTGCTTTAACTCTATGGATTTCCCGCGTCTAAACATTATTATCCGGTCACACATAGAGACTACTTCCTCTAAATCCGAAGTGACCATTAATATAGAAACTCCTTGTTCAGCCAGTCCCACAATGAGGTTGTATATGTCACTACGGGCCTTCACATCGATTCCAC
This sequence comes from Alicyclobacillus tolerans, assembly GCF_021739485.1. Taxonomy (GTDB): domain Bacteria; phylum Bacillota; class Bacilli; order Alicyclobacillales; family Alicyclobacillaceae; genus Alicyclobacillus_K; species Alicyclobacillus_K tolerans_A. The sequence goes on from NZ_JAJFNK010000040.1 coordinate 36,371, forward strand.
GAGTTGGGTCATGCAGTAATAAGACCTTAGGCTTAATCTTCTCGTTCGACATTTTCGCGAGGACAACCTTTTGTTGATTGCCTCCGCTCAGTCGTTCCACAGGAAGTTGAGGATTCCCAGCCAATTTCATATTGGATAGGAACCCTTGGGAAACTCTATTGATCGTGCGCGTCGTCAAAAAGCCCACTGCCCTAGCTAAATTATCTAGAATAGGTAAACTGGCATTTTCATATGACGTCATTGGCAGGACGAGTCCCTCCGTTTTTCGATCTGAAGGTACATAATTAATGCCTTTCCTCAAAATCACTACAGGAGAATCGAGATGCCTGATTGCTTCTCCATCCAACACCACTTTTCCCGATTGCGGCGGCTTCAAACCCGCCAAACACCTGGCAACTTCTTCATGACCAGCACCCTCGAGACCCGCAAGGCCAATAATTTCCCCTCTGTTTAGAGAAAATGAAATAGGTCCAACGTCGCTACCCGCTCTTTTAATCACAACATCTTTTAAAGTAAGAACAGGTCTTCCCTCAGCTTTCTTTCTGTTTGCAACATCGGGATAAAAATGGTTTAGTTTGTCATCGATCATATCGCTCACTAAGCCTTCAATGGTAAATCCATCAGAAGGACCGACGTTCACAACAGCACCATCTCTTAACACCAAAACCTCGTCGCAGTTATCTAAAACTTCATCCAAAAAATGTGAGACAAAAATCATTGAAGTATTATTTAATTTTAAATGTTCGATGACTTTATATAGAGCCTTTTTTTCTTCTACATTAAGTGATGAAGTAGGTTCATCCAGGATTAAGATGCTCGGCTTTTTCAAATATGCTTTAGCAATTTCCACCATTTGCTGTTGGGAGAGTGATAATGAACTCACTATGGCTTTCGGATTGATGTTGATATTCATTTCTGCAAAAACGTTTTGGGCACGTTCAATTAAACTCTTGAGGTTGACGACCCCTAGAAGGTTATCGGACAGATTGCCCAGGAACATATTTTCAACCACGGTAAGATTGGGGCACAAGCTTAGCTCTTGGTGTATCGTAGCGATTCCGTTCTTTAAGGCACTAATAGGATCAGAGTGGGAAACTGAGTGACCACGAACTTTGATTGTGCCGGAGTCATGTGTATAGACTCCGGCAAGAATTTTCATCAAAGTGCTTTTCCCAGCTCCATTTTGCCCCACTAGTCCAAGTACCCTACCAGCACCAAGTGAGAATGATATATCCTTCAATACCGGAATACCATTAAATTGTTTTGAGACACCAACAACTTCTAAAGCTGGGACTGCATCTGTCATTATTAACGACCTCACTATTTACTGATTTGACTATAAAGATTTGAATGCGAACCCGTTACGGACCCGTTACTGTTGTAAATTGGAAGGGAGTTCATGTTCGGGATATTACCTTTGGATGAATCGTTCAAACTCAACGACCATAACCCGAATTGTTGTGCCGCTGTTGAATTTATATTTTTGGGGGTCAACATCATTGAAGGCCAGTGTACATTGCTCGGAATGGATTTACCCTCAATTTTTTCTACAGCAATTTGTACAGCTGCTTCCGCCTCTTTAAGTGGATTCTGGGAGACAGTCATATCTTGTTGTCCAGATTTTATTGCGGCAAGCGCCTGTGCTGTCCCGTCCATGCTTGCAATAAGAATGTGATCAGGACTACCTATGGGTTTGAATAGCCCTTGTTGCTGAATTGCCCTTTCCGCTCCAACCGCATTATCGTCATTTCCATTGAAAACAGCATCAATTTTTGTCCCACTGTGTCCACGTATGACATCCAACATGTCGTTATAACTTGTTTGCTGGTCAAAATTACCTGGTAGAGTTGCAATTACATGTATATTTGGATATTTTTTCATAACAGTCACGAAACCTTGCTGTCTAGCCTGCCCAGGACTTGTACTCATCAACCCTTCCAAGTCAACGACATTACCCTTATATGAGCCATACCGAGCCTTCAATTGGTCCGCTATCCATTGTGCAGCTTGCTCAGACATTACCTTGCTACTGTTTCGCACAAAACTATCAATCGTACCTCCCTCAGCTGTTCGATCGAGTGTAATTACTGGAATTCCAGCAGCATTAGCCTGTTGAACAGCAGGAATGATTCCATGGGCGTCAATTGGGTTGAGGATTATGGCATTTACTTTTCGTGACACAAGTTCCTCAACTTGGTTTGTTTGAGTACCAGGATTCCCCTCTGCGTTATCAAAAATCAAATTCACACCTAGAGCCTTTGCTTCGCGTTTCACTCCAGCTGTTAAGCCAACAAAAAATTGATTGGTCAGGGTTGATACTGAGTACCCTATAGTAATTTGCTTGAGTGGAACAAGTTTGCTGTTTGAACTGGACTGACTTCCTGTACTGTTAGAACTGCTAGAGTTGGCAGGTGTTCCCCCGCTAGTACTATTACTCGACGTAGTACTACCACATCCGGCCACTACTCCGGCCATCGTCATTAAACTCAAACCCACTAGTGTTCCTTTTCGCCATGTCCTCACAATATTTCCCCCTTTGGTCAAACATTCTTGAATATGCTTTCATATCCATAAAAAAGCTTCATGCGATGGATTATATACCCATGTCTGAACATTAACAATATAAAATTTGTTTTGATTAGACGTTTTTTTTTTAACTTTTGTGTAGTTTTGTTATTTTTACTATTAAATACAAAGTTTAAAATTATTTAATTTACGTTACCCAAATCTTTCGCTACGTTAACTTTTATCCCGGATTTTTCCAACGAAGATAGAGTGTCCGATTGGATATTGAAGTCAGTCACGATTAAATCGAAGTGGTCCAAAGGTGCGATAGCTGCGAAAGACATTCGGCCAATTTTTGATGAATCAACTGCAAGAATACTTTGCACACTATTGTCCATCATTGCTCGTTTTATACCAACATGGGTTACCTGCGCTGCCATTGCACCATGTCGAATGGTTAGACCGTCACAACCGATAATGGCTCGATCCGCTCGAAAATTATTAATCATGTCAATCGCATGTTCCCCTATTACGCTAAATGTTGAACCGTCTACAAGTCCCCCTATCGCAAATAGCGTGAATCGGTCGTCCCCAGCTAATGTCCTAATAACTTCGATATCCGGAGTACATATCTTCAAGGAACCATTAAAATGTCTTTTGAGGGCCTGTGCTAGGCTATACATTGTACTTCCAGTGTCTAAAAATAACGAACTCCCAGGTTTAATCAAAGATAAAATCGTATCAGCAATTGACAATTTCAGTTCAACGTTTACCGTCACTTTGTCCTGAATGGGCTCGGCATCCCACTTCTGATCGGATAGTATGGCACCCCCATGAACACGTATTGCTTTACCTTCGATTTCTAATTGTTCCACATCTCTTCTAACTGTCATTGCCGAGACTCGAAATTGTTTTGCCAAGTCAGAATAGAGAACTTGTTTTTCCAACATCAATATAGTAAAAATTTCCTTCCTGCGATGAGCTGCCAACACAATGCTCCCTCCTCATCAATGATCATCGCACAAATAGTTACACAGTTACAATGTATCAGAACAGTTTTTGTGTTATATTTTGTTTATTTATTATTGTCAAATGAACTCATTAATTATATAATTCCTAAGTCAATTAAAATTCTAAATATTTATCTTAGGAGGGATTATACATGGGTAGATTGAAATCAAAAGTGGCAGTCGTTACGGGTGCCGGTTCAGGAATAGGCCGTGCTACTGCCTTGAGATTTGCAGAAGAAGAGGCGACAGTCATCTGTGCCGATATTAACATTGAAACTGCAGAAGCTGTAAGTGAGGAGATTAACAAGCGTGGAGGAAGTTCTAGAGCGTTCTATGTCGATGTATCTCGGGAAGAAAGCGTCAAGCAATTTGTTGAAGAAATTAAGAGTCAATATAGTAACGTGCATGTTCTGTTTAACAATGCAGGTATTGATACGGCGGGCGGGAAACTCCATGAATATTCTGTAGAGTTGTGGGATAGGATTATGGACGTTGATTTGCGGGGGACCTTTTTAGTAAGCAAATATTTAATACCACTCATGCTTCATCAAGGGGCATCCATCATTAACTGCTCCTCAGTTTCAGGACTAGCGGCTGATTTCAATCGTTCTGGATACAATGCCGCCAAAGGTGGAGTAACCAACTTGACTCGTACCATGGCTATCGACTATGCCAGAGACGGAATTAGAGTAAATGCAATTGCTCCAGGAACCATTGACACTCCTTTGATCGAAAAAATCCTTGGAAATGACGAGGGAGCAAAATTCCGGAATGTATATGAGTGGGTCGACCCTATGGGCCGTCTTGGAAAACCAGAAGAGGTGGCCGGAGTTGTACTGTTTTTAGCATCCGATGATAGTTCCTATGTAACAGGCGAATGCATTACTATTGACGGTGGCCACATGGCCTATACTTGGCCAGGTGTAATGTTAAATTCACGCCCGTAGTCAGCACGCAGATATTTACTTTTATGGGAAGCGTGGCAGGGGGTTACCCTTGTCACTCTCCCTTTCAGACAAAACTTCACAATTCCCATCATCTTTTGCACAAAAGGTTCTTTAAAACAGCTGTCTATTAGAACTCTTATCAGATCAGATCGCGCTGTTGTTCCGCCCTTGGATGTTTACAGTATGTAACCTCGGCTTCGTCAGTCGTAGATATACGAAATCCCGGAATCCGTTGCTGTGCCTGGGATCCCAGGACTGTGGATAACTTCGTGTAGTGCCTACGGCTTACCTGTCGATATTTTTTGTATGAGGGCAGGTTCCTTATAGCCGAGTGCCTTGAGAATCTCATCCTTCTCGGGTGTAACCTCTGTACGCTGACGGACCGTGTTGTTGCCTGACTTTTGAATAACTGTATGAGTTATTCACAGAAATTCGTAGTCCTACACATTTTCAAAAAACACCTACGTAAAAAACCCGGAAACCGCGCTGTGGGTCCGAGTTATCCACACATGCTTATAAAGGGCTTGTAACTGGAGAACCCGAGGTTAACTAAACTCCCGTTTTGGCCCCTCATATCCGTTCCACACAGTTCTACGAACAGGCACGCGCTTTGGACACCGGTCATGACCCGCAACAGCTGTCTTCGTTGAAGAATGAAGTGAGTGAATTGACGGCCTGACAGCGACGAATCAGTCCAACAGCATAGATAAAAGCGAGAATCCAGGTTGCCACGCCACAAACCTTGAAGATACCTGACTGAGACAGTAGAAGAAAAAGGTCAAGCCGTCCCCCCACAGTGCACGCGAAACAGGGGCGTTTCTTGAACTACGTTTTGCACAAACGAGCCGTAATTATCACCCAGTCACAGAGAGTTAGGCAGGTAGATACCTTCTCGGTGATTCTCGGGGTGTTATTGAAAAGTCAAGTATTTTTCGGTGTTTTCATGACATTCGACCTGCGTAAACATCAATCCCTCAATTGTATGAAAAGGGGATCTTTTCATAGATTCCTTGCTCCACTTGGGCTTGTGGCACTTTTTCGGGCCGTTTTTCACGGTTTGGATCATACAACTCGTTCCAAAAAGCCCTTAACGGTGCGGATCGCAACATTAATATTGTGCGAACTTTTAGTAGTGTGCACCTAGTGCCGTAGCTATAAACATGGGCCAACTCACCGAATTACTATTTCAATTAAAGTTTCTCTGGAAGCCAAGTGCCGGAGCATCTCAGGAAACAAATCCGGGTAGTCCGTCCTCTGAATCTCCTTCCGCTATTTACCAGGTGTCCTTAATCGCTTTTCTGTTCTATTTTAACTTGTCCAATCTAAAGCATGCTGGCTAAATTTCACTAAAGATTCCGTACCCGTCCATTACGCTGTGCATTTCATCTATCCATTGTCTTTTTTCGTCTTTAGCTAGCTGCTTTATGGTTTTTTCTAACACCTTACTACCTAGGGCTTTGTTATCCAAAATACATAGTTCTCTGGTAAGGTTCAAGCATTGTTGTAAGTCGTCACCGTTTAGAATATCTCTTGAAATAGATTTCACGAACTCGCTCTCAATTAGTTTAGTCGTTTCTAGAATCGGTTCCTCTTCAAAGACTTTACATACTGATTCGTTACGTAGCTGGTAGTCACCTCGGTAGGACAGCCAATTGTAAGATCCTAGTAAAAGATACTTGTCGTCCACAACAATCTCTTTGTTGTGGTGATTTCCAATCCAGTGGACAAACACGGCTTGATGTCCTTCTGCATTTTTTATTTTGGCTAACTTCAGAAGTAAATCGTCCGAAGGTAATCGGTCTTCCTGTTTTTTAATTTTTGCTATACCCCAACCAATGTGGATCGTTACCCCCCTCTTTGCGGTTGCTTTAAACAAGTTTATCAATTCATCATCTACAACTTGGTCAGTCATCCAGGGGCTGATTATGAGTATCCGGTGCTTCGCGTCTTTAAACGTGGTTAAAAACGCTTCACGAATCTGTCGACCTCGAAGTAGCACAGTTCCAGATGTCTTGCTTGCACCTTGTGTACGTTTAGATTTTTGCGCTGACTTCGCCTGTTGGAAAATTTCAATGGTTATGGGCGAATAGCTTGGTACCTGGCTGGTTCGCTCTACCCCATCCTTTTCATTTAAAAATGCTTCTATGTCCGGCCTGAATTCTTCCCTTTGGTAGTCCCAGACCCTACAAAAAACCTTACTAGCAACAGTGTCATACACCCAAAACTCAAGGAACCGTAAACTAAATTGAGCAGGTTCTACAGACCGCTCTTCCACCTCTTCAAATACAATTTCACTAAATTTCGTGTTCATATCAGGCTGAATCGTAGCCATTGAAAACAGTTCCCTTAACGGCGGATTTTCAGTGTGTATACTAGACCCGTTTAGATGTCTAAATGGGACTACCTCATTGTCATCGGTACCGCTCTCCATGATGGAAGGAGGGTAATAGGTATTGAACTGCTTCTCATAGATTACTGTTGCATAATGCCGATCAGTGATTGTTACTTGACCCTTTGACAAGGCAGTGAGTCCTTTCGTCGTAAGGTGATAGGTATCACTACTCAACTCAACAAGCCGGTTTTGCACCATAAAGCTCAGGTAGTGTTCGACGAAGACAGATGAAGTTTGAAGAATGTCAGCAATAGCAACCTTCGTTTGAAACCTCTGCATCATTGTGTTCAGTATCCGGCATATATGCAGCTCTATGAAACTCAAGTCATGTATACGCTTGACATCAAACGGAATCGTCAATATATCACACGGTATCTCCCAGTCAACGGAGTCGAGTACAACAATCCCTTCATTTTCCTCCAAAAAATGATTAATTATTTTTTCAGAAGACCCATTACCTATCGTTTGATTCCATAACATTGCTGCTGGCCTCCAGTTTAATGCGTAACAACGTGTCCTTGTAGGTCCATGATTCCATTCTGTGCGAACATTTCCTCCCAAACTTTGCGGTATATATTCTTCTTTGAAAACAATTGGACACAGCCAACCACGACGAGCAATTCTCGCGCCCTAGATAAAGCCACATTGACACGTCGCTCATCCCTTGCAAAGCCTATATCGCCTCTTCTGTTATTTCGAACAAAACTTGCAATAATGATATCCTTTTCTATGCCCTGGAAACGGTCTACTGTACCTACGCGCAAAACTAAGTTTGGAAAGGTATCTCTCCACTGACTCATTCTTCGTACCTGATCCCCATAGAAACTAATCAACCCAATTTCCTTCCGATGCGAGTTACCTGTCGTACCTAGAGAATCGTTGATTTCTTCTAAAAGCCGATAAATAATCTGTAGTTCTGTTTCGTTATAATAACTGTCGCTATGCGGATCCTGTTGTTCTTGAAAATTGGAATGAAGCGGAACGTCAATCCACATGGCGTGATTCCAGGGTCGGATGACCTCACCATTAATACCGTGACTTCGCTCCAATTCAGGTTCCTTTAGCCCCGCGACAAGTTTACCGTCATAAAATTGATTAATGTTGTTCATAATGTGCGGATGCATACGGTACTGAACTTGAAGCGTCCGTTTTTTTTCATCAGGCAAGTCCTTAAACAGACGTTCAAAAAGAGATTCCCTGAAATACTCTCGTTGTATCTGTTTTTGCTCCTCCGGTTCATCCCCAGCTTCAATGACTTCGTTCAATGTGTCGTTCCCAATCATAGGGGGGAGTTGTTTGTGATCCCCAACAAGCACTGTAGTTTTCCCTTTTAACATCGGTAACAGCAATTCTGGAGGGGTTGCTTTGGATACCTCGTCAATGATGACCATGTCGAAATCCGGATACTGTTCAGTGAACTCTTTCGAACCGGATTGAATACAAGTAATTCCTATTACATTCGCATTTTTGATATACACCTGTTTGAATACGTTCCTATCACGCGGACTGATTCCACTAAGCTGTACATACCAACCTTCAGACAACTGAATCTCAGTTGATACTGCCATCGTTTCACCTTGTAAATGTTCGATGTCCGACTGAATGCTCTCGATAGCTAATTTTCTTGTACGAATAGATTCCCCAATCTGCCCTAATTGAAGTTTGCTATTCTGAATTTGAACTGTTGTACTGGATATCTCTGATTCCAAATGTCTTCCAGAATTCAATAAACGGTCAACCTCTTCACGACAATTCGTCAGAATCTCTTGGAGAGTGTTCCTTTTTTCAACGTGCCTCACAATAGTCTGCTGTAAAGACTGAATTTGATGCTGTCTTTCTGGTTCTTCGATTAGGAAGTGTTCATTCGCACGGTTCCATTCTCGTGCAGCACTGTTAAATTCGATTTTTCGGTCTGCGTGCTGTTTCCAAAACTGTTCTTCTGTCACGTCATTTAGATACGGCATTTCTTCCAAGCATCCTTGGATTTGGCTCAAAAGATCGTCTCGCTTTGCACTCAATTCTTTGATGGTGGATTGCCTCATTTGGATGAAACGATTGATTCCTCCAACTTGATCTTCAATGAAAGCGTCTGCATGTAAAGCTAGGCTCTCAGCCATCTGCGTCTGATAAGACCCTGTTAGCTTTGCCGTTAAATCCGCTTGAATCTCAGCACGTTTTTTCGTCATCGCTGCTAACACGGCTTCTGATTTCCCTACGGCGAACTCAAGCTTACGAAGCCAATCTGCTACCTTCTTGTCTTGCCCGAACCATTTCCGATCTGCCAGCATTTTCGTAAAGCCGTTGGGCTTTTGCATCAGCACCCTTTTCAATTGGGATAGGGTATCATTACCCCCCTCCGCCAACTTCTCATTTACTTCCGTTTTCCGTGCCGTTCTACGATATTCCCTGAGGAACTTGGTTGCCCGAATGTGTTCAGCCTCCAACTTCTCTTGTAAAGACTCCAGGGCATCCAGTTCTGCTTTATCATGTCGTAATTCACAAATATATTCATCAAGACTCTTAAGATTTTGCCTGTGCTCTAACTGACTAAATAAAGAGTTTAAATACGATAGTAAATCCAATAACTGTATTTTAGCTTGAATACTGGTAAGCTGCTCCTTATATTGGTGTACGACCCTATTGAGGTCTGCCTTATGGGTAAGCAGTGAACTCTGCGTTTTCTCTTCTTTCATCACTTCTGCCTTGAACACATCAACCTCTCTTGACATACTCTTAAACTTATGTAGGGTTTTGTAATAAACTTTAATGTCATCAAGATGATTGTCGATGTTCTGGATTTCTTCTTTCAGTCTCGTTGCGGTTTGGTGCAGCCGTTCCAAACGCGTTGTCGCAAAGTTGCTTTCATCTTTAGCCTGAGATTGAGCAGCTTGACATTTTACAATAAGTTCATCCGTTTCAACGATATGGCTTTGTATCGAAGGGAGTTGTATTTTAATACCAACCAGCTCATCTTCAACTAGTGCCTTATCCGTTATCAGTCTGTTGTACGTTGCTTCACTGGCTTTCAGTCGTTGCTCTTCCTGTTGTTCGGCCTCTCTTAATTCTTTAATTTCCTGACGGTTCAAACGGATTGCTAGTTCCTGTTTTTCGATTTCAGCTTGAACAGAACTCAGCCGCCTGTTCAAGTTTTTAAGTCGAGTTGCTGTAGCCTTTTTTGTGGAAGCAATCCATGTATCGACTACGTTGTCTTCAATAAAACCCTTTCCTTCAACTTCCACCCGGTCGGCTTTCCCCTTACGCAATACCCTGATTTCCGGGCAGACCTCCAGCTTGCTCAACGCGTTATCTACAGCCAAATTCGACTGTGAAGCAATAAGTGTTTTCAACCCACGTCTCGCATTCTGATAACAGATCTCAGCAATCACCGTAGTCTTACCAGTTCCCGGTGGACCTTGAATGAGAAAAATGTCCTCCGAGTTCATTGCTCCCTCTATGGCTTCTAGTTGATATCTATTGAGGTTGGTCTGCAATGTTTCAACCAATTTAATATTTTTTTCTTGTTTCTTTACAGTTGAGAGGTCGCCAAAAAGCAAATCCTCAATTTGCTTGTTGACTGCCTTGCCTAACCGTAAGCTAGTCATTCCTTTTTGTAATCGCGCAATTTGTGCAGAATCCCCCCGATTACTGAGGTGTATTTTACCGGACTTTTCGAATCGGATGTCATTTTTTAAGGCAAAGGAATGCTGCTCATCATTCAGGTCAACTACAATTTCATTTTTCTCAACATCAATACTCTCCACATTTCCGATCTCTATTCCGTCTTCACTTTCGTCGGAAAGAGCCTTAACCAAAGAATACGATAATTTCTTCTTCTGTACGACATCGATGATTTCATGGTTCTTTAACGTGAACCTTAGTTTTCGATGGTCTTCTGAAATCCGGTAAGATCTATACTGAAGTACAAGTTCTTGTTCCTTCGTCTTAGCAGCCAATACCTGCAAATAGAAATCCCAGGATTTAAGACGTTTAGCTAATAGTGTTGACCGCTCTTGCTGTTGAACTTGGGCAGAAAGCTGCTCAAGCCACTCAGGAGTAAACGTTTTAAACATGAGCGGTCCCTTACTTGTTTCAAAGTGAACAGACGTAAATATATTATGGGGAGAAGCTCTGCCAACCCGAAGCGGAACTAAGGATACCCCAATCACTTTTGGCGGGAGTTTCTTTGAAACCGGATTGACACCCTTAGTCTGGACATAACTCCCGTTTTCTAGCGTTATCTCAAACTTTCACGTTCGACTTGGGCA
>NZ_JAJFNK010000041.1 GCF_021739485.1 Alicyclobacillus tolerans
GCTTTCGGACAACGAATCCGTCAATTTCGGGACAACTAATACCGTCAACCTTTGGACATTGTGCTCCAGCAGTAACACATTATTCCTAAAAATCCCCAACGGATCACCACCTATGCAAAAAGCAATCCAGTAGATAACCACTTATAATCCAGCAACTATTCGTACTCCTTGTTTACCTTTAAGATTACCACATTTATACATAGGTGGACTATTGCATGTTCGTGGGATTGTTCATGCAAAGACCTTCCGCCGTAAGCTGAATACGGATCGGGTGTAAATGGCTCCTTTGCGGAGGCATCAATATAACTTGCGAAATTAAAAAAGCTCTCTGCTCGGAAAAAGAATCCCTCTGTGACCTTTGGTATCCAACTCAATTTTAAGTATTGAAATAGGCTCGATTCTGTTGATGCCATAAGGGCAACAAGATATTGGTAACATTCGAAGTGGCATATCCATACAGTCAAGAATTGCAAGCATTACTCCAGATTTGCTCCCTTAAGCAATTTAAATTCCATCACTGTTTTGGGGATTTTGAAAAGTTCTCTGCAACCTTCTCAGCTTCGGTCACACTTGTTTGTGAAAACATGTTTTGATATGGATAGTCAATACTATAAATAGCAACTACCTTGCCGTTTCGAGCATCAACAATCGCTTGGACGTAACTGATAGTCGTTAATCGGGAATTGTCTTGCAACGTTCTGCACCACCAGCGCCCTTTAGCTGCAGATGATGAAAAATATCGTGACGGATGGATAGTTAGTTGGTTTGACCGAAAAACGTTTGAAATGCATTCGTCGCATATTTCAAATCGGATAACTTGCTCTGCACGTCCTGTTGCCAAGTTGATGCATTAGTGAGCTTGCCCGCTGTTACACCGTACCACGATTCCACTCGTGCTCGCGTCGTATGATATGAGGCACCTGAAAAAGTAAAGGTGATCGCGTTCAAGTTATCGATCAGCGCAAGGTTGGCTGTGGCATCGTAGACCAGGCTGGCTTGAAATTGACTCATCGCCATCCCAAGATCCTGCACTGACTCTGTGTAGCGTATGTCGAGTTCATGAGCCGTTGGGTGAATGAGAAACGTGTGCGGAACATTCGCAAATGGCAAATTTGCATTCAAGTTCTCGTCATTTGAATTATTGCCCATGTATGGGCTTTTGAACTTCACGATGTTTTTAAAATCATTAGTCTGGGGATTTAACTGTGCCGTCGCATACTGCTGTTGTCGATGACGAATCTTGGCTTTAACCCCAAATTCGATGAAGCACAGCGCGACCACGCCAACAATGACTAAAACGATAATGGCCACATTTTGTCTTTTCGTCGCACGTATCCCCCTTGTTCGAAAGAAACTGCATTTTCATGCCGATATCCATTCACACGGTTCTTCAACTTAAGCCCCCCTTCGTTGATTCACGAACGACTCACTCATTGGAACGTTTACTCTCTAGGTAATCAATAATTTTTTGGATAGCGATACTATTGCAAAGTGCAAGAACACCAAAAACAAGCCACACAATGGACATGGCTCTCACCAATGGGTAGTCAAAATTGTAATTCGCATGATGCACAAGACCTCTTATAAAATCCACTATCGCCCAAACGAACGAAATGACCATTATGATGTTAAGTACCATGGGTATATTCGTGGGTAGTTTTTTTCTCTCCTTCAAAAAAGCCCCCCCTACGGTTGGTGGCTATTCTTACCCTGGTGTGCAACGAGACTGCTGTGGAACGACGTGCATGGTTATTCGTATTTTACCACGAGCGGGATGAGGAGTTGGCGATGACGATAGGCATGAATAGTGTAGGCTGAGAACCCTTTCTGTTGCTTCACATCCAGGAACATGCTTTGATGCATCCGAGAGACGCACGCTTTCAACCTCCTCAAGATAATCCGACGTTTGAGACGTTTTTTATCAGAGTTGGCTGTCTGTAGGCTTAGCAAAGATCCAGTCGGCAATGTCGTTTATCACTTGTTGGTCAACTCGCTGCGCAACCTTGTACTCTTTCTTTGCCTTCAGTATCTTTCCATAAACGGATGGCATAAACGCATGATTCAGGTTGGGGTATAGTTTAAATGTTACATTTGGTTTTTCACTTAATGATGCTCTGTAGGCGTTAAAATCCCGTTCCACAGATACCTGAAAGTCCTTCTCGCCTTGCATAATGAGAACTGGTTTATGCGATTCGCTCAGATAATTGATGGCTTGATGCTCACCCATCTCTTTGAAGTAATAAGCTCGTGCATATTTACCTAAAACCAGGGTTGATTTTGCTTCTTCATCATTCAGATTGTAAATGTTATGGAATTTGGATGATAACTTTGCGATCTGTTTCTTCGCGATGATTTGTAAAAACCGATTTAACGAATCCAGAACATCATGGTTTTGGTCCATTATAATTTCCTCTAGTTTTCGGGGAGAACCAGCCATAATAATGATTCCGGCGAAATCCCCACCTTCAGCATCGATTCGCGGCGCTAACATTCCTCCCATGCTATGCCCGAGAATAAACACTTTGTTTGAATCGATCCGTATGTCTTTTCGTAAAAGGTCAGCCGCAAGAATCGCGTCCTCAATGGTTTCTTCTCTTACGGATAATCCTGCGTCGGTCTTCATTTGCTTGCCATAAACAAATGTTCTCTTGTCATAACGTAACACTGCAATTCCTTTTTCCGACAAGCCTTGAGCTAGGTCCTTGAACGGGCTGATATTCCCGACTTTTTCATCCATATTGCTTGGACCAGAACCATGAACCAAGACCACGGCTGGGAGTAAGCCGTTCCCATCAGGAATGGCTAATATGCCGTTTAGCGGGTAATTCGTCTCAGCTCCTAAGACGATTTTTTCATTTATCATTGAGCTCCCCTCCACAAGTTAAGAGCAAAAACGCGCCTTTAGCCACGGTCTCGACCGTCTCTCGCGTAAAAATACGATGCGACGATGGTAATGAGCGCCCACAAAAGAATCGGTCCAACCGCTGCCAAAACCATCAGCTTACTGATGGGCAAAACCCAAGCGAGAAGAATTATCAGAATAGACGTCGGGATGCCGAGTTGCCCGCCAAACCGGTGCGTTCGAGTCCAGCTTGCTTCGCTTGACAGGGTCCAAGGAGTTCGAATCCCAATCCACCAATTCGGTTGAAGACGAGGCAACACATTACCGATCAACATAAACATCATCCCGTACGCGGTTAGCGCCAAACGCATAGACGCCCCGAAGTGTAAAAGATGTCCTAAAACCGTGAGGTAAATCAAGCCAATACACACTATAATGACACCGCCGATATATCGATAAGTCGACCAAAAGGAATTGTAGTTTTTTTTCTTTGGGTCAATTCTCCACAAAACGTGCCATAAGAGTATGATAACCAGCATAATCGCCGGTTCGTACAAAACCGCCAACAGACGCGGAATGAATAGACCCGGTTTCCCAACCGAATTAACATGGCTTGGAACCTGTTCAGGAAGATGAAAGTACGTAACCATCCCGAGCACAATTACCAAAATCCACGAAAGCCAGCCCCACCACGGCATTGCCATTTTCTTATTCATCGCTATCACCACCTCCAAAGTGTTCAAGAAGCCATGCAAGCCATTCCTGCAAAATCGTTGTGTTGAGCCTATAAATAATGAAAGTTCCTTCCCGCTGGTCCACAACCAGATTTGCATTTTTAAGCACTGTCAAATGACGGCTGATGGTGGGCTGAGCGTGTGTAAAGTGATCGGCAATCTCGCCTGCCGTTTTTGGTCCTTCCTTCAATAATTCAATGATCTTTCTGCGTGTTGCATCAGACATTGCCTTAAAAACACTCTCATTCATCGTCCATCACAGACCTTCCTTGCCGCATCGTAATAACGATTCCCAAGTTAACATGATTATATAGCTAAATAGCTAATAAGTAAATATACAAATGTTACAAAGGCACAGCATAAGTCCATCCATACGTCTGAAATCAAGCATGATCTCGCTCACGCACGTATCGACAAAGCGAATACCATCGACACGCTTACGGAAACTAACTCCTCACCGTCCACGCCGTACATGCGTGATATCTGATCGGTCGGACTCGGAGTGATATCTAAGGTTCAACAGTGACAGGAGTTATTGGCTATTACCCTCAGGCGTCTGTCGCACTGTAATTAAGTCAAACCGGTTCCCATACAAATCTTCGACTACAACTTCGCGCCCATATGGCATATCCTTTGGCTCGCCGTAGAACACGACGCCCTTCTCCTTCATTGCGAAGTTCTGCAAAAGAACAAGACCGAGTTGTTGAGGTCTCGTTCTTTTGATTCAGTAACAAACAACTTTACTTATGCTCCCGGAGTCCAAATTCGTTCCCATCGATGTCACGGAATGCAGTAAATATCCCGAATCCCAATTCTTTGGGTTCGTCAATATCCACGCCTTTCGCTTTAAGTTCAGCATAGGTCTTCTTGATGTCATCCGTTTGGAAAACAACACCAACCCTGATTTGGTTCCAGTCTTGCATCATTGATTTAGGGTACAAGGTAATGCAACTCACTGCACCAGGCGGCGCAAGTTCAACCCAATATGCCGTAGGACCCATCGGGAATTTCTTTTGAATTTCAAAACCGATTTTTTCGCCCCAAAACTTTTCAGATTCCTCTTGGTTATCAACGTACACGGTCACGGTAGCGATTTTACTGAGCAACATTCATCTCCCTTTCCTTGATTATCTCATCTTCATTAACACTAACACATTGTCCGCTAATTGCGTTGATCTGCACACTAACGACATAACCCCAAAAATCCCCCCGCGCTTCGCTCGTGATCGTCCCGTCGCACTTCCGTTGGCACGAGTACAAATCATGAGTCTTTCGTCAACGGTTGAAGTAATGACCTTGTTCAAGGTCCGGGATGAGTTCAGGGTGCACTGGACGCCATCCCAAGAGTTCCTGAGTCTCTGCGCTTGACCTCGGGATATCGAGCGCCGCAATGGTGCCTAGAAAGCCGAAGTGGACATTTGCCTGTTCACGGGGAATGCTGACCACCGGCACATCTAAGTGCTTACCAATGACACTTGCGATGTCGCGAAATGGCACCTCCTCATCGGCGACCCCATCCAGCTGTGAACCTGCTGGCGCCTTTTCTAGCGCGAGGCGAAATAGGTGTGCCGCGTCAAGACGGTGCACAGCCGTCCAACGGTTGGACCCGTCCCCGACGTATGCAGAGACTCCCTTTTCGCGCGCGATGTTGATGAGTCTTGGCACGAAGCCTTTGTCCCCCTCACCGTGTACCGACGGTGCTAGCGACACGATTGATGTCCGAACCCTATGTTCAGCCAGTTCGAGTACCACATTCTCTGATGCTGTCCCGTTTGCATGCGCGGTGATCACGAACGGCTTGCCGGAGCCCTTGAGCGCTGCCCCAAGTGTCTCCACAGCACGTAGATCGGTTTTGAGTGAGCCCGCAAAATCGGAGAAGTCGTGCTTAAACGCCAAGTGAATCACGCCGTCCGCTGTGGCGGCTGCACTTCGAAGACTCTCCAAGTCGTCAAGTGCCCCGAAATGCACCTCGGCACCAGCTGCCTTCAATACCGAGGTGCCATTATCTGAACGGGCAAGTCCCACAACCTTATGACCGGCATTGATGAGTTCTCCGACGACAGCGGAACCGATGTAGCCAGTTGCTCCTGTGACAAAAACACGCATCATGATATCCCCCTTAACCAGTGGAGTTGTTGCGTTGCTTGAACAATTGCAGTCTAAACTATAGAGTTAACTCTAAGGCAAGTCGTCTTTAGGAGTGATTTACATGAAGATTCAAGAGTTAGCCAAAAAAACGGGTTTAACAGCCTACACAATTCGTTTTTATGAAAAGGAAGGCTTGTTGGATAGTCGGCACGTCCGGAGAGAGGAAAATAACTACCGTAACTATTCAAACGAGGCTATCGAACGTCTGAAACTGGTTAAGAAATTCCAGGGGTTAGGTTGTTCGCTCGCCGAACTGAAGGAAATATTGAAAGACCGTGATACAAATATGCGCACCAACCTCGAAGTCATTGAATGGATTCGCCAAAAGATAAGCGAGATCGAACGCAAGAAGGACGAATTAGATCAGATTCTTGGAACGCTTAACTGGATGTTGGAATACAGAATTGCATTGATAAATGACCCACAAAAAGCTCGCTCTATGTTACCAGTTCGCCATTCGGATTAAGTCGTGCTTGGTATTCAGGATGCCTCTCTCTATGCTGCCCGAGAGTCCCGAAGCTACAAGAACCAATCCCATTGCATGTGTATTCCGTCTCCCCTTGCACGCTTGTGCGGATGTGCCCCCTATTGTTCTACATCAGTGACAACATACCCTGATTCTTTGTCGACGGTATAGAATTCTTCACGGTTTAATCAGTACGTCCTTGAAGCCATCGGGTAAACCTAAAGTTCCATAGAACCATGAGTAACAATACCGGGTAGCACAACGCTGAGTACCACAATTTCCACTTGGTGTAGTAAAAAAATCCAGATTTTAACGCTGCAACTTCGTACACAAGGCAAAATACCGTCCAGCCAATAATGTACATCGATGTGTGAAGTTTTGTTATTTTGTACGGAAAGTAGTTTAAAAAAATGGCGTTTACAGGTGGATATATTAACATCGCGGGAAGTCCGGACCATTGGAAACCAGGCGAGACATACCCGAATAAGTTCAGATGCAGATCCAAAATTATGTCAGACAGTCCTTCTAGTACAAGTGAAAATAATACTGTCGACCAGACTTGAAGCCCCGATATATGTTTCGGCATCAATATGGCTGTTGTGTAGAAAACCACAAGGGAAATAACTAAAAATAACATGTGCTCTCCCTTTCCACGTCGAAACATGCTCGAAATCTAAGCTTCCCAATTTGGAGGATTTTCAATTCTCCTTCAAGCACCGCATCGGCAAGTTCATGACCGAATTGTATTATTCCAATATTTGTATCCAAATGGAGTGGGCGTGGCATTATAAGACCATGACTACACAGCACATTGGACGCAGACGACGAGCATATCTTGGTGTATTGCATCTCAACCTTATACATTATGTGAACCCATGGGTGGCTGCTGCTTGGTCATGGTTTATGCCTGGATTTGGTCATCTGCTGCTAGGTCAGTACGTTTTGGGTTGGATTCTCTTTGTATGGGAAGTCCTCATTAATGCTCATTCAAACTTCAACGTTGCGATTTTGTATTCTTTAACTGGACGCTTTCATGATGCGACTCAGGTTCTCCAACAACATAACAGTGCTGATTATTGGATTTTAACGTATGGGGCTGTGTTCGTTTTTACTTTAGTTCATGCGTATAAGATTGCGGTTGACAATAATTCGTTGTATGAACTATCCGGTAAGGAGAATGCACCCATTGCGACGTTTGACATCAATCAAATTGAATGGAATTACTTGACGAAACGAAGTCCGATCGTGGGTGCTTTATGGTCATTATTGATCCCAGGCATCGGTGCAATCTACACACATCGTGTATTAACCGCTCTATTTGAAATCACGTGGTGGAACGTCATTATCATCAAATCGCACCTTCTTTCAGGCATTGAGTACACGGCACTTGGAAACTTTGATAAGGTTGTTTCCGTCCTCGATCCCGAATGGACATTGTATATACCTGCCATGCTTGGTTTTCCGTCTTACTTCGCATATGTCATCACGGTTGAACGAAATAAGCTTTTTGATAAAGAACAAGCAAATTACCTCGTTCAGAACTACCAACAGAATAAACAATTCCCGCTACACTTAAAGGACGATGCAGGAAAAATGCGCTTTGTGGCATCCTTCAATCACTCTGTTTATTTGGAAAAGGCGATTACCGCTTTAGAATCGATTGGCGTCGTTCGAGAGGACATTTTTGTGGCACCTCTGGATAAGCGAAACCAAAAGTCCGTTTGGTTTGATACCGTGGAACGTTCGGATGGGAAAAGTTTTTTCGATGGCGTCGCTCTACTGGCTGCATTGGGGTGTTTTTTCGGCACGGTCTATGGCTTTATCCTCCACTGGGGTCCGGTCATCTGGGGGCTTATCGGATTCGCGGGCGGTGGCGTCATAGGCGGCATCGTGAAGCTATTACGCGGTGTTCTACAGGCGAGATCGCAAGGTAACGCACCGAAAATGGAAGTTGTGCTTATCGTAGATTGTGCGGACGACCTCGCACGTAGAACCGAAGAAGTTCTGTGGTCGAATTACGCCTTCGGAATGTCAAAAATCAGGAATTAATTCACAGTGCTTTGGTCAACACTGCAGTATGTCTTAGGCATACCCAGCAACGCACAACCTCCAATTGCTTGCATGAACATCTTACCGCATTTTGGCATCTCAGTAGTACGGCATTATTGAGAGTTCGTATCGGTTTGTATTCCATATGCACTAGGATTGTTAATGTATTTATAGTAATCGAATGAACCGATAAGCTTGAATTTGTCGGTTTTGACATCATATTGGAAAATCATGATTGTATGCATCTGAGCTCCATATACAGGGTTTCCGTTTATGATGCCAATCCGATTCCCTGGGAGTTGAATGACTGTATCCCGAACAGACCCTGTATTTTGAACACTTGCAGGAGCAGACTGCACGTTGACAGACATTGAACGGCTGATTTTATTCACTCCCCAAATAGCCAAAATAACGAATACCACAAACATCCCGATTAAAACCCACAAGTAGTTCTTTTGAAAATTCCTCTTTTCACGAACCTCGTTCATATCATCTCACCCCCACTCCGATTGTTAATTTCTCCTAGAGACTAGTTCTTCGTAGGCCAGCACACCCAGCCGTCTTATGGAATTTTCCCTTGTGTGCGACAAGCCGGTCCGTATCGACATGCAGTTTCCATACACGAACAGCGGGCACACGCACCTGGACATGCCCCGCTACTCTGTTTAATGGTCGCGTCCCACCAGAAAAACTATCCTAACTGTTCAGGACGATTTGTAAAGCATGAAGCGGCTTTCCATCTTGCTTCAATTGATACACGTTATTTCCCTCTTGCCAAGCGATTGTGCTATGCCAATCTGCAGCGGCATTCGAAGACGAACCCAGCTGATGAATGAAGATAGCACCCTTCTTCTGTGGAGCTGGCAGCTTGTGTGTATGAAGATACGTTACAACTTGTTTAGCAACTTGTGTTTCCGGACTGGACGAGGGGCCAGTTACAATCATTGTCCAGTTTCCATCCGTCCAGTTGATGGTGTATGTCCCTAAACTGCCATTTTGGTCCGCTTTGATTCCGAAGCCGAGATTTAAAGGTGGGTTAGATGAATGCATTTGTCCCAGTCCGTCTTCGACATTGATGACCGCGTTCGCGGCTTCAGACGGACTTGAATATGAGCTTTCGGTAACCTGCGAGTTCGATGCTGCGGAGGACGAAGAAGTGGTACTTGATTGGAATTGTTTTGGATAGGGTTTGTTTGGAACCAATGTCGAACCGTTCCACGTATAGGTAATCGTAACAGGAGTTCCAGTTGGGTTGGCAAACGAATCATTCTTCTTGTAAACCGGATAAGTTACAGCAATGCTGTTTCCCACAGCCTTGGCATTTGTAATCTCCAGGCTAGGTTTAGCCGTGTCGGTTCCTAGATATTTGCCGTTGAGAAAGAAGAATACAAGTTGATTGTGTCCATCCTGTGATTGCGTAGCAGTAGTAATCCACGCAGCCAGCGTATCGCCCGCTGCCGTTTGCACAGTTGCATTCGGGGTACTTCCACTTACCGAGTAGCTTTTGTTCGTGATCCACGCGATTTCACTCGCATAATTGGATTTGGAAGTTGTTGTGCTGCTTGAAGATACTTGGACCTTGTTTCCGCTATTGCCTGTGTTTGTACTCGTATTGTTCGTCGATCCCGATGAATTGGACACCTTTGCGCCAGATGTGGTGGTGGTTGAATTTGTAACCGAATTATTGTTAGCGCCATTTTCATTAGGGGTTGTGGCACAGCCAGCTAAAGTTAACAGCACCATTCCTGTGCTCGATATTAAAGCAAGATGCTTGTTCATGATAAACCTCCTCGTGTTGCTTGCATTTGTATAGACGAAGCAACACAATTTGGCGTTTCAATTTTTAATGATCCAATGGTGACCATGCTTTGAATGGGGGAGTTCCGTCACTTTTGCTGGAGCCCGCGTCAAAGTTCTAAATGTGTCCCAATTGTTGCCCCATTGTATCCTGCATTTATGCAGGATACCCCAGAGCCATGCCCCTCGAACACTTGTTTACAAATGCAACTTTAGGCCTTCGTGTGAAGCTGTAAAACCAAGTCGTTCGTAAAACCGCAAGGCATCTGGACGCTGTTTGTCTGTAGTCAATTGTACGATATGACACCCTCGTTCCTTCGCTCTTTGTATCGCATACCGTATTAACTGACTCCCCAAACCTTTACCACGCTCGTTTGATGTCGTTCGAACCCCTTCGATGGTCGCTCTGCATCCCCCTTGGTATGTGATGTGTGGGGTGAATGTGACCTGCTGTACGCCCACCACGGTATCACCGTCACAGGCTACAATCAGTTCAATGTTAGGATCTCCATCGATAGCGTGGAATGCATTGATGTAACTTTCAGGCAGGGGGTGATCGTAACGTTCTCTTTTACTACCCATCTTGTCGTCCGAAAGCATGTAGACGATTGCATCAAGGTCTTCTTCAGTTGCTTGGCGAAAAATGAGAGTTTCGATGTTCATCGTAAATACCCCCTATTTAAGCGATTCAACTTACTATTTAATAATTCTGTGAAAAACGCTTCAAATATGACAGCATGAATCGAAAAACACGATAGGGAGTACAGGCCTTCCAATACACAGGGCCTCCCGTCCCTCGGCCTCTTCGTCAAAAGTGAACAAGGACAAAACGAATTTTAGTCTTGCTTGCCTCTAAATTTAATACCTGGTATCAATTGTGGGACACGTTTTTTGTATTGGATGTACTGGTCACCGAAAGTGCTAATCATTAAGTTCTCTTCGACACGAATCCTGTTCATAAAAATGAGCAGTGCAATGATAAAACCTAGAAAAATTAAGCCGTGACCAAGTGAAATAGCGGAGCCGAGTATCATTCCAAATAAACCAGAGTAAATGGGATGTCTGGTAAATCGGTAAGGACCCGTTGTAACCAACTTGTGACCTTCTTTAACTACCGCGTGGCTCGCCCACATTTTTCCTATTACGAAGCGTGCCCATAAAATGTACATTGTGGACGCAATCAACAAAACAGTCCCTACCATCTGCAACCAAGGTACATGAAAGGTTACGAAAGTCCAGTAACCAGGGGGTGTATACTGCATAACCACCCAAACAAGAACGCCAGCAATAAGCCCGTCGTAAGGGAAACGTCTTTGAATGACTGTAGGTGCTTTGAAAAGATTGTAAATAGCACCTAAACTCCATACTATGATGAAGATGCCCCAGCAAATTCCGTTCAATTGAGCAATGTTCATTTTCCCTCTCCTCCGACTAGGTTTGTGATCACATCTTCGTGTGCAAACCCGATACGAGCGTCATGAGACATGATGTAGCTATGTTATCTTGACCGCATCACATTGTATATACATACCCATGTGACTGGCGATCCAGTGTTCCAGACTTGCACCCTTATGCGTCACAACGCCTGTCGAGCAAGCAACTCTCTTAATTCCCTTGCCCAAACCAACCGTTGACCTAAGACGGTAAATTCGACAGGAGCGAGGTCCTCTTATAAATGGTATTCACCACGTTGGGTATTCGCCTGTCCATTAAAAAATTTTTGATCATGGTGAAACCCCAAACCGTAGTTGCTCGTCAGTTAAGACGTAAGCAAACACGAGGAGGTTTATCATGAACAAGCGTCTTACCTTCATACCGATGACAGCATTCGTTTTGTTGACCTTAGCGGGGTGTGGTAGCACTCCTAACGCAAGTGGAGTTAACAATAAATAACACATCAAGCGATGATACGCCCGGGCGAAGTCGGTCAGGACGAAAGCCTCACGACTTTATGCCGATGATGGCATGCGTTCGAACTGGATCGATTGCTATACGTCGAAATCATGGCGGAGAGTGTCTACCTGCAGGTGCGCTCAAACCCGTTGATTGCCGAACTGAATCTTACCGTTATTTTCAAACCGAAAGAATTTTTCGTTCCTTCTCTGGCAGAATGATACCGAATCCAGTGATAATACGAAGAATAGCAAACACAACTACTAAGTTTTCATACCGATGATTAAACTCATCGCTCGTCAACCAATGAATAATGGCGTAGATAGCCAGAAACACGACTGCATTAACTGCGATAGCTTCCTGATAGGATTGTGACTTGCTCTTGGTAGCACGTTTCATGTCATAAACCCCCAAACCAGCGTGCTTAGCCGTTTTAACATACTACACTGCTTTTTGGTATAAGTGACGGCACATACACATGACAGATCAAGAGACAACCTGTTTTGTGTCCGAAAAATAAATGAACAAGGCGATATGTTTTACGTCCGTCGTCTTGCTGTCGGACTGTTGACCGAAAAAGGGCGTAGGGTTCTCTGATTTATCATGGCACATTGCCGTTTCATTGGAAACAGCGACAAACCAGATGCATGTACCGGTTTGTAGTGAGTAGGTCATGAGGGAGCATCAACACCTCAGGTCTCCCCATCATTGCAACTGGTACGCTGCCAACAGCCTTCCTAATTGAGTTTCATCATATGTTTTACAAATCACTTTGGGACAAAGATCTGATCTGGGGCATCGGTTTAAGTTTCGTTTTCAGTGTTCCTGAATTTTTATAGTTTGCAATGGCAATTTTCCACCCAAAGAGGCGAAATATGATCAACCGACATACGTTGCTTCGTGGTTTTGAGTGACGAACCGATGCTTTGATGTTTTCCCTTCTCATTAAAAGGCGATTGATTTTCCTCTCAATCCGTTGAACTCGCTTTGTATCCTTTAATTTCATCTCCATACCCTCCCAAAATAGGGAGAGCAAACTCTTTGCGAAGTGCTCTCCCCATTGACTTGCCGTTACTCTACATTTGGAGCCAAGTCGAACCGAACCTCTTCTTGTGGCTTTTGAATGACCAGGTTTTCATCGCCAGGCATGAGGGGTTTCCCCTTGCGAATGACGTACCGCAGCCAAGAACCTGCAAACCAGGAAGTCACCAGTGCCAGCATAACGAGGATGGCAAAGAAATCCTGGTTGATGATGCCCAGCGAGTAGGCGACTGAAGAAAGCACGATACCCGGACCTCCACGTGCGTTCATGGCAGCAGCAAAGTTCAAGCTTGTTTGTTTATCTGTCTTAATCAGGCGACACGTAAAGTAGACGACGACACTCTGCACAATGGTCGCAAATATCAAGTACAAGACGAAGAACCCTACACTGAAGTTACTCGCCAGGTTCAGCTGCAATCCCACAATTGCGAAGTAAAGTGGGATGAAAAACGCATAAGCGATTCCATTGATTCCATTCTCAAGTTTTTCGAAAATCGGCTTTGGCAAGGAAAATTTGGTGGCCACACCCGCAAGCAGTGCTCCGTACATCACGTCAACCTGTAAATATCCGGCGATATCCGCCAGTGCGAACAGAATCACGAGAAAGTAACCGAGGAACGAAGCGCGAAACAAAAAGTTGGCGCGTTTCGACGTGATCCTTCTAAGACCCCACGGAACAATCGCGATGCACACAAACAGGAATGCAAACGTGATGACCAAGCTCTTGGAAACCGCCCAGACGCTGATGGTTTGTGCGCCGTGCGATGCAACAATACCGGATGCGACAGCAAGTGCAACCCAGAGGATTAAGTCGTGCACACCCGCGATCGCAACAATAACCTTTGCGAACCGCGTATGCATAATCCCAAGGTCCTGAAAGATTTTTGAAATCACCGGGATGGATGTGACGGCAATCGAAATGGCAACAATAATTTTTAAAGCGAGCACGCTGTGGTCTGGACCCAGAAATTGTGCTGGGTTGAACACATACGTCGAAAGCCAACCCACGATAAACGGGATCACGGTCGACCCAACAATAATGGCAATGCCGGTCTTGATGTCCGACCTTTCGAACCTGGACTGAAACTTGAGTCCAGCTGTGTACAGGAGGAAAATTATCCCGAGTTGATAAATCAACCCGAACAAACTACTTTCTGAAGAAAACCCGAGGTACAGCCAGTGAAAACCCTGCGGAAACACCGTGCCAAAAACCGTCGGACCGAGGATGAGCCCTCCTGCAACTTCCCCAATCACCCGTGGAATCGTGAGTCTCTCGGCGACGTACCCCAACAAATTTGCGGCGGCTAACAAGACACCCATGGCAAACAAAAACCGTGTTAAATCTGCTGCAGCTAAACTGAACACACCATTTACCTCCCCATATGGTATTGATACCCAAATATTCGGGTAACTGACACACCATATGTGAGAACGCAAAAGCCGTCCAAGGCACGTGTCTACCTTGGACAAGCGTCCAACCATTTCGGGCTTAAATTTCAACGTATGTACCTTATCGCAAGCAAAAATCAAACGCAAAATGGAATGGCTCCTACAAATCTCCATGATCTGTAGGAGCCATTATCCTGTCTAAGGAATTTAATGGTGAGCTCCATCACCCAAGATTAAGTTTACTCACATTATAATCAAGACACCGTTTGGAGACACGGCATGCACCTAAATTTTCGCTTAGAAGCTGCTCGCTAAGAGCAAAGTCGAACTCCTAAAACTCAGATTCACGTACGTTCCGAATATTTGAGTCGTACCCGCACTTGCACGAAGACGCTGTGTTCCCCAATCCATGTCGCTATTTAACGACAATCAAATTTGACGTTCCCCCGTCCGACGTCACTCAGACTTGAATCCCAAACTAATGGCGACTTGCTCCGGGTCATCCACACCGACGATGAGTGCATCGTATGATACCCCCTTCAAGGCAAGCTTTAAGCCCCGTTTATTCTGATGATGAACCATTACAAAAGTAGTGCCCTCTTTTGAGAGAAATGTTCCCATCGCAAATACTCCAGGAAGTCGGCTACCAGGCATCTTTACTCCATGCACGGCATGAATTACATCATCGAGTACAGTGACAGACTGGACGGCGGAAACGGGTACTTTTATATCCCCGTGAACCCCCTCTAATTTTTCTATTGTGGACATTCGTAACACGATGGTATCTTCTTCTCGAACTAGCTCAGCCATTACATACAGTCCCTTCGTTCGGTTCTTTGATTCCAAAATTATAGTCCTTCATGCTTCATGCGGAGTGGATCAAGAAGTATGAAGTTCGTCCACCACTTGACCTGTCATGCCCTCTTCTGTCTGCCCCATAGTCCTGTGAGGAATGGTTGTTCGCAGAAGAATGTTTATGCAGAAAGGCTGTCTCTCTCACAGACATCAGCCCCCTTTAACGTTCCACCATGATACTAAGAAAACGCTTTTCGGAATACTGTATATGCGTTAGACCACAAATAACCACAAGGGAGAGCATGGAAAATGAACGTTTCCTTGGATGGTATTACGTTGCAGGTATCAGATCTTGACGCTTCACGAGAATTTTATAATAAAATCCCCGGATCAGTTGAAGAGGTCTTCGTTCCAGGACGAATTTCCATATTCCGAATCGGGAAATCAAGAATTGGTTTGCTCAGTACGGGTGTGCATCGGGGTTTTCACATGGAATTCGAAACCGAGAATTTGGACGATCTCTTTTCTTTGCTGATACAATCCGGCATTAAAATCACTGGCGAGCCTAAAATGCGTCCGCATGGCGAAAGGACCTTCATTGTTTTTGATCCTGATGGTTATCAATTGGAGTTTGAGGAAATTGAATCGCAAGAGAACTAGACAAGGGTTAGCGGGTTCCGTTTTGGAGGAGAAAATGTGAATTCAAGGCTGAATTCGCACCCGTTTTCACGAGGTCAATGACAAGTTCCAAGTATTGAGTGCGTAAACGTGCCAGTCGGCCGAGCACGAACGCCGTATCGAATCACTCGGCCATCTTATCCACCTCGATGATGATTCTGTCGTTAAGTTATAATGTGTTTGTATCAAGTAAAAAACGCAAAGGAGCTCACTATGAAAGCACTCGTCACAGGCGCAAATAAAGGAATCGGTTTTGAAATCGCTCGAAATCTTGGAAAGCGTGGCTATGACATTCTCGTCGGGGCACGTGATGAAGCCCGTGGGAAGGCAGCAGTGGAAAAACTTGCCGCAGAAGCCATATCAGCGACGTTCATCAAGATTGATTTGAATGATCTTGATAGCTTGCACACAGCGGGTAAAATGATTGATTCGCTCGATATGTTGGTCAATAATGCTGGAATTCCGGATAGTGTCAAGCCTGGGCGTGCGGCGCTTGACCTCACAAAGCACACATTTGACTATACAACTGAGGATTTGCGCACGACGATGGAAACGAATTTTCTCGGCACACACGAACTCATGAAAAATCTGCTGTCAGTTCTGACAGACAACGCAAAAATCGTTAACATCACCGTTCCGATTTCGCCGACCGACTTTTGGCACCCACTCGCTTACATTACGAGCAAAGCAGCACTGAACGTGATGACACTGACTTACGCTTACGAGTTTGAAAAAACGGGCAGCCACCGCCAGATTTTCGGCATCATGCCTGGCGCTGTCGCGACCGACTTGAACGGCATGGAAGCTGGTGCACACGGCGGTTTCGTCAAATCTCCCGAAGCCGCTGGCCAAATGAGTACCGACATTATCCTGTCTGACAAGAATCAAAATGGCCAAATTATTCAGTACGACGGAAAAATTGTCACAGATTATGAGATTCAGCTGAGAGGCTAGAAACATCAAGCTCTTTCAGTGATACGACTTCGACAAGCAACTTTAGTTACTTAGCGAGAATCTCCGGAGTGGTGTGGGTATTCGGATACCCATCAGGTACTTTAGCTTGCTGTGGCAGAAGTCGACGTTGTTCTTGGCCGCCTCATACCTCATACCCCTGGTGGTTAATGATCTCCTCAATTTGAGATTGATGCCGGCATGCCCCAGCCTAGTCCCCCATTCGCCGGAAAGTAGTACGAACCCGGCCGGTCGAACTCCAAGCGGTCCCACATCGTGTCCGCCGTCGTCCATTCTAGGACGACGATTGTGTCCAGAGTCTTTTCCCGGTTAACTGCATCCAGGATCGCTTCAGGAATAAAAGGCAAATCATTCGACGATGGCGTGGACCTCACAATAGCTGCCGGTGGGGTGCGATCTGAAGGATGTACGGCATCGGCAACGCGACGGATTGCGTCGCTGGGGTCACCGACGAGGATGTGTCCGGCGGGAGCACGGCTGTTCTAGTAATTCTGAGGCTGTTCGAGGGCGTAGATCTCTTCATCAACTCTTTCCATCTGTTGCATCACAACGGTTCGGCAGTCCCTTATGGCTTGATTATAAATAATTGGTCCAAGCTGTTTTATCATGAAGTCCAGGAAGTTCTCTGCGGCAAGTTCACCGATCGTTTCCGACCTTTCCATATCAAAATACGTTTGTACTTCAGAAATCAGCGAATTTTTTTGTTCCCGAGGAATTTTTACAACGATCACGTTTTTTCCCTCCATGTGAAGGATTCAGCGCACATATTGTCAAACGTTCCTGCCTCGTAGTGTCCCAGTGCGATGAATCCAACCTAGTGAATGGTTCCCGTTGCTGCATTCCCATATGCTGTTGTCCGCTACAGTGAAATTATGGGGTTAACCCTAATGCTTTTTTATGACTAAGAATCACCATCTGTGGTAACATAAGAGATGTAGCAAAAGGCTACACAGTCATAAGCGAAGGTGGAATAGATTAAATGACACAAGGTACAGTTAAATGGTTTAACGGCGACAAAGGTTTTGGATTCATTTCAGTTGAAGGCGGAAACGATGTATTTGTCCACTTTAGTGCAATCCAAAGTGATGGATTCCGCACCTTGGAAGAAGGTCAAGTTGTTGAATTCGAAATCGTTGAAGGACAACGCGGTCCTCAAGCTGCGAACGTGGTCGTTATTCGATAACGAATTGACACATTAGACCCATTTTATATGGGTCTTTTTTAATTCGAGGAGGGGATGTCGAATGTGGACAAGCAAACCTGAACCGGAATTCGGTGATGTCTTTTTGTTAACCGTAAAAGTGTCTACCGCCTTAGGGGACTTGTACCCACGACTTCCCCCCATTTGTCGTTTTAAATAATCCTGTTTGATTTTCTGCCCACCAATTTGTGTTCGTGCTGAATTCAATGGAGGTATCTGTTGTCCCTTGGTTAGGTAATGAAATATTCAATCGGGTCCATGTTCTTCCTCCATTTTGTGTGCAAAACCATTCTGGAGTTTCTGGAGATGAAGGAGTTTTCCCAGGGACATATGATTTTAAAAAGCCTGAAGATGGAGAAAGGAATTGAACGTCTGCAACTGTTCCTGTAGGGATCTTATAGGAAGTCCAACTTTTTCCGCCATCGTTCGTGACGTATAATGCTTCAGCACGGTTATCTCCCTTAGCAGGGGAAAATGTAACGGTTACTATCCCCCATGTACCACGGAAGATTGGATAGCTGACACTCGTGTGATCTGACGTGAGGGACTTTGGAATGGGTAATTCAATGTGCTTCCATGATTGACCCCCGTCCGTGGTTTGGTATAACCAGGTATAGCCCATTCCAGTGTGACCTGTGTTCGCTTTTAAAAGGGGGTCGGGTGTATTATTTGTTCCGGCCAACCATCCGTTCTCTTTAGAAACAAAGTCGATGGTTCCGCTAATTGGCAGATTTCTAAGCGGTTTCCACGATGCTCCACCATCAACGGTTTGGTATAGCTCACTTGAAGGATTCGTCATTCCCGCATCACGAACGACGGCATATCCAACATCTTGACTAACTCGGTCAATTTGCATTCCTCCGTCACCTAGATGTGTTGGAATGGGAGTGGATGACTTCCACAATGCGCCTCCGTCTGTTGTTCTTTGAATGATAAATTCGTGGTCGGGTGCCAATTCTACAAACCACCCCAACGATGGACTATAAAAAGAACCGTCTTCGTCCTGTAGTCCGTTCAAACTTTTTAACTTCGGTCCAGCATTTGACCATGTATTCCCGCCATCATGCGTGGTTAAAAGCCTAATTCCAAACATTTTCGAGCCATTGTTTAAAGCCAATACAGAAGCAGTTGTCCATCCTTGCGTACCATTCCACATATGTGGCGGTTTCGTAAAGACAAATTGACCTGCCGAACTGGATTTCTGAGACTCAACCGAGCTAATGGTATTCGCACTGGGTGTTGATTTATTTTTCGCTTTCTTGGGGACGGATTGCGAAGTTTGATTCGCGACATTAATGGATGACGTGGTGGTTGTTCCTTGAGTAGATAATGTTACATTTGTGGTCCCGCACCCTGTAAAAATTCCGATCATCGTTAACGCCAAACCTGCTGTAGAAAATTGCTGCTTTCGCATTCCAACGACCTCCTTACATGAATCGGACGAAGCAACTATGCAAATCGTTTCATTCTGTCAGGAGGCCACCATTTTCTAATGCAACAAAGCTCACCCAATTCGACGAATTATACGACTGGAAATCAAGCAGTGTGGGATATTCCACTGGAATTCAATACGTCATCGGCACAATTCGAGTAGAAAACGAATAGCGGCAGGTACCGCGTTGAGGTGAACTCCTCTCGGTACTGCCGCTTTCTATGGAACATGAGAAGGGGTTTAATCGTTAAATTACCTTCGTCGTCCACGATTCGCCATTCCAGATATCCGTCACGATGTCCTGATAAAACTCCGGTTCATGCGATATGAGAAGGATGCTCCCGCTATACGCGATTAACGCGCGCTTCAGTTCCTCTTTCGCATCGACGTCGAGGTGGTTCGTTGGCTCGTCGAGCAAGAGCACGTTGGATGGCTTATTGATGAGCTTGCACAACCGGACTTTGGCTTTCTCACCACCACTGAGCACCTCAACCTTACTTTCAATGTGCTTCGTGGTCAAACCACACTTCGCCAAAGCTGCCCGCACCTCTGCTTGTCCCATGTGCGGGAACTCTTCCCAGACCTCTTCAATACAGGTCTTGTCTGGAACGTGCCTGCCCTCCTGCTCGAAGTATCCGATCTCCAGATAATCCCCGCGCGAAACATCCCCTGACAGCGCAGGAATGAGTCCCAAGATGCTTTTTAACAGCGTGGTTTTCCCGATTCCGTTGGCGCCCACAAGCGCAATTTTCTGCCCGCGTTCCATGCGCAAGTTAAGCGGTTGAGACAATGCAGTATCGTATCCAACGATGCAATCCGTTGTCTCTACAATCATTCTGGAAGGTGCCCGTGATTCCCGAAAGTCAAACTGTGGTTTTGGCTTTTCCCGCGCAAGCTCAATCATATCCATTTTATCCAGTTTCTTTTGCCTGGACATAGCCATGTTCCGAGTAGAAACGCGTGCTTTGTTGCGGGCAACGAAATCTTTCAGTTCCGCAATTTCCTGCTGCTGCCGCTTGTACGCAGACTCCAGTTGTTGCTTTTTCGACTCATATACCCGCTGAAAATCGTCATAATCTCCGACATAGCGGTTCAGTTCATGATTTTCCATGTGATAGATTAGGTTGATGACTTTATTAAGAAACGAGATGTCATGGGAAATCAGCACAAAGGCATTTTCGTACTCCTGAAGATAACGCGTCAACCAGGCGATATGCTGCTCGTCAAGATAGTTGGTTGGTTCGTCAAGCAGGAGGATATCTGGTTTTTCCAAGAGTAATTTTGCCAGCAACACTTTCGTTCTCTGCCCGCCGCTCAGGTCTTCGACATCACGGTCAATCCCGACTTCATCGAGGCCCAGACCACGCGCGATTTCTTCTACTTTTGCATCGATGGTGTAAAAGTCATTGTGAGTGAGAAGGTCCTGAATCACCCCGACCGTTTGAAGAAGTTCGTCCAGTCTTTCAGGGGATGCATTTCCCATCTCCTCGTACATCTGGTTCATGTCACGCTCGAGATCGAACAAGTATTGAAACGCACCTTTGAGTACATCTCGAATTGTCATGCCGCGCGTTAATACTGCGTGTTGATCGAGATAACCGACCCGGACGTTTTTCGCCCACTCAATCTGTCCTTCATCCGGCTCGAGTTTCCGGGTGATTACGTTCATAAAAGTTGATTTGCCTTCCCCGTTGGCACCAATTAACCCAATATGCTCGCCTTTGAGCATACGAAACGAGACATTTGCGAAAATGGCTCTGTCACCAAAGCCATGCGATAAGTTTTTGACCGTTAAAATACTCATCCGCAACTTCCTTCACCATAAGTTGTAGGGACTGATACTCCAGGGAATGGTTCCTTAATCTCTGTTTCATCAACAGTCATCCCCGTTTGATTATAACTGGAGTGTACCCATGCACAACCGTGAAGTTCTTCCTATGAAGATACTCGGATGTTGTCACAGTACCGCGTCCATTTTCTCAAACCCAAAATCTCCATCATGAGGCAGTGCTTGTTATAGACGTTGTATTTGTGGCGTTGTTAGTTACGCTGTTGTTTCAGTTCTGGCACCACATTCGGTGGAATCTCCCCCGTTACGCCTTTAACCAAATTTTGTGCAGCAAGCATCGCCATATCGAGGCGCGTTTGCGCCGTCGCCGACCCAATGTGTGGCAAGGTGACCACATTAGGCATTCGCAGGAGCGGATTGTTCGAGTCAACCGGTTCCTGCTGGAACACGTCGAGCCCAGCACCGGCGATTTCGCCGTCTTGCAGTGCGTCAATCAGTGCCTGTTCGTCAACTGTACCGCCACGCGATCCATTAATAAAAAACGCAGTTGGTTTCATCAAGTGGAATTCCCGTTTGCCGATCATTTTTTCGGTTTCGGGGTTGAGCGGCGTCATCAGCACCACAAAATCCGATTGTGACAGCAACTCATCGAGCGCGGTGTACTTCGCGTCGTACGTTTCTTCCACAACCGGTTTGCGCGAACGGTTGTAGTAAAGCACGTTCATGTCAAACCCACACTTCGCGCGTTTGACGAGTTTTTCACCGATACGCCCAAGTCCGATGATACCGAGCGTCTGGTGATGGACATCGCGCCCGAAAAGTGGCGTGTCACTTCCCTTTTCCCAATTCCCGTCTTTGACCAATCGATCGAGTTCAGCAAGCCTTCGTGCGCTTGTGAGAATCAGTCCAAACACCAAATCCGCCACTGTGTCATCGAGGACGCCTGGCGTATGCGTACCAAGCACGTTGTATTTTTTCATGGCTTCGATGTCGAAGTTGTCATAGCCAACCGACGCGTTGCAGACAATTTTTAAATTGGATGCTGTGGATAAAAACGACTCATTGATGTCGATATGTGAAAGCAAAACCCCATCAACACTCGCGATTTCTTCATACAGAACATCTTGGGGAATCGGCTCGGTGGAATTCCACAGACGCACGTCGCAATGCTCAGAAATATAGGTGATAACCGGTTCCGGTACCGGTTTGGCAATGTAGACTTTCGGTTTCATAAATCGTTCCCCTTATCGATAGTTTCCTCTATTCTATCATCTCTATTCAAAATTTTTCATCCACTGTGCATACACTTGTAGAGCCTACTCGAACCTGCTATTGTATTTTAGAACATTCGTCGATAAGAGGTAATGTGTTTCCCCCAATAGCTTCCAGGTCCCATACTCAGATACCCGACCTTTCCAAGTCCCCCACCGCAGTTGATGAAGCGATTGTTCCCGACGTAAATACCCACATGTGCTCCGCGTTCAAAAACAATCAGGTCCCCTATACTTCTTTGTGAATCGTGAACAGGATCGCCCACATGCAAGTACTGTCCGCGACTGGCGGTGGTGAACCGATAACCGAGTGCGTGATGATACACATACTCTGTGAAGTTACTGCAGTCAAAACCGTATTGTCCACGGTCTTCGTTATGTCCCCAGATGTATGGGGTTCCGAGTTTGCTTCGTGCAACCGCCAGTACCGCATCCGCTTTTGCTCGGTGGCTTGCGCCGAGCCCGGCCCTCGGTCGAATACCATGGTCAATCCTTACCCCTCTTGGCGGCACGTGAATACGTGTCATCGCCGTGACGACGTCTTCAGGCTTTTGTGAATACACAGGAAGGCTACCTTCGGGTGTAATCAGTTCCGACGGAACGTCGAACGTACGGGACTGATGCGTTTTGTCGTTGATGATCAGGACGTGTTGAATTTGGGCATCAGGATACATCGTGGTCGCAAAATTTACTGCGCCTTCTAAACTGGACGTGTCGAGAATATCTTCACCATTTTGTCCATCATCAACGGGTTTCGTGCGGACAACAACCCGTTGATGGTTCACCTGGTATTCCGTTTGAACGATTCTTTCCAAATTTCGGGACTCATTGTGTTGTGCTAATGGAACCTGTGTTGCTGCTTGGTTTTGGTTTTGTCCCGTTTGGTTTGACATCCAGCCATCGTGCAGATCATCATGAGGCTGAGTCCCCAACCAACAGTTTTTTTCAGTTTGGTGAAGCGCATCATCCAACCACCCTTGGAGGAATTTCGAACCTCAAGGGTGAGGTTTTCCTTTGTTTATGTGGGATATCCACAAAGGACGAAAATGACTAGGTAAGGCTTGTTGCTTCATGACCCTTTACACACGGCGAAGGTCTTCTGTCATATTACTTGTCCAAGAGTGCAGTCAGCTTTGGAATACTCGCTACATGGATACGCATGAATCTGACCAGCCGTTGAGGGAGAGCCAGACCCCGCTAGGGCAATTGAGCTGTCACTCAAAATATGTACGAAGACACTCAGGAAGAGTGTCTTCAAAAGCGTTTAATAACCTCCCCCACCCATGCCAGGGACGAGAAGGAAGAACAACACGAAGATAATGAGAAATACGACTGCCCATTGCGTATACCCACCGAATGCTCCGTACATTGTGTCACCCCCTCACATGAGCCAATGTATGTGAAGGGCATGATTAAAGAGTGGACGAATGCACTGGGATACTGGCCAACGTTGCAAAGGCTACTTTCGTATGTATCTGGCAACGAAACGAAATCTACCCCGTAATGGATGTGTAAACAAGCCAGATAATCCCTCTTGGTGCGGCGAATAAACGGTGGTCCCACGACGAAAATGCCGAAAACAAAAATTGGCTTATGGGCAACAACTACTTCGTTCGATGTCCTCTTTTCAAGCCCGTTTGTTGCACGCATAATCATCTAAGACATTGCATCCACGATTGGGTAATCATTTATTAGGCTATATCGACCTCTGATTAAGTGTGTCCTTGATATAGTCCGCAGTACGGGCAGCCAATGCCATCACCGTGTTTGTCGGATTTGCACCGGATGAGGTAACAAACAGGCTTGCGCCACTGATAAAAAGGTTCGGAATGTCATGCGTTTGACCAAACGAATTCGTAACGGAAGAAGCTGGGTCGTTACCCATCCTGCAACCGCCCATGAGATGGGCGGTGTCTTCTACTAAGAATTCTGGAGTGCCTCCCGCAGCCGTAATAATCTCATGCATCTTTTCGACGGCGTGTGCAATCAATGCTTTGTCGTTCGTCCCATACGAAAAGGAGACATCAGCGAGCTGAATGCCATATTCGTCTTTTTCATCTGCAAGCGTGACGCAGTTCTTATCATCGGGAAGGACCTCTCCGACTAAGGTAATCCGACCGTAAAAATTGTAATCCAGCATTTTATTACGCAGCGTAGGGCCCCATAGCTTGAGTTTTTTTGAAATGCCCTTTGCCATTTCAACCGGGCGTGAACCGTGTGCGCTTAAGGTATAGCCTCTGGCGAAGCCACGGCTTGGATCCGACTGATAAAACTCCTGAGTCAATGCGAGAACCGGCGTACCTTTGTAAAGGCGAACTTCTTCGTTAAACCGCCCGTACAGATCATGACTACTATGAGGCATGATGGCCTTGCCAACCCATCCACTGCTATTCGCCAAACCGTTGGGAAATTTTGCGTTTGCCGAGTGTAAAAGCAACCTCGGTGTCTCGATTACGAAACTCGCCAGAATTACGACACGTGCTGTTTGCTGATATGTCTGCCCGTCATGAACGAAGGTGACCCCAGTTACACGACCATCGTTGTTCGTTAAAATTTGTGTTACCATGCAATCGGATAGAACCTCGGCACCAAACCCAATCGCCTTAGGAATATGGTGGACAAGCGTACTAAACTTTGCGTTGGGCAAACACCCCTGGTTACAAAATCCACGGTTAATGCACGGCGGGCGACCGTCGAAGGGTGCTGAATTGATGGCGAGGGGCGCAACGACACTTCGAATGCCTAGTTTTTCACACCCGAGCTGAAAGAGTTGTGCATTCGCACTGATAGGTTCCCTTTCCGGGTATGGATAAGGCCCTTGGAATGGACCCCAAGGGAAGTGCTTTGGGCCGGATACGGCAATTTCCTTCTCAATCTTGTCGTAGTACGGTTCAAGGTCTTCGTAAGCAACCGGCCAATCCTCCCCCACCCCATCCATAGTCTTGGTCCGAAAATCGTCCTCGTGAAAACGTAAAAAAACCCCGGTGAAATGTGTCGTACCCCCACCGACCCCACGTCCCGAATTGTTATGGCCCAGTGTGAGGGGATTGGATCCACTAACGATTCTTGTGTCTTGCCAGCCCAATTGTTGCATGGAAAGCTCGTCGCTCGCAAAATCGGTTTGTGGATTCCAAAACGGGCCGGCCTCAATGACCACGACGTTCAGGCTGGCTTTACTGAGCTCATAGGCCAGCACCCCACCTGCTGCTCCAGCGCCCACAATACAGATATCTGCGCCATCTGTGTATTTGCGATGTTGTAAATCGGGTCTGCGGCGTCCGGCAACGTGGTCAATGTTATGAAAAACAGGATCTTGATTATGCACGCCGCTTTGCCTCCCATGGATCAGTAAGACCTCTCTCGGTCCGAACATACCCACGCGGATAAGCAGGTCCGGCGTATCCCATTTCCGACCAAACTGTGGGGTGCGAGTAGTAAGCTGCTACCGCTTCTGTATGGATCATAGACAGAAAGTCCTTTGCCTTCATGCGCACTCCATCAACATCGAGTTTGGGGTCTTGATCGATAAGCTGTTGGATGAGCTCGGATTGCTGCTGTTCAGTCAGTTGATGAAAACGTGCACTATGAGTTGATTTCGCGTAACCGTCCAACGCCTTTAGGCCTAATCGCACAAGTTGTCCGAACTTTGGGAGTTCCTTTTGCCGTTGTCCTTCACCAATATCGGAGATCAGCTTATTGTCAAAATGCGACATCACATAGTCAAGTACCGCTTTCCGATTGTCCCCGATAAGTGTTGAACACAACGAACTGAGCGTCGTAATTTCATCCCCAGAAAGGCTTTGGTACATAGGCGCTTCAAGGCGGCGTTCCACAATTTGCTGCGTGTGTTTGTCCCAATGTTCTTTTTGTGCCATCACGTCAAAATCGGGATAATGATGTTCCATGGTTTCCTACCTCCAGTACAAAGCGATTAGCCCTAAAACGCTGATTGCACTGACCATTCCGGGTAAAGTCAGAGGCGGCCCGATGAGAAAATTCCTGAGTTCGAATCCACCAACCCGTTGTCCGACTCCCCGAACGTGCATAAACGATCCGAAACCACCCGCAACAAAACCCACGACGAAAAGAATGGCCAATAGTTGCGCCAGCCAAATTCCGTTGTAAAAGCCATATATGATTGAAACCATTCCAAAAACCGGTGTGCCCAACACCGGAATCCACATGGACCAATGACGAAAGTTTTGACGGTAGTGAAACATCGTTACCTGAACGAAGATCATCAGAAAAGCTATTCCGGTAAACAGGATGAGAATACGTTCAACGGGCCAGCCAAGCCAGTTCAACTTTATACACTCCTTTCGGAACAATTTTCACAGCGCCCGTACCATGATTCCCCACGAATCCCGAATTATGTATATACGATCTGGCGCTTAAGAGGCCAGCGTCCGACCGTGGAGAATGTCCGCAAAAATATTACGAGGATGACAGGATAGCCCTATGAACAAAACCGTTGCGAACCTAATTGTGGGCCAATTACAGCTGTGGGGTGTTGAGCGAATTTACGGTGTAATTGGGGACGCCATCTTCATGGTGGCCTGAAGGGTACTAATCCCATTCATTACGAGGTTGAGATACAAAACAGGTGCCTCCTTAGCTTCGGAAGCACCCGCCGATCTTGTCCCATGGTTTTCTCTTGATGTTTTGTCTCAGTATCCGACACTGGTCACCGCCAGTCTGCATCCCAATTTGAGTATCTTACCTAGAAGGACATTCGCTCATATGACCCGCCCCTTCATCTCGACCAGCCTGAGTCCTCCGAGTTCCCACAGATATTTAAGTTTACTGCTTTCCTTAAACATGCCACCAATAACTCCTTGTACTGGCACGCCGAGCACGGTCCCCACGCCCACTTCTCGCCCAAGCGATGCTAATGTCCCTAGTGGTCGTGCGTGAAATGGTTTCATTTGACGACCATTGGCTAAGGCTGTGAGATTATCTGCAATCACGTGCCCCATCTGTGAGGCCATTTGCGCAGTAGGTGGTATCGGTCTCCCGTTTTCACCCTCACACCAGGCACTGTCCCCTCCGAGAAAAACACGCGCATCATCTACAGACTGCAAAAATGGGTTCACCTTTGCGCGACCACGTCTGTCTATTGTGAATCCTGCGCTCGCCAACAAAGGGTTCGCACGTACCCCTCCAGTCCAGATGATAGTACCCGTCTCAATGATCTCATCACCCTCCAGGTGTACAGTTTCAGCCGTGACCTTTGTTATCTTTGTGTTCATATGCAGTTTGGCTCCTTTAAACATCAGGAAGTTGACAGCTTTGCGTCTCAAGGCGTCCGGCAATTGGGGGAGAATTTCCGGGGCTGCTTCAATGGTTTGTACGTCGACTAATTCCTCCGGGATGCCGTACTTCACGCACAGTTTTGGAACCAGATCGAGTAATTCGCCAAGTAGTTCGATTCCCGTGAGCCCTCCCCCGCCAACGACAATCCGTAGATGTCGTAAGTCCCCATCCAGCATGTATAATTCCATCTGCTTTACAATGTGATCATGAATACGTATTGCGGAATCCAGGCTGTTGAGTACCAGGCTGTTTTCGGCCAATCCAGGGATACCAAAATACTCCGGTACTGAACCAAGAGTAATGACAAGAAAATCGTACCATTCCTTCCGCCCTGATTTCAGTTGCACAGTGCATCCCTCGCGGTCAATACCGAGAACCTCGTCAATCACAACATGTGTCGTCGGCCTGCTTAGCACATCCGTCAATGGGACAGCATAGTTTGACGGTATAGAGCGGCCCCCAGCCACTTCATGTAACAAGGTTGTGAAATAGTGGTAAGAATTTTGGTTGATTAACGTAAATTCTTGTGAGAATCGTTCAAGGCGACTTCCTGTCATCATGCCCGCATATCCAGCGCCCAAAATTACGATCTTTTCCATCATCGTCCTCTACTCCCTTGTCAGGAATGTGCGGATCTGCTCTTTCACATTTATTATTCAGTTTTCTACGTGACACGTCCTTGACGCAAATCAATTACATGGCTCGAGTATGGATAAGAACAATGCAGTTAAATGTGATTCCGTAGTGATATACACCATAAAGGTCCGATCGCGATACGACACCCGGCGCCTCAACTCAAACGATTCGGTGTATCCGTAACGATTTCGCCACGCGAATTCACGATCATAGCCACGGTCTTAAAACCGATCATAGTTACAAAACGCAGCTTATTGCCTGAGTCGAGTGGAAACTCCGATATTATCTTGCCACTTCGATGGACTGCTGCAGCGTTATTTTGTTCTCGTTCCGCGACCGATACCGAACCGAAGTTCAGTGCCAGATGTTGATGATAGAACTCTGATTCCGCAGATGGTTCAACATAATTGGGTACGTTGGGGAACTGAATATACCGACCTGGTTCGATGGTGCGGACGTTTGATGCCTCCATGAAAATCTCCCTCTTTCAAAATCTCTGAGTGGAATACGTAAATGATGTTGAAAGTACACGTATGTGCACTTCGGTTTATTTCTTCAGCCAGGCGCCGATTGCGTGCCATGTCGCCTGACGATTGACCGCGGCGATTGACGTCGTAATCGGGATGCCTTTGGGACAAACCTCGACACAGTTTTGAGCGTTGCCACATTCATGCATTCCACCTTCCTCCATAAACGCCTCGAGTCGTTCCGCTTTGTGCATAGCCCCGGTGGGATGTTCATTAAACAAACGCACCTGATTAAACATGAACGGACCCATGAATGAAGTCCTGTCATTCACATTGGGACAAGCCTCCAGACAAGCTCCGCAGGTAAAGCATCGGGACAATTCATACGCCCACTGACGATCCTCTTCAGCCATCCGCGGACCTGGCCCAAGGTCATAGGTTCCATCAATTGGAATCCATGCCTTTACCTTTTTAAGGTCTTCGAACATCTTGCTGCGGTCCACAATGAGGTCGCGTACGACAGGAAACGTCCTAGCCGGCTTTAGGTGTATAGGCTGCGTCAACTTATCGACTAAAGTGCTGCACGCCTGTCTGGGCTTCCCATTGATAACCATCATACAGGCACCGCAAATCTCTTCGAGGCAATTCGACTCCCATGTCACAGGCGCAACCCGGTTGCCATCCTTGTCCACCGGGTTGTATTGGATAGCCTGGAGACACGCGATGACATTCATTCGCGGGACATAATCAACTAAAAACTCTTGCGTGTATGGTGGCGACTCCGGTGTGTCTTGTCGCTCGATGATTAAATGAACAAATTTCTTATCCGAAGCGTTATCCAAAGGTTTTGCTCGTTCACCCAACACAGTCTCCATTTTTTGGCAGTGCCCCTTCTTTCTATTCAAGTTTGAAAGAACAGTTATTCTGTCTCACCTTGCTATATTCGTTGTCACACATTGAGCAAATACTCGCTGTGCTTTTTCTCACAGGCTCATTCTTTTCTGTGCAACAAGTTCGCAACATGATCTGGATCAATTTAAACGAGGTTCTTCGATGTTACGATCACGTCGAAACAAATCACATGGAGGTGTCCATCAATGAGCGTAACCATTACAGCAAACGAAAAACTGGGTGACATTGTTGTCAAATTCCCACAGGCAAGCGAAATTTTCAAACGTTACGGGATTGATTTTTGTTGCGGCGGAGACCAGATCCTAGCAGATGCTTTGGAAGAACATTCTGTTGACGGTACACTGCTCATCAACGTGTTAAACCAAACCTACGATGAGGCCGTAAAACAAGGCATCGAGATCGTGGACTGGTCGACGGTTTCTCTATCGCAACTGATTCACCATATCGTGAATACCCACCACGCGTATCTGCAGCAGGTGTTTCCCTCTTTAACGGAACTAACGGCTAAAATTCTTCGCGTTCACGGGAAACACCACGGCGAGGTCCTAGCTCAAGTCCACCGCTTATTCAACCGCTTACGTATGGATATGGAAGAACACATGATTAAGGAAGAAGAAGCTGTTTTTCCACAAGTAGTGAACTATGAAATCGAGCCTTCTTATGAAAAACTAGAAGTCTTAATTCGAGATATCCAGGAATTGGACCGCGAACACGATGAAACTGGGAACATTGTGAAAGAACTCCGGCGAGTAACGGACAATTACGCATTACCGGAAGATGCTTGTAAGACTTACACTTCTGTATTTGAAAAACTGCAGGAACTCGAATCTAATTTGTTTCAGCATATCCACCTAGAAAACAATGTGTTATTCGTCCATCTACTCAATGACCGTAAGAAGTTCGAAGGTTCTCAATTAATTTAACGTTCGATGGGTAGACCGTTTTTACAACCGTTGAATGGAGAGAGTATCATGAGGAAGAAAATCAGCCAAAAGTGCGACAATGATTACCCTCTCCAGGGTAGGTTCTCTGGAGGCTTGATGGAAGACTGTGAAACAACCAAAGTTTTGGTTATATCTATAGTCGGTTTGCTTTTTACAGCAGGGATACAGTGGCTTGTCGCGGCACTTTCGGGAAGCGTGGCACTCTTTGCTAACAGCATCCATGCCTTTGCTGACGCATTAACCTCTATCCCTTTGTGGCTGGCCTTCTGGCTAAGCCGCCGTCCCAAGACCAAGAAATTCCCATATGGACTCAATCGAAGTGAAGATATCGCGGGGTTGTTTATTCTACTTATCATCTCGCTAAGTATACTGATCGTTATGTATGAATCCATCACGCGAATGTTTCACGCAACCGAACCAAACAATTTGTGGGCTGTTTCTGTAGCAGCTATCGTTGGATTTATCGGGAATGAAGCGGTTGCCTTATTTCGCATCCGCATGGGTGTGAAAATAGGAAGTGCGGCTCTGATTGCTGACGGTAAACATGCACAGATTGATGGTTTGACATCCCTGTCCGTTCTATTGGGGATCATCGGGATAGGCCTAGGGTACCCCATCGTGGACCCACTGGTTGGATTTGCGATCTCCATCATGATGTTGTTCACGTTAAAAAATTCTGCAAGCTTGGTGTTCACGCGTTTGCTCGATGGAATTGACCCAGCCATCATAGACCAAATCAAAACATCGTGCCTCTTAGTAGACAAGATTCACGAAGTGACGGACATCCGTGCCCGGTGGTTGGGTCACGAAATTCATGCACAGTTGAGCATTGCAGTGGATGGTCAACTGTCAGTAACAGACGGACATAACATCGCCAAAACTGTAATCCGACGCTTGCACTACGATATCCCTCATCTGACAAGTG
This sequence comes from Alicyclobacillus tolerans, assembly GCF_021739485.1. Classification (GTDB taxonomy): domain Bacteria; phylum Bacillota; class Bacilli; order Alicyclobacillales; family Alicyclobacillaceae; genus Alicyclobacillus_K; species Alicyclobacillus_K tolerans_A. The sequence goes on from NZ_JAJFNK010000041.1 coordinate 31,695, forward strand.
TCGAAGTTCATATTGACCCAGTCGAGGAACGCGGCTCGATATACCATATGGACGATATCCGGAAAACCATGTAGTGAGTACTTCTTCAACGTTTCTATTTCTCATTGAAACGTGTTCCGAAACAAAATAATGAGCCACACACAATCAGCGACATGGGCATTTGAATGAAAAAGAAACCACAGTCGAAGAAGCGGCTTACACCTTGGATACCGCAAAAGGGGAAGCGGATGATCCACGGGTTTTCCGACCCATTGCCAGAGGTGATTCGCTCCATGAAAACGTCTGCTACGGTAGACGAGTTGTTTTATAACAGGCCCCAAAAATTCGCAGTAATGAATGAATCGATGAGTTATTGTTTAAGAAAACCGCCCTTCATCCAACAAGTTGACCTGGATGAAGGGCGATTTTCTTGCATTCGGGGAGATACCGCTGAAAAGCAAAAAATGAAAAAGAGTGTCATGCCAGCGTCACTTGAACAGAAACGATGCTGCTTCTAAGGTTCGACATCGGTGACAGCGCCTTTGGAAGCCGAAGAGACTAATCGAGCGTACTTTCCGAGTACTCCGGAGGTAAATTTAAGTGGTGGTTGAGTCCACATTTTCGCTCTGGAGTCCAATTCCTCGTTTGAAACTTCAAAACGAATTTCTTGCGTCTCACTATCGATGGTAACGCGGTCTCCATTTCGCAAAAGAGCAATGGGTCCACCTACTTGCGCTTCAGGAGAAACGTGTCCAACCACGAAGCCATGTGAACCCCCAGAAAATCTCCCATCTGTAATCAAGGCTACTTCTCCACCCAGTCCCTTTCCAACGATCAACGCGGTCACGGAGAGCATCTCTGGCATTCCCGGGCCTCCTTTGGGCCCCGCATATCGAATGACTACGACATCACCTTTACGGATTTCATCCCTCGTAATGGCCTCTGTTGCTTCTTTTTCACTGTCAAAAACACGTGCTGGACCAGAAAAACGCAGATTTTTTAAACCCGACATTTTTGCGACTGCACCTTCTGGAGCCAGATTGCCTCTTAGTACAACGAGTGGACCGTTGGGTTTTAGCGGATTGTCAAGCGGTCGAATGATTTCTTGGCCCACTTTGAGGGCTTCGGCCTCCATCAAATTTTCAGCTATTGTCTTTCCTGTAATAGTGAGGCAATCGCCGTGGAGAAGTCCACGGTCATAGAGTAGTTTCATGACACCGGGGATTCCACCAATTTCGCTGAGGTCTTTCATGGAATAGGTGCCGCTTGGCTTTAAATCGGCCAAGTGGGGAACCCGTTTGCGGATCTGTTCGAAATCATCCATGGACAAGTCCACTTGAACCGAGTGGGCTATCGCCATCAAGTGCAGGAAGGCATTTGTCGACCCGCCGAGAGCCATGATGAGAGTAATTGCATTCTCAAACGCCTTCTTTGTCATGATATCCCGTGGCAATATATTCTTTTCAAGAAGTTGCAGTACCAGTTTCCCTGATTCTGCGCATTCAATAACCTTCTTCGGTGATACGGCTGGCGTAGAAGATGATCCCGGTAAGCTCATCCCCATGGCTTCAGCAGCCGCTGCCATCGTATTGGCTGTATACATTCCGCCGCATGACCCAGGACCAGGGCAAACGTGGCATTCGATACGGTGCAATTCTTTGTCGTCAATGTTCCCGGCGTGATACTGTCCCACGGCTTCAAATGCGGTGACGATATCGACTTCTTTGCCGTCTAACACTCCGGGTTCTATGGTGCCCCCATAAAGATAGACCGATGGCAGATTCATTCTCCCAATTGCCATCAAGCAGGCAGGTGTGTTCTTATCGCATCCGCCAATCGCCACCAAGCCGTCAAAGCGTTCCGCACTCGTTACAATTTCGATCGAGTCGGCAATAATTTCCCGGCTAGGAAGCGAGTAGAACATCCCCTCATGTCCCATCGAAATTCCGTCAGAAACGGTGATGGTGTTGAATATTAGTGGAGCTCCGCCCTGTAACTGAACGCCGTGTTTCGCTTCCTTGGCAAGATTGTCGATATGCATATTGCAAGGAGTTACCTCACTCCACGTGCTCGCAATACCAATCATAGGTTTTAAGAAATCCTCATCGGTAAAACCAACGGCCCGCAGCATAGCACGATTTGGTGCCCGATTGACTCCTTCACTGATTGCCTTACTGCGTGTTCGTAAATCTCTTGTATGTGACATTTTGTACACCCCAATAGAAGTAAGATTAATGGGTTCAGTCTATCGCTTCTAAATATTTAATTTTGTGTAATATATCACAAAGTGAGATTGTGTTATGTGGGTTTACAAAGAAGGACTTCTGACCCCAATGTGTCTCGTTCTCGAACGCCCCCATTTGCGCAGTAACAAGCGGGAAGATTCAAACCAAATTTCTAAGAGAATTCGTTTGCAGTACCACGATGATTGTTGGAAACTCTAAAAGCGTTCAAGCAGGGGGAATACGGGAGTTATCTGTTTCTCCATCGATTTGTGCCTGCGGCAGGAAATTCGAAGATGTACACCCTAGAGGTTTGAAACAGATGCCGTGCTCCTCGCTTTGCTCTTCCGCGCGGCAGCACCCGCTTCGCGGGTTCCTCAATTTTCAATGGCCTCTCCAAAAGGCGAAGGGCCCCACCTATTGGTGGGACCCTTCTCTTTTGGTGGAGGCGAAGCTTCACCCTTAAAAAACCTGTCAATTACGTCTGAGATTAAGTACCGCAAGTAATGTAATCCGTACGAGGAGACAAGCATTTAGACTTCCGTTGTCTCCTCGTACAAATTTGACAACCATCTCCAACGAAAAAACACGCATAGCTCCAATTACCTTCAGCAACGATCAGCGTGGAATGGCTCCAGTATAAAAAGCCTAGTGGAGATAATTCGTTTATGTCCGCCGCCCATTCCCGTCCTATGACGACATCTCACTCACGTTTCCAACAAGCGTACTTTTCTTGCTTCGATCCGTTGGAATCCAAAGAACCAAAAGTACGAGCGCTATAGAAAGGGCAAATCCAACAACGAAAACATCGTGTAAAGCGTTACTCAAGATGTGTACAAACTCGTTTCGCATTGAGGCTGACAAAGAATCTCTTTCTTTCGTATAGAGCAGGGCGCCAGTAATACTGGATGAGCTATCCGATCCGGTGGAACTTGCAGCTTTCGTCAACTGATGATTCAGGATGGCTCCCATCAACGCCACCCCTATCGAACCCCCGATTGTCCGGAAAAATTGACTCGAACCCGTCACAGCACCTCGGATATTCCATGGCACTGCCCCCTGACAGACAATAAGCAACCCCGTTAATGACAACCCAAGACCTACACCTATCAGAAAAAGCGCACCATCAATGGTCAGTTGTCCAGTATTCGTAGCTATGGCAAGAATTGCGGATCCTCCTGCAATAAATAAGCCACCAATGATACCAATAATGCGAAAACCGATACGCAAGAGAATAGGACCTACCACGAGTGCTGCAATTGGCCAACCAATCAGCATTGGCGTGATCGCTCGACCAGCAAGAGTGGGTGATCCGCCCTCTACTCCCTGCACATATAGGGGCAGGTACGAGATTAAACCAAACATTACTGCTCCTGCAAACAAATTCACACCATTCGATACGACAAGCAGGCGATGTTGAAACAAGACGCCTGGAAGCACGGGTTCTGATGCGCGTCGTTCCCACCATGCAAACGCGATCAGGCAGGCGAAAGAAAGAATTAAGAGCAAGATAGCTTCTGGAGAAACTAGGTTGCTGGAATTTTGCACAAGTGCGAGCAAAAGTACGGTAACGCCTCCAGAAAGGAGGATAGTCCCAAGCCAATCAAGGCGGTGCTTAGTAACACTGAAATTTTCTTTAAAGGACAATACAAGAACTATCATAACAATTATTCCGATGGGTACATTCAAGTAGAATACAATCCTCCAGTTAAAGTATTCTACAATGATAGCCCCAAGCAAGGGCCCTACGACCGCAGAGATACCCCATACCGCCGAAAAGAATCCCTGGATTTTTGCACGTTGTTCCATAGTAAATACATCCCCAACGATCGTTAACGCGACCGGTAGCACACCGGCTGCACCAAGTCCTTGCACTGCTCGGAACACAATTAATTGGGGCATATTACCAGACATTCCACACAAGAGTGAACCGATCGTAAAAATACCTGCTCCGATAAGAAACATGCGCTTACGTCCATACATATCAGCCAATTTCGAAAAAACAGGAACGGGAACTGTTGATGTAAGTAAATAGGCAGAAAATACCCAACTATAATTTGTCAGTCCATGCAAGGTATTGATAATACTAGGCATGGCTGTACCAACAATTGTCATGTCGAGCGCGGCAAGCATCATGGCCATCATGACTGTGACAATGATCCAAACTTTCGACAATGTATCCTTGTTTTGCTTGTTGGCGTTCGGCAATGCAAGTCACCCCTTTGTATCAATAAATCGTCATGGAGGATCAGATGCTTTGAGTCCTCATATATACTCCCTACACCTCTATCATCTGCACAAGTATGCCAGCTTTGTCCGAAATCCTATCTATTATGACGGCTGAGTAGTTGGTCGTATTAGTATTTCATTGACGGACACGCGCTCCGGTTGGTCAATCGCATAGAGGATTGCGTTTGCAATATCGTCTGATTGCAATGCCTGCCTTGCACCCCGAGATTTCAACGCAGATAACGCGTCTTCGTCGGTAATCGTCGTTAGCAACTCCGTTTCCACCAGACCGGGCGAGATAATTGTCGCACGAATATTAGAGGTCGGTGACAACTCCATGCGGAGACCCTCGGTAATCGCTCGGACTGCGAACTTAGTTCCACTGTACACTGCCCCAGCCATACCGACACGATGCCCCGCAACAGACGAGACATTAATGATATGTCCACTCTTTTGTTGTTCCATGATGGGCACAACAGTCGCAATACCATAGAGAACACCTTTGATATTCACGTCTATCATTCGATCCCACTCATCAACCTTACGTTTATTTAGGAAAGAAAGTGGCATAAGTCCCGCATTGTTTACCCAGACATCAATTGTGCCGTATGTTTGCACTGCAAAGTCCGCCAAAGCCTGAACATCTTCGATTGATACCACATCTGCGCTGAAATAGCTTGCCGTTCTACCCGCTGCCGTAATTTGATCGACAGTTTCTTTTAGCCGCTCCACCCGACGTGCGGACAACACAACCTTCGCTCCTGCTTGTGCCAGACGAGTCGCTGTAGCTTGTCCGATACCACTACTGGCCCCCGTGATGACAACCACCTTGTTTTCAACCAATTTTAATAACCCCTTTACCACTTTCAGGTTTAACAAATGGTTCTCACATGAGCAAGTTCACTGAGAATCAACCGCTACCTGGAGAAGCAGCGGTTGATTTTGCAATTTAGGCATGTACTATTTCGGCTGTCATTTTCGTTGCCACTTCGGCTACCGACCGACCATACTCTCGAGCAATCTTTAACTCTGCTTCAGAAGGGCGATTCATTGGTACATCTTTGGATGATTCAACCGGTATTACTGCTGTCGCACCATAAGGATTTCCATACACTGCTCTATCTTCATTGAACTGACCTGTATTCGAAACGATAATCATTCCATGGTGTTGCATCGGTGTTTGAAGCGCTCTACAAATATTCTCTACACCACCGTGGTGCGTTGAGGTTGTTGCATATACACCGCCAACTTTGCCCTGAAGATTACCGAAGAACCATAACTGTCCTAGTTTGGACAAGAAGTTCGACATCTTTGGATTCGGTTCACCAAACACACCCGAAGAACCCCAGATAATGGCATCGGCAGATATTAGTTCATCGGGTTGCGTATCATCCACAGACTTGAAAATAACCTCCGCTCCAGAAACCTCTTTCGCTCCCTCTGCAATGGCTTCACCGAGTGTGATGGTATGTCCATACATACTTGCGTGCAATACATATACTTTCATCAACAAGTTCTCCTCTCGTCAGAACGTAATTTCAACATGTGGAATTTTCCCGAGACAAAATTCCCAGCCCACATAAGGCTGGTCAAGACTAACAAAAGATAGTATTTCATGATATGCTCCGTTGTCCGTTACTCAAAAAACTGAATGAGCAGCTCACTAATATTGGGACGAAAATACTCTTTGGAGAAACTGACGTGACTTTCATGCACCAGATATTCGTCATGTGCCTGCATCGATTCGAAATCGACAGTAATCAAATACCGATATTGAATCTCACCTTGCTCGACAGCTCGCCGAAAAGTAACATTTTCGGCTCCAGGCACACGGGCCAACAATTCCATGGTCTTGTCACAAATCAAACTTTCCTTAGATGGGTCACTCAAATTGAACAGCAATATCTTATGAATCAAGACCTCGCCTCCTGTCGTCACCACATAGATAACAGAGTCCCGTTATCGGTTTTGCAGTGCCTTGAACAATTCCTGCCCCATAAGTTCCGATGAAAATGGATCACGACTTGTGACGATTTGTTTGTTGCCCCAAATGGCAAACGCCTTCTGCTCCAATTCTGGCACGTAGTCCGCAATCTTGCGTAACTCTTGTTCGAGGCTGTATGGCAAATACGGAAGTACGTCTTCTGGCTCCCAGACATCTGGATAGCCTGTTACTTTCAGCCCATCCACGATACTCTTTCCATCCGGTCGTGTTGTGTAACCCAGAACAGAAGGACCGTGACATTCCGCAGCAATGATTCCCCCACGGTCGTACACCGCATTGATGGTTCTGTGTAAATCGTCGTTCTTTGCCAAGTCAAACATGGCCCCATGTCCGCCCACAATGAGAATGACATCGTAGTCGGCTGGGTTTACCTCACTCAACTTCTTTGTATCATCCGCACGACCCGACTCGTACAGCGCCTTGTACGTCCCCTTCGGATCGTATTCTGGAAGAATGCTTCGCTCATCCAGCTCCGGTTTACCACCTTGGGGTGAGGCCAAATCAACAACGTGACCCGCCTTTTCCAGTGCCTCAAGGGGAGCAAACAATTCCTCTCCCCACCAACCAGTATGATAATCGCTGTCTTTATATCCGCTTGATACGACTGCCAAAACTTTTGCCACAAAACTCCTCCTTGCGAACTTCGTCTTAGAAGCATTCTTGCGATTTATAGCTCGACATTCTTCACAACCGCAGTCGGTTGTAAAACAGACCCATCAAATGCATCCAACACTTCATTTTGAGCAACTCTGTTTGGCCAATCCTGATTTGCAAGTGCCGCTTTCCCAAGAGCAATCAAATCTGCGCGTTTGGTCAAGATCATCTTCTCGGCGTCCATTGGATCGTCTAAGTTCCCGTTTGCGATTACGACGGTATTCCCGTATTTTTTGGCGAGTTCTGCCAGCGTGGGTCCTTCACCAAAAGCCGGTTTGTCAGCCTGGTATTCGGTCGTGTGAATGTAGTCCAGACCCGCTTGTCCTAAGCTTTTGAAAATGACCTCTGCGTCCTTTTCTCCATCTGCCCATTTGTGAGTAAAATCGTTCACTTTGCCCTGCGAGATGCGGATTCCGACAACAAAGTCCTGACCGACTGCTCGACGTACAGCTTCGCTTATTTCCACCAATAAGCGGACTCTATTGGCCGTGGAACCGCCGTATTCGTCGGTTCGTTTATTCATATAGTCCGTTAAAAACTGATCCAGGATGTACCCATTAGCACCGTGAATCTCAACCCCATCAAAGCCAGCCCGACGGGCACGGAGTGCAGCGTCAACAAACCCTTGAATCACCTGTTGAATATCTTCTTTGGTTGCTTCCTTGGGAACCGAAAACGCACCACTGCCGCCATACATTTCAAGCTTTGTCCCTTTCGGCTGCACTGCGGATGGCCCAATCGCAACGTCTTGATAAATATTTCCTTGCGAAATCGCTCCAGCATGCATTAACTGAGCAAAAATTCGAGCGCCATGCCCATGAACCGCCGCTGTGACCTTGGACCATGCCAATGCTTGATCATCATTAGCGAGGCCGGGTTGTCCAAAGTATCCTTGACTATATACTTCGTCAGGATAGATGCCCTCCGTGATAAGGAGGCCAAATCCACCCTTCGCAAACCTGGCATAATATTTAACCATTCTATCTGTAGCCAATCCTGCTTCAGACGCACTCGTGCGAGTCATCGGTGCAAGGACAATACGATTCGACAGCTCGACATGTCCAATGCGAGTTGGCTTGAATAGTTCGGGATGTTTAGTGTGTGTTGTCGTACCCATGACGCCACTCCCTATCACTGTGTTCGGTTCAAAAGTCACATACCAAAGTGTGTCGTTCCACCATCAACAAACAGGTTTTGCCCCGTTACGTAGCCTGCTCCGTCTGAACAGAAAAACACAACCGGTGCCACGAGTTCGTCCAGTTGTCCCAGGCGTCCCATTGGGGTACGTCTCTCCAATCCAGTACGGAACTCCTCGTTCTCCAAGGCTCTCTCATTAAGAGATGTTTTGAAAAACCATGGGCTGATGGCATTCACGGTCACCCCATGTTGAGCCCATTCATTTGCCATTTGACGGGTGAGATGGACAACACCGGCTTTGCTTGGTCCGTAAGGAGTCCCGTATGCCAAAGTCAGCTCCGAAGCGACCGAAGCGACGTTTACAATGCGTCCGTATTGTTGTTTGACCATGTGGCGTCCGACCGCCTGTGACATAAGAAATACGGATTTGAAGTTGGTGTCCGTTACTTGATCCACTCCGCTTCCGTCAACTCAAGCGCACCATGACGTACCGACGTTCCCGCATTGTTGACCAAAATATCGATACGTCCAAATGCGTCCATTACTTTAATGACTGCTGAGACAATAGACTCCTTGTTCGTGACATCACAGGAAATACCAAGTGTCCGGCGTCCGGTATCCTGGGCAATCTCCGTCGCTGCGGTCTTGACTTGCTCCTCGGTACGGGCCGTCAATACAACATCAGCACCCGCATAGGCCAATCCCTCCGCTAACGCTCGGCCAATTCCCCGACCGCCGCCCGTTATCAAAGCTACCTTCCCAGTTAAATCAAAGCTTGCTTTGTACACTCAAATGGCCTCCTCATTCGTGTTACTGTGGGTTCGTTGTCCAAATTCCAGCTTGGTTTACGAACACACGCTCCGGTAGTTTCAAAATGGACAAAATGAGTTCCGCTACATCTTCAGGTTGCATCATACGGTCTTCCTCACCAATCTTTAGTCCAGCTTTCACAGCTAATTCCGTATTCGACGTACTTGGATTCACTGCAGTTATACGGATGTTATGAGGTCGAATTAAGGTTCCTAACATCGTGGCCTAGCTTCTAACAACATCCTCCAGTTGTGCCACCAAATCTCCCTTTGGACGAAAGCCCACAATTTGTTTCAGTGGCCTTCCGTTTTGGAATAGAATCAATGTGGGAATACTCATAATCCCAAACTCTTGTGCTGTGGCAGGGTTTTGATCCACATCAAGTTTTCCCACTTTAAGTTTTCCCTCGCATTCCTTGGAAACGTCTTCCAGTACAGGTGCCATCATGTTGCACGGCCCACACCAAGTTGCCCAAAAATCAACAAGGACCGGCTTATCTCCTTGGATAAATTCGGAGAATGTCTTGTCTGTCACCTTTTGAGTTGTCATTACAACTTCCCCTCTCTTCGTGTGGTTTATTAGACAAACTGCATTTGAACTGCGATATAGATAGCCCGCATTGCGAGGGATCTTACCGTTCGTGTCTTATGCAAGTACGTATACACCGGGACCAACGAGAGCTACACCGATAACCGTTACAATCAAAACCAGTTGATATTCGATTCCATTCGGACTCCAGAATCCGCTCTTCGCATGCACCGTAATGATTGCCATCAACATCGTGATCACGATTAGGGCAGATCCAACCGGCGTCAAAAAACCAGCCGCAAACAGAAGCCCACCGATGAATTCTGCCAGACCAGCAAACACAGCCATCAAAACCCCTGGCTTTAAGCCGATGGACTCCATCCATCCGCCCGTTCCTTTCGGCCCATACCCGCCGAACCACCCAAACAATTTTTGGGAACCATGTCCCATAAAGATGAGACCAACAAAAAGGCGGATTATCAAAAGACCAGTATTCATCTATCTCAGCTTCTCTTCTTAAATTTTATTACTAAATGTAAGTGATAAGTGACTGGAGGTAGAATACAGTCATATACTTACTTTTGTCAAGCTTAGGTGTTAAAATAAGTTTGAGGTGAGAAATATGGATCGGAACTATGATGAGATGTGTCCAAAGTTCAAACAGGCATTCGACTTGCTGGGTAAGCGTTGGACGGGTCTCATCCTTCGCACCCTGTGTGGAGGTCCAAAGCGTTTCTCGGAAATTGCAGCCACTATTCCAGAAATGAGTGAACGTATGCTTTCGGAACGTTTCCGAGAGCTTGAGAAGGTCGGAATTGTAAATCGCAAGGTGTATCCAGACACACCCATCCGAATTGAATATGAGCTAACAGAGAAGGGAAAAGCACTTCATCCAGTGGTGGAAGCAGTTCAAACGTGGGCGGACGATTGGGTCAAATAGAGAAGAATTATTCGTTCTCACTATCCATCTGGAACTGAGCCTTGCGAAAGGAGTTCAATGTCGTGCTCTTTCACGAATTGGGACAACATCGTGTGAAGGATGCAGAAGGTATGAGCGATGTCCAGCAGTTGTCAATGCAATTTCATACCCCTGATTCCTAATGTGTGGTGAGGAACTGGGGGTAAATACCATCCTGCTTTCGCTAGACATCTCAAACAACTCTTCGTAGAGGGCATCTTAGGAAGACTTGTCTATGCTCTGTGGTTGTTTTTTCTCAGGCCAATTCACGAGGAATATCCCCAGGATGATAAATATTCCTCCCAGAAGAACTTTCCATGTAATCGGCTCGCCTAATAGTGCCCAACCAGAAATCACCCCGAAAAATGGAGCAAGAAAAAGAAACGCACTGGTCTTACCAGGATCTCCTCGTTGGAGTAGATAGAACCATACGGCGAATTGAACCACAGACGCCATAATTGCAAGCCATAATTCAATTGCAATCGACGTGCTGTTCAAAACAATAGATGGATGTTCAAGCGTCGCGCTCGCAACCAATAAGATGATTCCACCGAATAACATCTGGTAGGCGGTTAGCACCCAAGTGTCAATTTCCTTTCCCCAACGTTTAATTAGTAGGGTTGCAACTGCCCAACTCACGGCGCTAATCAAGCCAAGCCACGTTCCAAAGCGAAGATGCAAGTGAAAACCAAGAGTGATGAAGACACCGATGAATCCAAATACAACCCCACTCCACTGTAAAAAGCGATACCTAGCTCCCATGAATACTGTGCCTAGAATAATTACAACAAGTGGGTTCATGAACGTCAGAATGGACGACTCACTCGCTGTGATGGTTCTGAGACTGATGAAAATACATCCCATCACTCCTGCAGTTTGAAACAGACCTATCATGGCCACGCGGGCCCAATTTATAAGTATCTTTGGATGCTCCCGTCTCACAACAAATAGAGCCATCAAAAGTCCCGCGAGAGTAAAGCGGATACCAACAAGTAGTAAAGGAGACAGGTATGCCAGTCCCATCTTCCCTATCGCAAACGACGAGCCCATGAGACTTGTCGTGATCACAACAAGAACTGCAAACAACAATTGATTCACCGGCCCCCTCACCCTCTCTCTTATTGCAACCTCACATCATTTCGTCGATCATTGAATCATGGATTACATTTTGCACTGGAGAACAGTACCATCAACTCCTGATACTTTCACAAACCGCCGACTGACTTGCTGATCCGTTTCGTCTCGTAATGCTCGTCAGTCTACTTGACGGCAGTCCTCTATAAGAAGATTTATTTATTAGTTTCTGTTTACACTTGGCCACAATGACTATCGTTATCCCTTGTTACGAATATATCACTTAAAGAAAATCGCCCCCACAGGACATGTTTCAATGGCATCAATAGCCATATCCTCGTACTCTGCCTTAATAGGTTGAAACGTCTGGGGGCGGGCAATCCCTTTTTGATCTCTTTTGAAAACATCAGGATAATATACATAGCACCTACGACAAGCAATGCATATTTTTTGGGAAACAAATACTCGCAATGACGCTCCCCCCAAAAGATTTTTGTACTAATCGTTGTACTTCATAATTTCTTCCTGAAAATGATTCGTTCCGCCCCGCAAGTCTGACTCCAGGATCTGGCGTAATCCTCCCGCTGCCGCAGGATTGGTCCCCGAGGTGGAAATGGCCACTTGTAAGGCACCACGACGTATGGTTGCTGGAACTATAAATGAGCATAAATCCCGAGAGTCGCATATATTGGCCAATCTGCCTGCTTCCTCTGCATCAACCCAAACCAGTCTATTGACCTGTTGGTCACTCGTCGCTGCAAACACCAGCCAGGCGTTAACAACATCGCCGGGTTCGTAGTTCCGTTTCAGCCACTCTATCCTACCGTTTTCGGCCCAGGTTTCTAATTGTGGCGTTACATTTGGACTGATTACCCTGACAAACGCGCTGCAGTCTAACAGTTTGGCAACTTTCCTCTCTGCAACTTTCCCCCCACCTACTACGATGCATAAGCGGCTCCTTAGATTCAAAAAGGCAGGATAATATGATTGTATTTCCGTCATAGACTAGTCCCCTTTGCACAACTTCCGTCACGTTGCGTGAAGAATCGAGCAAGAGTGATAATCATACTTCCCATTCGTTCCGTTTTGGGCCAAATAACCGTTGTTACTCCTTCGTTTTTTAATGCTTCAGCGGTTACTTTACCTACTGCAACTGGAACCGTACGAGAAAACGCAGTAATCAGTGCTTCCTTGCACTGCTGAACGCGTGCATACTCCATAAGAAAGCGTATCTGCGTCGTACTCGTGAAGGTAACAGCATCTACCCTCTCTTCTAGTATTTCCGAAATTAGCATTTGCATGGTAGATGTTTCAGGTGGCATGTTTCGGTATGGCTCTATTTCTTGAACGTGCGACCCACGATCCCGAAACATTGAAATTAACGACGGAGCGGGTTCTCCATATAATTGGAGTGCTACAGTTTTACCTGTTAACCCTTTTCTCTCCATTCCAGCCAATAAGCTCGCCGTGGTTCCATCTTCGTCTCGAACTGTTGGTACGATGCCAATTGACTTGATATATTCAATTGTCTTGTATCCACGGGCAGCAACGCTAACTCGATGTAACATCTCAAGAAACTGTGACTCTAGTCCTAAAGATTGAGCAGCTTGATGCAAGCGTTCCGCACCGGCTGCTGTTGTGAAAATGACCCAGTCAAATGAACACGTAAGGAGTTTGCGCATTTCCGCTAGCACTTCGTCTTCATCTAATTGCATTTTGACTTGAAGCGGCCTCAATAGAGCTGTGCCACCGAGCTTCTCCACTAGTGTGACAAGTTCATCTGTTTTTCGAGTCCCAGTTAATACAACAGTTTTCCCTTTCAAACCATCCACGTCAAAATACCTCCTCCTTGGATTGTAAGTGGAAAATATAGGGTATCATGACCTTGCAGTCATGAGTTATGCAGTTGCTCCCAATAACTGGGCATTGGTAGGTTCGAACCACCGCAATTCCAACGTTGTTGGCCACA
>NZ_JAJFNK010000042.1 GCF_021739485.1 Alicyclobacillus tolerans
GCAAAGGCTTTTCGCTCTCACCAAAAACGGCGTTTGAAAAGCTCTGCTTGACGCGATTCGTTAACTGCGTTGTAGTATTAAGCAATGTCACTCGAGTTGCTGATGAGTTCCAGCAATTTCTGTGACGCTTCACTTAACCTATGTTCTTCCGGAAGCGGTCCGCCGAAAGACTTCTCAAGGTTTTTCTCCCGCATTTCCCAAGCCGGCACCTGATCAAAATCGATGGTCGTCGCAGACCGTACGTTTTCGGGAATCTGCTGGGCAATCTGTTCGGCGACTTGCAGCATCCCATCGTCGTATCCCAACTCACCGTCTGTTGACATGGTTGCCGGAAAATTAATGAAGGTGACATGACTCACATCGAGATAGTGTACTTTCATCGTCATCGACTCCTCGAACATCTGTCTTCGGGTGGCCACAGCATCCATCTCCTCACATGGAATCTCGTGACTCCATTTTACCGTAGGGAGTGTACACTCAGGACCCAGAATTGGATGTGATTTGATTGAGCTTGTCCTCTCGCGGAGCATACAATCCGAAGTCGTTGGCCATGATGTACGGGATAGACCGTAAAGCGCACATGGTCATTCTCCAGGCGTATCTCCTCAATTTGCACACATCGCATGCCTTTCAGTAAATCATCTTTGGTCAAGCGCAATGACCGCATCGTCACGGTGGCGGAATGGGTGGATTGGATTCCATCCATCGGGACTCTTTCCAAAAACGCGAAACGGATCACATGAGCAAAATTTTGTTTCATCGTCTACACCCATCGTACAACTTGCCGAAAGGGGTTCCCCCTCTCGCCCAAATTGCACGAGAGGGGCCTGCCCTCCTTTGATGGATTGTGATGGGAAATCTTACATGACGTTTAAAAGTTCCTGTACGCGCCGTTGAACACGCTTTTCGGTTTCCTGTAATTCCATTTGTTCAATCCGCTGTTGCACGTTTTGACAGACACGACCGTGCCGGATGAAACTCAACAACTTTTTCATTCAAAACCCCTCCAATTGTTTGCTAAATGCAAGCCACCGGATTCGCCGTGGTGGTCTTGTTAAAGTCCCGCCACGGCTCGGGGTTGAAACGGCTCCATTGGACTACGGTTGCCTCGTTACCAAGGCAGGTCATCATTACTAATATCGATAGTATTTGTATCATCTGCAAACGGGTCATCGTCGTAGCTAGGTGCCGAATGATTGGCCGACCCGCTGTTCGTTGTAGAGCGAGGCGTGTTCGTCTGTCCGCCGTTAGAATGGCCGTTGTCGTTGCCACGGTCCAGAAAGCGAACTGATTGCGCCACAATTTCTGCGACGCGCACCTTTTGTCCTTCGCGGTTCTCATAACTGCGAATTTGCAAGCGTCCATCCACAGCAGCCATGCGTCCTTTTTTCAGATACTGAGCGCATAACTCGCCAAGTTTTTGCCAGACGACAATGTTGATGAAGTCGGTCTCGCGTTCGCCGGCTTGATTCGCTCGTGCACGGTCTACCGCCAAGGTAAACGACGCGACGGCTGTCCCGGATTGGGTATAGCGAAGCTCGGGGTCAGCGGTTAGCCGGCCAATGAGTATGACTCGATTTAGCATTTTTAAATCTCTCCTTATAGGCAGTTGGAATGACTTGTCGTTTAGAGTTGAGGCTTTGAGGTAATGACCATTAGGAGACGATCGCCAGGTCCTGAAGGACTGGGTAGGATAAGTTTTCATGTTTTAAAGAATGAAATTGAACCAAGGTTCCGGTTTGTAGTGTCCGTATGGCGTTGAGAAATTGGGTGTTATCCGTGATGGTGTCTACTTTTTCACCACTCTCGAACATGGCAATGGTCAGCTTGGCAACATCACGACCCTTTGCTTCCCGGATCTCAATGTTGGCAATCGCGCCAATACGTGAGAAATCCTCAACTTCGTCTTGACGAACCGTTTTGAGTTCCCAAGCTGTTTCTTTTGGGGTTGCAGGTTTGTCCGGTTGGACATCCGTACTGGGCTGTCTCGAAAGCGTTTGCGGCCTTTGTTCAGGCGCAGTGGTTTGTTTGCGAATGTCCGAATCAGTGACCATATTTCTTTCGATGTACAAATCATCGGGCATCTCATTGAAATCCAGCGGTTCGACCAGTTGCATCGGTTCTTCGGTCCCGAGTTGTGGTATGCGATTGAGAAGGTCCATCAAATTGATATCTTCCCACTGCAGATCCACAACATAGACGGTTTTCGTCCGGCCATCCGGATTCACGGTTTGTGGAACGACTCGAAGCGTCAGTGGAATCATCGCGATCTTCCCCCGTGTACACTTGCGAATCAGTTGAATCGTTCCGAGTAAGTTTTGGCTACCGTAGTACGAGCTCGTATCTAATTCCCAAATCCCGAGTCCTTTGACTTCCGGGAGCATAAAAAGCAATCGGGTGAGTTCCTTGCACTTGTTCTCTTGAAATATCGGACATTCCTTATACAAACAAGGAATGTCATGGTATCCGCCATTCCCGTCAACACGAGACGCCGTTTCACCGTTGCCCTTACACCACAACTCTGGACGTTGTGGACTGCCCCGATAGGCGGCTAAGTACTGCGGCATGAAGTTTTCAGGATCATCACTGGGAAACACGACGGTCATCTCCCGTGGCGTATCTCCGTACACCTCATGGAACGCTTTGGCCGCGGCCTCGGACGTGTTTTTTCCATCCGCGCGTACGACAAAGTAATCTCGGGCGACCGGATACTCTTTGCCTTCAGCATTCTTTTGCTTTTCTCCCAAGTAAATCTTACCGACTCTGGGAATACGCTTAGGTTGAGAAAATCCCTTGATAGCCATGTTTTTATCTGCCTCCTACCTCCCCACACACAGCGCTGGGGAGTTTGATTGGTTCCTCCCCAGCTCAGGGAGTTCGGAAACAAAAAAGCAAACACAAAAAAGCCTCTTTGCCACTTGTCTTTAGACAAGGAGCTTTCAGCTTCGTGTTTGCTTTCCTCTGCCTGAGAAGGCAGTTTCCTATGAAATGTGGATGTTACGTTGTCTTTGGGCATTCCCAAAGACGTTTACAAAGTCACTTGGTGTTGCTAGTGTGGTTTTCTATCGACACATCCTGTCACCCAAACCACGTCAAGAAGGACAGCAGACAGGCAGCGATCGTTTCCTCCTGTCCCCTAGTCTGCGTGTATGGCTTCGCATACATCTTCGGCACCCAAGGTTGATCTCTACCATGTTTCATAGAGAAAGAGGTCTTGCATCCATAGACAAAGAGCGACAACAACACTATAAAGAGAGGCGACGGACAACTGCCTGGTTTCCCTTCTTACGAAGTTCGCTACCTAATAGCTTCCCAGGCCCCATGAAACTCTCCACCTAATGGATTCCAACGTTCCATGGGAGGTTTTTCTATTGACACTCTCAGATTACCCCATTTATAAGGTATTTTCAAGACGAAAAAACCTCCGCGCAGCGGAGGTTTTGTATAAATGTGGACATCTTAACGCAGAATATCTTCTACTTCTCCGATAAACATTTTATCTTCCATACTCCGGCGCTTTAAACGAACTTTCACCGGTGTTCCAGTTCGCATAGCACCTCGTTCGTCACTGCTTTGTTGCACACGGACAAGAATTCCTTCTGGAAGGGCCGCATAACCAAATCGACCATGGAATTTAAGGATTTCCGCTGCATATCTAGCATTCAGACGATATTTTTCATGGCCAAGGTCAAATGGGCTCTGCATGGCATCTTTCTTGGAGACGATCAATCGTCTGGAGTTGCTTTGAGTTACATTCTCAGTAATCTTCACTTGAATCATTTCGTCCAGTTGTAAAGAATAGGGCTCTACGACATGGTGATCTACAAGCGATAACGGAAGCCAAGCCCGGTATCCCCCAATATTCACGGTATACCCCACTGCAGTTCTGGCTGTTATCACGGCGGTCCAAGTGGTCCCAGGAACAATTTTGTTGAGATTGGCACCTTGCATAATTTCTAATGCTCGACGGCGTGAAAAAAGTAAAACGGATTCTCCAGCACTATTGGGTACATAACGATCGGGTACGACTGAGACGTATCGGTTGAAATAGCGTTCCATCTGACGCAAGTTACGAAACCCTGATTCCGATAACGGTACGTAGCCAAACATCGAACCGTACTGTACTGTCAGTGCCGCTTCTTCTTTCCATTCTTGACCATTGGATGTATTCACGTAATATTTTACGGTTGTGTCTGTGGTAGCTACTTTCGTTTGCATCACGGTATCGTTGGAGCGCCAGACTAAAAACATCGCAATCGCATGTTCGTGATTATCGAGTATTTGCGGATTAAGTCTTGCACCTTCAGACGTAATGTTGACATACACAGGATTTTCGGACATTTCAACTCCTCCTCAACTGTTATAGTTGCAACTTGGCCTCCCATTGCTTTCCGTCACATCGAATCCCGAGCACCTTCTTGTAGCCGAGTCGAACACATCGTTCATTGGCATGACGCAGGGCAATGTCCACAAGCGCGGATACGTCTTTGGCTAAGGCGGTATCCGGAGGCGGAATTTCATGGAGCACCAGCGTCACCGTGGAATTCGGCGCAATGCCCTTCATCCGAGCTTCTACACGCACCGTGTCCCGTGGACTTGCTTTTTTGTGGGCTTTGGTGACCACCCGGCGAAGTACATGCAATTCCTCGCTTTCCGTCCTATCTAATCCCAAATCGCTCACCTCCCTTGTGACCGGGTGACTTGTCTAGGTCTATTGTCGTGGACAGATGGAGAATTTCTGTTCCAAATTCGTGCGAGTTTTAGATCCAATGTAGACACTCGACGATGGCCGTTGCCGCCAGGATATACGGCGCCACCGCAATGCGAATTTTCTTCTTTCTCAGAACGGGCACTAAAAATCGGAGCAAAATCAACACATTCGAGGCGATGAACACCGACAACACAATAACCGGGCCGAAAATCACCCCGAGTGCCAGAAAAAGCCCAGCATCTCCTTCTCCCAGCTTGACGACTCGGACCAAGACCCATCCGAGCCCACCCCCAAGCAGCCCTCCGATTCCCGCCTCCAGGAGGCCATAGCCGCCGTGAAACGTCCAGGCGGTGATGAGTCCGGCCAACACCCCGTAGACGATGGCGACCAGCGGAATCGTGTAACTGCGTACGTCCTGCCACGTTGCCCAGACCAGCATGGTTCCTGCCATCCCGATGTCCATCCAATCGGCTGCGGTCATACAGCGGTCTTCCTTTCAAACAAGACATACGTCTTGCCGTGATAAACCTGGACCCAATTGGATGTCGCGGACAGCAACTCCGACAAGGGCTCCTGTTTTGCCACGCAAACTAAGTCGATGTGTTGCTGATGGAGGGTTTTTAAGGTGCCCGGTTTTCCTTGCATGACGTCCATGTAGGTTTTTAACCAACCGTTGGCCAAATAGACTTCAGTCCGTCCATCAATACTGACGGGCAATCCGGCCGATTCTAAGGCATCCCCTACACCGTACCCATTCCACATTCGCCAATTCGGGTGGGTGCGATGAATGTTTGCGACCACTTCGACCACTTTGGGATCGACCGTGGAAGCGGCGTTTTGGATTAACGTACCGTGAATTTTGAATCCGGATTGTAAAGCGAGTAGGGTACAACCCACGCTCAACCCGAGTGAGAGGACGGCCGGCAGACTTTTGACCTGTTGCACCCGTTTGAGCCAAGTACTCTCGAAGGGCAAATTGGAGCCAAAAGCCCACGGTGTGGTCAACAAGGCATAGGAGCCAAAGCGGACCGCCTTCATGAACATGTACAACGTGCCCAATGCCCAAAACAGTTGGCGAAATTGCACCGGTTCCTTGCGCTGCAGCCGTAAAAACATAAACAGTCCCAACTCGATGACCAACAGCACCGTCGGCAACTCCGTGATCGTGGCAGGTTGCCATTCCAAAATGTAATGCGAAATATGCGTCTGAAAGGACAACCAGTAGGCGAAGACATACATGTGCCACCCTTGTGGATTGATGAGAGAGACACATCCCATGCCCACAGCCGCGAAAAGGCGTTGACGCCCATGGTGTCGATGTTGCTGATGCTGGAGCCAACCCCAGTCCCAGGATGGAAGGAGATTCGACAGTCCCATCCACAAGACCAACCCGATCCCCAGCGCAAAGGAGCCGTGGAGATTGACCCATACGAACTCTAACGGCAACAGCCACAGCAGCCTGCGTGGCTTGTCCCTTTCTACAATCCACAAAGTGAGCGCAAAAAACAGATAGGAAAAGGTCTCTGCACGAATCTGGTCCCATGGCGCGGACAATGCAGCCGCAACGATTGCCCAGACTCGCGGGTACGACCGTCCTTGTCGTTTCAGAACATCGGCAAAGACCACCCATGTCAGGACAGAGATCAGGGACATCAGGAGCACCACACCGAGAAAGCCAAGGGCATGATTGACGAGGTACAGCATGACTTCAAAGCCCCACTCTTGTGGCGTCCATTTCTGTCCAACCGCTGTCCAAGCCCAGTGGTCGTGCGTTGGAATGCGATGGTGCGTGACGATCCACTGTCCGATGACGTTGGACCAGATGGAATCCCCCGTTTGAAAGGGCATCGCATACAACGAGATAAAGAAAAACACCAAGACGGCGATAAACGCCGCCTGGCGCCACTTGGAGTGATTTACGACCATGCCCCTCGACCTTCTTGGAACCGACGTGGAACCGTAGACGCCGACGCAGCGGGTGTCGGAGCCGAGGATGTCATACTAGAAGCCGTGTGTTCTTGGGGTGGGACCGAACGTTGCACGGAGTTCTCAGACACTCGTTCGGGTGTGCGATGTACCGGTTCACTTTCCGTTGTTGGGGTGAAGGTTTGCGAGACGGCACCGCTTGGATTTGGAACGGGTGTCAAAACGGTGCGCGATTCACTGGCAGGACGCTGCGTTGACTCGACCGGACCGGAATGGGGTTGGAACGTGTCCGATGAAGTCATCGCAATCAAACAGCCTTGTGCGTTTTTCCATTGCGCCTCGTCCGCAAACACCTCATGAAAGTGAAACCCTTTCAATTCCGATTCCAACAGATCGGCTCCGCCCCCCACCCAAAGGACCGCCCGAATCCGATTTTTGCGGGTTCCCCACAAATCCGCAATTTGAGACTTCAACAGCAGCGCGAGGTTCTGTTTGGAACGGGCGACTGCTTCTGGGAAACTCCAGGTTCGGTTGGCATAAAAGACACTGCCGCGTTCAATGACCCGGTCGGCCAGGTCAGAATCCAAGATGTCCCCGGTTTGCTCTTCAAAGCTGCGTCGAACCGTTTGCGTCAAGTCTCGTGTACCATGCGCCAAGGTTCCGGATAATTCTTCGTGGACAATCCAGTCATCGTCCAAGGATTCGAGCACGACAATGTCGGTCGTATCTCCGCCCAGGTCGACCACGGCCAGGTATCCGTCCTCGTCGGTAAACACGTCGGGATGAGATGGCTTTAGCGCAAAGGCAGCCGCCAGTCCTTGTGGAAACTCCGTGACAGAACCAATGGTGATGTGCTGCATGTCCCCCCCTTGGAGATCCACCGTTTGTGTCTTACCTGTCAGTCGGCGCGTAAAGGTGTCCTTGACCGTTGCAAACTGGCTGTACGGAAAATCCAACGCCAGTTCCACGGGTTCCGTCCCCGGATGGAGCAAAGCCAG
Source organism: Alicyclobacillus tolerans (assembly GCF_021739485.1). Classification (GTDB taxonomy): domain Bacteria; phylum Bacillota; class Bacilli; order Alicyclobacillales; family Alicyclobacillaceae; genus Alicyclobacillus_K; species Alicyclobacillus_K tolerans_A. Next base: position 7,636 of record NZ_JAJFNK010000042.1, read on the forward strand.
CGCCGTGAAGACCAGTCGTTCGGCGGATTCCGTATCAAATCGTTCCTTGCCAAACACGTATTCCGGCAACGCGCCAAACCGTTCGGCCATAGTGCCTACGTAAAAATCCCGAATCTGGTCCCCTTCTTCGAAAGACACTTGAAGCGTATCGGTGACGTTGGATTTTGTCCTCGACAGAGAAAATACGGTACGACGTTTCCCCTCTGCGAGAACGGAGCGAAACAAGACCCGTTCTCCAGTTTCTGAGATGGCTTTGACATATCGATTGCCAAGATCCACTGCGATTTTCATCTCAAATCCTCCTAGTACATGTTTTCTTTACTTGAACACTTGAGTCCATTGGTGGACTTCATTGGGTGGGAGGGGGCCGGGAATTTCTACGATGTGATGCTTCTGCCAAACATACGTGTCCGGAATTCCGGTCACCCACTGCCTTGGGTTTTTGGCATCGAGGGCGACGATGGGATTGGTCAAATGCAACTTTTTGGCCTCCAAGGCGACTTGTTTCAATTCTTCCTGGAGGGTCTGCTTTGGATTGGGCCAGGCCACGGCCAACGTGGGGTCCGACGCAAATTGTTGTCCCACGAATTGATGCAACATCGTGAGGTCCCAAGTCGAAACAAACACGACGGGGTGCTTGGAGACATCGAGCGTGGTGGGTTTCCCCGCTTCGTTGATGACTGGAATGGCGTGATACCGGGCAGCTTGTTTGGACGACAGTGTCCGTTCCCGGTTGGACAGAGACAGCGGCTGTAAAGGCGCATCTTTTGTGGAGGTCACAGCATGCGCTGTAGCTTTTGAAATCACGGGATGACGCGGGAAGGCAAAGACCGAAATTCCTACTCCGACCACAACAACCAAGGCGGCAAAGATCGAGGCGATGCGTATCTTTCGATTCAAAGAAAATGCTCCTTCCTGTGTTGGTTCGAATCTCTACGATCCGATTCTGCCACACAGAAACGAGCCATTTCGGGCAAAAAACGTGCAGATTTCAGCAACAGGAATATGCTAAATGTTCCCGTAGATGATGTTAAGGGCACGTCACGGACGCCGCCGTAACATGTGATAGACGATGGTCAGGATGCTATGGGCCACTGCGACTGCTGCACGGTTTTTTCCTCGTCGAGCTGCAATTCGATGATACTGTGCAGATAAGTACGCATTCTTCGTTCTGGCCGCCGCACGTGCGGCCTCTACGAGCGCCGCCCTGAGTTTCTGGTTTCCCTTGCGAGTTTTCCCCGACTTTCGCTTCCTCGCACTCTCGTTGTTCCCTGGAGCCAGTCCTGCCCATGAGCATAAGTGGGCAGCTGACGGAAACTAGGTCATGTCCGTTCCAATTTCAGCAAGGATCTATTCTGCTGTCCGTCGACCGACACCGGGGATTGTGTCTACCAGCACCAGGTCCTCCTCAAAAGGGAGCATGCGCTTCCTGACCTCTTCGTCGAGCCAGGCAATTTCTTCATCCAGGGAATCGATGTGGCGTAGTTGGGTCGCCAGCATCATCCGTTGGTGAGGACCCATAAGTCCATTGAGCGCCTTTTTCAAATCAGTTTTCTTTGCTTTCATCCCTTGGGCCAACTCAGACAATACCTCCGGATTCTCTTCCCCCTGGATCATCGCCTCAAGGATTGCTCGTCCGGATTTTCCAAGTGTGTTGCTGGCTACTGCAGAAAGCTTGATGTTGGCCTCTTCCAGCACCTATGGCACATCTCCTTGTTTTTCGTGTTCAATGAGCCACCGCTTCCGTGCTATGCCGCCGCCATAGCCCCCGAACTCCCCATTGGCGTGGATGACACGATGACAGGGAATGACAATAGCGAGTTGGTTCGCGCCATTGGCACGCGCCACGGCACGAGGGGCCGAGGGGGGTCCCATCGTCTGGGCAATATCCGCGTAAGACCGTGTTTCCCCCGGGGGAATTTTCATGAGTTCATCCCACACACGCTGTTCAAACGGCGTTCCGAGACAACGGATGGGGGTTTGAAACGCGTTCAACGTTCCGTCAAAATATTCTCGTAGTTCACGCTCAATCCATGAAATCGGGGGACTGACACCTGGAATGATGGCCGCTTGTGTTTTCTGCCTGAGGCGTTCGATCTCCCGTTCCAATCCCCGACGGTCCACAAATTCCAAGAGGTAGAGCGCATCCTCATCGGCAATAGCCAACATCGGCCCCAGACAGGTATCCAGCCACGTGGCCTTGAGGACGTGCATGGCCCCCAACAGGGTTGGCGCGGCTCCCATGATGCGGGAAAATGCATCCCGAAAACCACTACTGGATTCATATCCGGTCTCTAGCTGAGCATCGATGACCGCGTGACCCGCGCGAATGTGCTTCATCGCGATGCCCATCCGGCGTGCGCGGGCATACTCCACGAACGTCATTCCAAATCGCTTTTGGAACTGGCGCCGTGCCGTGGAGGCATGAACGGACAGTCGCTGAAAATCCTCATCCTTCCATCGTTTTTCCGGATTGGCCTCCACCGCCTCCACCAGCCGTTGCACGATCACGGAGACCTGATTAGGATGCGAAAGCGGGCGGCAACGTTTGCACGGCCGATAGGATGCCAACAGGGCTTGTTGTGCCGTCGCAAAGAATTCGCAGTGCTCAAATTTCGGTTTTCTGGCCGGACAGGTCGGTCGACAGAACACGCCCGTGGTTTTGACACCAACATAAAAGACCCCTTCATACGCGGTTGTCTTGTCTATCAGCGCCCGATAATATTCCTTTTGGGTTTCGCCGGTGAACATACGGCACCTCCCCTCTGTGGGGTCTTGCGTTCTTACGCTCTCATGATAAGGGTTTGCACCATCAGCCGTCGCCGAAAATCGCGCATGGATTTTTAGGGATCGATCGCCGCCATTCTTTGAGAGGGCGACGGTACAACGCAATTCGCCTCGGGCCTCAAATCGTCGTGCGGATTGACAGACATCTCGACCGCTGACCAACCTTCAGGTGTTGCCATACTGAAGCGATTGCGTCGTCGCCAGCGGTCGGCCGACGAGCGAACAAGGGCCCATCGCATGGCGGTTATCAGCGCCGCAAAAGAACATCGCGTGCAGACAGCAAAGGCGGACACCCGGCAACTGAGCGGAAAGGTGTAGGAGATCTCCCGAATTGGGGGCTTAAACGGCTCTGATTGACATTTCGGGGTTTTAGTCAAACTTACCCAGATTGGAACACCTACACTTCGAAAGACCTTTGGATATCATGCATATCAATCCGGTGTGTTATTTAATCCTTCCGCCCCAAGTGTCACTTTGTCGTACATCGGCATTACGCAGGACGAATTGGATGGTTGTATCTGAATTTAAATTTATAATCGCCAACCCCCGTTTTGTCGTGGTCTGCTAATTCTGAAATGAATCTTTTCGGGGAGGTGTACAAAAACACCCAGTATAGCATGCTCTTTTTACCTTTTTGGCGGGATGGGCAAAAATAGCCAGGTCCCTTTCATCGTATTAGTTTTCAGCAACTTGTTTTTTGCGCCATGATCTGGAACCATCTGGCCGTCGATGGAATCGACTCGGGCCACCGCGCATAGGAATCGGCAATTAATGTAAGACAACGATCTCATGGGACCCACCGTTTTATAAGCGTTTTGCATTTCAGTTCATGCTGGACGTGATGCACTCATACAGTGCGTCGTAAATTAGGACGCCACGTTCTACGGCAATGTGATCCCTCTCGACCGTCATGCGCAGACCGCGACAAATCATGTCGAGTCCGAACGCGGCAGGTTCAAGACAGACTTCTTGCACGGTATCCGCTTCGTCGACGATTTGGGCGATCCGGTGAAGGACCGGATCCTTTAAATCATACTCACGCAGAAAAGCGTGGAACGAACAGTGACCGCGGTGGTGCGACAAACGCACACCGGGGATATCAAAGGGTTGTCCAACCTCGAGGAGTGGCTTCGCTCCAGGTGAAACAAATACAAATTCCGCCTCCGCGTCAATGAATCTCTTGATGAGCCAGGCGCAGGCCATGCGATCCACGCCGACGTTTTCCCACGTCACCCATTTCATTCGCTATCCCTCTCTCTGTATGATAACAAGGTGGAATGGACCCTTTGTCCAAGTTCCGATTGAAAATAGTCTTTGGCTCTCACTTGCTGATACCGAAGCGACAACGCCCGCAAATCGGCATTCTTCTCAGCAAGTGCATCCAGCATGTCTGCATAATCCGTGTCCACCATCTGGGTAAACTGACGCGCCAACTCTTCCTCCTGCTCTGGAAGGGGCAGTTCTCCGCGCCATAACATGCATTGCCCGCCTAACTCAAGAATTTCACTGGATAACCACTGAAATTTTTCGTGATTTCGGGGGGTGTACGGTAACACCCAAACAGCGTCGTGCAGTAGAATGGCGCCTAAACTCTTCATTTTGCGCCAGACGTAGACTCGTCCGGCACTGGGCTTGTTTGGGATCTTGTAGTGCAGTATCACCCAAGAACGCATTGCGACCATCCTTCCGTTCCACCCAATCATGCTGTCTGCAGGCGTGTACTTCGTCAACGTTGATGGAAATGTTCCAGCGGAATCCGTCGAAACATCACGTAAAGAAGAAGATCATATGCGGCCTTCAGGCTGCCCGCGATGAAAAAAGGCAAACCGGAAGCGGCCAGCGCGAGCATGAGACCTGTAAATAGCGGGGCCATCCCAGTGCCGTAATGGCGTACGCCATTGGTCCACGCCGACATGTAGGCGCGATCAGCCGGCTTCACGATGGCCATCGTATACGCTTGTCGCGTAGGGACATCCATCTGTGAGAGCAGGTGTCGCACGAGAAGAACCGCCACTGCAAGCCACGGCGTAGGCATAAGCGGCACGAGAATCAGCAGGAGATTAGATGGCAGGTGCGTAAATACCATCGTGTTGAGCAGGCCGAAAGTTTTGGCCAACCGGGCTGCGACCAAGGAGGACAGACCCGACAGCAGGTTTGTGCCGAAGAAGATTAGACCGAGTTCGGTCAAATCAAATCCGAATTTGATTTGGAACCATGTGACGAGCAGCCCCTGCACGATGAATCCGGCACCCAGTGCATCCATCATAAACAGGCCGGACAGAGTGTACACCAGACGACGCGTACGATGCGGTGGTTTATATTGGTTCGACTTGCCCGAAATCCCTGACGGTGCCGAGTCCGGCGCTGATCCTCCGACCCGATCGATGGGCATAGGACGCTCCGCTTCCACTTCGATCGGCAGTGACGTATACAGGAGCAGTTGGATGAAACCTACCGCCGCATATCCGATCACGGCCGCATGAAAGATGAAGAGGCCACCCGATGCCACATGTGCCAAACCGATCGCACTGGCGACAAGGGCGCCGATGGCGGCGGACGTATATCCGATCAAGTTGAACCACGCATAAGCGTTCACTTGGGACTGGCCGGCGTACAGTCGCGCAAGTACAGTCTGTTCCACAGAGAGAAACAGACCAACCTCCTTACCGCTTGGACTGATCGATCCAAACAGCGCGAGCATCGCGAGCCATGCGGGTTCGCGGCTAAAGAGGAAAAATGCCGTTCCGGTCCATAGAGCACTGGCGAACCATAACAGGCGGCGGCGTCCTATGCGGTCTACATAGGGTGCGAGTAAAACGGTCAGCGTAGAAGAACCGAGCAATGCCAACGTGAACAAGAACCCGATGACCGCGACGGACAAGCCTTCCTCGTGCCAGTAGATCGGAAGCAGGATCGCCATGCAGCCGAACGCCACCTGCCGGAGGGCGCGTGTCACAAGCAGGGTAAGCGTTCCTCTCCGAATCCGTGATGGAGTCTCTAGGGACCGGCCGTTCGAACGGACCGTCATGCGAATGTCCGGTCCGTTCGAACGGCCGGTCCCTCCTTGCCTTCCGCGTAGACCACGGCGCGACTCGAATTCGGTAAGAACACATAGAGCCGTTGACGTAACTCGTCAAATGTGAGTGTGTGCGCTCCCATCTCCGTTACGATGGTTTCAGCTACCGCGAATGTCGTGGTGTCGACCACTTGTACGCATCCCGGATCGCCGATTCCAACGTAAAGACGTCCGAAGCGCTCATTGAGCCAAATGGCATCAGGGGACCCTGCGAGTTGCGTATCCGCCAGTTCAACTCCGTTCACCGCGTTGATTACAATAAGACGGGCGTCATCACATGCGATAAACAGTCGATCGCTTTGAGGATCCAGCGCCAGTCCGTGTGGTCCGCGCGCGCCCACTCGCAGAGTCGCCACAGGTGTCAAGTCGCCTGCCGCCAAGCCCTGTACGACGAATGGATTCATGATGTTCACCCAATAGCAGTCGCGCTTGGCATCATAGACGCACCAACGAGGGCGACCGAGTAGCGGAGCCATTGCCACGATTTCTCTACTTGATGGATCCACACAACGCGCATCATAGCTCTCCACGTCGGCCACAAGAGCTCGCCTGCGGGTGGGATCCCAGGCGATGCCGTTCGGTTTCGGCCCGACCTCAACCTCCCGCAACAGATCCCCCGTCATCGCATCGAGTACCAGCAATTTGCCCGAGCCGCGTGCGGCCGCGAACATCCACTCCATTGCCGAACCATAGAGTACACCGCTGCCGTAAGCGCAATTCGAGATCGACCGTATAGGGGTAAGCGCCTCCCCGTCAAACATGTCGACCTGGTCGGCCGCCGTGTTGGCGACGTACACGTGGCCAGTCGTTAGGCAGACATCCGCATGGTCAAATCCGCCGTTCCCAACCTTAGGAAGATTGACATGACCCATGACTTGTAACATAGGGTTCCCTCCAGATGCTACGGTGCGACGTTCCGTTCGCGCTCAAAGTAGGCGTACAGAGAATCGTACATCGGCGTCTCCAATTCGATCTTTCGATGATCCTCTTTACCGTGAAGATAAGCAAAGCCATGGGCAATTGCCCGCAATCCGCGACCGTAAGGTGACGTATCTATGTCGTCCCGTACATCGGCTGCGTGCACGACCTTGGCCACCTCCATCAGGACTGGGTCGTTATGCAGGTTGTATTTCAGAATGATGGAATCAAAGGAACAGCGCCCGTCGATATGACCAAGTTCGACATTCGGAGCATCGTACGGAATTGCGTCTTCACGCTCGGCGACACGCATGACCTCGTCAGACGGCACGAAAAGGAACTCGGCATCGTGATCGATAAATCGTTTGATGAGCCATGGACAGGCGACCCGATCGACGTTGGCGTTTTCGCGAGTGATCCACTTCATAGAAAGTAACCTCCTAAATTAATATGTAACTATAGTTACATATTAAGATTTCGCTGTAGTCGTGTCAAGCAGAATGAAATGGCGGCTCGCAAACGAAGTATCTAGAGCCGCGAACCCATAAAGAAAATCTCATTCTTGGTGCGACTTGCACACCAGCAAGAGTTACCTGTCATTGCTAAACACAGAACGTGAGGGCCAAGGATATCATTGACGCGCAGCTTGCCTGCGCTCCACAATATTTCAGCCTATGCTCTAGACGAGACGTTGTTTGACTTCTAAATTCAGTCACAGGACCACCCGTTGAACGGGTGGTCCTGTGACTTGCTGCTTTTGCTTATTCCACCTTTTCGAGGGGATGGGCCAAAATACCCATCCTTCTGCTGGTACCGCCCCGGCGGCATGGTGGTCTAATCGATTTCTTCATCGTACTTCCATCGGTCCAATATTGCCCCATATTGGGCGTAATCCTGATCAGTTAGGCGTCCTAGTTTCATCTTAGCGCGAAGGACGAGTAGATACCGTTCGGTGTAGTTAAAATCCCTATAAATCTCCTGGTTCGTCTTGTGAAATAGGTGGATACGCTCTGTAAGTTCGTCGTAGGGTAAAGTGCCTTCTTTCCAAGCTACAAATGATTTCCACAGGGGTTCCAGGGCTTCTTCGGTGACCATTTTGTGGTACTCTTCAATCATTTGACGCTCTTCTTGACGTTGCAGTTTCGACTTTGTTGACCGTTCCACGATACCCCTCCAAATCATTTAAGATATGGTCTATATGCGGTTGTCGTTCAACATTCCTTTTGGATTAACCTAGATATTAACTCAATAGTCACAGGACCACCCGTTCAACGGGTGGCTTGATTTTGGCCCTATAAGGGCCACGTTGCTTGCTGCGCCTAAAGGCGCGGTTTCACCAGCCTCTTCCCGGGCTACCCCTGAAGGGGTTTATTGGTTTGCTTTGTCCTCAATGATGTCCGCTTCTTCTTGTTGCTCGATGTACTTGCGGATGACATCCTTGTTGATGTCAACCGTGCTCACGTAATATCCCCGTGCCCACAGATGTCGGCTTCTTCCTCTCATTTGCGGAAACCGGTCAAACACCATCAAAGCACTCTTGCCTTTGAGGTACCCCACGAACTCCGACACGCTCAGTTTCGGCGGTATTTTCACATACATGTGTACATGATCCGAACTGATACTGCCCTTGACCAACTCCACGTTCTTGTACTCACACAGCGTCCGCAAAATTTCGCCGTTCTCCTTGCGTATCTCTTTGAAGAAGACCTTACGGCGAAGCTTCGGGATGAATATGATATAATAACTGCAATCCCATCGGGTGTGCGACAGGCTATCGGCACCCATGGTACTATGCCCTCCTTTGCTTGAGAATTGGCTGGAGAAACCGGTTCTCAGTCTAGCAAAGGAGGACTTTTACATCATCCCTCACGGCACTTCCTGTTCAGTTCTCCCACGCATAGCGTGGGGCTTAATGTTTGAGTTAAACAAATTTGGTGATGTATTTTTGGCTCTTCGGAGATTGAAATGGGTAATAGGGGTCAATTCTGGTAAAGAGCACTTGGGTTGTAATGAGAGATGGATTCGACAGAGTAGTTAAGGGAGATGCCTCCCAGTGGTCGGCTCTCCCATTACCAAATGTCGTGTGATTTAGTCCTCCGTCAAGGGCTTTCGCGGCATATCCTCACTTCGCTCCGGTATTCCACGTTCCCTGTGACGGGCTAAAACCCAGGTGTATCTTGACTAAGGGAGCCATCACAATGCTTCGTGACCCGAGTATTGATTTGTTCACACGCACACTAGGAATTACGGAACCTTGGTTTGTTGAAAAAGTCGATTTCTCTCATGAAGACAGGCGCATTGACATCAAAATCAACTTTCGTGAGAGTGCCAAGTTCCCTTGCCCTGCCTGTGAATCTAAGAATGTAGAGATCTACGACACCAAAGAGAGAACCTGGAGGCATTTGGACTGCTTTCAATATGCCACCTACCTTCATGCCAGGATGCCCAGAGTGTGGTGTCATGACTGTACTCGGATTCGTGGGGCGGGTGTAAAAACCGTTCTCTTAGACTGGGCCAGACCTGGGAGCCATTTCACGCTATTCTTCGAATCCTACGTGCTGACATTGGCTCGTGAAATGCCTGTACTGGCCGTCGCTCGCATTGTGGGTGAGTCAGATGACCGAATTTGGAACATCATTCACCATTATGTAGACGAAGCGCGGGAAAAAGAGGATTTCTCGGACGTTCGAAAACTGGCTGTGGACGAGACAGCGGCAACCCGAGGACATAACTACGTCACCATTGCTGCAGACAGTGAAGCAAAGCGGGTTCTCTTTGCCACACCAGGCAAAGGAGCCGATACGATAGCCTCTTTTCGGGAAGACTTTGTCGCACACAACGGGGATCCGGACAAGATTGAAGTTGTGAGTTGCGATATGTCGCCCGCATTCATACAGGGAACGCACAACGCCTTTCCGAGTGCCAAAATTACATTTGATAAGTTCCATGTAAGCAAGTTGTTGGGAGATGCAGTGGACGAGGTACGGCGTAATGAGCAAAAAAGTCACCCAGAGCTAAAACGTTCTCGCTATCTTTGGCTCATGAATCCGAGTCGTCTAAAGGCTGAACAACAGAACTTCCTGAACACACTATCCCAACAACACCTCAAGGCCGCAAAAGCATACCAGATCCGTATGAACTTCGCACAACTCTGGGAGCAACCAAAGGATTTCGCGGAGACTTTTTTGAAGAAGTGGTATTTCTGGGCCACCCACAGCCGGCTAGGGCCAGTGATTCGAGCCGCCAAGACGATCCGCAAACATAAGGAAGGCATACTCTCCTGGTTTGACACACATGTAAACAACGCCATCATTGAAAGCCTCAATAGTCTTATTCAGGCAGCGAAACGTCGAGCGAAGGGGTATCGTTCATCTAGGAATCTAGTCGCGATTATCTATCTGCTTTTGTCAAAGTTGGATTTTGGTTTACCCACTTAAACCTCGAAGGAGGCGTATTTTTGTGCATCAGCCAAGAAGATGTACCACCTATCAACCTCATTTAGTCCAGTCTTCTACGCGCAATCCCTTGACCCGTTCAAACTCTTTCGTATTGTTTGTAACTAGTGGAACATCAAGTGACAATGCATGTGCCGCAATCATCGTGTCAAGCGGACCCATGGGGTGTCCTTGTCTCTCCAATTGAGCGCGTGTGTCTCCGTACATAACTGTGACCGCAAACGAGAAGTCTGCAATATCGAGGGGCAACAGGAATGTCTCTACCGCAGCCTGATTTCGTTCCTTATTCTGACTCTTTGAGACACCGTACTGTAACTCTGCCACGGTCACCACGGAGACGCCAATCTCGCCCGTACGAAACGCACGCATTCGACTCAATAATTTGTCCGACCGTCTTTTGATCAGATATATACAGATGTTGGTGTCCAGCATGTATAGCATTAGAATGGCTCCTCACGTTGTTGTTCTTGTGATTGATCACGCTCGACCATAAAATCGTCTGAGAACAGATCCAGCGATTGAGCCAACGAGTCCCACGCGTCGTCCGTCGGTAATAGCACAACGGCTTTACCGATGCGTTTCACAAATACTTCTGAACCATTAAAACGAAATTCTTTAGGTAAACGAACCGCCTGGCTACGCCCTGACTGAAAAATCTTTGCTCGCTCCACAAGACCACCTCCATGATATATACCAAGTATATACCACCCAAAGAACAGATTCAATGTGACATCGGGTCACCTATCCGGTGGTCTTATTCAGGATAACTGCCCGAGAGCGGAAGAAGCCGACAGTGTCCCTGATGCATATTTATTCGCATTCCAGACCAAGGGCCTGCAATACACCTCTCGTCGCCAGATGGCATTTGAGGGCAGTATATAACTCTACTTTCCAGTATAAGACTTCACGCGATCCGTTCCATTTGTCACATGGATATCACCGTCATGTCACACCGACTGCAAACTCCATCGTGTAGCAGTCTCAAACTTTTTCAGTATATCTTGGGAGAGCGGTTGTTCTGTTCGGACCCCAACCTGTCTCTTGTCAAGATAGACACTCGGCGTTTTCATGAGTCCAAGCGACGTACATAGTGATTCTGTCAACGCGATGAGGCTCTGCTGCTGTACTCGATCGGCCACTCGAACCATCCACCCTGTTTCAACGGTCAAGTGCTCCAGCCACTCCTTCTGGCCCTCTCCGAATTCTGGCGTGATAAACGTCAATTCTATAAGGTCCCCACGTACCGATTTTCGATACACTTCGATACCTAGTTTCACGCTTTCGGATTCTATCCATTGGAGCGCGCGGTTGACTTCCATTCGATTTTTACCAGATGACCGAGGTTCAGGTTCACTCACCGGGTTCGTTGCGTCGAGGCGCCCCGCACCCAGTTTGTCGCTTGTTTTCGGCTCGTGCCCCTGAATTTCAAGGCTCCAACCCGTCTGTGCATGAAAAGCTCCGGGTACCCTTTGAGTCGCTTCATCATCCATCGGCACGGAAAGTGCAACCCGGACGATGTGCTGTTGAGTCAGCAGCGAAGGTGTACCGCGTACTTGCCCTCCCTGCTCTTGAATCAAGGCGATAGCCAGTTGCGATAACATCCTCTGATTCGTTACGTGCTGCCACTCCAATCGCCAACCTGTCTCACGTTCGATGCACGCCGCAAATTCTCTCGCAGCCGGCGTATCAACCACGACATCCGGAAATGCCACGGAGACGCGAATGACACCGGCCAACGCATCGAGGCCCGCTTTCTGCAGCTGAAAGCTATCGGGAATTTGAAGCTTAACTCGCCGCAGTGCTTCGTTCTGCTCCATACGAGACAATGATTCGGTGATGTGCTCCGGACTCGTCGAACTGGGTGGCGGCGCCTTCATCTCCTGTACATGTACCACACCGCCAGTCCTTTCAACGATTGCCGAAATCAAGTGTTTACGCTGGACATCCGTGAGTTTACCTAGGATAGGTACGACGATACGGTGTTCCTGCGGATAAATCTTCGGCACCGAGGGTTGTACGTCGAGTTCTCGCGCGACATTGCTCACTAACACATTCAGTGCGACCGGGTATATATGCGGCTGTACTTGGTATCGCCATCCATGGGTTTCCAAATCATGGATCCGTTTGAGAAGCTCATGCGGCACTGCCCACGGAAACGAGACATACACCTTGAGTACTTTGGTCGCTTCGTCCGGTTTGATCTCGCGCCAGCCGTAGGGATGCAACCATTCTTGAACGGTGTCAGCCACATACGGCTGAACAGGGACGAGCAATCCACACTCTTCCGCGATGGCATACCCAAACCGTTCCGCAGGCCGAAATCCATATAGCCGCCCCTCCTGGATGCATACCTCCGCCGCGTCCCGAAGACCCCGCATATACATTGTTGGGTCTTCGCCCGCCGGGACATAACCCAATGATTCCAACACAAGACCCACCGGTATGCGGATCACGCTGGAATCCTCCAACCGCACCCACATGCTGCCTCCGTCCATACGTTTGCAAATTCCAAGTGTCAAGACATCGTGATGGCGAAACATGAGAACATGATTCTTCCAGCTCGTGGCGCGGACCGGTTGTTCCTCCGTTGGAAGCGCAAAGGAGCCGGAATGTCGCCCTTGCGAAGGCTCCACGTGGTACGTGTGTCCTATCTCTGCGCTCTGCACATCCGTCCGGTGCAGCACACCCGCAATTGCTTCTTGAAGCTTGTCCTTCGCTTCCGAATCCCCGTGGACCAGCAATACTTGGTAAGGGCGTAGGTCTGACACCGCCTGAACCAGCTCCCGCCTATCCGCATGGGCCGACAGACCATAAAATCCAACCCGTGCGCGCACCGGCACAACCCTATCTGACAAGATCCACTTGCGCTCTTCCTCCGGTTGCTGTGCCATATCCAGCAATAATCTGCCCGGGGACTCTTCATCTTGGTACCCACATAGAAAAACCGCGTTGTTCGAGTTCCTGACCAGCGCGTTCGCGTAGAACACAGAAGGCCCACCGCTAAGCATGCCGGAGGAACTGATGATGCAGCAAGGTTCCCCAAGAACGATTTGTTGGCGTTGATCCAAAGTTTTTACCAAGCGAACGTAATCCGCAGAAAACAAGCGGCCCGACGTTCTCAACAGGCGCTTGGCAGGTCCTTGCAACAATTCGGGATAGGATTCATAGATCGGGCAAATCGATCGAACCAGACCATCCACTACAATCGGAAACGGCCGTATATCCTTGTTGAACCGTATAGCATCCTGCAAAATCATCAAGATCTCCTGGGCTCGTCCCACCGCAAACGCCGGAATCAACACATGTCCGCCATTTTGAATGACGTCGGCTACTTGTGCCGCCAAAGCTCGTTCCTGTACGGCCCGGCTTTCATGCAAGCGCGATCCATACGTCGATTCCGTTACCACCATGTTATACGACACACCACGCGGGATCCGCAGTCCTCCAATCAATCGCGTTGGCGTCGATGAAAAGTCACCCGTGAACAACAGGCTACCCTCACCGTTCGTCTCGAAGCCAATCGCTACTGCGCCAAGGATGTGCCCGGCACTGTACGTGGAAACCCGTACTCCTTTCCATCCGAACACTTTATCCTGGCCCATTACACGCACACGTTGCCACAACGCCTCAAGCTGTTCTTCAGAAAAGACACCCATATGCTCAACCTGTTGACTAAGTTTGAAAGCGTCTGCCAGCATCACCCGCGCAATATCGAGCGTTGCTTTGGTCATATAAACCGGTGCATCCGGGAACATCGCGGATACAAGCGGAAGTGCACCGATATGGTCTTGATGCGCGTGCGTCACGAATATCGCGTCGATTCGCGCATCGTTCGCTTCCAAATGTGCAAGATTCGGAAGCGCATCCCGTTCATTCATCCGCACACCAGCATCTATCAACCACTGCGTCGAATCGGTTTTGCACCAAAGACAGGTCGCGCCGATCTCGGTACCTCCTAGCATCGTAACTTCCAACATCTCAACCTCCCGAAAACCATGCATCAACACAAAGTCTACCAAATAAAACGGGCAGCATACTTATTGCTTATTCATTCCTTTTTGTCCAATAACCATTTCACAAATTTAGTGTGTTTTTATACAGCTAAGACAAAATAAACCGCCCGGGTCTTATGACCAGGGCGGTATTACTCAGTACAGAACTCACACAACTTTATAGGTCTTCGGATTATCATATTGAACGAAATCCACCGCGCATTCTCCCACCTCTGTAGGTGGCGAAGCTAGCGGTGGCTCCCGCGAAAAGACCTTCAAACCCCAAAACCGTTGGCCTGCAGGGTGGTACACTTTAAGCAAGAAAGCACTCGAATGCAGGAGGCGATGGGCGTGGTCAATGGTTATCAATTCCGCTTGTATCCGACCCAAGAACAAGCTCAGACCCTTCTTCGCTGGATCGGGTGCCAACGCCTCATCTACAATGCCAAAGTGAGTGAGGATCGCTATTATCGCAGGTTTCGCAAAGATCAGTTGGCCTTAACTGGATTGCCGGTCCCAATCGACCAAACTTACAGCCAATACATCACCGAGCGCACAAGCTTCTTGCGTGAGGTGCCTTCAATAGTCCTGCGGAACGGGACAGCCAAATGGATGCAAGCCTATCGGCGCTATTTTGTCAAACTCGGGAACCGGCCAACTTTCCAGAAGCAATGCGGGAAACAATCCGTTTGGCTGACTTCGGAGTTGTTCTCCTTCAACCCCGAGAGGGATTTCAGTACTGGGGAACTCACCGGCTACAAACTGCATGTGGGCACCCGGAAGTTTCCCGTGGGAGAACTGAAAGTTAAAGCGCATCGTACCTTTGAGATCCCGGCCTCCATCCATATTGCGATTCATGCTGGGAAGTGGTTTTTGTCTTTCAATGCACAAGACGACACCCTTGCCGACTTCAAGGAAGAGGCCTTGTTGTCTCATTACCAGCAGTATGGCATAGAAGAACTCGAGTCCATGACACTCGGTGGAGACCGCGGGGTAGCCAAACCTCTGGTCACATCCAACGGCCAAATCTTTGATCTGCGCGAGGTGCAAAAGCAACGGATCCAAAAAGAATATCGTCGCAAATTACGCTGGCAGCGCAAGGCCGCAAAACGGCAGAAGAACTCTCGCAATCAAAAGAAAGCCTATCGCAAGGTGGGGCGCTACCAGCAATATGAAAGCAACGTCCGGGAGGATTTTGCCCACCAGACGAGTCACACCCTGGTGGAAAACCCAAACACCCACATTTATATATTTGAAGACCTGAAAACCAAAAACATGACCAAACGACCCAAAGTCCAACAAGACGAGCAGGGGCGATGGCAGAAAAACGGTGCCCGGGCCAAAGCGGGTCTAAACAAGGTCATTCTGACATCGGCCTGGGGTAAGGTGGTCACGTATACCGCGTACAAGGCGCTGCGTGCCGGTAAGATTGTCATCCAAGTTCCGCCTCAACATAGTTCGCAAGAGTGTGCCAAGTGCGGCTACACCGATTCAGGGAACAGGCCTTCGCAAGCACTGTTTCACTGCCTACGTTGTGGACATGAGCGGAATGCGGATTATAATGCGGCCGTCGTCATCAAAAAGCGTGGCATTCAGTGGCTCAAAGAGCACCATGAGCCCAAAGCGAAAAAGAGCGTGAAGCTCTACCGGAGCCAACTAGGGTCGGAGCGATCCGAAGTTACGCCTGTGGAGAACCCGATAAGCCGTGCAGGTGGAAACACCAACACGCAGGGGTCGAGGAAGCAGGAAGTTCTAGCCGCGAGGCTGGAAACCCCCACTTCAGCCGTGTAAGCAAGTGGGTGGGAGGGTTCGAGCTTACCCAAGAGTCCATAAGAGGAGACCCTTTCCAAGGCCTCCACAACAATCCTATCCACTTACTGAATGCCAACTTTCTCCTTTACCCTACTGAGATCATGTCTAAGTTCTCCCATTTCGGCTGAGGTTTGACGTACAGCAAGTCGAACGCTGTCACCGATGTCCATGACACGATGTTCTAACGTGCTGAGCTGAGTCCGGATTTCGCTTAGCGAGGTCTCTATACGGTCTAATCTCTGCTCCATAGGCTGTAACACTTCGGCCAGGACATGTCGCAACATTTTCTCATCCATACGCATCCTCCGTTCCAGAAACATCATACCATGATACGGCTCTCGATTTGTCCTTTTCAACACGATAATTCGAATACCCAACTTTATTTTGCTTGATCCATTTTTAGCTTCCGATCTCCCAGATAAACGTTTCCCAGGACTTATTTGGGTAGAGCAGTTTCGAACCCCATGGACATTTTCCGGGCTTGCGTATCGTCCTTTTGACGTTTCTCAGTGCCTTGGTTGTGGCTACTTCGGCCAGGCGTCCCTCATAGGTCGTCCCCACCACCGACACTGTCTCACCGGATGCTGTCCATTTCTGCGTCATCCGCTTTGCATCACGGGCAATCATGAGTCCCGCCTGAACGTTGCTTTTGACCCGCTTTGTCAAAATCGGGTCGATGTGAATCTCAACCAATTGGGTTCCTTTCAGACGATAGCCTGTCATCCGTTGGACTCGAGTCCGTAACCATGAATGGATGGGGTACACCATCAGAGACCCAAATCGTCCATATCGTTTGAGAAGAAACGTCCATACGTTGTGTAAGGTGATATAACTGAGTAACAGGATGGCAACGGTGAATCCGGTCCCTTCCCCAAAGATTCCATCCAGTAACAAAATCAACATACTCAGTCCGACTGCCCACGCGATTGCATATCTTCCTTTCATGAGTCGCAAAAGCAGGGCATCCGCAGGATAGAGAGGGCTGTATACGCTAAACAGCAGGGACAATCCCTTGATGAGGTTCTGCCTCATATAAATACCTCCTGTTACACCGTTTTTCCGCTAATATCGGATGTTGGTGTGATCGTCCACGTGAGTGCGGGCGGACTCCATGTGATCTGCCCATGGCTAAAAAACGTATCCAAGATATCCAACGCCGCGAACATGCCTTTGGGTGTATAAGAGACGGTCACGGTGTACGCCACTTGCGTCGATGAAGGAAATACGACGTTGGTGCTTTGGATGTCGACGACCTCGTTTAAATTCAGCGAATTTTGCTCCTGCTCAAACGTCTGATTCGCAATATAGACCGCCATATCTTGATTCACAGTCGGTGAAAAGCCGGACCCTCCGATCGAAGTTCCTGGTGAGTAGTTGACCTGGGTTGCTCCGCTGATCGCAGCAGCCTCTGCGGCACTGTAGACAATCTGATGGGCGTGAACGAACTTGTACATATCCACGCCATACCACAGGGCAAACAGCGACATCGGCAAGGACAGCATGACGTAGAGTATGCTGTCTTCCAGGTCCCCTCGTAAACATCTAGTAAGGCGTTGCTGTAAACGGGACTTGCGTTCCATTACTGAATGTCACCACCCCACTCGTATCGGCCAAACTCGCCGCCTGAACTTGAATTTCCCCAGATGAAATTTGTATGGGCGAAGACAACCCGTTCCCGGATATCGTGGTACCGCTGAGGTTTTCGCCCATGACATCTATCATCCACCCGCCACTTTGGGTCTCAAATAGAACCGCCTGGATGTTGGTTTGTCCACCAGTCCATGTCACGCCCACGTCCGGACTGGTGGCAATCGCTTGGGAGATCTGATCTTTGGGGCCGTAGTAGGCGATGTAGTCTTGGGATTGACTGGAGCCGCTGTTTACCAGTTGGGATACGGTATCTCCACTGGCCGACCATCCCAAATACGTACCTGTGGTGGCATTGTAAATCCCGACTCCGTTGGTTCCATCTCCCGGCACCGAGGTTGCAGCCGTCAACGTCACGGGGGTCGCTGTAGGTACGGAAGTGGCACTCGCCGACAAAGAAACATGATAATTCGTCACTCCGGCAGGTTGAGCCACGAAATCGTACGTCGCAGACCCTTGAGGGGACGTGACCGTCACCTGGGCGTTGTCTCCCGGTTGAATGATTTCCGTCCCTTTGCCGAAATTTTGAATCCCCGTCACCAGGATCTGATGATCCTGCCAGTTCCCATACGTCACTGCCAGCCCGCTTGCCGGGCTTCCGGCCTCCCATCCTTGTGTGATATCTCGAAATATAAAGTAGTTTCCTTTTGTGGTTCCCGGAACTCCCGCTGGGGCAGAGCCAAACCCATAACCGTTCACCGTCATCGTGATTTGGTTGCCGCTGGTGGTCATCACAACACTACTCATGCCAATTGGACTGGGTGAAATGGTCGACAGGTTGGCATGCAGTCCGTTATGGGCGTAATCCAGTGCCTGCGTTACGGTACGAGTTACAGGGATGGTGGGAGTCAGTCCTAAGATCGTTTGCAACGGCCCAAGAACCGGCATGTGGTAGGTCACGGACAACTGGACGTTTTGATTTTGATTGAGGTCGGTCGTGACGATGTCGGTTGCAGGATTGAACAAGGTCTGTCCATTTTCCGAAACGGGCAAACTGGCTTCAATGTTTTTGGCGACCGTCTGTTGCAGTGCCGAAGTATCGCCGGTAATCGCCGCAATCTCCCGAGCGGAATTGGCCGCATTGAGTACGACCGTTGCCGTATGGGTATAGAGGACGATAAAAGTCATTCCAAACAACAGCATCAGGGACACGACCATCCACCAAAACCGCGTGATGAGTACGGTCATGAGAATCCCATCCTTCCATTGACCATAGGGTTCTCAGTTCTTATTTTGTTCCGTGATTTTTAATCCAGTGCATCAGGTGAGGACCAAATACAAATAGGATTCCCAACACTACCATCATTACGGCCATATCCAAGAACGTTGGCGGCCCCTCCATGTCCCCTGGAAGACGTATAGAGAAAACATATCGAGACCACATTTGTAGACGACATCGCCAAATTTTCAAGAAACGTCCCTCCCTCATTGGATGTAGTTCACGCCTTCCTCATTGGCCGAAGCCACCGAGACGGTTTTCGTGAACGTCATCGGAAACGTCGGCCCCGTAAACCCAAAGAGGTGGACAAACGGGGCAAACATGGGATCGTGATAGGTCAGACGCACCGTCTCAGTCGTACCTGTCGCATTGGGTGTGACGGAGATGTCCGAACCCGGATTAAAGAGCACGACCCCATTCGTCTGCGTGGGTAAACCAGATTCCATGATGGTGGTCATGGCCGTTTGTACGGTGGTCGCACTGGAGCCGGTTTTTGCCAACTCCGTCCCTTGGGACAACGCAGTATCGCCAACGGATACCGCGTATGTCAGGGGGACTCCAAGAACAAATCCGGAAAACAAAGCGAGCAGCCAAGGCCACAGCAAATCAACTTTCGTCCAAAATTCCTCCATGTTGTCCTCTCCATCCGGACAAAGACTAGGAGCCCAGATTGCTGAAGTTGAAACCGCTGGATACCGTGTTAATACTGCTTCCAAGGCTTTTTGTGACCAATGAGACGACCATGGGACCAAACACCATCACGATTCCGATCACAACCGCCACAAACATCCATCCCCGAGCGGTCATTTCTTCCAAACTTCCTGACAGGGCACGCTGTTTCATCTCCTGAAGGCGTACCCCTTGCCGCAAGAACCAAGATTTCATCCGAAACCCCTCCACTCATTTTTACTTATGAAATCACGCCGTTGAAATTGAAATTGCTGGACACCGTATTGAGACTGCCGTGTAAAGCGCCTTGCACAAACTGAACGACCATCGGACCCAATGTGAACAAAGCGAGAATCAGTACGACCACCAGCAGCCAGGTTCGTCCTGTCATTTCTTCTAAGCTTCCTCGGGCGTTACAAAGAATGAGATACCGCACCCAACATCCCCCACACATATAGTCCGACATCAATCACTAACGGGGTCACGAAAAACAGCATGAACTTCATGTGGATCGCCTGTTTTTGCCGTTCTCGCAACTCACTCAGTTTCAGTTGGTCTCGATGGTTGAGTTCTGCCAGAGCTTGTCCCAGGTTTTCTGAGACCTCCGACCCGTGCTTCGCACCCTGTTTAAGCGCTTTGGCCACCAGTTCCAATTCTTCACTCGGGGATGTGGCCGCAAGAATCTGCATGGCTTCCTGAAAGGTCAGGTGTCCCATCAAGGCATAGGTGTCTTTGACCACTTGTTGCAATTTCCCCTGGAGATGCGGCTCGACTCGTTGCACCGCTTTCAAATTGCTGAGTCCGGACTTGACATAGATGCGCAAGAGCAAGATAAACTTTCGCATTTCACGGGATACTTCCGCTGCGATTCGCCGCATTCCGGCACGCACCTGGAGCACTGGAAACACAAATGCGAATGCCCCAAACACCAGGGATACCAGGATATTCCGACTCAAGTTGTAAAAGACAGCGAGTGTCAAAATCGCCAGGCCCCATTGCTGAAACTCCAGTCTTTTTGCAGTACGGCGGCTGCCCATTTGCCGCAGCCAATCGTCATACATCGGGTGAAACCTTGCCAGAGGCGTTTTCACTTGAGACCCCATGCGACGCATACCTTCAAATGCCCGTTGAGTTTGTTTTCGGACCCACACCTGCTCTAACTTTCGGCTGATGGACCATAGGGCCCCGGCTGAAAGAATCAAAGCACTGACATACCAGGCTGAATTCACTCTCTTCCCTCCCTTCTGTTCTTTCATCGTGCCACGGCCCAAGGGCTGGTTTTGTGCCAAATTCGGGCAAGTTTTTATTCGACATGGTTGGTTTTGGCCACTTGAGATACTCCGATGAAGTAGAACACCAGAGTCATCACGACGCCAGCTTGCATAACCCCGTGAATGTGAAGCCGCTCATAGCCAAACACGATAAACAAGAGACTCGCGACAAACAGGACCATCGCCGCCATCCGATACGTGGAAAGGGCGGACAAGAGGCTGTTTTGCGCTTGCACCTTATCCGACAGGGCTTGACGAATGTCCCGCCAGACCTCGGTGAGCTTGGCGTTATACCGTTCGCCTTCCAGTGTGGCGATGGCTAACGTTTCAAATTCCGCAATGCCCAACTCCCGGGCGCGAATCCACATCGCCTTTGCGACATTCATGTCTCCAGGCGCTTTCCCGAGTTCGTTGATGTACTGAAACTCCCGGCGAATCATCGGAGATTTGGCTTCCCGCTCGATTTCTGCACAGGCATCTTCCAAAGTCCCGCTTGTCAGTGCGTGAATGCCCGGATTGATGACATCCAAAATCAGTCGTTTACGCACCTGAATGACATACCGGGCGGACAACTCAGCGACAATTTGACGCGGCAACAGCAAAAGCAGAACCGACATGGTGAGTCCAATCCACATAGGGACTCCAAACACAAAATGCGTGATGCTGACGAACAACACCATTCCAACGGGGACATATCGGGCGTATTGGGCGACCGAGACATTGACGCCAATCCGGTTTAGCTGTGTTTGGAGCTGTTGGAGATAACGTTGCCAGTACGAAGATTTCTTTTGTACGGCTATCAAGTTTCCAAAGAATTGACGCGTTCGAAGCATCACTTCACGCCGTTCGGTATGCCAAGCCTGATTCCATAGCAAACCGGCCAACAGAATGCACAGCGATACCGCCAGTGCGTCGCGCATCGACGGACACCTCCCTAAAGGTCTTCCACGCCAGGCTGCTGAAGTTCAGGCGGAATGGGAACTTTGTATTTATACGCCCGTTCGATCATGCGTTCGGACAAGCCATGGAAAATGACTTGATTCGTGCTGTACTTCAGTTCAAACACCGGGCGCCATTCCACGCGATTCCCGTTCGACCCCATGACTTCCGCAATGGTCGTAATTTTGGGTTTTTTGGGGCTGTCTTCGCGATCTCCGTCTTTCTCCAATTCAATGGAGACGAGCTGTTGAAAACTGGTCGCAAACAAGTCCATTGCATATTCTTCACTGGGACGTTCGGGTGCAGACCGGAGCATGTTGATGTAGACCTTAACCATCTTCTCTGGGCCGATCGCGTGAATCGTCGAGGAAAAGAGCCCGCTTGTCATCATCGCCACATCCGCGGCACGTATCGCGGCTTGTCCATCGCGCATTTCATTGACAATCGCGTTTTGGAAGTTCATCCGCTTGGAATCAAACAGGTTGCGGGCAATCGTAATTTCTCCCTTGTCCTCCCCATTGGCTTCCTGAGTGTACAGCCGGACATAAAACCCACCGCGCGCCTTGGCGTCGGGTGTATCTTCCAGGATGGCCGTCAATTCCGTTTGGGGAAGGGACTCAAGCATGGCGTTTTGCAGAGTGCTCTTGCCTGCGCCTGTGGGTCCGCCAATGAGAAACGAGTCTCGAATTTTCGGAATCAATTCCAGGTACGCCCTCATTCGTCGTGTAAACATGCCCGTTGCCATCAATTCATCCAGTGAAAATGGATGTCCAAACCGGCGAATCACGAGGATGGGTTCCCCTTGAAAGAGCACGTACTTTCCGTCGATCCAAGTACTGATCCCAATCGCCTTATCCCGGTAAATGATCCGCGACCCATCCGGGAAAATGGCGTTGACACTGGGAGCTGACAGATCCAAATGGAAGTCCGCCCCCAGTTTTCGTTCAACGTACCGGTGCAATTCCTCAATCGTTTTAAAACGTATACGTTCGCCCTGGTCGTCTACAAACCAATGATTGATTCCGCCAACCCGGTATTGCACCCCGTACGTCCCGAACACCCATACATCCGTAATGTCCGGCCGGGACTCGTCCATGAGTGGCTGCAAGATGCCATGCCGGTACATTTGGGTGATGACCGCTTCAATCGCTTCTTTGGCGTTCACCGCGAGGCGTTCCACTTCTCCTTGTTGAATCGCCTTCGCTAATCTCGCTCTCGTCTCGTCTTCGGATGGAGCGCTGCGCAGAAAGTCGAGGTCTTTACGATACAGATAGTCAATCAGAATATCTCGCTGCCGCTCCAGCAGGGGAATGTTTCTTTCTCCTTCCCCTCGGTAGTGCTGACGGATCTGTTCCGATCGATGAATCAAGGCGGCCAGATCCGAAGTGCTGTTTTGCTGAATCTGCGCCAAGATCTCTTCCATGGACAAACTCATTTCTTCGTCCCCTTTCCTCTCGGGTTGGAGGAAGCACTTTGTGTGACGGAGTTTGAAAGTGCCCCATGCACTGGGTTGCCGGTGTTTTGGACAGGGGTCCCCGTCACAGAGGTTTGCGTCACTGTATAAGAACCGGCTGTCGTATCAGTTGTCCCGCTTTGCGGAATCATCAAGATTTGCACATTGTGATTGCCAATGTTTTGTGCCATCGGCAAGTAGGTCGATTCGGGCAAGGTCATGATGAGCATTGGGTTCGAATTCTGGTTTTTCGGGGCCAACGGCGTTTGATACCCCGTGTTTTTAAGCACCAGCACATGATCCGCGTGAATCATGGTGCCGTTGGGTCCCGGCGTAATCAAATCCACGTAGGAATCCGGTGAGATGTACGATTCCATATCCCCGGGTTTATAGGGCAAAGGAAACGTCACATTGCCGGATTGGGTGACAGAGTTCACCAGCCCCTGAAGGGTCGTATCCGAACTGAACATGCCTTTGCGAATTTGCGCATTGGGCAAAATCCCCACGGTCGTCCGATGACCGACAATCGACGCTACGACATGCAGGGCATCCGATTGAACGGCACTCACCGGGATGGAACGCAAGGTGACTTCACTGGGTGTCACGAACGTAAAAGGAGGGATTTCTCGTGTCGCCACCCACACGGGTTCTGTACGTTCCGCCTGATACACCGTATATCCGCCGACCACCGCTGCACTGACCACCATCAATCCTGCGGCAATCCGAAGGTACTTGGCCGTTTTCATCCACTTTTCACCGCCTTTTTCCGGGGATTCTTTCGTCCCCCAAACAACCGTGTGAACAGACCGCCTTTTTGGGACGGTTCATAGAGTGCCGGAAGATGGGTACTCGGACCTTCTTTGGCCGATTCGAACAACGGTAACATAGCTTTGGCGCACGGAGCGGAGGGGTGTTCCAACGCGATAGCTTTTTGCTGAATTCGGTATTGCTGGTACAGCGGGTCTTCCGGAATGAATAAAGCTTTGTCTACTCCCAGCTGACGTTTGACCACGTCCAGTTCAATCGCCTGATTTTTGCCGAAGTGTCCGCGGCCAATCACGACGGTCAAGCGTTCCTTGGTCATCCCTCCGACTAAGGGATTGGTGACAATTTCAATGGAGCGTTGATACTCTTCATACTGAAACGGGTCGTACTGCCCAAATAACATGAGCTCGTCGGCCATGTGCATCATTTCCACGGTAGCCATATCCCAAAACGCCGGCATGTCAAACAAGATGAGATCGAAGTACGGTTCGGTTTGCTCCAATATCCATCGCAGCTGATGTTTGTAGATCATGTCGTCCCGAGACGGAGAGGTAATCATATAGAATCCATACGGTTGTTGCCGCTCCACGTTGTCAAAAACCGCGCGTTCGGTCATGGATGTACCCTGTTGTTGGTTCATGAGATTGCACCAATGTTCGGTCGTTAACCCCTGTTTCGCACCCGACATCCGTCCAAGCGGACCTTTGGGGTCGATGTCAATGACCAAGACTTTGTGCCCGTGTTTTACGGCGAAGGCCGCATAGTTGAACGCCACCCCGCTTTTCCCAGCCCCGCCGCTGAAATTGCGCAGACTGACAAAACCGATGATTTTGGCGTGTCGTTTTGTGGATGAACGACCATTAGAGACGGACACCGGTAGGGGCAGAGCTGCCAGGGGCTGTGCCATTTCGGACTTTGCAGGCGCCGGTTCAATCGAGTGCGCAGACCTGTCAGGTTTTGCTTTCTCCTGTGAGTCGTCTTGCCCTGAAGAAGACCGTTCCTCCAGGTAGGCATCTAGTTTCGCGTCGGTGACCATGTCCTTGACCATGGGGAATTTGCGCCGCAGTGCAATCGTGACCCGTTCGGCCAAAAGGCAAACTGACAGGCCCCATTGCTCCATCAGTTCCCTGGCCGTTTCCGGCGAGAGGGATTCATCTATCAACACAAGATCCGGCGTCAGTCCGACAAACTCATGAATGGTCTGCACGTGTTCGGGTTGATAACCTCTTAGGCGATGAAGGCGTTCTGAAGCTTTGTTGGAATCATCAAATAGCACGAGCTTCAACGCGTTCCCCTCCTTTCACATGGGTTTGCAATCGTTCGATGGTCTCCGCCACCGCCAACGAATCGTGGATCACCGCTTGACCCTGAACAATCGCGACGCTCTGCTGCGCTTCATAAGGGATGAACACCAATGCCGCGTCGGGCCAGAACGCCTGGTACTCTTGTTCATCAATGGGAAGCTGCGTTGTCATTTGATTGACCACGACAACATCGGCCTCAATGCCTTCAAGGTATCGGCAGCGATGCACGTCACTCGTCGTCACCAGGACGCGGACCGTGCGCGTGGCGAACGCATGTTTCAGCGAGGCCAAATAATCTTGCAAGGACAAATCCAGCACCGTCGGGTCCCGCCAGGATGCGAGCTCTTCCGCCAAGCTCCGAAGAGGCACGGATTCTTCCCCAAAGGGATTCCGGGTGTACACTTGCACTCTCCCATGCTGAAAGGCCGGACGGACCGGGTTCGATAACGTGCTCTCACTTTCTTTGTCCTCCGCCCCCAACCAAGTCGTCAGGCAGGGGCGCATGGAAGCTTCCACGTAATTCACGTTGCCGGATTCGGACATGGATACCGCCAGATTGAGCCCGACAAAGGTCGTTCCGGCGCCAGGTGCCCCGGATACGACGATGCACAGGCTATCGCCTTCGGATGCAGCATGTACAGGTTCCGCCGTTTCGGTCACGGTTTCCTCAAGGGTCGTCACAGATTCTAAATCTCCCTCTGGGGACTCCGGCCACGCCGCTAGCTGCTCCGACAGCCATTGCTGTACCCCTTCTTCCGTCAAGACGTCCACAAGGTACGGTTGGACGTTCAGTCCGCGCAGATGTTGCTCAAATGCCGGGTCCTCTCTCGATACGCCAAGATACAACAAGAACAAGCCGGTCTGCGAAAGCTGCTCCAAATACCGTTGAATTTCCTCGTCGCTTTTGTTTCCAAACCGCTCGTCACTGAGAATGACCCGTTGCCCGACCAGCGCTTCGACGTTTTGTTTGGCCAAGGCTTCGGCGCTTTTTACGACGAACGGGGTCTTCGGTTCCAAGGACTTCAACACATCCTCAAAGCCTTCGAGGCCGCTTAGGTCGTAAATCGTATGTTTCATTCCCAATCCCTCGCATTCGAAATGTTGCACACGTACAAATGACGCGCGCCTTCACTTTTCCCGCGGAACAAAAAGTACGCTTCCTCATCGTCCAGTTCTGTGACGTCCACATTCCCCAAATTGAATTTCTTCGTCCATTTCGGCAGTTCAATATCTGGCTCATCCTGGGCGAGGACCACGTGGGTCTGGAATCGGTCGAGGTCTTCCATTGGGTACGACTGAAAGTGTTCGGTAACCAGCCAAACGCCGTGGTCGTACATTTGAATTTTGAGCAGGGAACCCGCCAGTGCCCCTTTTTCCTCTTTGTCCAGGGCGCGAATGTTGCCTAAATGGACGACCGTGACATGATTCATGGAGGGATATTCCAATTTCAGGATGTTCACCTCATCGAGGGTTTCCAGGAGGTCGCGCAGTCGCGGGGTACGGATGATGACCGGAGGGGTCATGTTCAGTACCGCATGGCGTTCGATGTTCGACCAGTTGCCGCCGAGCATGTGAGGCGCCCCCATTTCACTCATGGGACTAAGGTCGAGAATCAGGAATCGCCAGCCGAGACTCGAAAACATTTGAATCTGACGACGAATCCAGTCGGACTTGTGCCGGTTGGACTCAGGACCCAAAACAAACAGGTTCTCTCCTTTCGCGTGGCGATAATACAAATCGGGTTCTCCATAAACCGGAGTCATTGGGAAATCTTCGCGTGGCACGGAATTCAACACCTTTCGTCTTTTCTGTGAGAATCGTGCCATGTTTTCGGGCTCATTTTTGTTCCAATTTTGTGCGAGATCAAAAAAATAGGCCCGCGTGTGGGCCTTCGACTGAGGAAATACGCGATGTCGTGGGTCATACTAAATTCTTGGAGGGTTGATACGATATGCCCTTGGTTCCTTGACAGAGCGAACATTTGTAAAGGAGGGTCCCGTCTTTGAGAACGTGGGCATTCATTTCGTTGCCATCGTTGACGCAGTACATGACGGACGGCTCCGAAGAGGACTCTTGTTTTTCGACCGTGTCCGTATCCGATGAACCGGATTCCTGTTCTTTCTCCGCTTTCTTTTTGTTCCACAGGATTTTCAGGCGTTGCCGGCGCTGTTCTATCGTTTCATCCTCCGATGGACTTTCGTCGGAATCCGGCGTGGGAGAAGTCGTCTCTTGCGCGGTTGCATGGAAAAACTTTTCTCCGAATACGTCCTTCAAAAGTTTCGGTTCCACGTCCACCACGGACTCGTTCAGGTCCACTTTTTTCTTCGGTCCGTATACGTCTCGCCCAAAAGACAATCCCCATCGGTAGATGTACAGCGTCTGGTGTCCCCACGTAAGAATCGGCCACTTGACCTTAGCGACCAGCTCCTGGTTTGGATACACCGGAATGGGACGAATCGGTTTTTTCGGTTTGGGTGGATCCATCGATGCAGCGACTTTTCGGATCAAGGCTTTGTTTTCCTGCGGTTCATGGATGCGCATACGCAGTGGTTTTTGGCCTCGCCGATTCTTGACGCCAATGTAGATGACTTCGTTTTCCGTCAATTCGTAGCGAATGAAGTGCGGACTGAATCGTTCGACGAGTTCTTCCTGCTGACTTTTGGTCACCAGCGGTCCCCCGTCGTCTTTGCCGAGTCCCCCCATTCGAATTTGCCTTGCCGACTGACTTGTCCGAATCCGTTTGACCTTTCCGCACAGTTTTGAAACATCCATCGCATCCTCCGCACCCAGGTTCGAAAGATATACCCAGTGACGGGTGGACCCTTCCATGATTCGCAGGTATCCGCGTCCGACTTCTTCCATTTGCGCACGGGATTGCATTGCCATCACCATGCAGTGACAGTGTTTGCGGCCTTGCGTCCGAATCTCATTGATCGAGCGCGTAGCGTAAGACGGGTATTCGTCCACATACGTGTACACGGGCGGTTTATCGTTGTCCTTGCCAGGGCGGTTGAGAACGGCTTGTTGAAGAAACACCAGCACCATGCGGCCAACCAGTTTTCCAATTTCCGTTTGCCCAGTGATGACAGACAACAATTCCCCGTTACGTCCGTGGGGTGCTTCCTTCTTCCACGCCTCCATGTGTTCACGCACGTATTTTTTGTACTTGAGCTTGGAGTTCCATTTTGAAAACCATCCTCCATGAGACGCAAACGGGTTTTCAACCTTGGGCGCAATCCATTCTTTGGGGTCAATCCAGGATTCAAAGGAGAAGTTGGGACGGTCTTTGACGTGGGGAACATCGGAGCCGAGCAGTTCCTGGACGTATTGGCTGGAGATGAGCACCCGGACCTTGCCGCGCAGACCCCGGATAATGTTTTTATACGCATCGGCGTTTTTCCCCGAAACATCACCGCCAAACTCGTTGATAATACTGGCTGCCGCCCGTTCCAACATCGTCCGCTCTGCTTGACTGAGTTTCGGCCAGACCACGTGCAATATCCAATTTGACCGCGCGTCCGGCAATGAGGCGTCCACCTGGTTGCGCGTCACGAGTTCGCTGACCAACTGAACGCGAGACGCCTCATAAAACAGTTCATCCATGCGAACCAGATAATTGTCATACCAACCAATCATGTCAATTTCGACTGGAATGCCTTTTGCATCAAACCCGTGGAGATACTTATACAATTGCAGCGAGTCCGTCGTGGCCTGCGCGGCCATCGTGTCAAAAAACGCGTCTCCCTTACCTTTATCTCCCGTTTGTTCGTTGAGGACAATGTTTACATTGCTGATGATGGCGTCAATGTCATTGCCGGATAACGGATTAAACCGTACATTGGTCTGTTTTCCATCGACTTGTCCATCAATGATGTGGATTCGTCGCACGGTTAAGCCGAGACTTTCCGCATACTTCTCCACGGATGGTTCTGGTTGCGGAGAGACCCATACCAGGTTGGCCATCGTCCCTTGAGCCAAGGCTTCCAGGTCTTGAAAAATCATCGGTTTCATGGTCATGAACGTTTTACCTGAACCAATGGGACCGATAATGCCCATGTTCAAAAATCGGTCTTTGGCTTCAAGAATCACACGTTTTCCAGCCCCCTGACTGGCTTCCGGCAATCCCGGTTCTGCCTGCCCAATCCCCACGCCAAGCGTGACATTGGAAAAGGAATACACATCCCCCCGTCCTCCCCGGTAGATCGGGCGCGTAAAAAAACCCCACAACCGATTCAACACGTAACCTATGGAGTATCCGGAAGATTTCACCGCGCCAAAGAAAATCAATCCTGCGACGGCAAGAATCAGTAAGACAGCCATAGCCCCGGCATTGATTCCGTGCACCTGAAGCACTGGAAGTGCCAAAGGCTGATTTTTCCCGTTTAAAGTCGGCATCACAATCCAGCTGCTGTGTCCCTTGGATGAATGCAAGGCCTGATTGATGTACTGAGCCAAGGCAACCAGTCCGTATCCGACACTCCCCACCAAAACAAGCGCAAACAGGACACGGGCGGTTCGCCACAGGGAGGACAAGACCATCAAGATGAGCAGCACCAGCGCTAACAGCAACAGCGGGTGCTGTGCAATGGGAGCCAGCGACAACGAAAAATGCGGTACAGCCAGTTTGGGTGTCAAGGCTACACCTCTCCTTTCAATCCGGAAGGAACTCGCTGAGCAAAAGGTCCACCAGGTGTCGTTCGTCCAGGCGTTCCGTCACGGAACCATGTCCCAACACGCCCAACTGCAACTCCGTACTGCCCGGTGGTAAGAACAACACATATCGTCCAATGAGGTCCTCGTTTTTACGAAACAAACGGAGGGTGAACCGATCTCCGGGCTGTTTCGCTTCCTGTCCAATGGGTCGAAACTCCAGTTCCCGTTCCCCAAATTGAACCTTGAATTGGGTGTTGTCCTGAACCACGTTCCACACCTTGGCGACAGACTGGGCTTGGTATTGAGATAGTTTGTGGACTAACGGTTGAAGCAGGGTCTGCACATGGGCATACAGTTGTTCACAAAGCGCCGGGAACTGCTGTGCGGCTAAAGCTTCCCATTCATCTTGCTCCTGCTGTTCCTGTACCTGCGTTTCCACTTCATCAAATAGATTCTGCAGCGTCTTCAATGAAACAGATCCCCTTTCAATTGTTCGGAGTATCGAGAGATTTCCACAGGCTTCGTCCCGATGGTTTTTGGAACACACACATACAACCGGTCCATCGCCCGGGTCATCGCCACGTAAAACAGTCGCGTCTCTTCTTCCAGATTCCCTTCATCCACCGCCCGTTGATAGGGCATCATCCCTTCCACCAGATTGGCCACAAACACGGTTCCAAACTCCAGTCCCTTGCTTTGATGAATGGATAGACAGCGCACGGAGTCCTCCTTGGGTTCTTTGGCCTTCTGAAGCGTAATGTCCACGTGCTGTAGAAAGGACGTCAGCGTCGGAAAGCGAGCACCGGAGCGTTTAAAGGCATTCAGCCACATCTCTCCCGGCTCCGTTTCTGTGAGGGCCGGGTATACGGTTCCGAGCGTATCCAGAAAGCGCAACGGCACATCTACGTCCATCAACTGCGTGAGGGCGTCCATGTACTCCTGGTAGTCGGGATGATGAAATAACACATCCGGGCCTTGAACCTGCACTCGTTCGACCGCAGGGCGAGGAAGAATGTTTCTGGGGTTTTTGAGTGCCGCCATGAGCTCGTCCATCTCGGGAAACTCGTTGCGATTGAGGGTTTCAAGCAATCGCATGTACGCCAAAATGGGTTTGACGCGAAAGCTCTCGTAAAAATGCGTGGCGTCCGACAGTTCATACGGGATTTTGTGTTCCGAAAAGACCGCTTCAAACGGAATCGATTCCTGATTCGTGCGATACAACACCGCAAAATCGGACCACTTCAGTTCAGGAAACGCCGTTTTCAGCGAGGTCATCGTTCGGGTCACCTGTAAGGCTTCGTCAAACTCGTCTTTCGCTTCCAGCATTCGCAACGGTTCCCCGCCCAGGCGGTGGGCAATAATCCTCTTTTGCATCTGCCGTCGATTCAGTTTCATAATCCGGTTGGACGCCCGAATAATCGGTTCTCGAGACCGGTAATTGCGTTCGAGCAAAATGGTTTTTGCATCCGGATAGAACCGGGTAAACTGCAAGATGAGTTCCGGTCGACTTCCACGGAAACCGTATATGCTTTGCATATCGTCGCCCACCACGAACAGGTTTCGGTGGTCTTCGGCCAGCTTCTGCAGAAGATCCCACTGCACGAAGTTCACGTCTTGAAACTCATCCACCATGATGTGCGTAAAACGGGACCTCATCTGTTGGGCAAAGTCGGGGTCGGACCGCAACAGGTGATTCGCCCGAAGCAGCAAATCGTCAAAGTCGAGCATCTTTCGCGCATCTTTCAACGCCTCATATGCCGCATACACTTTTGATACGATGGAGTCCTCCACTTGAGCCGCTTTTTGCTTGGAGTTCTTCGCTTTGCTCACTGCAAGTATGGCATCTTCCACGGTGATGTCCTTGCCCAGTCCCGTCCCGAACCGATTGACACGGCTTTTGGGTCCGAGCACCACTTCGAACATCCACTGCGTTTTCGCGACCAGTTTCCACCCTGGCATGCGGGGCAAAACCATCCGCCGAGCCAGGCCGTGAATGGTTGATACGACGACCGGTTTGGCCTGAGGCCCAATCTCTTGGACAATTCGTTCGGCCATTTCCTTCGTCGCCTTGCGGGTAAACGTACAACACAGGATCTGGCGTGCTGGAACACCCGCTTTCATCAGTTCTTCCACACGGGTAACCAACATCGACGTCTTCCCGCTTCCGGCCCCGGCCACGACCACGCAAGGTCCATGGATATGCGTCGCGGCTTCTCGCTGCGCGTCGTTGAGGTCTTCGAGCTTTGGCATAAAAATCACCCCTTCCCTCATGGTGACATGAGAAAAGAGGTGATTTTGGGCAGAAATCGTGCCAGTTTACGACTCGGTGTAGGCCTTACTCACCGCCAGCTTTACCGTAGCTTTCTCGGGAACGTCTATGCTTTGACCCGTTTGCGGATTTCGGCCCGTGCGAGCAGGTCGTATCGCGGGTTTGAGTTTGCCTACTCCAGCGATGGTGACTTCCTGATCCTCTTTTAACTCGGCCAGGATTGCCCCCTGCAGAGCCTTCCATGCGGTCTCTACGTCTTTCTTGGCTAAACCGGTGATCTCAACTACGCGATTGATTAGAGTTTCTTTACTCACAGGTATCCCCCTTAGACAAGCCTGATTTACAAAGTGATTGTATCAGACCTAGACGCAGGACTCGAACACACTTCCGCATTTTCCGCAGACCCATGCGCGTTCCCATTGCTCCTTTTGTCGTACATACTCCGTTTCGTTATATTTCTCCCCAGGGATAACCAAGAATTTGTACCCAAATACCGTAAGACCTGCAACCAGTACCCATCCGATGACCGCGGCGGAATGCGCAATCGACATCGGTATGCCTCCAATGGTATCTACCCCGAAGTATCCCCTGATGAGCCACGGTGCCGTCGTAATACTTGATCGGCTGCAAGACGTTGGTCGTCGCGATTCTCCAACGTCTGCATCGACTTGGTGGGAGTTTCTAAGGTGTGTAGCGAACGGCTTATTGGCGCGAAGGACCCTTTCCGCCGCTTGCTGTGTATCGGACTCACAGTCATACAGAAGTTTGCCTAATTTTTGCGCTTCCTTTTCCAACTTCTTAGCCTCACGCTCCACAACGTCTTGTAGTGAGTGTTCCTTCACTGCAACCCGGCCCGATGAGCGAATCACAACAATTGGTAGCCCCGGCCATAGGGTTCACGCGGAATGTCAGGATTTTGTACGTTGCCGAGCCTTTGCATTCCAGATCTGCGCAAAACTAGTCCTTGTTATCACGAAACGCCTTGTGTGACAGCCGCAGCATCAGCAATGTAAATCGCCTTACCTTTTTCATCTTCGGCTACCAGACAAGCGGGCTTCGCGATGGTATCCAAATTCCAAGAAGAGTCGTCTTGGTTACCGTTATTCCGTAAATGATTATTTCTCGTACCGTCGAGAGGCCAAACACAATTTGTTTGAGCACCTCGATGGTGGACAGGGCAAACGTGATCCCACTGAAGTCACTCTAGTCTATTGGCGAAGATGGGTGATGTCCCCATCACGAAATTGCGAGGTGCACAAATCAAATTAGAAATCCTCCGATGTCACTTGTACGTCTGAGCATCCTCTACACGGAGGGCCTCAATTCCAGTAAAAATTGGTCAGGCCTGCCTGACCGAGCGCGGATGCTGTGATATATATTGGCGTAAACAGGCCGTTAATCGTCGCTGATCAACCACAACCAAACAAGACTTGCGAGGTAGCCAACACCTAGGCCCAAAGTCACGAGGACTTTTAGACGATTATTCAAGGCACGGTTTGTCATGTGTATAACAACTCCTTCTCCTCAATACACATGATACACTTTGCTTATACGTCAATGAAATGTGTCCGTTCGATTTTGGCCAAGGGCTTTGTTTAGATGACCGGTACCTTCGCGCGTTTGCTACCATAAACGCCGTCGTTTTACAATTTATTTCCCATCCTCATCTTTTAGTGCATCTCGTAGCATGACTCGATATCGAATGGTCGGCCCATCAGACGGTACATGCACTTCCTTTTTCAAATCAAATGGAGCGATCGCTGGCTTAAGACTCTCAATGATTAATTGATCTTGATCCATGACAAATCGAGTATGTTGTAAATGGAATTCGTCTAGAAGATCATTATCGGCTCCGAAATTCCGCATTACGCCCCCAAAAATATCGGTAGTTTCGGCGTTTTTGGGTGTAAATGTTAAAAATGTACACATCCAAGCGCCATCACCCATCGGGTGCCGATGATCCATTTATTTGGGAAAACTAATTCCATTTCCGTACGTTCTTCAATCCCTATTGGGGGATGTATTGGTTCCATCGGATGAGCTGGTGCAAACGGTGTTGGATGAATACGTATATGATTATCAGATACGGAGAACTCTGGTCCCTCAACGACCGGGATAATATCCGTACCACTTGTGTCCGGGTGTACAAATGGAAGATGTGAGATGTCAAGCACACTTTCGACCGTACGTGTAAAATGTGCGTTCCAAGTTGCTTGAAGGGGAGCAAAGATCCATCCCTCTGATTCAATTTCAGGAAAAATAGATAACTCGGGTTTATCATTCAGGTGCTTTTGGGGATACGTATAAACCCAAATTAGTCCGGCCTTTTCGAGTGTATAATAGGCTATGAGATCCGACCCTCCAGGTGGTTTCGATCCGTCGCGATTGGCTGGTACACGAGTACAGTTCCCTTCTGCATTAAAGCGCCATCCGTGAAATGGGCATATCATTTCCTCATTTTCAACTGTTCCTAAGGCTAAATCACATCCTCGATGTGGACAGTAGGCATCAAAGGCATGAACCTCCCCGGATTCATCCCGATACATCACATAGTCCATGCCGTGAACAGTTACCTTACGCGGTTCCTGAACAATGAAGTCAGACGGGCCTACTGCATACCACGCTTTTTTAATCACGTTAGAACCCCCCCTAGCAACTATCTCCTCTATTGTATGCGGCCATTACGTTTGTCCTTATGGAGGTAAACCCAGGATGTATTCACCGTCCTTCTCAAAAATAGGCTAGGACGAGTATTCCTTAGGAGTCCGCTCATTTCGGGGTTACTTCGTGATGAATTAACTGTCTTCAAGAGGGAGGTGAGATCATGATTACACGTGCTCATGTGATGCGTTTCGTTGAGCAACATGTGGTTTTTCGCACAAGAGACAGGGGGATTCACCACGGTGTCCTGCAATCTGTAAACGAATGAGGGTATTTACGTGCTATAATGGGCGGCCGTGTACCCGACTTGCGAACGATACGGACACGGTACTTCTAATACTGATTTACTACAGAATCTGTCACAGTCTGCGGATGATACGAAAGAAGCCTTTTTTCCGTTTTTCTTTTTCCCCTTTTTTGCACTTGCATTTTTGTGGCCATGGGCTTGGAGGTGGTAAACACTTGACCCTTTATTTTTGGTCTTAGGGTTTCGATCTGAGCGGTTTCCACGGCTTGTTCGACGGATATCTAAAGAGGGTCATGAAATCGGGTGTACTGCCCATCAAGGCAAAAACAAATTTCTTCCATGTCGAAAAAAATGAAGCCGAAACTCAGAGATCGAGTTTGAAGGGATTTTTGGCATAACAAAATTTATACTTTTTCCCGCTTCCACACGAACAGGGATCCTATACATTCACCGGGGCCGTGCGTGGTTGAATGTCCTTTTTAGATCGGCCAAATCCTCATCATATTCCAGTCCAACAATGTGTTTAAAGCTATACGCCTCATAGATCTCTGCGACTCGGATAACTCTTTGTTCATTTTTTAGCCTCTTCGTCACTTCAAGTGGGTAGATGAAGTTTCAGTTTGCCCAGCAATAAGTAGATGATAGTGATAAAGTTGTC
>NZ_JAJFNK010000043.1 GCF_021739485.1 Alicyclobacillus tolerans
ATGGATAGAGACCTAAATGCCGCAATCAATCTCATGCAATACGGAATGCGCGAACTGTCAGCGTAAACGACAACACGCATATGTACCGATTCGTTGGTCGGGAATTGAAGCCCTTGGAGCGTCACACAAACGAGAGTAGCCACGGCGAAATCGGATGCGCTGAATTGGGAAAAGAGCGAAAACCATCAAGGTTTTATAAGTCTCTTGCAACGGCCGTGTGGTTCAGGCTTAACGAATAGGGTGAGGTGACAACGAGAATGACTAAACGTGGTGTGATTGGACTGACTCGGGAGGAACGTCCCGCTTTTTTGGCAACCTTCTTTGGCTGGGGACTTGATGGCTTTGATTACATGATATATACCTTGGTCATTGTGTCTCTTTTGAAAGCGTTTCATTTGTCGACGGCACAAGGAGGTATCATTGGCAGTACGACTCTATTTGTATCCGCACTCGGAGGAATCATCGCGGGAACGGTCTCCGATAAAATTGGCCGGGTGAAGACACTGGCATTTGCCATCATTGTTTACTCGGTCTTTACAGCGCTCTCAGGGCTCGCCACTTCGTATGGTGAACTTCTCGTGTTTCGAGCGTTTGAAGGACTGGGCTTCGGCGGTGAATGGGCTGTGGGAGCAGTACTGATTGCAGAGACCGTATCTAGTGAAAAGCGGGGTAAAGTACTTGGCTTTGTCCAGGGTTCATGGGCACTGGGCTGGGGGCTGGCTGTCATTCTTTCGCTGGTGTTAACCAGTATTCTTCCGGCGAATTTGGTGTGGCGGCTGATGTTCATCTTCGGCTTGCTGCCGGCAATTCTGGTCGTGTTTGTTTTGAAAAAAGTTAAAGAACCAGATGCCTGGAAAAAGGCATTATCCAAAGAAGAGGCTCATCAAGGCATTAGTTTTTGGAAAATATTCCAAAATGGCTTACTGAGGAGAACCGTTTTTGCGTCACTCTTAGCCGTAGGTGTACAAAGTGGGTACTACGCGATTTTTACATGGCTGCCGACCTACCTTAAAACTGCGCGTCACTTATCGATTGTAGGTTCAGGAGGCTATCTGTTCGTCATCATCGCAGGTTCGTTTCTGGGATATGTCCTCTCAGGGTATATTAACGATTGGATTGGTCGCAAGGCCACATTTGCTCTCTACTCAATTTTCAGTGGCCTCATCGTGTTGCTCTATACGCATTTCCAAATATCCAATTCATTGATGCTGGTCTTAAGTTTTCCGTTGGGATTCTTTGCATCCGGAATCTTTAGCGGTTTCGGTCCGTTTCTTGCCGAGTTATTTCCAACAGAAGCGCGAGGCGCTGGACAGGGGTTCGTATATAATTTTGGTCGAGGCATTGCCGCCTTTGCGCCTGCGGCGGTGGGCTTCCTAGCGCAAAAATACGGATTGGCCGGAGGTATCTCGATTTTCGGGCCAGCGGCTTATGTACTGTGTCTGATTGCGTTGTTTTTCCTTCCTGAAACAAAGGGAACAGAGCTGAGCCCGAGTGAAACCGTATCCTCAAGAGGAAATGATTTCTCGGCTTAATCTCAAACGCCGGACGCGACAATGTCGTGAAAATGTGTTTGCTCATCCATATGGGTGTTCTCATCAATGGAGCTGAATAAGGGGAGTGTGGAAAACGTCTCACGGCATGGATGACAGCCGCGAGACGTTTTCTACCATTTAGAGATACTTAGATTAGAGATACTCAGAGGCATTGCAATTTTCATTGACATGAATTTTCATTGACATGGTAAAGTGTTCATTTTATGATATGGGATGAGCTGACAAGTCTGCATTTGCAAATTTAACCGAAAATTTCATCTATAAATCGAACCACACCCAGTAGTATTGAGGTGTTTTTACTGTCTCAAATCGTGAAATGCGTTTTCATTATTTGAAATGAAGATGAATTAAGGTGTTGAAGTCAATGAATCAAAGTGTGATTAAGGCTTTGGAACTTTTGGACCTATTTATCGATCAAAAGGAACTCAGTTTAGCGCTAATCTCCCGGCAGGCGGACCTTCCGAGACCAACCGCGTATCGCCTGATTACCTCTTTGGAGAGTTGCGGGTTTCTGCGGCGGGTGAAGTATTCGGATCAGGACATTCGCTATCGGTTAGGGCTAAAACTTATGGAACTCGGAAACATTGCCGCAGAACATATCGAACTTAGAAAGACGGCTCTGCCTCATATGCAAGAGCTTTGTTTGGCAACCGGCGAAGTGACTCATCTGGCAATCACAGATGGCGACGAGGCAGTCTACATTGAGAAGGTTGAAAGCAACAAACAGGCTGTCCGCTTGTTTACTCGTGTGGGAAAACGCTCCCCCCTCCATGCCGGTTCTGGACCAAAGTTGTTATTGGCATTTTTGAGTGAGGAAGAAAGAAGTCAGTATTTGCAGCATCGCACGCTCAAACCGATCACCGAGTATACCATTACGGATAAGCGGCAATTGTTTTCCGAACTCGAGGAGATTCGCCGTAATGGGTTTGCGACGAGCGACAGTGAGCAGGACATAGATACGGTGGGGATTTCATTCCCGATTCGGGATTTTGGCGGAAACGTCATTGCAGCCCTGGGTGTGAGTGGTTTGAAGTATCGATGGATAGGTGATCGGTATCAGTACGTCAAGGAATGTGCTAAGATCACTGCACAGAAAATTTCAACGGACCTTGGCTGTATCGAGTGATTGACGGTTATCCTGAACGCCGTCAATTTATTTATGGCGGTGTTTAAAAAATATAATCTAATCGACGAGGTGATCGGAATGAGAATCGATTTGAACAGTGACTTGGGAGAAAGCTTTGGCGCGTACACGATGGGCCATGACGAGTTGGTCATTCCCTCGGTGACATCTGTAAATGTAGCCTGCGGTTTTCACGGGGGGGATCCGACGGTCATCCAGCAGACTGTAGAAATGGCGGTCAAGCACAACGTAGCTGTTGGGGCCCATCCAGGTTTTCCCGACCTGCTAGGATTCGGACGCCGGAACATCGTCATGGATGCTAAGGATGTTTATTCGATGATGATTTACCAAATTGGTGCTGTGCGTGCTTTCACGGACCTCTTCAATATTCCCTTGCAACATGTGAAACCGCATGGGGCTTTGAATAACATGGCTGCCGTTGACGCCGACTTGGCGATGGCCATTGCAAAATCCATCCGTGACTACGATAAAGATTTGATTTTGTTGGCAGTGGCAGGAACGGAACTGGCAAAGGCCGGAGAGAAAGTTGGGCTGCCGGTCGCCCAGGAAGTGTTTGCGGATAGGAATTATGAACCCAATGGAACGCTGCGGCCCAGAAAGTACTCCGATGCGTTAATTCGCGACCCAGAGGAATCTTTCCGTCGTGTGCTGCGCATGGTCCAAGACCACGTCATTGAAGCCATTGACGGAACGCTGGTCCCGGTGCAACCTGACAGTGTCTGTCTGCATGGCGATGGACCAACGGCGGTTAAACTCGCAGAAACGCTTCGACGCGAGTTGACAGCACACGGGGTTGAAGTTCGTTCTTTAGCATCCGACGTGGGGGCCAACTAAAATCATTGGACGACTCTTTGGGGTTTCTCCCTGGAATTTCAAGTCAACCCTCTCGCAATGGGTGGTCTCGAACGTTAGCCTTTAAGGTGGAAAAGAATAGGGGTGCCAGTCCGCTGTGAAGCGGAACTGGCACCGAACATGGAAGAACACTGTTTACAAAAAGGGAATTTGAAGGCCAAATTCGCAGCTTCATGTTTGCTTGTGTTCGGGGGAGAGAAGTAACACAAAAATACTTTCACTCAAATATACTAATAATTAGCAAAATAATTAATTGTTTAACACTAGTCATCATGAGCACTCCCAATAGAACGGACGCTTCAAGGTGAAGATCGTTGGGAGCATGCAGAATGGAGGAACAGCATGGGCTCGTCACCGGATATTTCCCTGCTAGTGGGAGGTCAGCAAGGTGAAGGGTTGGAGAGTATCGGGGAAATGGTGTCCCAAGGGCTCGGGCGCCTTGGCTATTTCACGTACTCCTTCAGGACATTTTCATCTCGCATT
The DNA here is from genome assembly GCF_021739485.1 of Alicyclobacillus tolerans. Taxonomy (GTDB): domain Bacteria; phylum Bacillota; class Bacilli; order Alicyclobacillales; family Alicyclobacillaceae; genus Alicyclobacillus_K; species Alicyclobacillus_K tolerans_A. Next base: position 4,033 of record NZ_JAJFNK010000043.1, read on the forward strand.
AAGGGCGGCCACACTCATGTCAAAATTCGGATCGGCAATGATGCAGTCTACACCAACTTGGAACGCGTTGACCTCATCGTAGCTTTTGATCAGGATACCATCTCATTGAATCAAAACGAATTAACCGACGGCAGTGTCATTTTGTTGCAGGAGGGCTTAGCCTTGCCTGTCGTCGATAACAACACGGATACCCAAAGGGTCGCGGTACAAAGCATCGACTTTAGAACGCTCGCAACCCAGGCAGGAGCAACCATTACAAAAAATTTGGTAGCTTTAGGGGCCATCTGTGCGGTCCTCGATTTGCCGCTCGAACACTTTGATTCCATGATCGACGAGCGATTTGGGAAAAAAGGCGAAACGGTCGTTGCACAAAACCGGCAAGCGCTTCGCGATGGATACCAAGCATGTACGTTGTCCAGACGTTTTTCTTTGGGAAATCGCGCAGTGGCCCCATCCGTAAAACCCATGATCTTATCCGGGAATGAAGCCATTGCGTTGGGGGCTGTGGCAGCCGGATGTAAGTTTATGGCGGGTTACCCGATTACGCCGGCATCCGAAGTGCTTGAGAATTTGGTCCACATGCTTCCGAAAGTGGGAGGTGTGGTCGTCCAGACTGAAGATGAATTGGCCGCCATCAACGTGGCACTCGGAGCCGCTTACTCCGGCGTGCGAGCCATGACGGCGACTTCAGGCCCGGGCTTGTCTTTGATGCAAGAAACCATTGGCCTGGCCGGCATGACCGAAACGCCTGTGGTCATCGTAGATTTGCAGCGCGGGGGACCGAGCAGCGGTATGGCCACGAAACACGAACAAAGCGACTTGTTCGCCATGCTGCACGGGACGCACGGCGAAGTTCCAAGAATTGTGATGGCACCGAGCACGGTCGAAGACGCGTTTTACGATACCCTTCGTGCCTTCAACTACGCAGAGCGGTACCAGTGTCCCGTCTTTGTAGCCGCTGACTTGGCTCTAGCGACTTGCAGGCAGACGGTGCAGGAATTCGATCTCAACGCGATCCCGATCGAGCGCGGCAACATCGCAAGCCCCGAGGTTCTCGCAGCGCGCGAAACGTCGGCGTTTGACCGATACGCTGTAACCCAGGAAGGCATCTCGGTTCGGACTCTTCCGGGTCAAAAAAACGGTCTCCATCACACCACAGGCATCGAGCACAGCAGCACAGGCTACCCATCCGAAGACCCTGCCAACCGGGTTCAAATGATGAACAAGCGGAGTCAAAAAATTCGAACGGCTCCGTTTGCAGAGTCTGAACGAGTGAAGTTCGAAGGAGACGCCGACAGTGAACTGCTGTTGGTCGGTTTTGGATCCACGTATGGCGCCATACGCGAGGCCCGATTGGACCTTGAAGCTCAGGGGATTCGCGCATCTCACATGCAAATTCGCATCATCAGCCCTTTTCCGACCCAGGTCTTTGAAACCCGCTCTCGTCCGGTTCGAAAAATCGTAGTGGTGGAGAACAATTCCATGGGGCAGTTGGCGCAGTTGATCAAATCTGAAGTTCCGTGTCACGAGCGCCTCACCAGCCTTTGCAAGTACAACGGAAAGCCGTTTGAAAAGAGTGAAATTACGGAGTTTTGCAAGGAGGCTATGCAACATGTCCATCACAGTTGATGTTACCGTGCGAGACTATGAAAACGGGGTCCGCCCCAACTGGTGTCCAGGATGCGGTGATTTTTCGGTGCTCAACGCGATCGTCCGAGCGGCTGTGCAACTACACATCCCTCCGGAGGAATTTGTATTGGTATCTGGCGTTGGCTGCTCGGGCCGGATTTCTGGATATTTGAACACGTATGGCATCCAAGGGGTTCACGGCCGCGCCCTGCCTTTGGCGCAAGGGATTAAATTGGGAAACAAAAATTTGAACGTCGTCGTTGCGGGCGGTGACGGCGACGGATTAGGCATTGGATTGGGACACTTCATTCATTCCGTCCGCCGCAACGTCGATTTGACGTACCTGGTCATGGATAACCAGATTTACGGATTGACCAAGGGACAAACTTCGCCCACGAGTCCCCAGGGGTTTCAGACCAAATCCACGCCAGACGGAAATCCGGAATCGCCCATTCATCCGCTGCAGATGGCGCTCAACGCAGGCGCTTCATTCGTGGCCCAAGGTTTTTCTGGGAACCCGAAACAACTGGTCTCTCTTTTGACACAGGCCATGGAACATCCTGGATTCTCATTTATCAACGTGTACAGTCCTTGTGTGACGTTTAACAAGGTGTTTACTTACGAGTTTTTTAAAGAGCACTTAACGGATACGCAGTCTGTGCCCAATTACGACATCACCAACTTTGCAGAAGCGCGAAAATTCGCCGAGCAGACGAATTATTTGTGTACAGGTGTGATTTTTAAACAGCCGTCCAACCCGTATCCGGACACTGTACAGCGTGCGGATAGTTCCGGATTCGAAGAATTGAGCCTAGACCATGTGGCGTTTGAAAACTTTTGCGACAACTACCGCTAATCAATATTGCACTAGTCACAGTTGAGTTGGGAGGAAGCACATTGCCGTCATACAATTCGTTGGCTTGTGATGCGGTGATTGAAGGACTCGAACGATTAAACCTTGAACACTTTTGCTTTATACCCTGCAGTACTGTAGCCAAGATTGTGGAACATTTTGAAGCCAAGGAGTCAATTCATTCCTTTCCCGTCAGTCGCGAAGAAGACGGAGTTGGCATTGTCTCCGGGATTTCTCTGGCCGGAGGCCGGGTCGTCCTGCTGATTCAAGACACGGGGATAGGCAACTCGCTATTGGCTTTGACCAGTTTTTGTTTATCCTATCACATCCCCTTGCTCATTCTGGTGACGCGACGGGGAGGGCTTGGCGAAATCAATTCGGCCGTGTACAGCTTTTCGGAAAAATGTCCTGAAATTTTGGAGGTCAGCGGGCTGAAAACCTTTCGCTTGGACTACCGGGTGCCACTGTTGGAATGGCCAACAGCGATTGAACAAGCGTACGAATACGCACAGTCCACCCATCGCCCAATTGTCGTCATGATGAACCTCAAGGGAGGGGTGGAACAGGTATGAATCGCTTTGAAGCCCTATCGCTCATCGCAGAGCAGTACCGAGATTGTCCCATCGTGGCCACCTGCGGTGCCACGTCGCGCGAGTTAAAGCATGTCGTCGATCGCGATAGTCATTTGTACGTGGTCGACTCTATGGGTCTATCTTCTTCGATTGCCATTGGTCTGTGTTTGGGACTTCAGGGTCAAGGTGCAGCCAAGGTAGTTGCGATTGAAGGGGACGGCGGTATGCTGATGAACCCGAACGCCCTTTCATCTGCCTCCTTTTTACGCCCGGCCAATCTCGTGTTGATTGTTCTCGACAATGGGTGCTTTGCGAGTACGGGAGGACAACGAGCGCAAACCAGCCGTGTTCCCATTGCGAACGTGGCGGCCGGATTTGGACTCACCGTGTTTTCGGTCGACGATCTCGAAGATTTGAGAAGAACGCTGCAGGATACTTATCAAACCCAAGAGCCGGTCTTGCTCCACGTGAAAATCACCCCAGACAACGTACCTGGCCTGCCTTATGTGAACGATGACCCTGTCGTCTTAGCCGACCGTTTTAAACGTTTCCTGACGCGAGAACGGTGACATCAACCCTGTGGACACGCAAACCTCTGATACGCAAACCTGTGAAAAACAAACCGCGATACGAAACCAGTGATTCCATCGTCGCGATTTGAAAAGGGGTGGCATTCATGGACAATGTCGGATTTCGAGTTCTTCCAGCTGTACGGAAAGTTTCAGAAGAGTTAATCGACCAGTACCGGAGTTTTGTCACGCCTCACATCTCGGACAACATGAATCGACTGAATGCGGTCGATGCCTCCATTCGTCCCATTCATCAGGCCGGGAAGCTGGCTGGGCACGCATTTACTGTTAAGACGCGGCCAGGAGACAACCTGATGATCCACAAAGCCATTGACCTTGCTGGGCCAGGAGACGTCATCGTCGTGGATGGGGGAGGCAGCGTGAACAACGCGCTCATTGGGGAAATCATGGTTCGAATCGCCATGAAACGAGGGATTGAAGGCTTTGTAATCGATGGCGCGGTTCGGGATTCTACTGAAATTCGCGATTTAAACTACCCCGTCTACGCAAAGGGGATTACGCACAGGGGCCCCTATAAGGACGGACCTGGCGAGATTAACGTGCCCGTGCAAATCGGGGGAGTGGTGGTTTTTCCAGGGGATATTGTCGTCGGCGATATGGACGGGATTGCAGTCGTACCGTCGGATCAAGCTGTTTCCTTGGTGGAAAAAATCCAAACCAAAAGGAAATCCGAACTGGAAACGATGCGAGAAATTGAAAATGGTACGTTGGATCGGTCCTGGGTGGACGAAACACTGCGTCAAAAAGGATGCCAAGGCATTGAATTCAGAGCGAATTAAGAGTCAGAGCGAACTAAGGAAAGAAAGGATCCTGATTGTGAGTGACCCAACTTTTCGAAGGGTTGGAGAAGAAACCCTGCTGGTTGAATTTGAAAACAAAATTGCACTGGACGTCAGCGAGCAGGTCCAGCGTTTATCCGGACTGTTGATGGATGAACAGGTGACGGGAATCTACGAGTGTATTCCGAGCTTTCGCTCCCTAGCGATCGATTACAATCCCCTGACGGTGTCTCACGAACACATTGAGACCATATGCAGACAGTTGCTGCAAGGCGATCCGTCGGCGCACCGCCAAAGGAGTCGCCATCATGCCGTGGTTCCGGTTCAATACGGCGGGGAATGGGGTCCGGATTTGGACGAGATCGCAGCCACTCTTCAATTGACGCCCGAAGAGTTGGTGAAAATTCACTCGAGTGTCGTGTATACGGTGTACATGGTTGGGTTCTCCAACGGATTTGCGTATATGGGAGATACTCATGAGTTGCTCGATCTGCCTCGCAGGTCCGCACCGCGGGTGGTGGTTCCCGTGGGGAGCATTGCGGTGGCTAAGAAACAAACGGGAATTTACCCGCTGAGTTCCCCAGGGGGGTGGCATCTCTTGGGGCGCACACCCATTCCGATGTTCGACCCTGCAAGAGAACGTCCGGCCTTCCTCGAGGCGGGGGACAGGGTGACGTTCAAACCAATCAATCCAGAAGAGTATGAAGAAATTGAGCAGAAGGTGCAGGCAGGCATCAGTTTGTGGGATGAGTTGAAATCTCAAGAGCTTAAATGATGCGATATCAATAGGTCTAGGAAACCTCAAGACAGGGGCTTTACGACTTAAGAACGAGAACCTGAGGAAACCTGACTTGAATGTTCACGATGGAGGTCATGATGGGAACAATCACAGTGCAAAAGCCGGGATTACTCACGACTGTCCAGGACCTAGGGCGAAGGGGCAGGCAAAGATTTGGAGTGACCGTCGGCGGGGCCATGGATCCACTCGCTCTAAGAATCGCCAACATTCTGTTGGGGAATCAAGAAGGCGCCGCGGGACTTGAAATCACCGTGTTAGGGCCCAAATTACAGTTCCAGTCGGAGATGAGCTTTATCATAACCGGAGCCGAACTCAGCCCTCGGTTGGATGGGGCCTCTCTGTCCAATTGGAAGCCTTATCGGGCCACAGCAGGGTCTGTGCTCGAATTTGGCCGTTGCGTTCTAGGATGTCGAGCTTATGTAGCCGTCTCTGGGGGCATCGACGTTCCAGAAGTACTTGGAAGCCGTTCAACCTTTTTAAAGGGCGAATTCGGGGGTTACCATGGACGGCCACTGCGTGCGGGAGATGAGCTTCAGACAGGGGATGAGCTTCAAACATTCGAAGGTTCTCGACTCGACATAAACTCTGACACCTGGTTCCATAGGGACTTGACCTTCGCGTCCAACTATAGTTTGGCAGAACCCATCCGTCTAACGCTTGGGCCCCAAGACGATCGGTTTACTGAAAATGCGTTCCAAGCGTTGGTTTCTGGCGAATATCAAATCACTACGGATTCAGACCGGATGGGATACCGACTGAAAGGCCCGGAATTAGAACATGTCGACAACGCCGATATCATATCGGATTACATTGCCTGCGGAAGTATTCAAGTTCCGAAAAATGGTCAACCGATCATTCTCATGGCGGACCGTCAAACATCAGGGGGATACACGAAAATTGGAACCGTCATTAAAGTAGATATCCCCAGATTGGCTCAAGCGAAACCTGGAAATCGAATTCAGTTTCAGATCGTGAGTGCGGATGAAGCCCTGCAGTTGTATAGACAGCAGGAAGAGAGGATTCAATACTTAAAAAACCTGCAAATTAGCTAGGCTTGATAGCCTTGCTTGGAAAGTGATGGTATACTACGCACAATGGTATCTAACGCACAATTGAAGTTTTAAACTGAAACTTTAAATTAAAGTTTTAAAGCCGAATCGTCGACACAGTCGATGTACGGGGGATCTTATTGTCCGTTTGGACTTGGGCGAAGCGCTGAAAGGCGCCGGGTGTTCTCGTATCCGAGCCTGAAAACTAACCTCGGAGGCTATACGAGAGGATGATAATTAAGCTATGCGCAAACTTTGTTTGGCTGTGAGCGCTGCTGCGCTGATGGGTGGTTTTGGCGTAACATCGGCATGGGCTGCGACCAATTCGATTGTGGTACGACCTGGGGATACCCTTTGGCGGCTCTCCCAAACGCACCATGTTTCTATCCAGGCCCTTGAAGCGGCCAACCCCACTGTCAACCCGAGTGATTTGCTCGTAGGCACGGTCTTGCGCCTGCCGGGAAGCGCAGCAACCGCCGCGGTTCGTCCCAGGTACGCAGGCCGGACAAGCTACAAAGCGCCGTCACGACCCAAGGCCACTCCTTCGACACCCGCAACGGTGACTGTTCGCCCTGGAGATACGTTTTGGAAGATCGCTCAGGCACACCACCTTTCCGTCAAAGCCCTCGAAGCTGCGAATCCCAGCTTAAATCCAAGCAATTTGCTCGTAGGCAGCGTGTTGCACCTTCCCAATGCGGGTGCGAAGGCGATCGATACTGCGAATGTTAAGGCGACTCGTACTGTGGTTTCTCACCCGCAACAGAGTCTTCAGCAACAAAACCTCTACTGGATGGAACACATCATCAACGCCGAAGCCGGGTATGAACCCTTAAAAACTCAAATTGCTGTAGGCGACGTGGTTATTCACCGCATGCGGTCCGGTTATGGGCGCACGGTGCGAGACGTTGTCTTTCAAGTCGTGAATGGTCGCCACCAGTTTACGACGGTGACCAACGGCGAAGTCTATAAAACCCCAGGTCCAACAAGTGTCCAAGCCGCGATGGACGTACTCAGCAAGGGAATGGATGTCGTTCCGGGAGCATTCGTGTTTTACAACCCAGCAGTGGCCCCGAAAGGGAGTTGGGTTACGATGCAGCCCAAGGTTGCACAAATTGGCCACCTGATGTTCGCAAAGTAGTTAGAGCCCTGCCATAAAGATAGGTATGCTATGTCTCGTCATTTCTGGTACGATTCTACTTATGTGCCTGCTCATGCACGGCTATTTCCAACTCGCAGGTCGATAATGCCGTCGAGTTCCCGGCCATTTACAGGCATGAGTGTCACGGGTAGAAAAGCGCCTGGTGTTTTAGCTACCTCATAATGTCCAAATGCTGATGGTGTTAGGTGTCCAAGATTTGATGCCGATATTGACCAAGTCGTTCACCATTCCCTGTTCTTCCTGTTGGAGGAGTGGGAGGGGTGAATGACCGTAGGTCAGAGGGGAGGAGCGAAGCGGCTTCCCCTGTACGTCCCTGACGGGACCGGTAGCTTCAATCACAGAGATTTACACCCAGCAGTATCAAGCCTTTCTAATCTCATCAGCCGATGATACAAGCATCGTCTACTCGACGGCACGTGGGAAAAGAAACGTCCCATAACCTGCCATGGCAAGTCGAGTGTCAATGTCCGAGTCGTGTTGCGAAACTCGCTGGAATGGACAAAGTGCGCCGTCAGCTGTGGTTTGGATGTAAAAAGCCAGATGAACGGTCATTTTAGCCCATCATAAAAATCACCAATGATGACATGAATACTGCATTTGGACACGTCATCCGTCAAAATGCGGACATTGTACACCGTCAACCCTTGGACAAAATAGCGTAGTAGTAACACCTGGATTGGGCGAGACTTTTGTTTGGAACGGTTCTGAGGAGGAATTTCATTTGGGTTATAACTTCGCACACGTTGTCGACACCATTGCAACCCAGTCACCCGACAGGACTGCTATTTTATGTGTGGACCCAGAAGGTCAACAGGAAGTTACGACGTACGGAAGTCTAAGGCAAGCCACGAATCGTTTTGCCGACGGGCTTCGTCAACTTGGCATCAAAAAAGCGGACCGGGTATTGATTGTCCTGCCGCGCTGCACAGAGTCTTTCGTCATTTACTTAGCCCTGTTGAAGTTAGGGGCTACGGCAATCCCGGGTTCTGAAATGCTGCGCGCAGCAGACATCAAATACCGCTTGAACCACTCCGGTGCCATCGCCGTGTTTGCCCACTCCAGCCTGGCAGGCGAAGTCGACAAGATTCGCGAAGAGTGCAAAAGCGTCAAGCACTGTGCCGTGGTGGGTGAACAACGCGATGGGTGGATTCACTATACAAGCATCCTGCAAAGTGGACAAAACGAGGACATTCAAGTGCCTACCGCAGACGAAGACGCTGCCTTCCTGCTGTACACCAGCGGCACGACGGGCGGCCCAAAGGGCGTGTTGCACGGGTACTCATGGCCGCGCGAACACTTAAAGATTGCAGGGACGTATTGGCTGGACCCGAAGCCCAATGAAGTGATTTGGGCTACTGCGGCGCCGGGTTGGGGCAAGTGGATCTGGAGCCCATTTGTGACCGCCCTTGGGAATGGGGCGACGAGTTTTGTGTACAAGGGTCGGTTTGATCCGAAAACCTATCTCGATTTGATGGAGAAGTACCAAATTCAGCTGCTGTGCGCTACGCCTACGGAATACCGTTTGATGGCCAAGGTCGACGACCTGGCGTCGTACAAACTCAGTTTGCGCACGGCGGTCAGTGCCGGGGAACCCCTCAACCGAGAGGCCATTGACCGCTTCAAAGAAGCCTTCGGCGTCACTCTTCGCGACGGCTACGGGCAGACGGAAAGCAGCCTGGCAATTGCGAATCTCATCAACATGGAATTGAAACCTGGCTCGCTTGGCAAGCCGTTTCCCGGCATGAGGATCGCGATCGTAGACGATAACGGCTGCGAAGTCCTTCCGGGGACGGTCGGGCACATCGCTTTACATAAGTCGTTCCCGCCGCTCTTTAAAGGGTATTTGAACGACGAAGAGAGAACGCGAAAGGCGTTTCGCGGGGATTGGTTCATCACCGGCGACCTCGGTTCGATGGACGGGGATGGGTACTTCTACTTTGAAGGCCGGGCGGACGACATCATCATCTCTTCAGGGTATACCATTGGGCCAAGCGAAGTAGAGGATGCGTTGGTCAAACATCCCAAGGTTCTCGATTGTGCTGTCGTGGCGAGTCCGGATAAAGAACGGGGACACATCGTCAAAGCGTTCGTGATTCTGAAAGACCCTGCGGACAGGGGTGGGGATGAGTCGAGTTTGGTGCGGGAATTGCAGGATCACGTCAAACGTCTGACAGCCCCCTATAAATACCCGCGGGCGATCGAGTTTGTCGACGCGCTGCCGAGAACCACGAATGGTAAGATACAGCGAGCCGAACTGCGAAAGAGGGAAGCTGAACGTGCGCAGGCGATATCTTCGCTCTGACGAACGATTCACGAACGCTGGACAAGCAGCAAAGGGAAGTCACCACAATTTTCTATAGAAGAACCCAATCTACGGTTATCCATCCAAGCACCCACGAACAGTGCCGCTGTAAAGGCACTGCCGTGGGTGCTTTGTCATCGTGACCATTTGTCATTAGGACTCGGTACTGTTCAGTCCAATAACGGCCGCATGGAATTCCAATAGACAGAATATAAAGACAGTGTAGGACGAATTGGAGGGGAGGAATCGAACTTGGGAATGTCAAACGCTGGTACGACCGCTCCATCGAAGCCATCGCTTCGTCGCGAAATGTCCTATTTAGACCTCACCATGGCGTCTTTATCGGGAATTGTAGGCTCGGGATGGTTGTTTGGAGCCTACTACGCGACAAGCGATGCCGGACCTGCGGCGATCTTTGCCTGGTTGTTTGGAGCCATCGCGATCGGATTGATGGCCTTTCTGTACGCGGAACTGACCGGCATGCTGCCCGCTGCGGGAGGCGTCGCAAGGTATCCAAACGTCAGTCATGGCAGAGTCACGAGTTTCATCATCGCCTGGTGCGCCTATCTCGGAGGCGCGGCAACACCGCCCATTGAGGCTGAGGCGGTCATGCAGTATTCTTCGCGATACGTGCCGGGGTTGTACGCCAATCACTCGCTGACAGGGCGCGGCTTTTTGGTTGCCATTGTGCTGGTCATTGTACTGTTTTTAATCAACTACTATGGAATCAAAGCCTTCGCCTGGATCAACACGCGGCTGACGTTGCTGAAACTGACGGTGCCTTGGCTAACGGTCATCGTGCTGGCCTTTTTCTTCAAAGGGAGAAACTTTACGATCGAGGGATTTGCGCCCCATGGTCTATCTGGAATTATGACTGCAATTTCTACGGCTGGGGTGATTTTTGCTTTATTAGGATTCCGCCAAGCCATCGATTTGGCTGGCGAAGCCAGGAGGGGGCATCGCGATGTTCCGCGCGCCATTTTGACGGCCATTGGCGTCGCGACGTTACTCTACTTTGGACTGCAGATCACGTTTGTGGGCGCGGTTCCAACCTCGCTTATACAAGCACATGGGTGGGCCGGGTTGAAGTTTACCTCTCCACTGGCCAACACGGCCATGATCCTGGGTGCTGGCTGGCTCGCCACGTTGTTGTTCGCAGACGCCATTGTCTCGCCGGGTGCGGATACCTTAGTCTACTTGGCGACCGCTCCGCGCATTTTGTATGCGATGCAACGCAATGGGTACATGCCGAAATCGTTCGGGCGCATTCATAAGCAACACCGGGTGCCTTTCGTCGCGCTGCTTGTGAATTTGTTGATTGGAATGGTCTTTTTGGTTCCGTTCCCGTCGTGGCAACACATGGTGGGATTCATCTCCAGCGCCGTGGTTTTAAGTTATCTGATTGGGCCCGTATCCGCGTCCGTGTTAAGGAGAACAGCCCCGGATGCAGCGCGCACGTTTCGCGTGCGAGGCATTAAACTGTGGGCACCGCTGGCGTACATTTTTGCAGGATTGGTCGTCTATTGGTCCGGGTGGCCAACGGATGGATACGTTCTATTGATTCTGTGTATCGGGTTTATATTTTTTGCGATTCACGCGGTCCGTTCCCGTATCCCTGCAGAGGAATGGCGCGCCGCCATCTGGATGATGGCGTATGTGGTGTTTCTCACCCTCGTCTCGTTTTTAGGGAGCTTTGGCGGAATCAAGGCCATTGTATACCCGTGGGATGTGCTGATTGTCGTTGTCGGAAGCCTGATCGCGTTTTATTGGGGAGTCGCTTCCGGAATTCCCACCACGGAATCCATGCAACTCAATGACCGGAGCATTGCCGTGCAAGAGGAAGGGAATTGAGCGAGACCGTTGGGAGATGCAGGGCCAAGGTGCCCAGTTGGTCAGTAGAGATTTGACCCGTCAGGCGTTGGGAGATGCATCGATTTGATTGGATTTCCAGCGAAAATCATCAATGCAGCGGGGCCGCTTTCGTGGTTAGGGGGTGGCCCGGTGCACCCCGCAGTCTTGTCTGCAATGAGTGAAGCATCCAAACAGACCGTGGATATGCCGGGGCTTCAGATGTGGGCCGACGGCATCCTTTCTGACCTGATAGGATGCGAGTCAGCCATGGTCACTGCCGGCGCGTTCGCTGGGATGGTCCTGTCTGCCGCTGCGGTCATGGCCGGAACGGACTTTCGTAAAATGTCGGAACTTCCGCATCCAAAGCAGCCGCGAAAAATTGTCATTCATCGCAGCCAGCGCAATGCCTACGACAGGGCTTGGTTGATGGGTGGGGCTGAGTTCTTAGAGATTGGGTTTTCTGGACCACCCGGAACGGGCGCTACAGAATTGTGGCAGTTGGAAGAGGCTTTGCGCGATCCCGGTGTATGTGCGGTCGCCTACGCAGCCGATGAACCTGGAACGAGCAATGCACTGCCGTTGGTGGATGTGGTAAAGGTCTCCCACGAGCATCAGCGTCCCGTGATGGTCGATGCAGCGGCCGTTTTGCCTCCTTTGCAGCGCTTGACGGACTTGCTGCAAACCGGAGCAGATTTGGTGGCAGTCAGCGGCGGAAAGGCGCTCGGTGGGCCGCAAAACAGCGGCCTGCTGTTGGGGCGCAAAGGACTGATAAATTCTGCCCGCATGCAGTGGATCGATTGTGACATCGACTCGGGCTACGCCGAAAAAGTCTTCGCGGCCGGGGCCGGGAACGGGGAACTTCCAAATGGACGGCCCCACCACGGAATTGGTCGTGGATTTAAGGTCAGCCGGGAAGTGATTGTGGGCACGGTCGAGGCCGCACGGCGCTTTCTGACGGAATACGCTCAGATTGAACAGGCTTGGAAAGGACGTCTGACAACCATCGAAAGAGCCTTGGCGAGTGTTGTGGTGGGTTCTGACTGCGCCTTGCAGCGCGACGACCGCGCGTGGGGGGGACCGGTCCTGCGTTTGAAGATGACGCCGAATTTGGCCAAGGACGTTTCAGACAAACTGAGGGCTGGGGACCCCAGGATTGAAGTGGGTCGCCACGCCTTAGCACAGGGGATTGTGACGGTCTCGCCTTTGGCGATGCGTGATGAGGACGTCGAGGTCTTGGCTCGACGCGTATCTTACTGCTTAAAAAATTGAGGTGAAAGCATGGATTTCCGGGAGCATCCGTTGCACGAACATGGGTGGCAGGAGCATCGATTGAACTTTCCCATTTTAAGTCGAAAAATCCACCTCGCAAACTGTTCCATGGGCCCAAAATCTATTCCTGTACAAAACGCGATTCAGGAATACTTAGACAGCTGGGGCTCAAAAGGCATGGACTGGGATTTCTGGATGAGCGAAGTGGCGAGAGCCAAACAGTCTTTTGCAAAGCTGATTCATGCGCATCCGGAAGAGATTGCGGTCCTCAGTTCTGTATCGGAAACGGTGAGTACGATCGCGAGCGCGTTGCCGGCCGTTTTGTCCAAGAACCAAGTCCTCGTAGGCACCGAAGAGTTCCCGACGGTGGGGCACGCCTGGTTGGGCTCAGCGCGAAAAGGCCGGCTTGACGTCCGGTTTGTGGAACCGCACGGCTATTTTTTCACTCCTTCGACCTTTGAACCCCATCTGGCGGATTCTACCGCGATTCTCTCTATACACCTCGCATCGTACAAAAGTGGCGCTAAGCAAGACGTCGCGGAGTTGGCGAAACTGGCGCATGCACACAATGCGTGGATTTTCGTGGACGCTTATCAAGCGGCCGGATCCGTCGAGATCGACGTTCAACAGATGGACGTTGATTTCTTAGCGTCCGGTACGCTGAAGTATTTGCTAGGGACTCCCGGGATCGCGTTTCTATATGTTAAAAAAGAGGTCGCAGAACAGCTCGAGCCAGCTATGACGGGTTGGTTTGGAAGAGTGGATCCGTTTGCTTTTGATACCACTCACCTTGACTTTGCGCCAGGCTCCGGTCGATTCAACATGGGAACTCCACCGATTCTGCCAGCGTTTGCCGCTCGGGCCGGTATCGATTATGTGCAGAGTGTCGGCACACGGGTGATTGAGGCAAGGATTCAGGCATTATCCAGGCACTGCTTGGAGCAGGCTGTTCAGCGGGGACTTGAAGTGGCAAGTCCCGCTGACTGGCGAAAGAAAGGAGCGATGACGGCGATCCGCGCGAATCACCCGCACGAATTAGAGGGTTTTTTGGCTGAACGCAATATTCTCTGTTCGGCGCGAGGAGACGTCATTCGAATTGCACCGCACTTTTTTTCGGAGGAATCGGAGATTGACGCAGCACTGGACGCGATTCTGGACTGGGAACACAGCTGCAAAAAACCCTAGCTGAAAAACCGGATTGCGGAATTGAAAGAATTGCAGAATTAAAAGGAGTTTTTGGTTGACGAGAGGCGTTCTATGTCGCGGATATAAGGGAAGTCACCACAACTTGTTTGTGGTGACTTCCGTAGCCATTTTGCTCTCTTTTCCATGCCTATTTCTTTTCCATCTCTATCTCTGTCTCTATTTTCATCTCTATCTCTCTTCCATCGTCCCATCGGCGTAACGGGCGAATCTTCCGGTGCCGCGATCGTTGACAGGATCCGGTCGTCCCCATTGCCATCCTCCAAATTGGGTTCTTTGGTACTCCTCGAATGCATCGCGAAGCTCTTGCCGCGTGTTCATGACAAACGGTCCGTACTGTGCGACGGGTTCCTGAATAGGTACTCCCTCGAGAATGAGGATATCTGCTTTGGCTGAAGCGTTTGTAATGGTCACTTCTTGATCGCCGACAAGTTTGATTCGATGGTAGGACTCCACCGTTGTTCCTTCGATCTGGATGGTGTCGCCTTGATAAAAATAAAGGTTGCGATTCAGTGCTTTTGAAATGGGTGGGAGAGAGAACGATGCTTTTGGCTCCAAGTGAACCAGAAAAATACCCACGTGGTGATTGGGGTCTTTTGCCCAAGAAGCATGGGTGGGTTCTAAACTGGTTTTTCCTTGGAAGCTTCCGGCTATCAACCGGATGGTTGCTGTTTTCCCGTTGGAATCAACGGTCTGTATTTCCGGAATGTCTTCAGCCCAAAGCATTTTATATTCAGGTGGCGCAGATTTACCTTTGGCGGGCAAATTCAACCAAATTTGAAACAGTTCCAATGGATTGCTCTGATCTTGATGGACAAGGGGAAACATTTCCGTGTGTTGAGTGCCACGTCCCGTTGTAAGCCATTGAACATCGCCATTTCCATACCGCCCGTACGATCCCGTTGAATCAAAGTGATCGACGAACCCGTTGAGAACAACGGTCACCGTTTCAAACCCCTTGTGAGGATGGACTGGAAATCCCGGAACCCTTGTTCCGTGGTACATTCGAAATCCATCTCGAAGTGTAAAGTCCTGACCAAGGTCTCTGCCTTCTAACGACACCTTCGGTCCTTGTTCTTCATTTCCTTGCGGATAAGCATCTTTGTGATGCACCGACATCAAAAAAGGGTCTTCGGTCTCCCATGGGAATCCTAACCTCTGTATGGTGAGGATTTTTTTCTCTGGCATTTCGTGTTTCCACCTTTCGCATGCATAACACATTCGTTACTAAGTCCATACGTTTTGGACTTTGCCTCATATCTATTCAAAGATACACCATCTTTGGGGTCCTCGCTTTGACTTGTACACATCGAAGATTATACGATTTCACTGGAATAGTTTACACTAGTTGTAATGACGCGTTGAATACCCTTCGGAGGATCGATGGACAAGGACCTAGTCGCATTCATTGACGAGTTGGAGACACCATTCCTGAATGAAAGTTTTGGTACGGAGAGGTCGTTTTCTATCGAAACCGGAAATAACCCAGTCATGTTATCTGCCCCCCACAGCGTGACTCAGTGGAGGCTAAACGCCATTAAGCAAGGGGAATATCGGTCGGGTACGATTGCACGGGTCCTTCACTCTGCCACCCGCTGTCACGTCATATATAAAACTCGAAACGACCGTGATGATGCGAACTTCGACCACGAAAATCCATACCGGACAGAAGCCGTGCAGTACATTAAGGACCATCACGTTGAATACTTCATCGATTTGCACATCATGAGCTCGTCTCGTCCGCACGATATTGATTTTGGAACTGGCCGGGGTGCTAACATAAACGGGAATTATGGCTTAGTCGCGAGGTTTGCTGATATTTTTAGCGAAAATGGAGTTTCACACCTGGGAGTGGACAAGGTATTTACCGCGGCAAATTCCCGTACGGTCTCAGCGACGGTAGCCAAACACGCTGGTATATTCGCGATTCAAATCGAAATGAACTGGAGATTACTGGATACAAGTCGAGGAACCGGTGGTTTTCTGCGCGTCGTCAAGAGTCTTGAACGCATCGTTGACTTTTTAAACAAAGGGTGGGAATGACTGTGGACTGTGTCATTGGAAGTAGATTTAGTGGGGTGAACCTGCCGTGACAGGTGTCCCAACAGTCAAGTCCCTACCAGGAATTTTCAGAGAAATTTATGGGGCTCTAACGAAGCCGCATCTCGAACAAAGAAAATCTGGTACGTATCCCATCACCATACGTCTGGACGATGCCATCCCAAACAAATTAGAGATGAGTCAACAGATTCGGGAATTGTTTGACTGTCATGTGGTCTGGGACCCTAATGCAGAGACAGAGGTTTTCAACAAGGTCATAACGGTTATCGTAAAGGACGTGGATCCGGCTGAATGTGCTCAAGGCGACATTTGCGTTTACATAGGTCGCCGGTACGAAGGTCTACAGTCTGCGATTCTCGCATTGTTGGATCGGCCGGATGAGGACCGCGATATCAGAGCACAAGTCACCTGTTGTGTTGACCGCCAGGGTTGCAAGGGAGCGATTGAGGGTTCCTGGGTCGCAAGCGAGGGTTGCACGGTCGTGATCGATCGCAGCCGTTCCTTCTCTCTGGCAACAAGTTGGGTTCGAATGATATCAGCTCTAGCGTCTTTGCTGATGAATTACGAGTTCGTCCTTGAAAACACCCCCCATCACTTAGCCGTAGACACAGCTTCACAAGTGAAAGACGTCACACCCCACAATCGAATCGAATTAAATTACGCCACGATGTTCCGGTTCGGTATTGTGGAAAACGAGCGCATCTACTTGATGAACCCCGTGAGTGGCAGGTTTTGTTATGGGATTGTCAAGATGAGTGATCAAGTCGGAACCGACAAAATTTGTCTAAGCAAGAGAGTGCGTGACGACTTGGATTTTGCACCTGCACTGAAGTCAAATGGAAGCCCGGGAATATGGCTGGCTAAATCGATTGGGTGTTCGATCGACCAAGTTACTACACAAGGTTGGAAAGCGTTAAAAAACGGCCAGGTCACTTTATCTGCAGAGGCGTATGATTCTCTCACAGCGTCGGGGGCGCGCCTTTTTCAGGTTAAGAGTCTATTCAGTGGATGGGCCATCGACGTATCGGCAGAAAAACTCATGAAGGGGAATCCGGCGTCTGCGCAAAAAGGCAGCAGAATTCAGCTTAGTTACGCTCAACGCCAGTTGTTGGACCTTCACGCGGCTCCGTTAATGGTTCCTCACTTTTATATGCAGCGTTTAAACGACCTTTCTGAAATTGAGGAAAGTCACAAACAAATGTTTGCAAAGTTGTACGAGAGAGAAAGCATCGTTTTGCAACTTCCTTACGCCGATCAAGCGGTGGTCAGAGAAGTGGCAGGTAAGCTTCACACCCAACCCGTATCCATCTACCCGGTTTTCCAGGACAAAAGGACTCCAAAGCAGGCGTTCAAGGTGAGAATTCGAAAGTGGTTGTTAAAAAACGTATGCCAGCCTGTATGTGATTGGACGGTTGGAGCCGCGTCAGTCGAGTTGCGTTGTATACGCCCTCACGCCACGGATGAATCTACTCCCGTGATTCGAGTGACACCGAATGTTCAAAAGTTGCTAGGAATTGAAGATACGGATGACGTGATCGTCGGTTTTCGAAACCACCGCGTGAAGGCACGCGTTTTGACCTTCCAATCCTTGGAGTTGGCTCGGGAGACGAACATTGTGGGTTCCGAAGGCGACCTCAACTTATGTATTGGTATTCCATCGTTTATGCGAAGCGACTTGAAAATGGAGTCCGTTGGCTACAGCTGTACTCTGCATCGGGATACAACGTACTTGTTCTTTAAAAACTTGAATATACAATTGATACCTATCATTGGTGTGGTTCTCGCCGTTTTTCAGCTGCCCCTAAGTTGGGCGGCAAAGTATGTCTTGATTAGTATATTGACCCCAGTGGCCATCTTCTTTACATTCTCTCAAGTCCGCGGAAAAGTAAAGGTTGGTCGTTTGTCTATAGATGCATGAACTGAGTAGTGATGTAGAAGAACAGCGGTGTTCAAAGGAGGAGGGGCTTTGTATGGACCACATCCACGTCGTTCGACACTGGCTTGCGACCCTCGCCTATCGAGCCAACAGGGTGATAGAGGCAGCGCCTCTGCAGTATCCAAACTTTAGTGTGGGAAAGGGGGTTCGAACACCCGTCGAAATTGTGCATCACATCTCGGACATCTTGGCACTGGGTTACGAGATCCTCAGTCCTGGGGCATCCAGGCGCCCTCATGAGCAACAGGCAGTGGCCACTTGGTCGGAAGAAGTTGAGCGATTCTATACTGAATTGGAATCTCTCGACAAGCTGGTCCAAACAGAGCTGGAGGTGTCGGAACACACTTGGAACCGTTTTATCCAAGGGCCGATGGCTGACGTGATGACTCACGTGGGACAATTGGTGATGTTGAGGCGGATGGCAGATGCTCCGCTGCCTGCACAGCGCTATTCCATAGCTGGGATTGAAGCGGGGCGGTTCAGGTTGTGAGCAAGCGAGTTCTCAAATCTGCTCGTTCCAACTCTGCAGCTTGGAGCGCAGGGACTTTAATCTCGTTAATTCCTCCTCAATCGGGTCGGTTGTCGGATGTGTGAGAAAACCGTAGATCAAATCGTCGAGGGAGTCGTCATCCGATTTTGCAGAGAGTTCCATCTTAGGTTCGTGCACACCATCCGGGCCATGGGCCGTAACGGTAGATGTCATTTCCACAGCTTTCTCCGCCGCCTCTTGGTCATCGGGAAGCGTATCGCTTTGCGCTGTTGCGGCCGCCTCTCTCTGAGCGATACCTGCGATCTCCTGTGAAGACTTGACTTGTGCAGAAGAGCGGAGACGAACTGCCCGCCGCCGGCTTGTGTCCTGGTCCTGCGTTCGTGAAGCCCAGTTTCGAACTTCAGTCAAAATCTCGTTTTGCAGCCGCGCTGCGTCTTCGAGCGCTTGTGCGCTTGCGGCCATACTTTGCACGGATGCCGTGTGACTTTGCAGGTGCAGGGCGTATTCACTCACGGCATGGCTCAAGGCCTGTAACGCATCCTCAATGCGATCGACCGATTGGTCTTGTTTTTTTTCAAGAATTTCTAAGTGGGCCAATACGTCGCCTTGCAGCAGGGAGATTATGGATTTCTTAAGGCTGTATTCTCTTTTCTCCCAATAGTTCATCAAACGGTAGAGGGCGTATAAAAGGACCACGGAGATGACAAAATAGAGTCCCTGCCTGCTGTGAAAGAACAACACGGGAAATCCGACATACGGAATGACCTTCCATACGACGCCTTTGACTTCGGATGGAGAGACGGTGTACGGGTCTTCACCCGCGTTGTTGTCTCCCTTGGTCCGAATCGCGAGCCCAGCCGGAGTTTGCGAGATTTTGACGATCCGGTGTACCACCGAGGAAGGGTAGTGGTAGTTCTG
This sequence comes from Alicyclobacillus tolerans, assembly GCF_021739485.1. Taxonomy (GTDB): domain Bacteria; phylum Bacillota; class Bacilli; order Alicyclobacillales; family Alicyclobacillaceae; genus Alicyclobacillus_K; species Alicyclobacillus_K tolerans_A. Next base: position 23,493 of record NZ_JAJFNK010000043.1, read on the forward strand.
TTGAACGGCTTTTGGAATGTGTACGACGACAATCTCCCCAACGTGAAGCTGTGAGGTTGCAATCGGTTTGACGAGCACCACATCCCCAACTTTTAGGGCTGGTTCCATACTGCGTGACGGGATCGCGGTGAATGGCGGTTGGGAAACAAAGTGAAAATACAAAGCGATTCCCGTAACGCCAACCAAAAGACTCGAACTTATCCAGTTGCCCAACGAACGTTTCGAGTTTCGCTTCACTTTGTTCCCCTCTACTCTTTTTACCACCTACTTAGAAACCTGACAGTAAAATTGGAGGTCTCCGAGGTTTTTCTGCTGCCCCTCTGGGTTTTCCCCTCCATTATCCACGATATTGACGACGACGTACAGATTGCGTTGATAGGGTACATCGGGATAGAGGACGGCGTCCGCGTTTCGGGGATTCACAGCAAACCCTGGACCGTCCGGGGACACTGAGACCGTATTGGGTCCGTCTTCAACATGATACACATCCCAACTACCGGACGGAGTTGGGTAGTAGACTCCGACTTGTATCCATCCATTATGAAGCACCCCCATGGTTTGTGCGGGGTTCACCCAGTAAAAGTGGACCTTAACCATGTCGCTAAGGCTGGGATTTCCAAGTGTGATTTTGTAAAGGGCCAGCCCACGGATTTTGTGAGGTTTTCCCGTCAATGTAATCTGTTCGTTGATTGGGGTGACAACCGCCAATTGACCCGATGGGAGCGTACTGGCTGGCCGCGCCTGTACTTGAACCGAAATGGTGCTGGAAATCCAGTAGTACGCCCAACTGACGGAAGTCAGTGAGAAACTGGCCAGGATGGCGAGCCACAGCCACCGTTTTCGCTTGTGTCTCACGGCTCACCCCACCTCACGATTTACACGACTGCCAAAAATGTACTCAGTGCACATGTCATGCCACGCGTCAGTCCAAATTCCCACCTAGCTGGCGGATGGTTGTACAGTTGCATAGAAAGACGGAGCGAGATTGTTCCCACTTGTACTCGAACAGTAGTAGCTGCCGCTGTCGATGCTTATGCTGTAAGCCGTTCCGCTTGTAGACGTATTGGAAGTTCCCCCGGGGAGGTCAAATGTGACATAGCCGTTGGTAAGGGACAGCACGGCCGTTGCAGCTTGTCCGCCAGACCCGGTTGTCTGGGCAGCCGGGTTGGAACCCGTAAAAGAGAATGTATCGGTACCCGATGCGACGCTCCAAGTGCCTGGATAGACCGAGACTTGGAAGTTCATGTACCCATAGTTGTTAGCCAGTTGTCCAGCGTTGCTCAGATAGACGGTGACTAAAATGTCGCCGCTCGAGGGGGCGACCACGTACAGATCCCCTGAACCCACGCTGCCGACGGCTTGGGCTAATGGAGATAGGCCAGGAACCGCATGTCCATTTTTTCCACTAGTGTCGATTGAAGTGACGCCTGAAGGTGAGTTTGCCGGCAGTGTTGAGCCTGTCAAGGTCGTATCTGCTTGGTAAATTTGAGCTGCAGAAGACGAAGAAGGTGTAGCACTAATGGTAGCTGTAGCTGCGTTTTGAGCGAAACTGACAGCGGTTGCCGATGCAGCCAATACGATGGCACCAGCAAAGATCAAGTTTCTTTTTTTCATCTCAAGTCACCTACCCCAATTTGTGTAAAGACGCAAAAAACCGACCACCATGGTACTCGTGGCCGGTTGCACTATTCACTCCGTCGAATCCAAGTGCCCACATGCGGATTCGACATCACAGTGTCCACAACGATCGTATTTTGTCGATAATTTAATCCTATTAATATCAATTTAAATTGTCAAGAGAAAACTAGAAAGAGAAGAATTTTTCTTCCTGATCGATGTCTCAAGGCGGCCTTGACAAGGGTCGCAAATGGATGGATAAGGTAGTTAATGAGAATTTTATTGGCTATATCTGAAAGGTTGTACCGCTCGCTAATGCGGGTTTCACTTACCAAGTTCATTCACGGATTTCATTTATAAAATTTAACCGAATGACAGGGGGGTATCCATGGTTCAGGATTGGAGTAACGCAGATACTGCCAAGCGATGGGATGGAAATACCACAAGAGCGAATCCTTTGCGCACCGAGCAGCTAGACATCCTGTTGACGCTTTTGGAGAATTCGGTTCAGTTGCACAGTTGGATTCTCGACCTTGGATATGGATCGGGGCAAATCGAGGAGTTGGTCTTTGAGCGCATTCCTCACGCAAAAGTCGTCGGCGTGGACAACTCGGACGCCATGATGACCCTGGCGAAAAACAGGCTGGCCGAGTACAGCGAGAAGTTTGTCTCTGTGAAGGGCGATTTAAGTCGGTTGGATTCCCTCGAATTGCCCGCCTGCACCTACGGACACGTCATTGCGGTTCAATCTCTGCACCACCTTTCGCGGGAACAGATGCAAGCAGCGTATCGAAGAATTTACGACCTCTTGGAACCGGGAGGCTTGTTCGTACTGCTGGACCGTATGCGGGTTGAAACTTTCGCTTTGTGGAGTCTCTACCGGGAATTGTGGAAGAGGCAAGACAAGCTTCATGATACGACGGTGGCGAGCCATGAAGGGGCCACCTTCCAGGACCACGAACGGATCGTCAGAGACCGCGGGGACTTTCCGGCACTGTTAGACGATCACCTCGTTTGGCTGCGTCAGGCGGGTTTCGAGGCAGCTTGTTTGCATGCGCATGGGAATCGCGCGCTCATCGCCGGAAAAAAAGTTTAGCAAAAATTTTATGGAAACGTCATGTGTATTGAAATAAAAGCAGAATTCCTACCGTCGAGTAGGAACACGTATGGTTGAAACGCAACGCCGTCCATAAAAAGGGAAGTTCGTCATCGGAAATCTAGTCTAAGTCTGGAAGAATTATTTGAATTCCCCTATTGTCCTCAAAGTGTCCGACATTTAAACTGGATGGTGAGAACATGTGGGGCGGGTGAACTCTGTGAGAAGCGCGTTTCAACCTATCCAAGATATAATTTTGTCACAAGTGATTGGTTACGAAGCGTTGGCGAGGCCTTCCAACGGAAGAACGCCATTGGAAGTCATCCGACAGGCAAAAGAGAACGGAACTTTAGATAAATTTGATAGGGAAGCACGCGAAACCGCGCTCGCTGAAGCGTCGAAGTTGCTGGATAGGGAGCAACTGCTGTTCTTGAATACTGAACCTGAATCACTGCAAGCTTTGGACGACTGGGTTCCTTGGCCTTATGCGATACGCCCCGATAACCTGGTTTTTGAAGTGACAGAGCGCTTGGTCTCGCGGGCTTCGTTTCCGGCATTGCAGTATCTTCGAAGTATCGGAATTCGCATAGCCATTGATGACTTTGGAACAGGCTCTAGCAATCTGTGGCTTTTGGATCAATTAGAACCCCAATACGTGAAAGCCGATCGATCGTTTCTGGTCCAAAAGGGCAAGGCATTGGAAGGTTTAGCAGCTATGTGCAACGCCATAGGGATCACTCTCATCGTTGAAGGCGTCGAAGACTTTACGGACCTGGAGTACTTACGGCACATTCATGTCCGATATGCTCAGGGGTTCTTCTTAGGGAGACCACAGTATGTGGAAGTTTTAAAGAGATAGTGAGATCGTCTGAATCAGTGGTTTAGAGAGTTAAATCGACACTTTCATTTTGGACACCGTCAAAGGCGCACACAGAAAGGTAAGAGGAACTATGAAACTTGGAAAATGTTGTCGAGGCACGGACATATAGTGGACAAATGCTTCGTATATTTTGTATGGTAGTGATAAGCATAGTAAGAAATAGGTAAAGGTGAGTTGAGTACACACAAAATAGGAGAGATGCGCTGTGTTAATGGGCATGCCACCGATACCAGAACAAAATGAATTAAAAGATTTGAAAAAATCTAAACAATATAATTCGGATAAAGGGACGCGGACTCGATGGACTGAAGCTCTCATCATCTCGCGAATTCGAGAGGTTCATGCAACGGGGAGGCCCTTGAATCGCCGATCGATGGATAACGGATACTCTGATTTAGTGATTGCTGCACGTCGACATTTTGGAAGCTGGGATGCAGCAATTCAGGCAGCGGGTCTCGTTCTGACCCGGGTCAAAAAGCCCCGTAAAAAGTGGACCGACGAACGGATTGTCGAAGCCATTCGGATTCGCATTCAAGAGGAGAAACCTGTCAACTACAAAGCCGTAGCAACGGAGGAAGAAAAGCTGATTGTTGCAGGCAGAAGAAACTTCGGGTCGTGGAAGGCGGCCCTTCAAGCAGCCGGAGTCACCAAGCAGGAAGTAGACAGACTCCGTCCGCCGAGGAAAAAGACGGGACTCATTCCAGATAGTTTTAAGGACGAGTAAGGGTCTGTGTATGTCCTTGAGTTGTCCGAATGATAATGGAAAATTATTGTTTAATGAAAAGTAGGGATACCCCCTACTTTTCTTTTTTGGTTTGGAGTGGTCACGCGCATGTACAACCGTCGCCCCATAAATATCTCCTCAGTGTTTCAAGAGATGGAGAATTTCGTTTCAGACGCTTACGACATGATAAGGTCCGAAAAAATCTTTGAAGCCTGTTGTGTTATGGAGTTACAAGAACCTCTGCTGTCAATCTGGACAAACATGCTGGAGCACACGATTCAAGCGTGGCACGATTACGCCGGAAATGAATCCCTGTCTCACCGCGATCAAATTTGGTTTCAAATTGGAGCGGAAACTCTGTCTCTCCACTTGATCAATGCCACACTGATAGAAAGTCAAAAAGAAAAACTTTGGGAATGGACGTTGTCGTACATCGATATATATTGGATTCGAGGTGCGATAGAGTGGTTTCTTAAAATCTATCCATTTCATCCGGAATGCGGATATCTGCAGCGAACATCCATGGAACTTGAGCAAATTCATCGACATTTGATTCCACTCCTAGGAACCATCTTCGTCGAACGAGAGGCTGAAAAAAAGAGAGGTAGGGGGCAGATTCGCTGAGCGCCCTGCCAGCAATTGCTCTTCAATTCCCGGCAATCCCAGGAAAATGTAAAGCAATCCCGACAAGGTATGAATCTGATTAACCACGTGGCTAGTTAAACCAATCTTCTTGGCCTCAACGCCGCCATCGAGGAGGTACGCCTCGGAGACAAAAGCAGAGACAATTCTCTGAACAAAGGCGAAGATAAACGACAAGAACCCCCGGGGGCAATCACCGGGGTTCTTGTTGTTTATAAGTCAGTTTAGTTTAAAGCGAGATACGAGGTCTTGAAGGGTTTCAGCCATCTGAGAAAGCGATGAGGCCGATGCCGAGATTTCTTCCATGGAAGCCAGTTGTTCTTCCGCCGCGGCCGAAACATTTTGGGTACCCGCAGATGTGGTTGAAGCAATTTCCGAAATTTGGTTGAGTGAGTTGGCCACTTCGTCGCTGCTCGCGGAAAGCTGCTCAACTGCCGCTGAGACCTCTTGAATCTGGTTGCTTACTTCTTCGATGGAAGACTGAACCTTTGTGAATGAGTCTCCTGCAGCAGTGACCTTGTTTAACCCGTCTTGAACGGCCTTAGAGACTTCGGTGGTTTCCTTGACCGTTTGGCCAGTTTCGCTTTGAATGGTCTGAATGACCTGCGCGATTTCACTGGCGGATTGTGAAGACTGCTCGGCTAACTTGCGAACCTCTTCTGCCACCACCGCAAACCCGCGGCCTGCGTCGCCGGCTCTGGCCGCTTCAATTGCGGCGTTTAAAGCAAGAAGGTTTGTCTGAGAAGCAATTTCGGTAATGACGTCGACAATCGAACCAATGCGATCAGAATGCTGGCCAAGGCGTTCCACAGCCTGTGCTAAGGTGTTGGAAGTCTGATTGATTTGATTCATTTGTGCCGCGACTGATTGCAAAGAGCGGTATCCGTCCTTTGCCGCTTCGGAAGAGTTCATCGCGGAGGAAGTCACGTTTTGCGCGTTAACGGCGATGTGCTGTACCCCTGCAGACATTTCCTTCATAGCGGCGGAGGTTGTATCGGAACGCTGGGCCTGTGTCTCTGAACCGGCAGCAACTTCCTGCATGGTGGTTGCAATGCTCTTGGTAGCTTGGCTGGTTTCTTCGGCACTCGCTGTCAGTTGTTGTGCGGATGCAGAGACTTGTTGTGCCGTATCGGTCGTATGAGTCAATACTTCAGCCAATGCATGGGTCATGTGATCAAAACTCTCCGCTAAAAGACCAAACTCGTCCTTTTGTGAATCGTTGAGGCGAAAGGTCAAATCTCCTTGAGCAACCACTCGAGCACCTTCAGCGAGACCGTTCAATCGCTTGGAAATGGCGCGGACAAACAACCAGGTCAAAACGCCTCCCCCCAACAAGGCCACAATGATGACCCAGATGGTTGTCCATAAGATGGGGCGGGCTGCCTGTCGATAGTCTTGCGGGTAAAGAATTCCTGATATTTTCCAACCCGTTATCGGATTCGTGTTAAACACCATGTCTTTAGCTGAACCTTTAAGTGTATAGGAGAAAGCGCCAGAATTGGACTGGTACATAGGGTTTAATGCAGGTACATTCAAAACCGTTCCTGGGGAGAGGGTACCATTGACAATGACTTGTTTGGTTGTGGCATCCGTTACTGCCAAGTACCCGAGCGATCCAAAACGAATGTCCTTGCCAAGCGTGTTTAAGGTATTGAGCGCAACATCCGCACCTACGACGCCTTGTTGGTTCGGCAACTCTTTGGCAATGGTAATAACCATTTCTCCTGTACTTGCGTCTTTATAGGGAGGCGTGATTACGGTTTGCCCCGCGTGTTTCATGGCATCTTGATACCAAGGCCGTTTTCTCGGATCGTAACTTGCGGGCATTTTGGAGTAGGGTCTTTGAATGAAAATTCCTCGATTGGTTCCGACGTAAATATGCAGGAAATTATGATGCTCTGAAACAAAGTTTGTAAACGCAACATCTACAGGATTGGTATTGATGTTCGTATCTTTTGGATAGCTATCCGTATTGATATCTTGTGCTAAGACTGAAACATCCGCTTCCCATGACGTTAGCGTGTTGGTCAATGATTGATTAAACACACTGATAGTGGTTGTAGTACTTTGGTTGATTTCCTGTTTGACTTTAGATTGAGCCGCAATGTAGGACGTAGCTCCGATTGCGATACTCGGAACCAGTAATGCTCCACCAAAAGATAGGAAAAGCTTGTTTTTTAGTTTCAAGTTGTCATGACACTCCTCGGTGATGGGGGCTTTTCTATTCTTCTTCAGCGAGCCTCAAATGCTGGAGTTGCCTCTCTTCTGCCTCATTCACGATCCTTAAGAGGTTTAAAAGGACCAATACGGTGTCATCTGTTCGAGCCAAACCGTACAGAAACTCCGCTTGAATCCCACCGACGACAACAGGGGGTGCTTCGATAGATTCGGTACTCAGCGATTGGACGTCCAAAACGGAATCTACCAGGAATCCAAGCACTATACCGTTAAGGTCAGCCACTAGAATGCGCTCTTCCTGTTCAGTCGTCTCTGGAGAGATTGCAAAACGTTCCCTCAGGTCCAAGATAGGCACTACTGCTCCTCGAAGGTTTGCAACACCTTTGATGAACGCCAGCGTACCTGGTACCTTGGACAGAGGCAAGGTCCGTTCAATGGATTGAATTTGTTGAATATTTACACCGTACTTTTGGTTACCCAGCGTGAAAATTAGCGTTTGAAATTGGCTCAAAGAAAACACACCTCTCTAAGCGTTGTAAACACCGACTTTATTCACAGCAGCGTTTAAAATTTGGTTTTCTGTTTGAAGCACGTGTAAATTGGCTTGGTAATTGTTCAAGGCAGACAACATTTGCGTCATGGTGCTCGTGACATCTACGTTGCTCCCTTCAAGTTCACCGGGGTGCAGTTGGCCTGACCCCTTTTGTAACAATGGCATGACCTGAGCGGAATTTAATGTGCCCCCCACCATAAACTCGGTTTGGCCCAACGGTGTCAGGTTCGTGACGTCTGTATTGACCGTCCCAAGCCGTGCTCCGGGAATATTGTTTCCGTTTTGGTCCACTACACGGTAGGAGGGCTGACCACCGGAGTCGGTCACAGGGGCCCCGTTTGCGCCAAAAATCGTGGAACCGTGGAATTGTGGATTTAGAACAATTCTCGCATTGTATAGCACTTGACCCGTGGGGCTAACTGGCAGCACGGCGTTTCCGCCTGCGTCGACCAACTCGTGATTGGAATTGGTGTCAAAGTGTCCGTCTTTTGTGAGCGCGATTCCGCTCGGCCCCGTCGGAGACTGATAAGCTACGGGGAAAAAACTGTGTTCCCCCATGTCCAGATTGTTTCCAACTCGAATTGCAACCCCGTCAAAGCCAGGCTCCCCTGGGGCACCTACGACCTGCCCTTGAGCATTGGCAAAGACATACGAGGGATTCCCCGCTGCATCGTAATTCGGCTTTCCATCCGCCGCGGTCAATGCCGTTCCTTGGTAATTCGGATTTTTCACCGCATACATATTGGCGACGGGTTGACCCTTGACATCAAATACTGCAAGTGGGGTTCCATTGATGGACAATCTTCCGCCCGCACCTGCGACTACTGTACCGGCTATGGATTGTACACCAGAGCCCTTGGCGACACTGGCATACGTGCCTGCAGGGGTAGAATCTGAAATGGCGACATCCAAGTTCCGCTGCGTGGGTGTGATTTGTCCCTGTGTAAACAGAGGAACCCCTTCTTGCAGAACGACCCCCGTTCCCATACTGCCAACCGGTGTCCTTTGGCCCGATCCGTTGTAATTGATCGCGGAGAGAAGCTGTTGTGGAAACTCCAGCATGGAGCCATTCGAAGATTTATACCCAGGTGTTTGGGCATTGGCCAGGTTGTTGGTGAGTAGTTCTTGCATGCGTTCGTCAGCTAGCATTCCAGAAGCGGCTGTGGTAAGTCCGCGTATCATGAATGGATCACTCCCAGGGTATGACGTCGTTACTATAGTAACGGAAGAGCGCCAATATAAAAGGACAAATTGAGGACAATTGTGGAGGGCTCAACTTTAACTCTTACTACCTCGTCAATTCCATTTAAGGTGTGAATCAACCCTTGCTTGTCCTCTAATTGTCCTTTTTTTGTGTTGTTTTTACGGTAAAGTCGGCAAGTGTACTAGAGACTGGAAGAGGTTAGACAGACAAACTGTTTGAGAAGGTGAAGGATATTGAAGGTACGAAACAAGCTTGCCTTAAGTTTTGCTGGAATTCTCGTCATTCCATCCGTTGTACTGGGCACTTTGTCGTACAATGTGGCCAAAACTGGGCTTGACAATCAACAGACACAAAATACTTCAGAAAACGTTCAGCTACTCAATCAAGACATTACGACGTTTTTGACAGAACAAGAAAATAACGTTCAGTTTTTGGCCCATCAATTACAAACTGTCACCAATACCCAAAATCAAGGTCACGCAATTTCAAACCTGTTAAAAACCTACGTTCAAACTCATCCAAATGTGGAACAGGCATACCTTGGGACATCTACCGGGGGATTTATCCAATCAGGAAAAACATCTGTTGGTTATGACCCTAGACAAAGCTCATGGTACAAAGCGGCAATCAATAACCCAGGTAAGGTCATCATTGCTTCTCCCTACGTTTCATCTTCAAATAAATTTGTGGTTACTCTGGCTCAGAGTTCTCCGGATGGAACGGAGGTTGCAGCGGAAAACCTGGACTTAGCCGAGATCAATCAGCTGACTGCGAATACAAAAGTGGGTCAAAAAGGGGTGGCTTTCGTATTTACTCCGGAAGGCACGTACATAGGCTCAAAGTTGTTTAAACCGGGTTCGGCCGTTGCTCCAACGGGTGTGCCAGTAGCGACATTTGACCATTCCATTTCAGGCACCACCCGGTACAAGTTAAAAACCGGCAGTTATCGTACAGCGTACTTTACAACGAATGCATTGACGGGTTGGAAAGTTGCTGGAGCGATGGACTTATCAGAACAAGCTGCCATTGCACAACCTATTTTAACTACGACTTGGATCGACATTTTAGTTTTTCTCATTGTCGGGATCATTCTCATCTATTTTATCTTGAAATCCATCACGGGTCCTCTCAAGAAACTCGTTTCGGCATCTAACGAGGTCAAGGACGGAGATTTAACAGGTAGACTTCAAATGACAAGCAAAGACGAGTTGGCCCATGTTGGGGACGCGTTTCAACAAATGGTGGATTCGCTTCGGAATGTTCTGGGTGAGGTCGCCCAAACGTCGCAGCACTTAGCTTCGGCATCCGAGGAGTTATCCGCTAGTGCTGTGGAGAACAGCAAAGCGACAGAACAGGTGACCCTAACGATTCAACAAGTTGCAGCCGACACTGAGGTTCAAGCAAATAGTACGCAAGGAAGTGGAAACATACTAAAAGAAATGGCGACTCACATTCAGGATATTGTGGGGGACGCGAAAGTGGTCACATCTTCGGCTGTAGAGGCTTCCGAAAAATCCATGATGGGAAATCAGGCCGTCTTATCCGCCAAAAATGAGATGGATGCCATTCATGCCACAGTCGGAGAGCTCAGTAGCGTAGTCGATGCTCTTGGAGAACGCTCCGAACAGATTGGCCACATTGTTGATGTTATTACGGAAATATCCAATCAAACAAACTTATTGGCTTTGAATGCCGCCATTGAGGCTGCCAGGGCGGGTGAAAGTGGACGCGGGTTTGCGGTTGTCGCGGATGAAGTGCGTAAACTCGCTGAGCAGTCGGGAGAATCTGCCAAGCAAATTACGGAATTCATTGCCCAAATGCAAAGCGATACTAAGCATGCTGTCCACTCTATGGAAACAGCCAAAGGAAAAGTGGCACACGGGATGGATACTATCGAAATGGCATCAAAGCAATTCGCGGAAATCCTGAATGCTGTCAATGCGGTGACGGGCCAAATCAAACACATTTCTGCGGCCATTGAAGACATCTCTACGGGTTCGGGGCACCTTTCCGGTGCTTTCATTGAAATTGATCGCGTTGCCACCCAGACTTCAGCGGGAATGCAGACCATTTCTGCCGCTTCAGAAGAACAACTTGCGTCCATGGAAGAAATATCTGCTTCGGCATCGTCGCTGACAACTATCGCGGAGAAATTGGAGAAGTTAGTCAATCAATTCAAACTTTCAAAAACTAAGTGTGGGCCTCAGGAGTGATTCTGGCCCACAGCTTTCTTTGGGTCCTGAAATAACCTCGTCGATCGGACGGAAAAGGAGAATCTATTGTTGCTGCAACTTCCAATGGCTTCAAATGCCAGAGCAAAGCGAAGCAATCATTCTTTGTGGTCCATAAGAACTTTGAAAAAAACGGGGAACAAATCGGAGGCGACACAGCGTGATGAAATTCTTATAACGACAGAACACCTGCTCAACATCATTCAAATTGCCCAATGGGGGGGATTGAAAATGCGTGAAACCATTGAGCAGCTTGTGACGGAAAAACCCAACGAAACAGCCAAACATTTACTTTACCAGTGCGAGGTACAAATCCGTTCTTTGGATTGTTTAGCCGAGTCTTTACAGGAATTAAAAAGCCACAAGCAGCCATAGCACTCTCTATGTTCTTTTGTTTTCCCCCATTGGGTTAAAAGGTAGGTTTGTCCATTAAAGCGCTATGAAAAACGAACACTCATGGAGACTCCGGGAGTATGTTTATGATTTGTCCTCGATTTGTCCTTTAATTTTCAGTGAGTGGCTTTAGACTAATGAAGTCTAGAAGTGCAATCAAGTCACGATCTTTTGCAACGATTTGACATCGAGATGGGTTGGTTACGTTCAATGAGACGTCATCGAAAGGTGAAAAGCCAGGGGCACTCCAGCACCGAGCGATGGTTGCTGACGTATTCAGATTTAATAACCCTCTTGATGGTCTTTTTCGTGATTCTCTTTGCTATGTCCAAAATCAATGAGTACAAGTTTAATGAATTGAAGAAAATACTTGCCGTCCAGTTTCACGGACAAACCAGTCTCTTGAATGCGGAGAGTCCCAGCAATCCAGTACCGTTACCGAAAACGGCATCGACGGATCAACAACAGCTAAACAACCTGTATACCAAAATTCAACAGTACATTCAACGAAATCATTTGCAAAATAAGGTCTCTGTTTATAACGAACCACGTGGTGTTCAAATTACGTTTCGCGATGTGGCTTTATTCGACACTGGATCTGCACAACTTCTATCGAATGCCCTTCCAGCGCTTAAAGGCATTGCACCTTTTTTCAATACAGTGCCTAATACCATTTTGGTCGAAGGATATACAGATAACCAACCGATTCATACTGCAGAATTCCCATCGAACTGGCAGTTGTCTGCTTCACGTGCCATCAGTGTACTTCAGTTTTTACAAGGTCAAAACATTAACCCGAACCGAATGGCTGCCGTGGGGTATGGGCAGTACCACCCAGTCGCACCCAACGACACGTCGAACAACCGGCAATTGAATCGACGAGTGAACATCGTGGTTTTAAAGAGCGGCCTTGCATTTGACAGTCACAATGGTCAATCTCCAAATCCTGTGAGTTCATCGAAGGGTGTGGGAACACGGGACTTTCCACAAGGTTAAAGCAGTCGACTCAATAAGGTCATGACACGGTTTGAAAGGGGGCGTAATACTTGAATCCAATTCCCGCACAGTTAATGCCGAGTATTCCGCAGAACCAGGGGTCAGCGGGGGAGAGCGTTTCCGTAAAAAAAGGTACACCACTCAACGCGAACGATTCCTTCGCAACACTCCTTGAGAGCGCCGTTGAATTGGCCAAGGGGTCATACGAAGAACCTGTCTCCAATTTACCCAAGTCAGATCCAAAACGAACTACGGATTTCAGTAAAAACGACAAGGTGTCGTCTAAAAAGGCAGCAGCGAGTGGGGAGTCGTCTTCCTCTAGTGTTCAGACGGGAACATCAGGTGTTCTGTCCACTTCTGCGTTGTCAGGACTTACCGTTTCAACGACAGCCAACGAGTTAGCAACGTCAATGCTTGTAAAGGGCACGACGCAACAACGAGGTTCCCGGTCTAACCAACCTAGCGTGGCGGCACGTGGGGTCAGTCGCCGTGGTGGAAAGAACGGAAGGCTGACGATGAAATGGACCAAGAGTTTGAAGGTGGGGCAGCGGTCAGGAGTTCAGACTGGGCTGTTGCTCCCTCTTTCGTCCCCTTTAACGACCCTGCCACTCCCTGCCTCATCGACAGGCCGTACTCCGGAGGCAAAACCAGCATCTTCAACGGCCTCTGTGGTGGTCCCGCAAACTGCGACGAGAGTGAGTCGCGATTCGTCTCAAACTCTAAACACTTCCGGCCTTGCAGCAACACAGAGTGCCAATGGGGAAGGGGTTCTGTCGAAAAACTTGAATCGAAGTCGAATACCAACGAGTCCTCCGGGTCCAGGAAGCGCAAGTCCACTGCGGCAGAATCCAAGGGAAATTTTGGCCCAGCATCTCTTGAACCGGGGGATCCCGGTTACAACGCCGCATCAGGTACCCAATACCGGAAGCCACGGAACCACACCAACGGCTGGTTCGGTGCCCGTGGCCCCCATTGTTTCTCAACCAGAGGTTTTAGTCGGTCCTTTTCATACGCAAATCGGACCACAAGTGGCGATCAATGCGTCAGACCCACAGGCGTATGAGAAATTCAGCCAACTGATTGTGAAGCAGGTCCGCACGGCTCCCAATACTCTCCAGGTACAGGTTCAACCTCAAGGCATGGGAACCTTGCTGATATCTGTAACAAAGCAGTCTCAAGGAATTCAAGTGCACGTTGAAGCAAACCAGTTGCAAACGGTTCAATGGCTGAATCAAATGGGTCCGCAAATCAGCGATGCTGTGAAAAATAATGGGGTTCAGTTAACGGGAATACAAATTGCATATGGCAATACGTCCATGTCCAACAGTGCCGGAGATACATCTACAGGGCAACAATCCTCGTCGCGGCGAGGCAGGACAAATACGATCCGCCAGGTCACAGCTTCAAACAGAGGTTCTCAGGTACCGGCGGGCGCCGATACCGTGTCCCCGATTGGGGGTTCAACGCGCGGCATCAACATCCGGGTATAGCAGAAATAGTTTTCATAAACGGGAGTGAGTCATGATGACTACAACAAACTCGGTCGGCACCAATGCACTGAGTCAAAACGCATTTTTACAGCTGATGGTCGACCAAATGAAAAACCAAGACCCCTTAAACCCGCAAAGCAACTCACAATTCTTGGCACAACTTGCACAGTTTACGTCACTAGAGCAAATGACCAATATTGCTCAGACGGACACCAAGGTTCTCAGTGCCCTTCAAAATCTGCAGCAAGTCACCGAAGTATCCATGGTTCATCAAATGCTAGGCACAACTGTACAGGTTAGCACCTCAAATGGGCAGACGGTTTCTGGAACAGTGTCGGCAGTAAAATTTAATCAAGGACAGCCCTATGTTGTCGTTAACGGCACTGACTACGCATTAAGCGACATTGTGGAGATGTCATGACAGGATGGACACAAGTTTGGTTTTTAGTACGCATGCAAAATATCGTATGGAACAACGCGGATTGCACCTGGTCGAGTATGAAATGTCTAAGCTGGAACATGCAGTAGATTTAGCACAGAACAAGGGTGCAATAGACGCTTGTATTTTATATGGAGAGACGAGCTTTATCATTCACGTTCCCAAACGCATGGTGGTAACGGTCATGGCCGTCCGGGGGGAGTCGACGGTCATTACAAACATTGACACGACCATTGTTGTTGGGCATACTGAAGGGATTTTATAGCTCTAATGTGGAGGAAGTAAACGGTGGCAGATGTATTATCTCAGTCCGAAATCGACGCCCTTTTATCTGCACTTCAAAGTGGGGAAGTTCTCCCCGACGAAATTAGGGAGCACGAGGCCGAGAAAGGAGCCAGGGTTTACGACTTTCGTCGTGCAATGCGGTTTTCAAAGGACCATATGCGGATTCTGCGACGAATCCACGAGAACTTTGCCCGTATGATGGCTACCCATCTCTCCGGCGAATTAAGAAGTGTCGTCCAAATTCAAGTGGAATCGGTCGAACAGCTTCCCTACGACGAGTTTATTCGATCCATCCCTGCACTGACCATCATACAACTAATGGGTTTTGAACCTTTGCACGGGAAAGTAGCGATTGAGATTAATCCACAAATTGTCTTTGGAATTCTCGACCGGATGATGGGCGGGGATATTCGCGGTCCATATCGAGAGAGGGAACTCACAGAGATCGAGGCCGTGCTCGTAAAAAGATTGCTGGCTTCTATGCCTCGGTTGGTTCGAGATTCGTGGCAGAGCGTGGCTGAGTTGTCACCAGAGTTGTTGTCTCTTGAAACGAATCCACAATTTTTACAATTAACCACTCCAAACGAAACCGTGCTGGTCATTACCATTAGTGCCCATGTTGGGGGAACTTCCGGACTCATTAACATTTGTATTCCGCATGTCACTCTTGAACCCCTGATTCCAAAACTTACAAACCAAAATTTTTTGGGAATGAACCTTCAGTCAAAAGTGCGGCAGGAAGACGCCGAACAGATTCGCATGCAACTCCAACAAGCGAGCGTTCAGCTGACAGTTCAACTGGGAGGAACCCAAATTTTCCTCAATGACATAGCGGAGCTTGAAGTGGGAGACTTAATTCCATTGGATGCCTCCATTAACAATCCGGTTGTTGTGGACGTCGATGGGATACCGTCCTTTCTGGGGGCGATAGGAACGAGCCGTCGGAAGTATGCGATAAAAATCTTGAAAGAATACAGAGAGGAAGAGTACCTTGAGTGACACACAGTTATCGCAAGCCGAAATTGACGCACTGCTTGGAAATAGCACACTGGCGGAGGAACCTGTGCTCGGAGAATTTGACAAAGACTTGCTTGGGGAAATTGGCAACATTAGTTTTGGATCTGCAGCGACGTCCCTCTCTTCTTTACTTCACCAACGCGTAGAAATTACAACTCCTCACGTAACACTGTTCAACCAAAAGGAACTTCCGAATGAATTTCCAAACTCCTATGCAATTGTAGCTGTGAGTTTTACCGAGGGATTGTCAGGAGTGAATGCACTGGCTATTGAAGTCGACGATGCAAAGATCATCGCTGATTTGATGATGGGGGGGAGTGGGGAAAACATTTCCATTGAACTCAATGAATTACATTTGAGTGCTGTGGGTGAAGCCATGAATCAGATGATGGGGAATGCAGCAACGTCTATGTCGACGTTCTTTAATCGAGCCATCAATATCTCACCTCCTCAAGTCGAGGTGATTGAGTCTGTCACTGCTGAGAAGATGGGGCTTGGTGCCCCAGAATGGCTCGTTAGCGTGGCATTTCAATTAAAAGTAGGAACTCTTATCGATTCCAAAATCATGCAACTGATTCCGTTGGATTTTGCCCAAGAGATGAGCAGCATCCTGATGCAAGGTGAATTAGACTCGTCCTCAGGGCTCAAGCCTGAGGATACGTCCATGTCGGAGACTGGCACCGCGAACTTGTCCATGCCTGCATTGGATACCACCATGGCTCCGGCTGGTCATACGGCTGTCACTGTCCCGGCACCATCAATACCTTCTCCGTCAGTTACTCAGAAACCTGTATTTACAGATCTCAGTTCCAGAGACGTGCTGGGGCAAAAGGAAAAAGAGCCGCGCAATCTGTCGTTGCTGCTCGACGTCCCGTTAACCGTAACGGTTGAGTTAGGTCGAACCCGAAAACCGATTCGCGATGTGTTGAATTTGGGGCCAGGTTCTGTTTTGGAGTTGGACAAATTGGCGGGGGAACCAGTGGATATTTTGGTGAATGGAAAACGGATCGCTATGGGTGAAGTGGTTGTCATTGATGAAAACTTCGGTGTACGAGTCAGGGATATTGTCAGTCAGGGCCAACGTATAAAGGAGTTGCAATAGTGAAGGTCAGCGACAGACCGTCGCTTTATCGTACCTCAAGTCTATGTGCCTTCTCCATTTGTTTGGAAATGTCATGAGGGAGGGCGAGAATGTGCTTAACCCCGGGGGAACCGGTTAGAGTTCCTGTTGCCGAATTGGCTTGTAAAATCTACAGGGGGTGATATGCGGCCAAAGAGTCGTTCATTATAGCTTCGGTCTTACAGCTGAGGGATATTGAGGATAACTGACCGTGAACCTGGAGAATAGGCTGTCACTTGTTTTTGCTTCATGTTCTTTGTTTCTAGGTTCTGTAGAAACTAAAGCGACTGCCTCGCTGAGACAATCGCTTTAGCCTGAGGTAGAAACATCACCATAGTGTAAGCTCTATGTTGTGTGTGGCGACATAGATACTGTATCTGTGTTTAGCCCACGGAGGTATGAATTGGATCACATTATTGTAATTTAAATTGGCCAATCAGGTTTTTCAGCTCTTCACCCATTTTTGAAAGAGATGTGGCTGAAGCGGCGATTTCTTCCATGGATGCCAGTTGTTCTTCTGCAGCTGCTGAGACGTTTTGAGTTCCTGCCGAAGCGCTTGTAGCAATCTCTGCAATATGACGAACAGACCCGGTGATTTCTTCGCTGCTTGCGGATAACTGTTGTACGGCGGCTGAAACCTCCTGAATTTGGGAACTAACTTCTTCAATGGAAGAACGAATTTTTGTAAATGAACCGCCGGCTTCGCTAACTTTACTCAGGCCCTCTTGAACCGCTTTTGAAACGACTGTGGACTCCTGTACAGTGCGTTGCGTTTCACTTTGGATGGTGTGAATGACATCTGCAATTTCACTGGCTGACTGGGAAGACTGCTCCGCAAGCTTACGCACTTCTTCAGCTACGACTGCAAACCCACGTCCTGCATCTCCCGCTCTTGCAGCTTCAATGGCGGCATTTAACGCGAGTAAGTTCGTTTGAGCAGCAATTTCCGTAATGGCGTCGACAATCGACCCAATATGTGCAGAGTGTTCACCTAAACGTTGTACAGACTGTGTCAGGTTGCTTGAGGTATGATGAATTTGACTCATTTGTTCTTCTACCGACTGCAATGACTGATATCCCTCTGCAGCCGCTTGGAAAGAATT
Organism: Alicyclobacillus tolerans; assembly: GCF_021739485.1. Lineage (GTDB taxonomy): Bacteria > Bacillota > Bacilli > Alicyclobacillales > Alicyclobacillaceae > Alicyclobacillus_K > Alicyclobacillus_K tolerans_A. Next base: position 41,461 of record NZ_JAJFNK010000043.1, read on the forward strand.
CTGTGCTGATGTGGAAACGTTTTGAGCGTTATCAGCGATGTGTTGGACTCCTTCCGCCATTTCTTTCATGGCGTTTGCAGCAACGTCAGATCGCTGAGCCTGTGTCTCCGAACCTGCGGCAACCTCCTGTATGGTATGGGCAATACTCTCCGTGGCTTGGCTGGTTTCTTCAGCACTCGCAGTGAGTTGTTCGGAGACAGAAGCCACTTGTTCTGCACTTAGTCCTATACTTCCGATCATGGTTCGCAAATTTTTGACCATGCCATTGAACGATTGCACAAGTTGGCCAATTTCATCCTTACTTTTCACTTTGAGGTCTTCAACGGTTAAATCTCCTGCAGCCACTTTTTGTACTTGTTGGACAATTTCGGGAATCGGACGTATGAGGATGTAAATTAGAATAATAAAACCTATAGAAAGTAAGACCAAAATGATCCCGGCAATCACTGTGGTACTTTGCTGTTGTCTCGAAATGTTGATCGACGCTGTCGCATTCGTGTCCAGGTGACTCGTTCCAATGGTTTGTATCTGGCTCATTTCACGGGAAAGCGCGTTGGAAACCTGGCTATTGGAGACATACATCAACTGTTCAGCGAGTTTGCGATTATTAGCCTTGTTGGCTTGGACCGCCTGCGTGAAGTATCCTTCGTAACCTTGCAAGTTTTGCTGGATTTGCTTCAACAGCGCTTGGTTTGACGGAGTGGTGAAAAGAGTATCCAACGTCGTAAGCGACGAGTGGAGTTGATTCTCCGCAGTCATCACTTGTTGATAGGTCGCATTAATTAAAGACTGGTTTTGGCTACCTGAAATACCCATCCACATGTTAGCTTGGTCATCCATCTCGAGATAGCCGGTGTATGCCTTCCGTGCTGCCTCACTGATCATCATGTCATGGGTTTTAAGGCTTGTAATATGATTAACTACATTCTGAGAAAGATAAAAACTCATAACTACCATGCCCACGATGGCTAAAATCAAGATACTCATTAACGACATCACTTTACGAACTATGCCCATTTTGCTCTGCCTCACCTAGATCGTCTCCTTACCCAGTTAGGTTGAATTGATGAATGTAACTGCTTGTAACTCCTCCTTTCATGAGTTATGCAGTTGCTCCCAATAACTGGGCATTGGTAGGTTCGAACCACCGCAATTCCAACGTTGTTGGCCAC
>NZ_JAJFNK010000044.1 GCF_021739485.1 Alicyclobacillus tolerans
TCTATCACTGTGAGGTTATCAGTAAGTGGGGGAGAATTGAATGACCACGGTGGGGTACTTTTAAAGTATCAGATACAGGCGTTCGTTATGTATTTCGATGAAAACAAAAAAGCTCTATTTGTGACTGGAATGGATCAGGAATTGCAACCGTTATTGCAACAATTGACCAATATGCATCCAGAAAACGTGTTGACTTTACAAATTTACGGACCGGAAATTGCTGAACCCTATGGCGATTTCATGCGAGATATCATCCTTACTGTGTATCAGGAAAATGTTGAGGGGATTTTCGTGGTTGGTACGACAGATGATGAGCGGATTGCCATCAATATGCACGATTTGCAAAGAAAAATATACGAGCAGGGGGAAATGAAAGAGAAAATCAAAACAATTGACTTTCTTTTTACACAGTGCAGGCCGGAATTTCGAGGAGTCACTTTTAATAAATGGTTGGAAGGCAGCAAGACTGTAGTTGAGGCTATACAGAAAAGTGTCAAATTGCTTCGCGATCACCCGTTAATACCATCTAATATAAGAGTTTGTGGATTATTAGTGGACAAGAAGAACGGTGAACTATCTGAATTACAAGTTGGCTAAATCATTCCGAATTTCTTGCGGTAAATCGTGCTTTATTCATTTGGCGAGCATTAAAAAATTGATGGAACCGCAGGGGAGACTCTGCGGTTTTCGCCGGTCATGTCAGTTCTGAACCCCCTGATGCCTCTTGGGTGTCCCTAGCCGCCAAAACAGCCATACCACAACTGCTAAGAATCCGACATAGAAGATAACTTGTAAAGCCGTGGGGCTAGAAGCGTATCCGAAAAAGGAATGTAAGATGTCTCCGAATGTGCTGTTTTCGCTGAGCACTGATGTGGTGTTCCAAATGGCATGTCCGCCAGGCAACCAGCCAAGTTGTTGGAAATCCTCGATTCCGTCTGCCAACAGGCCCGCCGCAAACAACATCAGCAAGGTACCCATGATGTTGAAGAAGTGTTTCAGATTGATCCGTTTCCCAAGCACGTAAATCACGTAACTTAAAATCAAGCCGACAACTACACCTGCTATGGCTCCAATTGCAAGCATGATGGGGGATGTGTGGAATGCGATAGCAATCATAAAAACGACCGTTTCCAGTCCCTCACGTCCGACAGTGATGAAAGCAATCAAAGCGATCGCTAGAATAGAACCCGCACTGATTGCTGCGTCCATTTTGGCATGTAGTTCTTGTTTGAGGTTTCTTCCTTGTTTCTTCATCCAGAAGGTCATATATGTTAAGACCCCACAAGCAATGAAGTAGGTAATTCCCTCAATTTTAGTCTGGAGATCGGAACCATCATAATTTCGAAGCGTCGAAAAAACCAGTATTCCACCCACTACTGCCACAGCCACAGCAGCCCAAATGCCAATCCAAACATCCTTAAACCGATCGCGCCGACCAATTTGTTTTAGGTACGCCAACATGATAGAACAAATCATTGATGCCTCAAGGGACTCTCGGAAGAAAATGAGAAATGAAGGGAGCATTGGATGAAACTCCTCTCTAAACATGACTAACTTAGTCAACTTTCAACTTCAATATTGTACAGTTTTGTGACAGTAACGTAAATGGTTTGGGTTAACTAATCGCGAATATATTTGACGTAAACGGGTACAAAATGAGCGTGCATTCCAAAATACTCGGAAATGTTGGTGTTTGAATCCTTGGAATAATCATCTTGGTTTGCGCCCCCGCATTGGAGGCGTATTTCTTTATTGACCTAATGTGAAAAATACGTTGCGCACGTGTCAATCCATGAAGCTAACCTCAATGTCCTCTGTGTTCCCGCATACGCACATTTTGAATCCACTGTTGAGTCGGATATCGGATCCTGGTGTGACACGAAGTATGTACCTTTCTCCGCATTGCTTGCAACGAATTATGATTCTGGTTCGTTGCGTAGTGTTGCTTACTTGAGCTTCGGTTCCTAATGACATCCCCTTAATCCCCTTTTCTCTTTTTGCAAATCAAAACGAGTTTAAGTATTCGTTGCATCCAACTTGAAAACCTTCATGTAATATTCTGTTCTTTTTTGGCCTGCACCTCATTCCACGTTATAAGACAACACCCGCAACACATAAATATATCGAGGATACAGGTGCCGTTTCACAGTGAATCACTGAGTTTAGAAAAGGGGGATAGCCCGTGTCAGAGGCGTTTTCTCCGGGGAACATGGCGTACTCCCCAAAGAGTGACTGTAAAACGACAGTTGTCGGTCACAGTGTAGGCCGTAAAGATACCTTGTCCAAGATTACAGGTCGTGCCAAATATACAGATGACGTGTTCGAGTCAGACATGCTGCATGCTGTCTTGCTCACCAGCCCATATGCACACGCCCGTATCCTTTCGATTGATAAGAGCCGCGCGTTGAAAGCCCCCGGCGTTCGTGCCGTCCTACTTGGTATTGAGTGCCCAAAACTTACGGGAGATCCACTAGCCGATCGGCCGATTCTAGCGATCGACACGGTACGTTATGCAGGAGAACCGGTGGCCATTGTCATTGCAGATGAACTACATCAAGCTGGGGCGGCACTCGCCTTGATAGACATTGTCTACACGCCTCTGCCTGTCATCCAGTCACCCAAAGCAGCGTACGAAGCGGATTCACCTTTACTGCATCCTGATGTTCATACATACCGTCGCGATGAAGCTGAGGCGAACCCCATTCCAGGCACCAACATCGCGTCACACGTACCTATACGAAAAGGTGATCCTGACGCCGTGTGGGCGTCCTGTGATGCCATCGTGGAAGTAGAAGTGTCCTTTCCGCAAGCACACCACGCGTACATGGAGACACCTTCCAACATCACAGAAATCAATCCCGACGGAGAAATTCACATCACCACGTCAACGCAATCACCCTATACCATTGCAACCTTAATGCATGACACATTTGATGTTGCCCCGTCCAGTGTGCGGGGTTACACGCCGTTCGTTGGCGGCGGATTTGGAGGGAAATCGAGCCCATACATTGATCCCTTGGTCGTGGCAGCCTCGAAAGCGGTAGGTGGTCGTAAAGTAAAGCTCCGATGTGAGCGAGAACAAGCGATGATGACATTACCATGTCACATCGGTCTCGTGGCCAAGGTTCGACTCGGTGCCAAACGCGATGGTCGATTTGTCGGTGTCGACATTACGTACTGGTTTGACGGTGGTGCGTACGGGGATCGGGCCGTCATCGTCACGCGTGCTGCCGTCCAGGACTGCACAGGTCCTTATCGCATTCCACACGTACGATGTGACGGATTTTGTATGTACACAAATCATCCGCCAGCGACGGCTTACCGAGGGTTTGGCCACCCTGAACAAACCCTGGTCATTGAGCGGGCTGTGGATGTGCTGGCACGTCGCTTACATCTTGATCCGCTCGAAATCCGCCGCCTCAACGCCATTCGTCCAGGAGACTCCACTCCAACTCAAACGCTCCTGACCGGAGGCAGGGTAGGCGATCTGGTAGGCTGCATCCATCAGTTGGAGACGATGATGGGATGGGACGGTTCTGCGGTGCGTAAAGATGGTCCCTATATTATTGCCAAAGGGATCAGTTGTTCTTGGAAGACATCAAGTACCCCTCCAAATGCGAGTTCTGGCGCCGTTCTCAGAGTCAATCAAGACAGCACCGTGACCTTGTTATCCGGCGTTGTGGAGATTGGGCAAGGCACGAAAACAGCACTTGCTCAGATGGTTGCAGAAATCTTCGCCATGAATGTTAACCAAGTGGACGTCATTATGGAAGTTGACACCAAGGAAGAGCCAGAACACTGGAAAACGGTCGCCAGCCGGGGGACGTTATTGGCGGGAAACGCTGCTGTTCGCGCAGCTGCGGATGCCATTCGTCAGTTGAAGCAGATGTCCTCCGTCGTGTTCCAATGCCGAGCTTCAGACGTTCAAATTTCGAATGGCGTGGCAAGTTGTCCCCACGTTGAAACGACCATCCCCATTGGCAGCTTCTCAAACGGCTACACGTTCCGAGACGGTCGAAGTGTGGGTGGAATGGTTATCGGCCGCGGGAGCTATACCATCGAAGATGTAACCCCACTGAATCCAGAAACAGGCGAAGGAAGTCCAGGTCCAGAGTGGACTGTCGCAGCACAAGGGGTGGAAGTTGAGGTTCACCTAGCGGATTACACGTATCGCGTACTGAATGCATTTTCTGTAATTGATGCTGGAAAAGTGATTCACCCAGACCTCGCGCTTGGACAGGTCAAAGGTGCAATGAACATGGGGCTCAGTCTAGCTAGTCGAGAAGGCTATGTATACAATAGGCAGGGCGTGATCACCAATCCACAGTTCCGGGTGTATCCCGTTCATCGATATGGGGACCAACCAAAATACCACGTTGCTTTTTTGGAAACGCCGGATGAACATGCTCCTTGGGGATTGCGCGGACTCGGCGAACACGGTTTAATCGGGATGCCCGCGGCACTTGCCAGCGCGTTATCGAACGCATTAGATTTGGAAGTCAATCATATGCCCATGAGTTCTGAACTGCTGTGGAGAATTCATACCGGTGGTCTATTATGAATCCCTTAGACTTCGACTATGTAGCGTCATCCACCATGTCCGGTGCTGTGCAGCAATATACGAGACTGACGCAAGCCGGCAAGCAACCGATGTATTATGGCGGAGGGACTGAAATCATCACCCTCGGTCGTCTCCATCAAGTGAATCCGAATGCCGTTATTGACCTAAAGCCGATTCCAGAACTCCAAGTCATGGCCGTCCAACAGGGGAAACTCATCCTTGGCGGTGGTATCACACTCACACAGATTACGGGACAGTCCTTGCTACGCGAAGCATTCCCGCTGCTTCAGGCAACGGTTCATGAAATCGCGGATCATACGGCCCGGAACAAGATTACGCTCGCTGGGAACATCTGCGGGCAAATCTTTTATCGAGAAGCGATTCTTCCGTTTCTCGTGTGCGATAGCATGGTACGTACGTTTGGACCACAGAGGGCGAAGGAACGAAGCATCCATCAGGTGTTTCAAAGAGAGGCCCGACTGGAGGCCGGCGAGTTCATCGCCCAATTTGTCACAGACAGCCCCACCCGAACAGCCCCTTTTGTCCACATCAAGCGCCGTAAGGCAGGTCAAGTGGGCTATCCCATTGTTTCCGCCGCAGCGATACGCGTGAGTGACCGGATTCGAATTGCTCTCAGCGGGGTTTGTCGGTTTCCATTTCGTTCATCAGCGCTGGAGACAGCATTGCAACAAGGGGGACTGACGGTGGGACAACGCGTTCAGCAAGCCATCCAGGTGATCCCCCAAAATCTCATTCTTGATGACTATGAGGCATCGCGCGCATACCGAACCTTTGTCTTGGCTACAGTTTTGGAAGAAATTCTCCAACGACTGGGAGGTGCCTGAGAATGCCGAAGCAAGAAGTCCTGCTCCACATCAACGGTGAGCCCCGAATGGTCGTCATTCGAACCGCAGATACCCTCCTTGACGTCCTCCGTCGCGAACTTGGTCTAACCGGTGCTAAACCAGGTTGTAACAATGGCGATTGCGGCGCGTGTACCGTGCTGATTGACCAGCATCCATATAAAGCTTGCATTATGCTCGTCATTGAAGCCTTGGGTCATGAGGTCACAACGGTCGAAGGGCTTCAGAATACCCCCATCCAACGGGCCTTTGCGGACTGTTACGCTTTTCAGTGTGGGTACTGCACTCCTGGGTTCATCATGAACGCACAGGCTCTGTTGCTGCACCATGAGGTCATCAGCGAATACACCATCCAAGAATGGCTCGAATCGAACATTTGTCGCTGTACGAGTTATGAAGAAATAGGTGACGCCGTGAAGCTGGCCGCCAGACTGCGCGATACATTGGCGTCAGCAACGGGACGGACCACGGATACCGACGGTTAGAGTACTTAACCTTTTGTTCTCCTTAGGAATCCTCGCAATGCGTCTAGAATTGCTGTCAATTCATGTTCAGATACACGCGGTTCAAAAACCGTACTGTGTCTCGTAGAAGCTGACGCATGCTTTCGTTCGTCGTCCACAGTTGAGTCTGTAGCGACGAAAGCTGGGATTTCAGACGCCAGACTTCGAATTCGATTACTCCACATTACACGTTCAGCCTGGGTCATATCCTCGGTCATAGACCTGGTCAGTGTGACGAAGTGGATACACGCGTCACGGACGCGGTGGCACTGTTGCGTAACTTTATCCACTTCTGTCTTTCTAGTGTAGAGATTGAAAAGACTCCCCTGTTTGACCTTCTTTAACGACTCCGTCATCTGATCTGCATCATCCAGCAAGGCGTTCAACTGTAGCTGCGGATTTTTCGATGAGTGCAGCAGACCTTGCTCTAATCCATCGGCTACCAGGTTCACCGTATCCACAAAGTGCTGTACGAATGTGTGCAACGCCTGTTTCACTTTTTTTAAGAGATTGGGCGGAAACAGAAACAAGACGGAAATGACGCCCACGACTGCGCCAATCAATGTATCTTTTGTCCTGTCCCATGCGTAGCCCTGTGAGTGATTCTCGAAATACAAGACGAACAAGATGCTGAGAGCGACTTGATGAATGAGGAGATCATTGGCGCGAAATGCCTTCATCAAAGCCGTACTCAGCAGCAGTGCAACGGCTAGGGCCCATGCCGTTACCGGGATTGATTTAGCAAAAACACCAATCATGACGACACCGATGACTGTACCTACGGAACGGTACATCGCGTAACGAAGTGATTGCCCAACAGTCGCTTGCAAGCACAGGATGAACGTCAAAGGAGCGAGATAGGGATGTTTCGATCCGGTCAAACGAGCCAACTCCCACACAATTGCGGAACCTAGAGCGGTCTTCCAAACAACGGCGGTTTGTTCAAGAAATGTTTCAATACCCTCCTTGACATGAGTTTGCACCATGCTTCCTCCCCATATCATCGTCAATTTCGCTTTCCATATTGGGAGTGTCCCCAGTTGTTTGGTTATTTACGTCGTTTGGACAAAGCCACCGGAGTTGTGCAGAACAGGAGTGCCAGAGTTTCGCGGCCATGGTTATGTCTTTGATAGTCCTTTTTGTGCATATAACGGATTCAACTTTCGAAAAGGAAAGGCAAATGACATTTTCAATGTACAATGTTCCCCAGTCTACATAGAATGACTATATGAGTAAATGTTCATATAGGCGGTGATTGGGTGTGTTAAATATGAGGTCGGAACCATGTTGCAACACCGTTCATCAAGATGCAATCGACAGTGTTCAGCAACTAGAGGCACCTGTCGTGGAACAGCTTGCTGAGTCCTTCAAAGCACTCGCCGACCCAACTCGGATACGAATCCTTTTCAATTTATCTCGTCGGGAATTGTGCGTTTGTGATTTGGCAGAAGTTCTCGGCATGACCCAGTCGGCGGTATCGCACCAATTACGGTTTTTGAAGGCACTTCGAATCGTGAAGTTCAGACGCGATGGAAACACGATTTATTACACTTGCGACGATGCCCATATCATTGGACTGTTACAAATGGCGTTGGATCACGTGACACATACGGCGTCACAGGAAGGGAGTGAATGAGATGTCAATCGTGGTACATGAGATGTCTGTGAAAAGAGGCATCAACATTGAAATCGCAACCATTATTTGGATGGTGATTGAAGCTGCAGTTGCCATAGGTTCAGGTATCATGGCTCATTCGCTGTCATTGGTTGCATTTGGCGCGGACAGCATTATCGAGCTTGTTGCGGGCGGTGTATTACTTTGGCGATTGACGATTGAGGTACGAGGAGCAAATCTTACCCGTGTGAAAAAGGCGGAGAAAACGTCGTCATGGGTCGTCGGGATCGCGTTGCTCGTTCTTGCTGTGTATATCATCGCTGCCTCCATCGACAAGCTCGCTACCCACCAAGGCGCTCAGTCGAGTTATGTAGGAATGGGGTTGGCAATCGCGTCGGGAATGATCATGCCTTACCTGTCACGTGCGAAGAAGCGGATTGGTTCTGAGATTGGCAGTCAAGCCCTGCGTGCCGACGGCTCGTGCAGTATCGTGTGTGCGTACATGGCATGGACGGTTCTTGTGGGTGTCGTATTGACCGCTCTTCTCGGCTGGTGGTGGATTGACTCGATCGCAGCTTTGGCGCTTGTATATTTCGTGGTGAAAGAAGGCTGGGAAGGGGTTCAACAAGCTCGTGGCAAAGAAGATGCCTGCTGCGGGTGCCGTCACTAAAAGATGTTTGCAAACAGATTAAGCACCTAGACTATAGATACAGCTCTGCAACATGATGTCCTATCGGACGATGCGGAATCTCTAACTGCGTCTTCTCGCAGCTCAGTCATGTGGCAGATAACGACAGTCTCTAATTAACCCAACCGTCTGCCCAAGTTTGTACGGCTTCAACAACAGGATGAAGCGCTTTACCTTTCTCTGTCAGATCATATTCGATCCGGATGGGTGTTTCTGGATATACCGTTCGTTGGACAATGCCCGCACGCTCAAGTTCTCGAAACCGTTCAGACAGCATGCGTTCACTCATGTCCGGAATAATTGCTGCAATTTCCGAGAAACGCTTTGGACCTCCACAGAGAGTGCGAAGAATGAGACCTGTCCAACGCTTTCCGAGCAAATCAAATGCCTGCTTAAATTTGGGACACATCTCATCAAAGTTGCGATTCACTTTTCTCACCTCAGGCTTATTTTAACACCCAAACTTGACAAAAGTAAGTTAGTGGTTGTATTGTACATTCTATCACTTTTTATCCTTACCTTTCGTAACTTCATTGAGAAAGGGAAGCTTTTGTAAGGCTTTCGTAAGAAATCCATCTTGCCAACTCATCGATGTCGGGGGGTTGAGAGCAGGAGGTTTCAAAAGTTTATTTAGTAGATGAACGCAGGTTTACTGATAATTGTTGCGGAGAAAGGGGAAATTGTAATGGCCACTCAAAAGGTCACTGATAAAACATTTGCAGAATTTATTCAACGAGATACACCAGTCCTGGTTGATTTTTGGGCAGCTTGGTGCGGACCATGCAAGATGATGGCTCCTGTACTCGAAGACCTTTCCCAAGAATACGAGGAAAAGTTAGTCGTTGCAAAACTCGACGTCGATGAAAACCCCGTTACGGCACAGCAGTTCGGTATTATGAGTATTCCAACATTGATTTTGTTTCAAAATGGAAAGCCATTGAAGCAGATTGTAGGCTTTAGACCTAGAGCGGACCTTATTGCTCAATTGACTGAAGTTGTTGGTTAAAAAGACCAACCTGTTGCATCGGGACGATTCGCCGACGATTGGCATCAAAAAATATTGAGTCGGAGCAGGCTTTGTGACAGGGCAAAACCTGTTTGTTGATGGCGGAACGACACACTTTGGCATGTGATTTTGAATTGAATTTACAATCGACTGCGGTTGCAAAGGATGTCGAGTTGTAAATCATGAGAGTGGTCTGATCAAGTTCAATTAGGAGGAGTCTGCATGGCAAAAGTTCTCGCGGTCGTATCAAGTGGATATAAGGACAGAGACTATCACACTGGGTGGTGGGGCGAGGAACTGTTTGCACCATTAAGACAGCTTGAGGCAGCTGGTCATGTTGTCAATTTGGCATCACCACTCGGCGGAAAACCAGAAATGGATGAGCGGAGCATCCTTCCGGAATACGATCCGCAGGGTACGTACAAGGCACTGTATGAATCTGGACGTGCAGATGACACCCAAAAAATTAGCGAGGTAGATCCCACTGATTACGATGCAATTTTGATTGTCGGCGGTCATGGCGCAATGTTTGATTTGGCGAAGAATGACGATCTACACCGCATTATCAACAGTGTGTACGACCGCGGGGGCATCATTGCTGCGGAATGTCATGGTCCTTCGGTACTGGTTTATACCACAAGGCCTAACGGCAAGAGTATCGTCGACGGGCTGAAAGTTACCGGTTACCCGGACGTTTGGGAACCCCAAGACGTACTCCCGTATCTGCCATACAGTCTTGAACAAGAACTGCGAAAAATTGCAGATTACATTCCTGAACTTGATCAAAAGGCTTTCGCGGTTTGGGGAAGTTCGCAAATTGTCACGAGCCGTGATCCGTTTTCATCGGAACTTATGGGTCAGGAACTTGTAAAAGGACTGCAGAATCGATAACGGAACGAAGTGGGTGAACAACGGATCGGGTGAACAACGGAGGAAAAATGAGATACTATCTTTTGTTAGTACTGACTAGCCTTTTGTGGGCCGGGAATTTTGTCACGGGAAAATTTTTAGTTGGGCACACCTCTGCACTGACCATCACAGATTTGCGTTGGGCGATTGCAGATGTTTTGTTGTTCCCTGTTGTGTGGATAGCAGATAGAAAATTGTTGCCACCGCTGCGAGCTTTAATTCCCTTAGCGCTGATGGCGTTGACGGGCGTGATTGCGTTCAACCTCTTTACGTACCTTGCGTTACAGCATACCCCACCAGATAACGTGGGATTGATTTCCGCGTTGAATCCAATAGCGATTGCCATCGCATCGTTTATTTTTTTACGGGAGCGGTTAAGCCTTCGCCAAATTGCTGGTATGCTTGTCTCCCTTTTTGGAGTCATTGTTGTCGTGACCAAAGGGCGTTTGGCTAGCTTGGCTCACTTTCAAGTAAATACGGGTGTATGGCTTATGCTCGTTGCTGTGGCCTGCTGGGGACTTTATGCTGTTGCTGGACGTTTTGCCATGAAACACGTGTCTGCCTACGGAGCGACGCTTTGGGCTGGTGTGATTGGCGTCATCTTCATGCTTCCGTTTGATCTGCCTACACTTTCATTTCACCAGTTGAACGTTCCGTTTTGGAGTTCAATTTTTTATACCGCCGTTGGTGGAACGGTCGTAGCCATGATTCTGTGGAATATTGGGATTCAGCGAGTAGGTGGTACGAAGTCGGGGATATTTCTCAACTTTAACCCGATCTTCACGGCAATTTTGGCATACCTGCTCATGGGGGAAACCATACACATTTCACAGATTGTTGGTACGTTGATCGTGATCGCTGGAGTTTCATTATTTGCCATACAGAGACGTCAAAAACAAAAACCCGACAGGGTCTCAGTGAGGCAGCTCGCCTAAAATTCGGTGCTTATAAAGGACAACAATGAGCACCCATGTATGAAAGGGGTTATTCAGTTGGTTGAAAACAAGGTCGTCGTAATCACTGGCGCCAGCAGTGGTATTGGTCAAGCTACAGCACTTCGATTAGCACAAGGTGGGGCGAAAGTCGTGTTGTCCGCACGTAGGGTGGAACGATTGAAAGAAATCGTCCATCAAATTATAGAAGCCGGTGGGTCTGCGAGTTATATGAGTGCTGATGTAACATCGATGAAGGATGTACAGGCTTTAGCCGACTTTGCAGTGAAGACGTACGGGACAATCGATGTCTGGGTCAACAATGCTGGACTGATGCCGCTTTCGTTCCTCAATAAACGCAAAGTGAACGAATGGGATCGAATGATAGATGTAAATATCAAGGGTGTTCTTTATGGGATTGCAGCCGTGGTACCCATCATGGAACACCAAAAAAACGGGCATATCATCAACGTCTCGTCAGTTGCAGGTCATCGAGTGGGGATGGCAGGGGCCGTATACAGTGGAACCAAGTTTGCGGTACGGGCAATTACGGAAGGACTCCGCATGGAATTGTCACCAACTTCCAATATCCGTGCGACGATTATCTCACCAGGTATGGTTGAAACGGAGTTACTCACGACAATTACGGATGAAGATGCTTTGTCTGCTCTGAAGTCCAGGGCAACAGCGCAGCCACTTCAATCAGAGGACATTGCAGAAGCAATCTTCTATGCAATTAACCAACCCGAACGAGCATCTGTGAATGAAATAGTGATCCGGCCTACGACGCAGCCATCTTAATACAACCGAGCAACATGTGAGTGGCTTGTCGTCTGTCGTCATAGAGGAGAAGGCGTGTGTGGAGCAATCCGTGCGGATTCAAGTCCTGTCCTCGACACTAAATGAAAGGCGAAACCTTGTCACACGTGGGATTTTACGGATTTTCCGTAGAATCCCATTTTGCGATTGTGGACCCAAAAACCGGCCAGATATTAAAACAAAAACGGAACTTGACACGATGAACCTCGTCACGTCAACTTCATCAATGAATATGGGTGCTCCTATCGGAAACCTTAAAATGTCGGAGTGAAGGAGGTGAAAACATTTGCCCGATATATTGCAGGCGGTTAAGAATTTGGTGGGATCGTTCGTCGATGACGAACCCAAACCACCTTTGCACATCGGCGAAGCCATGAGTTGCTGGACATATATCACGGCCATTGCAGAGTCGTTAACGTACGAACAGATAGGGCTGAATATGACAACTGACCCGGAATTACGCGATGCCTTGCACGAAGCGATGAAGATGTGCGACTCGCAGGTTCGACGCATTCGAGACTTCATGGAAATCGAAGGCGTTACGTCGCCACCCCTGAGTGAACCCAAACCGAAATCCGATCCGTCCGCTGTCCCCAATGGGGTGAAATTAACGGATGACGAAATTGCAAACGGAGTCTCAATCAAAGTGGCAGCAGCAATCGTCGCCTGTGCGTCGGCGGCTGCGCAATCGATCCGGAATGACGTCAATGTAATGTGGCTCGAGCTTCAACAAGAACAGATGACCTACGGAATCAGTTTGAAAAGACTCATGAGAAAGCGAGGTTGGCTGAAAACTCCACCGTTTTACGTTCCACCCGGTTTACCCATTCAATAAAACACGATTTGAAAAATCGTTCCTTCAAGGAGCGGTTTTTCAACGCCCTGGCTTTCGCGCTGCGGGACACTCATAGTCCTAACCTATACCAGAAGCAGGACAGACCACACCACACTGACCTGAGGGTATATCCGAAGCAATCTAAGTAAAAATATAGGCAAGTGGTCATATGTGCCACAAAACAAAAGGGATGCACACAGAAGGCTTCGGAGGCAGAACCGGGGCCTTTTGGTGCGTTTCTAACAAGAACGTGAACAATGGGCATAGGCATCGTGTGTTGGATATAGCCTGTGGGGTTGGTGACCCAGCATTGACATTGGCGTCGTATAGGTGAATCAGGGTTTGTTTGGGGTGTAGATATTGCTGAAGCAATGGTGAAGGGGGTACGTTTGTGGGCGAGTCAAATTCGCACCCACAAACGTGTGTATGCATTTCTGTATCGAGGCAGAGGTGAGTTCCTTCATTGGTCTGACCCGTTCTCAGACATTCACGCGAGCTTTCAGGATTCTAAGTCTTGGACCCGGTCGATTCTCACGTCTTAATGGCTTATAATTCGACTTAACATAGAAGTTTGCCGAGGTGACTGTCATGTCAAAGAAGTTAGCTATTATACACACAACCCCTGTCACCATTGATGTGTTGAAAACCCTTGCAAAAGAGATTATGCCGAACTACGATCTTATGAACTTTCTCGACGATTCTATTCTTCCGCAACTAAAAAACAATGGTGGGAATCTGAAGGATGTTGAAGAACGATGGATTCAGTATGCTCTCTTTGCGCAACAGTTAGGAGCCGACGGGGTTCTTAGTGCCTGTTCATCTGTCGGAGGATTAGCCGCCAAGGCACAAAGGCACGTCTCTGTTCCAGTAATGCGAATTGATGACGCGATGGCGGAAGAAGCCATTCGCATGGGCGACCGAATTGGTGTTGCTGCGACCCTTCCGACAACACTCAATCCCACAATGGAATTGTTGAAAAACAAGGCAGAGGAGATTGGAAAAGAAATTTCTTTAGAAGCATTGCTTGTGGAAGAGGCTTATGAACGTCTCATGCTCGGAGATAAAGCAGGGCACGATGCTATATTGATCGAGCGACTCGGTAATTTTGCAAACACCGTGGACGTCGTTGTCCTGGCACAAGCCTCAATGGCACAGGTTCTTTTCTCATTGTCTGAAGCAGAACGCAAAAAGTTTTTAAGCAGCCCACGCCTGGGTATGCAAAGAGTTCATGATATCTTAGAAGGTGTTTCCTGAAAATCGAACGTATTATTCGAGGATAGAATACTTATGGGAGCATAGAACCCCGGACAGTGAGACGATACAAAATGCCCCCTTCCCATGGATATTCTAGGAGGAAGGGGGCAGCGGCCTTTGTGTTTGTCAATACGGTGGTTGATAAACCAAGGTGGTTCATGAAACTCTTCCACCATTTGATCTTATCTCACGGACATATTATATCGTTAAAACCTGAGTGAAGTAGTCCTCTCCGCCAAATTGTCCTCCCTTCAAGGCCAACTCAAGACCATCAATGCGGTCGTCGTCGGAATAGCATCGACACAAGGGTGCACCTGGAGAAATCGAAGTCATCATTTCCATGGCGTAAATCCCTAACTGACGAGCAGCGTAACTCGATGTATCCCCGCCGGAAATTACGAGGCGTTGAACGCCCGTTTCCTGAATCACCATTTTTGCGGCTTGACCTAGATAAGTACCGAGAATTTTGCCGGAGTCCGACACCTGAAGACCGCGGTCCACCATGTGCCGCTGATTCACCTGGATACTCGGATCGTCAGGGCCAAGTGCGCTGTAAATCACGACGTTTTTGCCGCGGCGTATCATCTCACTGCATTTCTCGACAATACTTCGAAGTGCAGCCTGGCTGTCTTTACTGCCCAAGACCTCTTGGAGAGAGAGGTGAATGCCTTCAAACCCGTGAGTCAAGGCCCATTCCAACTGTTGCTGAGTGACGGGAGAACAACTACCCGATACAACGAGCATCTGATTGACCTTCTTCGGAATCATCGGCTGTCGGTCGACAGTTGCATCTTGGTCGGTCGCGGTACCCTCGATGGAGGCGACGACGTGCCCGACGCCGGATGAACCAATCACAAAAAATGGGCGACTTGCTTCCTGATAATGGGCAAACACCGTGCCCACTTGCTCAACATGTTCCTTTGTGAGTGCGTCAAAGACAACCGCCTCTGGGCGATTCGAAAGTTTGCTTTGAATGGTTTCAAACAACTGGGTTCGAGGTTGGGCCAGGTCGAGCACGTCGATTAGACCCACGTTGTCGACTCCTTGTTCCTGCAGCACCAACCGGAGGTCCGCCTCGTGCATCGGTGTAATGGGGTGGCGGGACATGGTGGGATGTCTGTCCAACCGGTATATCACACCGCGCATGGCGGCGTAATGATTCCCGAATACGGTATATCTTTTCAGGTCCGGTGAGGCAGCAAACACCGGCACCCAAGGCTGACTATCAAACGTTTCCCTTGAGATGCGCAGCACCTGGCCGATGCTGCCAATGTCCTTAGACGAATCGAACGTGGAACAAACCTTGTAATGGACGTAATCGCTCCCCAAATCCTTCAGCCTCGCAAATATCGGGGGGAGCTCGAGTTCCATTTGCTGCGGGCTCATGACGCGACTATTGCCGGCAACTCCGACACATTTGATGTACGGGAAGCGAGCCAGAACATCTTTGCTGGGGACATCCAGAAACAATACGGTGGGCAGCCCATTGATGGTCAGGGACTCCATAGCATCTGTCGACCCGGTAAAGTCATCTCCATAGAAGGAAAGGACAATTTTGTTGCAATTTTTCGAAGCATCCTGTTCCACTTTGCCAGCCTCCAAACATACATCACACTTACACGATATATACAAGCTTTACGCGGTCAACTTCCGCGAGTAGTTGATGGCAACAGACGATACAGCCATCAACAAGCCGAGAACTGCAAACATGACAAAGACACCCACGAAACTGCCGCCGCTGTTTTGGACAATCAAACCTACTACAATTGGGACGATAATACCGGCAACGTTGCCGGAAAAGTTCATAGCGCCAGAAAGCTGACCTACGTGTTGGCGTGCTGCCAGTCGCGTTGGAACGCTCCAATACAAGCCTCCCCAGCGCAGGAAGAAGTTTGCCAAAGTGATCAGCAAAATGGCAACGGTTGGGTTGGAAACGTGGTTAACCAAAATGATCGCGACAGCAACGCCGAGCCCGGCAAAACCAAGCATCGTTCTCATGACGACATTGACCGAAGCCCCGGAACGAATCCAACGGTCTGCTATCTGTCCAGCCAACACTTCGCCAATGAAGCCGACCCCAAAAATCACAAAGGTCCAAACACCGGCCATGCTAAAAGAGACGTGTTGTACCTTAGACAAATAAGACGGCGCCCAAGTCAACAATCCGTACATGACCGCATCGTAACCAAAAAATGCGAGAAGCAGCATCCACGGACTCGCGTGCTTAAAGTATTGCAGGGAAGAACTGTAGGCGTTTGTGTCGTCTTCTTCGGCTTCAATTTCTTCAAGGTAAGCGACTTCTTCCTGTGTAATCAACGGGTGATCGGCAGGATTGTCACGCATAATAAGCCATGCGATAACGCCAATCAATATGGTTATCAGACCCACTCCGGCGAATGCCAAGCGCCACGTTCCCAGCCACACAATCAAACCTGTGACTATCAGTCCGCCAAATGCTGTGCCCAGCGGTCCGCCACCGTCAATCAGTGTGCTTCCGCGAGCGCGTTCATTTGTGCGCATCCACCGTGTCAAAGACAAGTTGGCTCCGTTCTGAACCGGTCCTTCGAAAACACCGAGCAACAGACGCATCCCAATGAGTGACCCGATGCCGCTTGCCAATCCGGTAAGCGCTTCGACGATACCCCAACCAATTAAACTCGTCGCGACGATTTTGCGAGGTTTTAGTTTATCGACCAGCCAACCGCCTGGAATTTGCATCAGGGCATACGTCCAACCAAACGAACTGAGGATAATCCCCGTCGTTACTGAGTTGATATGGAGTTCCTTGCTAATCAACGGCATCGCGATCGAAATGGACGATCTATCCATGTAGTTGATAATCATCATTAAGATGAAAAATCCAAATATCCACCATCGTAACCCTGGGATACCCTTGCGTTTGGGCAGGTTTTCTTCTGGCATCTGTGCATATTGGTGCGACATATTGGTGTATTCCCGCCTTTTCATGATGTATTTTCCATAGTGATTTTTAAGCGCTTACAAAAAATGTCAGAATGCGAATTCGATTTCGCCAATTCGCGGCTCAATGCACGGGAAGCAAAGGCCGTACTCTTGAGGGTTCATACCTATGAAGCACGGTCAACTTTTCGTTGCTAAAAAGTCAGTAGAACTTTGAGGGAGTTTTGCTCTTTTTTATCGACGATTCTGAATCCATCTGCCGCCTGGGTGAACGGTAATACATGGGTCACAACAGCCTCGCTGCGAATTCGACCTGTTGAGAGCAATTCAACTGCGGCGAGCGTATCTTCCCGCGTGTAGCAAAAGCAGCCAATCAATTCCTTTTCTTGACCTTGCAACTGCATAATATCCAGCGACTGTTCACCGTGGAACATGGCAATGGTTACGATTCGTCCCCCTCGTTTTACGAGTGAAACCGCTTGATTGACGATGCCTGGTACGCCGACCGCGATCAGAACTTGATCAAACGGACCTCCCACCATCTCCTTGGCCTCTTCGACCCAGTTCTCCTTGCCCGAAATGTTTAAGGTATGGCTTGCGCCGAGTGATGTCGCGCTCTCCAGGCAATAGTCAAAGACATCCGTAGCAAGGATGGTCGTTGCACCGGCTTCTCTCGCGACTGCAAGAGCCAGCAAACCAATCGGCCCCGTTCCAAGTACCGCTACTCGGTCGCCAACTTTGATGCCCGCGCGGCGGACTGCATGTACGCCTACGGCAAGCGGCTCTGACAAGGCACCCAGCTTGTAATCCATGTCCGGCGGCAAGGTAAAAACAATCTCTTCGGGGGCCACAAAGTACTCAGCCATCGTGCCATACCATTTTCCAATGCCAGGGGCTTTGCGATTTTCACAATAATTCACGTGACCTTGCAGACAGTATTCACACTTCCCGCAGCCGACTTGCGGCTCCACAGTGACCCTATCGCCCACTTTGACGCGAGTGACGGAAGGGCCAATTTCGACAACCTCACCTGAAATTTCATGGCCAATCAGAACCGGCGGTTTGCGAAACGGGTGCAGTCCCTTGTATGCGTGAATATCGGAACCGCAAATTCCCGCGACTTTCACTTGAATCCGGACTTCATTATTGCCGAGGGGGGCTAGTTCGACGTCCGTAATGACGACTTCATTGGGTTTCTCAATCAGAACCGCTTTCACTGTAACTTCCTCCACATCTCATCCGACACAGGGTTCGTCGAAGTTGTCTTTGAAAATGACACGAAAAACACCGGTAGAAAGGAAGGTTATTTTGGATGAACCTTTTTTCGCGGTTTATAGCGGGCGCTTTCTAAGAAATCACGCACAACAACATCCGGTATCTTGGTTAATGGAATGCCCGCTGACTTCGCTGTGACCACCATTCGGCACGCCATCTCGAGCGTTTCCAACCGCATGGTGACGTCTGCAAACGAATCGTCAAATAGAATAACGCCGTGATTTTTTAGCATGATCACGTGCGCGTTTTGAGCTTGTTCCTGAACTGCGTCACCTAACTCTCGAGTCCCCGGATGATAATAATCGACGTACGCCACGTCTTCGAGAAAGTACATCGTCTCTACAAATAACTCAGAGACAATCGGTTCATCACTACAGGCAATCAGGGTCGTGTAAAAGGGCGATGAATGAAGGACCACATGGGCATCATCACGCATCTTGTAGATACCCGTGTGCATCGGCACTTCCTTGGACGGCTTGCGGCTGCCTTCCCATGTACCGTCTTGGAAATTGCACAAGGAAAAGTCCTCCACAGTCAGGTTTCCCATCTGGGTGCCTGAGGCCGTGATCATCATGTGCTGCTCATCGATCCGTGCGCTCAAATTGCCGGATGTTCCCCATGCAAGCTGGTTGGCCAACATGTACTTTCCCGTGTCAATTAACTGCAGGGCAACTTCTGTTTGGTCCACTGACTCACCTCCATTTCCATGATGAATCTGTTTTACGCAAAAACCATGCCATAATCGGTAATGCATGACTTTTTCAATAGGTTCAGGAACATTTTGGTGAAAAGATGCCGCTCGTTGAGCCCTTCTTGCTTTCGTGGATGGAGTTTAAGTCCAATTATCGGACTTGTATCCAATTTTTGAATCCATGTTTTTGCGCTGAAATTTGATGGAAATGGTATAATCGTATTAATTTGAAACGATCGTATTATTTTTAAACAAAATGCTCGCGAGGGGATTATCATTGGGCCAAATCGTCATCATTGCACCTTCGAAGGAGTTTGCTGATACCGTCCGCTTCGCAGTCAATGAATCCGATTTCAAAGTGTACGCGCCAGAAGGAGACCGCGACTTTTCATTCGAGGAAACCGTTCCGATTGCAAAGCGGGAAGAGGTTCTTGGGGCTGAAGTCATTGTCACGCGGGGTGGGCAAGCCACGCTCTTGAGGCAAATCGTTCGGATTCCCGTGGTCGAAGTGAAAATGACCATTTTGGATATTCTGCGAACCGTTCACACTTTAAAACAGAGATATCATCACATTGGGTTGATCGGTGTGGAGAACATTATCTGCGATTATCGAGAATTAGGGCGCTATATTGATATTCACATCTATCCCGTTTTTTCGTATGAACACGACCTTGACAAACAGATCCATAATGCCCTGGCGGATGGCATTGAATTTATTGTCGGTGATGGAATGTCTGTCGACTACGCAAAGCATTTTGGTCTCCCAGGCATGAAACTCATGCCTTCCCAGGCGAGTGTTCAAGAAGCCATCGATCTTGCGAAAAGCCTGGTACAGGCGCGTTTTTTGGAACGCTCGAACCATGAGCAGTTTCGTATCGTACTCGAGACGGCTCAAGAAGCTATTCTTATCATTTCGGAAGACGGGCGGATACATCTAGCGAATCAACGAGCCGAACATCTTTGTCAAAAGGAACGCACCCACATTTTAAATGCCCCGGTTCGAGAAGTATTTAAGAATGAAAAAAGTCTGCTGTCTTTGATTGAGCGCCCACATGAGTTCGCTGCGGAGATTGTCCATGTGCGAAATTTCGACTTATCTGTCTCTAAGCGCGACATCGTGGTTGGCGATAATTCCGTTGGGTCAGTGTTGGTGCTGGAAGACGTTACGCAAATACAGAAACTCGAGCAAAGTATTCGGAAAAAATTGCGTCATCAGGGTTTTCTCGCGAAGCGTACCCTCGAGGACGTGATTGCTGTCTCTTCGACCATGCAAAACGTCAAGGCAAAAATTCGTCACTTTAGCCAGACCGACTCCACAATCCTGTTGCTCGGTGAAACAGGTACGGGTAAGGAACTCATCGCACAGAGTATCCATAACTGTAGTGAGCGCCGAAACGGTCCGTTTGTTCCCATCAACTGCGGCGCCCTTCCCGCGAATCTGCTTGAAAGCGAATTGTTTGGGTACGAGCCAGGGGCCTTCACCGGCGCAAATCGAAATGGGAAGGCGGGACTCTTTGAACTTGCCCATATCGGAACAATATTTTTGGATGAAATTGGGGAAATTCCTTTAGAGCTGCAATCTCGACTCCTGCGAGTCATTCAGGAACGAGAAGTGATGCGCGTTGGTGGAAGTGCCATCATCCCTGTCGACGTACGCATCATTGCTGCAACCCATAGAAACTTGCAGGCGGATGTCCGCAACGGGATCTTTCGTGCGGACTTATACTATCGTCTCAATATCTTGCCAATATCTATCCCGCCTTTGCGAGAACGGAAGGAAGACCTTCCGGCTCTCATCGAAACGTTATCGGAACAAATTTGCCAACAGTACAAATACCCGAAACCTCACTTTCCTCAGTCGTTTATTGCGAAATTGACCCATTTCTCGTGGCCGGGGAACATTAGGGAACTTCAGAACACGCTCGAACGCATCATTGTCTTGCTCAATGCCCGGATTCCACGAGATGAGGTGCTCAACGAAGTTCTTGAAGAGTTAATCGCAAATGAGCGCACAAGCGCAATCGAGGCTGAAGGCGACAAAACTTTCGATTCCTTATTAAGCGGCACATTAGAGGAGATTGAACGGGAGGTCATTACACGTGAGTTGCATCGATTTGGCGGGAATAAAGAGTTAACTGCAAAGCGTCTCGGAATTAGTAGAGCCACCCTGTGGAGAAAGTTGAAAGAGAACGAGTTGTCTCCGGATACGTGATATCTCATCTGGATACAGGTGCACTTTTCCCCAACAGCAGAAAAGAAAATTGGACTGTGACCAAAAACA
Organism: Alicyclobacillus tolerans; assembly: GCF_021739485.1. Lineage (GTDB taxonomy): Bacteria > Bacillota > Bacilli > Alicyclobacillales > Alicyclobacillaceae > Alicyclobacillus_K > Alicyclobacillus_K tolerans_A. The sequence continues at coordinate 21,152 of NZ_JAJFNK010000044.1, forward strand.
CAGTAAGCATTTGCCCAATGTGCGAAAACAGATGTAGTCATAACGAACTGCACTGATTTTGATCATGTTGGAGGCTAAGACCATGGATACCGCCTATACGGCACATCTTGCATTGACGTTTAAAGATGGTTGGTGGACTTTGAGTGAAAAGCAGAGAAGAGAATATTCTGCAGAGGTAGTGAACCTTTTTGACCAATATAAAGGTCTCGTTACGTTAAGAGGAGTATACGTCACGCAGGGTTTCCGTGCAGACACAGACCTGTTTCTTTGGATGTATGGCGAGCGGATTGAAGACATTCAAGATTTACAGCTCGCTCTCAGACGCTCGAAATTCGGAACGAACGTTTCGACGCCGTGGGCCTTTGTTGGACTCAGTCAACCCGCAGAGTTTAACAAGGACCATAAACCTTCGTTTATGAAGGGAGTCTCGGCGAAACGTTTCTTGTGTTTTTATCCGTATATCCGCACGCCAGAATGGTACCTGCTGCCCAAAGAGGAACGCGGGACCATGTTGCAGGAGCACGGAGATTTTGGCAGACAACACCCCGGAATCCTGACCAATGGCGTTTATGCGTTTGGACTGGGTGACTTTGAATGGCTGTTGACGTTTGAAATGGATGACCTTGAAGTCATTTCCACTGCCATTCGACACCTGAGAGAAACTCAGGCGCGTCTGTACACCAAGTACGAATGGCCTTTTATTGTAGGACGCCGTTTTGACCTTGCTCAGGCACTTGCGCAGTACCAATAACATTTACAAGAGTGAGGTCCGACGTCCTGGGGCATCGGCCATGAAGTGGTCCGGGCTGCATCACTGGGCTTTTGGATGGTTGTTTTCAATCGGTGTTTGGATGTGAAAAAGGTATGAGAGTGGTGTCCAATGCGCTTTATCAGGCGATTCGATTCTCAGGGCTGTACCATGAACGGTCGGCAGTGAGTCCAGATTACATGGTAAAAGTCGGTCGGGAAGTGGGCCGGCATATGAACTGCCGGACCTTGCGGGAATTGGTCAACCAGTGTGAAGGATTGGGTTTGGGAGCGCTCGAAGTTCACCATTGGGACGCTACCGGGATGACGCTTGAACTGCGGAACTGTTCGTGCGACGGGTTGCCGCCTGTGGACCGGTGTGTTTGTGACTTTGAAGCTGCGGTCCTCGAGGGAGCGCTTGCTGGTTTGTTGTCTAAAACGCCAGGCGACGAGGTCGTGGTGAAGGAAGTACGGTGCTCCCTGTCCGGCCATTCGATTTGCCAATTTGAAGCCCATTTTGTCGAAACGCCATAGGTGCTGGTGCAAGTCTGCACAGATGCAAAAAGGGGGCCGTCTCGCCAAAAGAGACAGCCCCATGACTGGGTTGACTATTTAATAGTAGCGATTGACCGTTTCTTCCCGGGCCTTTCGGTACTGGGCCCGCGATCGATACAAAATGGGAGCTCGCGTGATGTACGCAAATGGGGCGCTCCAAATGTGAACCAGCCGTGTAAACGGCGAGATGGCAAACAGCAAAAACGCCGAGATTGCGTGCATTTGAAGGACGAGCGGGGCGTGGAGCATCAGGGCAGCCTGCGGGTGCAGTGTCAGCACTTGGCGGAACCACGGTCCAACACTCGTCCTGTATTCGTAAGGACCGTGAATCGAGTCGTAAATGGTTGTCACGTATAAACCGAGCGATACCACAATAAACAGCATGCAAAGCGCCACATAATCCGAGGGTGAAGAGTTCAGCCGCACTCGTTTGTTGACGATTCGACGGATCAAAAGCAGTAAAATTCCAACCCATGCCGCCAAACCAGTGAGGCCGCCAAAGATCTCTGCGTTCATGTGGTAGAACTCCGAAGAAACTCCAAGCCATTGGTAGAATTGAATCGGAATCAGGAGTCCCATCACGTGCCCAAAGAACACAAAAACGAGGCCCCAGTGAAACAATAAACTCCCCCACCGCAATAGGCGTTTCTCGAGAATTTCGCTGGACTTTGATCCCCATCCAATTTGGTCGTAACTGTAGCGGTAAATGGTACCGACAACCAGCACGGCGATGCACAGGTATGGGAAAATCACCCACAGAAACTGGGCCATGTGAAGACCTTCCTTCTGTATAAAATTGCGTGGCTAGATTACAGAGATCCCTGTTCTATCACCTGTCATTCGTTGTAGAGCAGCGGATACGGAAGTTCATCCGTATCGGCCTTTTCGTGAAACGGAAACGGATTTTTGTCGCGGTTCACCGGAGGCAAGACCTGCTGTGCGGCGGTGAAAACCTCTTTGTACGTGCTGTCTTCCGGGAGATGGCTGTCGATGGCTTGGCACACGCGTGCAATGCGCTCTTCAAGGTCCGATGGCAGCTCTGAATCGGGGATATCCGACAGAAATTCGAGCAGCATTGGGACATAATCCGGAAGTTCGTCGCTGACTTCCTCATAGCCGTATTGATGAAACAGGTTTCTCAACGCAATTAAGGCAGGTCCGCGGCCGCGGCTGTCTCCCAACTCGTGGGAGGTCAGGTAAAGGGACGTCGCATTGCTGAAATCAAAGGTACGAACGTACTCGGCTTCAAGTTGCGTTTGTGACTTGGCCAGCAATCCATCAATCGCACTGGAAATCTGCGACACGACCTTGTCTTCCATCTGCTCGTCTGACTCTTCCAACCAGGCTCGCACTTCCCGGAGGGCTGTGAAAAACTCCGCCCCCCCGGGGTAACTCAAGAGATAAGACAACAGGCGGTAGGAGGGTTGGCGAACCATGGTCATCTCCATCCCTTTCCAGAACCGATGCCGTGAGCGATGGCCTGAATGCCTTCGGGCGGTGCCAACTCTTCGAGGCTGCACGCTCCTTGCTCGTAGGCGAGGTCCTTATCCATCGTGCGCTCGGCAGTTGGAATCACAAACCGTTCGTTGTATTTGGCGAGTCCGAACAACCGCGCCATTTCCTCAACCTGTGCACTGGTCATGCCGGTTTCTTCAAGAAGACGGCTTCCATTTAAATCACCAACGGTCTGAGACCGCATGTACGACCGCATTGCCGTCAGTTTAAGCAAAACCGTGCGAATGACGGAAGTGTCGCCGGAGGTTAGGATGGAAGCCAGGTACTCCATGGGAATTCGCATATGGTCGACCGCCGTTAGGTAGCTGTCGGCACTCAGTTCGTCTTCGTTCATCAAGTGGTTCATCATTGGGCTAAGCGGCGGAACGTACCAAACCATGGGCAGTGTCCGGTACTCCGGATGAAGCGGCAGCGCGACTTTCCACTCAATGGCCATTTTGTACACGGGAGAGTTCTTGGCAGCTTCGAGCCATGCGTCGGAAATTCCGGCCTTTCGCGCTTCGGCAATCACTTCCGGGTTGTTTGGGTCGAGAAAAACGGAAAGCTGCGATTCGTACAGGTCTTTTACGTCCTCGACGGATGCGGCTTCACGCACTTTGTCCGCATCGTATAGAATTACGCCCAGGTAACGAATCCGGCCGACGCACGTTTCTGAACAGATGGTCGGCAGGCCCGCTTCGATGCGGGGATAGCAGAAGGTACATTTCTCGGCTTTGTGCGTATTCCAGTTAAAGTAGACCTTTTTGTAAGGACATGCGCTGACACAAAAGCGCCAACCGCGGCACGCTTCCTGGTCTACCAGCACGATGCCGTCCTCATCCCGTTTGTACAGTGCTCCTGAAGGACATGCGGCTACGCAAGCGGGATTCAGGCAGTGTTCGCAAATGCGCGGCAGGTACATCATAAACGTCTGCTCGTATTCAAACGCAATGTGTCCTTGCATCTCTTGAAAGTTGGGGTCCCTCGGCGCGATCGCGTTTCCACCGGCCAGGTCATCGTCCCAGTTTGGGCCCCAGACAGGTTGGTTGATGTACTCTCCCGTGACCTGGGAAAGGGGACGCGCCACGGGTTGGTGCTTTTGGCGTGGGCTTTCAATCAGATTTTCGTAGTTATAAGTCCACGGCTCATAGTAGTCGTCGAGCGTCGGTTGGTCTGGGTTGTGAAAGATGTTAGCCAGTTTGGTGATGGCCCCGCCAGCTTTCAGGCGCAGACGGCCGTTTTTCAATTCCCAACCTCCCCGGTATTTGTCCTGATTCTCCCATTCTTGAGGGTAACCAGGGCCCGGCCGGGTCTCTACGTTGTTAAACCACATGTACTCCGTCCCTGGGCGATTGGTCCAGGTGTTTTTACAAGTCACGCTGCACGTATGGCAGCCAATGCATTTATCGAGATTCATGACCATCGCAACTTGCGCCTTAACTTTCAAGCCAGTCGACCTCCTTCAAGGGACGAATGATGGTAAGTGCGTCCCTTTGGTGCCCGGTTGGGCCGTAGTAGTTGAACCCTGCGCTGAGTTGCCCGTAACCGCCAATCATGTGGGTCGGTTTTGGAATGATGCGGGTCACACTGTTGTGCGTGCCGCCGCGGTCTTGGGTTACCTCGCTCTTGGGAACGCCAATCACGCGGTCCTGTGCGTGGTACATCATCGCAACGCCGGCTGGAATGCGGTAAGTTACAACCGCCCGGCACGCAATGGCGCCATTTCGGTTGTACACTTCCACCCAGTCGTTGTCCGCAATGCCAATGGCTTTGGCGTCTTGCTCGCTCATCCAGATGGTCTGGCCTCCGCGAAATAGGGTCAGCATCCGAGGATTGTCCGCGTACATGGAGTGAATGCCCCATTTCTGATGCGGCGTCAGGTACCGGACTGTGACCGTGCGGGCTTTGGAACCCGTAACGTCGGCGTCCCCTGGATGAAACGGCGCGATGTTCAGCGGCGGACGATACAAAGGAAGCCCTTCGCCAAATTCGAGCATCACCTCGTGATCGAGGTAAAAGTGCTGGCGGCCGGTCAGTGTGTGCCAAGGTACGTCGTATTGAACGTTAATGGCAAACGGCGAATACCGCGTGTTTTCTCCCTCGAGCCCACTCCAAATCGGCGTTGGCATAGCGCTTCGAGGCTGCGCAGTGATGTCGTGAAGCGTCATCACTTCATCTTCCCGGTTTTTGGTAATCTTTTTGACCTCTTCAAGCTGGGTCAGTTTGGACAACGCTTCAAACTCTTCGACGGAGCGGCGGCCGTTGGTTGCGCCGGACATGGTCAAAATCGCGTCGATCACATGTTGTGCACTGTACAAGGAAGGCCTTCCGTTACCAGGACCAGGAAGCTTGAGCGTGCCGTTCTGACGGGCAACTTCCTCGTAGGCCCGTTCTCCGGAAATGGAGATTCCTTTCGATGCAATGTTTTTTTGCGCCAGAGGCCCTAAAGTGGTCATTTGTTCAGCGATGTTTGGATAGTCGCGGCGGACGACCGTAAAGTTCGGCATGGTTTTTCCAGGAACGGCCGCAGTTTCTCCATTGCGCCAATCCTGTACCTTGCCATTTGGCTGAGCAATTTCGCCTGCCGTGTCGTGGCCAAGCGGCGTCATGACCAGGTCTTCTTGGGCTGGCAAGTGCTCTTCGGCAAGCTTCGAGAACGTCTCGGCCAGCGTCCGGAAGGTGTCCCAATCGCTCTTGGTTTCCCACGGCGATGAGATGGCCGGGTTGAACGGGTGAATAAACGGATGCATATCCGTGCTTGACAAGTCGTGCTTTTCGTACCACGTAGCCGCAGGCAAGACAATGTCCGAATACAGGGCCGTGCCGGTCATACGAAAATCAATATCGATGAGCAAATCGAGTTTTCCGCGCGGAACTTCGTCCGAGACCTTGACGGTCTGCGGCATCCAGCCCTCGTTTTCCTGGGCTAAGACATGCCCGTCTGCGCCGAGCAAGTGCTCCAGGAAGTATTCGTGGCCCTTGCCGCTTGACCCCAACAGGTTCGAACGCCAGACAAACAGGACGCGGGGGAAGTTCACCGGGTTGTCGGGGTCTTCGACCGCGAACTTCAACTCTCCGGATTGCAGCTTATCTGCTACAAACTGGGCGACTTCTTCGTTGGTTTTCGCACCGTGGCTGCGAGCCTCTTTCACCACGTGTAGAGGGTTTTGCTCAAGCTGCGGGTACGAGGGCATCCACCCTAAACGCACGGCCATCGCGTTCATGTCGGCCGGATGCATGTTTAGAAAGCGTCCGCCTAAAGGCGTTCCCAAGGTCTTGGTGTCCAACTCTTCATAGCGGAATTGATCGGTGACAAAGTAGAAAAACGACGTGCCTTGCATCTGTCGCGGTGGACGGTTCCAATCCAGGCCAAAGGCGATGGTGGACCACCCTTCAAGCGGCCGAACCTTTTCTTGACCCACGTAGTGCGCCCAGCCTCCGCCGTTGACCCCTTGACAGCCGGTCAGCGTCACCAGGTTGATGATGCAGCGGTAAATGAGGTCGCTGTGGTACCAGTGGTTGGTGCCCGCGCCCAACGCGATCATCGATTTTCCGCGGGTTTTTTCTGCATTGTCCGCAAACTCTCGCGCCACCTGGATGGCTTGTTCCCGCTTCACTCCCGTGATGGATTCTTGCCAAGCCGGGGTGTAAGGGGCAAGATCGTCGTAGTCTTGTGGGTAATCCCCCGGCAGGTTCCGATTGACCCCGTGATGGGCCAGCATCAGGTCGTAGACCGTGGTCACCCAAACAGGACTCCCGTCTTTATCCACCAGCTTTTTCACGGGAACGCCGCGCTCAATCAGTTCGCCACTGGATTTATCTGCGCCAAAGTACGGGAATTTCACCACGACGCTGTCGTCGGCCAGGTCCAGCATGCTCAGTTCGGGTGAGACAGGCTGACCCTGTGGATCTTCGAGTTTTAAGTTCCAGTCGTTTGAACCGTCCCAGCGGAAGCCGAGACTGCCTTTGAGTGCAGCAACTCCACCGCGATCGCGGTCCCACACCAGGGTCTTCCACTCTCCGAGTTTCACCTCGTGGTCAAAGTCGGATGCGTGCAGGAACCGGTCGGTGACATAAGCTCCTTCGTGCGGTTTTAACGTGACGAGAAATGGCAGGTCGGTGTATTTTTTTGCGTACTCCACGAAATACGGCGTCTGTTTTTCAACGTAAAATTCTTTCAAAATTACGTGCGTCATGGCCATGGCCAAAGCGGCGTCGGTGCCGGGCTGGGCCGGAAGCCATTGGTCCGCGAACTTGATGTATTCTGCATAGTCTGGGCTGACTCCCACCACTTTGGTGCCGTGGTAGCGCGCTTCGACCATGAAGTGGGCATCTGGTGTCCGGGTCATAGGCAGGTTCGTTCCCCAAATTATGAAGTACTTCGAGTTGAACCAGTCCGCGCTCTCGGGCACATCTGTCTGCTCACCCCAGATTTGGGGCGAGGCCGGCGGCAAGTCCGCATACCAGTCGTAAAAACTCAGCAGAGAACCTCCAATTAAGGAGAGGAAACGCGATCCGGCTGCGTAGCTCACCTGGGACATCGCCGGAATGGGGCTGAAGCCAAACACTCTATCGGGTCCGTACTCGGTAATCGTATGGATGTTGGCCGCGGCAATCAGTTCGCTGACTTCGCTCCACGAAGCGCGCACCAGTCCGCCCTTGCCTCTGGCTTGTTGGTATGCGCTGCGTTTGGCCGGGTCTGAGACAATGCTTTGCCATGCCTCAACGGGGTTTTTGTTCTGACTCCGCAGTTCGCGCCAAAACCGCAGCAATTCTTCCCGGACATACGGGTATTTGACGCGCATAGGACTGTACGTGTACCAGGAAAAACTAGCGCCGCGCGGGCAGCCGCGGGGCTCATACTCGGGAAAGTCTTTTCCTAAAGAGGGATAGTCGGTCTGTTGGGTTTCCCAGGTGATGATCCCGTCTTTGACATAGACTTTCCAGCTGCATGATCCGGTGCAGTTCACTCCGTGCGTCGAGCGCACGACCTTGTCGTGCTGCCAGCGGGAGCGGTACGTATCTTCCCAGTTTCTCGGACGGCGGCTTTGCTCTGACCAATTGTCGTTGAAGCGGTCCCCGCGTTTCAGGTAGGCGAGTCGGCGGGGAAACGGAATGTGTTTTCGAGCCATGAATTACACTCCTTTCTTCGGGCTTGGAATCGGATTGTACACGTCGCCGACGATCTTAAAGGCAGTGCTTCCCGCGTCGAGTTCGGCCAAAAAAGTGTTCAAGTCCGGAACATTGGCTGCGACGACAATCAGCCGCTCAATGGTGTTGAGGTCGGACGTTTGTTCAATCGATTGGATTGCGGTTTCCGGAATGGAGCCAAACCGCAGGGACAACAGTCCAAGTAAATCCTCTTTATCTGTGGCAAGTGCCTGCTCTTGTTTCATGACTGCTTTGCCTCCCTGGCTCTGATTCTCGCTTGTCTACGCGGTTTCATACGGCGTATCTAGCTTGCAGCTATGCATTCGTGCGCATGAAATTGCGGTAGTCCTTGACGGCAGTTTCCTGGCAGGCATTGACAACGTCTTTTACGAATGCGACAACCTGCTGTTCGATATCGTTGAGCCCTTCGTCGGAGGTTTCTAAGACCGCTTCGTTTGGATAACCTTCTCCATAGCGAACCCGCAACAGCCATGAAGGTCCCAAAGTGCGGCCAACGTCAGCCATGAAGTCATAGGGCTGCAATCCTGCATCCTGAAAAATGGTCAAGATTGCTTCGTAGGTTGCAGGATAGACTTGCCGAAGCGGCTGCCAACGCGACACCTTAATCGAGTGCGTCTCCAGAGCCGTCGCCTCCCTTCGCGTCTTCACGACGTTTCCTTTCCTTGGCTGCTTCTACCGGTTTTATCAGGTATGTCTCTTCACTAAGGCTGTGCATGCGGTTGAGCAGGATCAGGGCTTGGAACCGGATCAAAACGTCCTGCCAGGAGACGTCTTGTGTCAGCCGATGCTTAATTTCCCCAGCTATCATTCGCAACAGTTCATGATCGCGGCTTAACTGCACAACGGTCGTTTTCAGAGAAGGAAACGTGCTTTCAATCTCACGGTAGAATTCTCTTTCTTCAACGTCCGCATGGCGCAGCGTGCGCGTTTCCCAGTGCTCCAAAAGCACGTATGCGACCTGACGGATTTGTTCATGATCACCTTGCTGTATGCTTTGGGCCAAAAGGGACGTCAAGTCTTCCGCTTCCTCCAGCGCAGCATCGTGGATGGAACGATGAGCAGAAAGCTGACTGAGTGCTGGACCTGGCATGCGGTCACCACCTTCCTAATCGACATCCGGATATATCGCAGTGAGATATTTTCTTAGTGGATTATAATCAATTCCCCACTGCGTCTGCCATCCACCGTTTTACCTAGATGTCAGTAGTCCTCACGGACTAGTCCGTTTTCACCAATGCAATTCGTGCGCAAAAATTTGCTCAAAGTTGACTTTGTCGTATTACGATACGAACGCGGTCGGCAGGGGAATGGACTACGTGAACGGGCATCATGGATTTACCAAAGAGACATTTTGGAGAGCTAGCAGAGTTTCGGTACTGACACTTTACGTGGGATGGACCAGTCAAGTACTAGATTGGTACTGGTCCTCATGTACGTGTCGGCATAGTTATTTTGAATGGTAGATGATAGTCCAATGAGGGCTACAGGTGAACGGTGGGATGGATCTATGTTAGTGGTGAACAATCGCTATTCCGCACGGTAATGGAGTGTTTTCATGCTTGGATTGTTTTCGTGGTTGGAGTGTTGTTTGGCTATCGGCAGTGAAAGGAGGCGATGGAGGAATGGCTTACGGTTGGGGGGATTCCATCCGGAATTTAGCGACAGGCTATTTCGCGAGCGTCATGGCTACCGGAATTGTTTCAATCGCCCTGTTTTTAAAGGGCGTGCGGGAACTCTCAGCCATCTGGTTTGCAATCGCGATCGCCTTATACGTTCTGATGATTGGAGCCCATCTGCTTCGGCTCGTTTGGTTTCCACGAGAAGTTTGGCGAGATCTCACCAGTGCAAACAAGGTTTTTGGGTACTTCACCTTTATCGCTGGAACCGACGTTTTGGGAACGAGGTTCACCTTAAGCGGAATCTATTCGGTGGCCATGGGACTCGGTATCGCAGCTCTTGTTTCATGGTTGGTTTTGACCTATTTTATCTTAACGTTCCTGCTGTTTTACAACACGCAACCGGTCGAAAAGGTGATTAACGGGAGTTGGCTGGTCATCACGGTTAGCTGCGAATCCCTTGCAGCCTTGGGTTCTGCTCTGGCGGACTACTTGCCCCATCAACATACAGGCCTATTGTTTGTCGCGTACGCATTTTGGTCACTGGGAATCATTCTTTATCTCATTTTCATTGCCCTCATTATGCACCGGTTTTTCTTTTACCCCATGACGGCGTCCGACCTGAGCCCTCCCTACTGGATTAACATGGGGGCGATGGCGATCACGACTCTGGCCGGTTCAAGGCTAGTCCTTTATCCACACGCCACTACGTTTTTGCTTTCTGTTCGTCCGTTTGTCCAAGGGTTTACAATCATGCTTTGGGTGTGGGGAACTTGGTGGATTCCGTTCCTGGTCCTGATTGGAATTTGGAAGTACTTCGTGTACAAAGAACGCTTTGCGTACGAACCGAATTTATGGAGTATGGTCTTTCCTTTAGGCATGTATACGGCAGCATGTGAGACCATGAGCAGTATCAACGGGTTGCACTTTGTTCACATTCTCGTTTCGGGAGAGTTATGGACTGCAGTCACAGCTTGGACTGTCGTGGCAATATCTTTTCTGGTCCAGTTATTTGGTAAAAACAGGGCGGCAGCTGCTGCCCAACACCTGCATAAGGCGGGCTGACCTAGGGGGCACTACCCGCTCGGGCCGGTCTTAAGTCTCACGTGACAAAACGCACAGCAATAACTTTCCCGGCTTGTTACTTTAGATGTGGAAAGGATAGCCGGTTCTCGGTCAAAGCCAACAGGTGTTACGACATGGGCGATGCGGTCCTTCAAGTTGGGATTGAAAAATCGACGGGTTGATACAAGAACTTAGAAGGAGTTTTTCTGGAGGGGTAAAAATGCTTCATGTGAGCACGGAGGGGCCACAGCTGATTGTGGACATTCGGGGAGTGTTGCCAGAAGAAGGGTGTCCGGGACGGCAAATTTCTGTTTTGCTTGAAGATGTTCCACCGGGAACCCATTGTGAGATCCATGTATCAGAAGCCAAAGTTTTAGCCGTCAAAGCAAAGCTTGAACGGATGGGTCATCGTGTGACTATGGCTGAACCAGAACCCGGTCATTATCGTCTGCGCATGCTGAAAATGTAGCAGTATGGCAGCGCCGGGTATTAGGAAATGGGGATTTGACGCATTGAAAGAGTGTGTGACCGCATAACCGCGTAGCGAAGGATAATGAAAGACAATGAAGGAGATCGTCAAATGCTTAACGAGAAAATTAGAGAGATCTTAGCCAAAGAAGGAGCTGCGACATTTGCGACCGTCGGTAAGGACGGACCCCATCTCGCCGCGACTTGGAACAGTTATATCACTGTGTGGTCGATGAATGAATTACTGATACCCGTTGGAGGGCTTCATGAAACAGAGGCAAACGTCAAAATGAACAACAATGTTCAATTGATTTTAGCTTCAAAAGAAGTTCATGGAATGCACGGACCAGGTGCGGGTTATGTCCTTAAAGGACAGGCTAAATTTGAAAGCTTTGGGGGTCGTTTTGAACAAGTGAAATCTAGGTTTCCATGGGCCAGAGCCGTCATGGTATTTCAACCTGCAGATGTAAAGCAACTCGTATGATTGAAGCGGACCCTTCATGAAACAGCGCCAGGGGACATTTTTCTATGGGTTAGAGAGGCTTTTAGAAACGGCGATGCTTTCATAAAGGGTCACCCTAACTGAGCTTGGCTTGACCGGTAACGGTTGATTTACTGCGCGGTTTCTACATGGTAAACTGCGCCGACAAACAACAGTACGTCCGCCTCAGAACGGTTTCCCAACGCATGCGGAGTATCCGTGGGAAACATCAAGAAATCGCCTGCGCTTGCCTCGAATTCCTTATCGCCAACCGTTAGAATCGCGTTGCCTGAGAGGACATACGCATATTCTGTGCGCTTGGGGTGTTGGTGTTTTGGGTATTGTGCACCCGGCTTCAAACGGATAAGTTTAGCCGTCCCTTCTGCAAATTGAATGAGGCTTTTTCCGGCAATCCCATCCACATTGGTTGGTTCCCAATCTAAATCTCCTGTCTTCACAAGTTCCACCACTTGAATTCCTCCCTCTCGAGCTGTAGGTCACATTTGAACTTATTTAGTATCCATGACTAAGTAACGAACTTACGGTACCTAATTGAAGTCATCCTTGATGTGCGGCAAATCACGCGAGTTTTGGCTATTTCTGGCCCAAATGTTGCGGTTAGACGATTTATTTTTTCGACCGGAAACCATTTGTGATGTGATTCACAATTAGGTACGGTACAGTGCTGCAAACTTAGGTTACATCGCGCGATAGTTTAACCAAAGGAGTATATCTATGGGGGATATAGAAAAAAACGACTCGCTGACAAAATTACTGAAACGAATCTTTTTTGTAGTGTTGGTCGGGTGTGTTGCCATTTTTGTCTGGGGAACGGTCCAAACCTATAACGGTGCTCCACCGATTCCTACAAAGGTCGTCACTCAATCTGGACAGGTTCTCTTTACTGAACTCCAGATTGTCGAGGGTAAGGCGGGCTTTCAGGAAGCTGATCTGATGGACTACGGCAGTGTCTACGGAAATGGTTCGTATTTCGGCGAAGACTACACGGCTTTGCTGCTGCACGAACTCGCTGTTCAAATGAGAGACGAATATGCGCAAAGTTCGTACCACCTTCCGTTTGCAAAATTGAATGTGGGGCAACAAACCATCGTAGGCGACAAGGTCGAACAGGAACTGCAGCATCCAAATCTGAAAAACGGTGTCTTGACTGTGTCGGATACGGAAGGGCAGGCTATGCAAGGTATCCTGCGTTCGACGGCGACCAGTCTGATCACGACGAATAGGCAGGAGGGGTATGTAAAAGCGACCGCACTGAATGCGTCCAGTGCATCGGATGTAGCGGATTTTCTCATGTACACAGCCTGGACGTCTGTTGCTCACCGGCCCGGACTGGACTATTCATATACGAACAATTGGCCGTATGAACCCCTTGTCGGGAACGTGCCCACCTCGCAAACGTTTATCTGGACTTGGGCTTCCATTGGTTTGCTTTTAGCCGGAATTGGGGCGACCGTGTACTTTTACTTCGCTCACATCTCCGCACCAGTCGAGGAAGTGGGTCTCAACGAAATTCAAGGATTTCCGAAGCTGACGCCAAGCCAGCGTAAAAGCGGCAAGTACTTTCTTACGGTCGCAATTTTGTTTCTCATTCAAATTGGCGCCGGTATGCTCATGGCCCACTACTATTCGGAACGCAGCGGTTTCTTTGGACTCAATCTCATAAATCTCATGCCTTTCAATGTTTTGAAGGCCATTCACATCCAAACGGCAATTTTTTGGATCGCCATTGCCTGGATGGGCGCGGGCATCTTCCTGGCCCCGTTTATCAGTGGAGAAGAACCGAAGTACCAAGGGCTGTTGGTCGACATTCTATTCGTTGCGATTTGGATGGTCGGTTTGTCCACACTGGTCGGATTGTATGCGGGGATTAAAGGATGGCTCCCAGGAAACAGCTGGTTTTGGTTTGGCAACCAGGGGCTGACGTATTTGCAACTGGGTCGATTTGACCAACTGGCGTTGTTTGTCGGCTTAGTCCTGTGGGTCGTGATTATCGCTCGCGCTCTTTGGCCAGCGTTGAGGAAACAAAAGGGATGGGGGAGTCTGGAACACTTGCTGCTATACGCGGGTGTATCGATTGCCGCCATGTATGTGTTTGGAATGTTCCCAGTGACTTGGATTATGAACTCTTTTACGCTCACGGACTTCTGGCGCTGGTGGGTCGTCCACCTTTGGGTCGAAGGAACCTTCGAATTTTTCGCCGTGATCGCGGTGACCTACCTGTTAGTGATCTTGGGCTTTGTTTCACGCAAAACAGCGGAACGTTCAACCTGGTTCGAATTAATCCTGGTCTTTATGGGTGGGATTGTCGGCACTGGACATCACATGTATTGGGTGGGAGAACCTTGGGTCTGGATTAGCATCGGGAGCATGTTCTCGTTCATTGAAGTGATGCCGTTGTTGTTGATGGTTGTGGAAGCCATCGAAAATCGCAGACACATGAAACAGCAGAAGAATTTCCAGCATCGGGTCGCGTTATTGTATCTGATGGGTTCGGGTTTTTGGAACTTTTTTGGGGCGGGTGTTCTGGGCGGGCTGATCAATGCCCCGCTGATCAATTTCTATGAGCACGGCACATTTCTCACATTGGCACATGCGCACACCGCGATGTTCGGAGCCTTTGGGTTGCTGGGTATTGGACTCATCTACTTTGCCCTGCGCTACATCGTCGGGGAAAACCCTTGGACGGAGAAGGCTGGGATTTGGGCGTTCTGGTTCTACAACATCGGAATGATTCTGTGGCTGCTGTTGAACTTCTGGCCGATTGGTTTTGAACAGTTGAACGCGGTCTATACCCACAGCTACGTCTATGCCCGCAGTTTGGCATTCTACAACAAGACGTTGATATGGCAGTGGCTGCGGATGCCAGGGGATATTTTCTTCGGACTCGGCGCTGTCATGATGTCTTGGGACATTTACAGAAAGCTGCGGCAGGCATCCGGGAAGAAACAGATGGTAGGACCAGAAGTAAAAGCTCGTGTCTAAATGACACGTAGCCGTTCTACGAGACAAACATGAGCGGCGCATTAAATTGTCTAAAGTAAATTCTATACTAGACCAAACGGGGCGTATCTCTCGCGACGCCCCTATTTTCATTTTTAAATATCCTTGGAATCTCCTAGGGGGGACTACATGTTGCTTTGTCTCGATGCATTCCCGTTATTTTCTACGGCTTCTCTCCGGGGGACCTTAAGCCACGTAAACACCCGCTTTCTGACCACTTCCTCGTGATATTCTCGCTTTCGCAAGTCGAACAATTGCTGTAGCGTCACAAATCCGAAGCAGGTAGCCTGTTCGTCCACAATCCAGACCCAGTCTGCATCGGCTTCGATCATGCACTCCAGAGCCGTCTTCGCTGTATCTGTGGTTTTCAACACCGGGTGGTGGCCAACGTGATCGAGAATACGGGAGTGTGGACTGAGTTTAGACTGTTTCGCAAGTTCCCACGCGGAAATGATCCCTTTTAGGCTGCCGTCTTGATCGATGACCTGAAGCCAAGTTCCTGACGAGTGTGCAGCCAGGAAATCCTCGGCAGCATATCGCACCACCCTATCATCACTGAGAGATAATTCCGGTCTCCAAGCAATCTCTTTGCAATAGTGCATTTGCAACGGGTCGGTTTGATACTCGCGAGTCAAATGCAGCCCGCGACGGGCAATCTTTTCTGTGAGTATCGAGCGCGGGAGAAGGAATGAGGACAATCCTGTTGCAATGCTTGACGTGATTAAAAGAGGCAACAAAGCGCCTAGATTGTGTGTCAATTCCAGCGGGAAAATGACACTCGTAAACGGGGTCCGGGTTACGCCTGAGAAAATTGCGGACATCCCCAGCAGTGCCCACACTCCTGGATGAGGTACGTGAAAAAGCTCACCAACGCTCCCACCTAGACTTCCCCCGATGATGAGGATAGGAGCCAAGATTCCACCGGAGGTGCCCGAGCCCAGTGCAACGACCCAGATTATCGTTTTCACAATCAAGAGTGTAAGGAGCGTATAAACAGTCAATTTAACGTTGAGCATCGCCGAAATACTATCATATCCAACGCCGAGTGCTCGGGGTGAGATGAAACCGCCAACTCCTATGACGACTGCCCCCAATGCTGGCCACCACATCCAGTGAATGGGCAGCTTGCGGAACGCATCCTCCACGCCATAGATAGCCCACGTGAGTAAAATGGCAAGGAAGCTGCCGACTACGCCAATGAGTGCAGATACACCCAGCAACTGTGCACTAACGTTTGTCAATACAGGCATACCGAAAAGTGGACCTGGGCCAATGAGAGCTACACGGATCGCATCGGCCACGGCGCTTGCCAGGGCAATTGGCACAAGACTTCGAGGCTTAAATTCAAAAACAAGGAGTTCAACAGCAAACAATACAGAAGAGACGGGTGCCGCAAACGTGGCTGACATACCTCCAGCCGCGCCAGCGACAAGCATGATGCGACGCTCGACCGAGGAGAACTTCAAGAATTGACTGAACAATGAACCAAAGGAGCCGCCTGTCATGATAATAGGACCTTCAGCACCAAATGGTCCACCAGAGCCAATGGAGATAGCTGCAGAAATGGGTTTCCAGAATGCAACCCTGGGTTGAACTTTGCTTTCATGGACGAGCATGGCTTCGATGGCTTCGGGTATGCCATGTCCCCGGATTTTTTCCGATCCGTATCTCGCGATAAACCCGATCAAGATTGCGCCAACAATGGGAGGGAGAATGGCCCATGCATGCAGATGGTTATGAGTTGGGGTCATGTAGGCCAGTGACAGTCGATGATAAAAAGAAAGGTTTGTGAAGAAATAGATCATTTTGAGCAAAACGATTGCAATAAAGGCGCACATTGCTCCAACGATTAGCCCCGCAGCAGACAGCTTTATGATCTGAGTCGAGGTTGTGAAATCACCCGTCTTACGTGATTGGAAATCCATGGTGCAGTGTGCTCCTCTCGAGTGAACGTTAAGTACTCATGCAAAAATCGGAACACAGTATTTATATCGTAATACGATATTTATTGCAACGGGGTAATTCAACAAACGGGCGTACCCCTTTGCCGAGGCACGCCCGTTTGTCCTTTGCTTCTCCTTTTATGCCAATGCGCGTTTCGCCCGATGGTTACAGGCTAGCATCTAGGTTTCCAAACGCTCCAAAAAACTCATAATGGATTTTACCTTCCGGAATACCCCATTGCTTGAGCGCCGAGTTGACGGCCCTCATAAACGGCGTAGGTCCACAAAAGTAATAGTCAACGTCGGTTGACGGGAGATTTTCCTTCATCCAGTCCAAGTTAATAAAACCCTGTTTGTCGAAGTCGACCCCGATTTGCTCTCCTTCGACAGGCTTCTCGTAAATGACAAACGATTTTACGTTCGCATGGCTTTTGGCCGTATTGCGGACATGGTCTTTAAAGGCGTGCACCTTACTGTTCAGCGCCGCCTGCACAAAATACACCGGACGCAGTGGTTGTTCCTCGACCAACGTATTTAACATGCTCATCAACGGGGTGAGACCCACTCCTCCGCTGATTAAAACGACCGGTGAACGACTTTCCATATTGAGATAAAAATCCCCTGCGGGAGCGGTAATTGGAATGATGTCCCCTTCTCGTACATGTGTATGCAGATACGTTGAAACGACTCCGGCAGGAACACCCGCGGCTGGGGATTCTTCTCGTTTTACGCTGATACGGTAGTACCCGACGCCAGGTCGGTCCGATAAGCTGTATTGACGCAAGTGTGTATAGGGCTCCCCACCAATATCCATTTTGACGGTAATGTATTGCCCCGGCGTGAAGTGGGCAATGGGCTTGCCGTCTTGCGGCTTGAGGTAAAAGGAAGTGATGACATCACTTTCTGGGACCTTTCGATCGACCACAAAGTTCCGATAGCCGCCCCAACCCCCTGGGAAAACTTCCGTCGTCTCGTACAAGGCATTTTCCATACGAATGAACACGTCCGAGATGACGTCGTAGGCGTCCGCCCATGCGTTGAGGACCTCATCGGTCGCGGCGTCGCCTAAAACTTCCTTAATGGCGCCAAGCAGGTTTTCTCCAACGATGGGGTAGTGTTCCGGTTGAATCTGTAGACTGCGATGCTTTTGACCGATCCGTTCCAAGGCCGGAATGATGACACTCATATCTTCAATATTCGCCGCTGCGGCGTAGACGGCATCGGCCAGCGCTTTGGGTTGATGGCCGGTTATTTGATGCGTTTGATTAAAGATATTCTTGAGCTCCGGGTGGTTTGTAAACATTCGCTGATAGAAACGGCGGGTAATAGTTTCACCATGTTGCTTAACTGCTGGTAGGGTGGCCTTCACAATCTCTAATTTCTGTGGCTCAATGGTTTTTAGAGCACTTACAATCTCTTCTAATTCTCGTTGGCGCGATTTCATGGTCAAGGTGGTCATGCATTTCCACTTCCCTTAGTTTATATTGCCTGTGAGAAAGGGATTCTTCTTCGATGTGATGCTCATCCTTTGTCTGAGTGACATCTGAGTGACATCTGAGTGACACAACACGTGATATTTTAAGCCGGGAATTAGGTTATAATGTGACGAAAATCACTACAAACATGGAAGATCTATGATCGCTGTTGAGTCCCTCGCTTTTTAAATTCAATAAATGCACAGTTACCAAGTCCATTTGTGGTTGATTGGACTCCATCAACGGTGTACCCAGATGTCGCGATACCATGCACAGTATTTATGTTGTCTAGAAAATTATTGTAGAATTTTAGTGGTAACCATGATTTATGACCGATTGAGGGTTGAGGGCGTTCAATGACTTCGAAAAGTCTCTTTACAAATAATCTTGAAGAATACAGGTCCTTGATGTACTACAACCCGGATGGCGTTTGTAAATTGAACCTGGATGGGAAAATTGTTGACAGTAATCCTGTTTTCGAAGAAGTTTCTGGTTATTCAAACACCGAATTGTTAGGTATGCATTTCAAGAGTCTAATGGTTGACCCAAGCCGATGGGAACATGAGCAATCGAGAGTCGTCAATGCAGGAAATCAAAGGATCGCAGGGTTTGAATGCGAATTAAAGTCTAAAACCGCCAAGTGCTTCGTTGTATTGTTAAGTATAATGCCCATTTTTACAGAAGGTAGATTGGTTGGCCAATATGTAATCAATAGGGACATTACACAGCAGATATCAGAACGAACGTATAGTGTCAAAATTCAAAATATGCTTGCGTTCTCGCAAAGAATGGCGTCTATAGGTAGCTGGGAATTGTACCCGGATCGGAAAACCACGTATTGGACAGACGAGTTGTTCCACATCTACGGTATGGAAAATACGGGATATGTACCTTTCGAGAAATACAATGAACTCATTCATCCAGACGATCGAGATCGTTATTGGGAGTCCTTTAAATCTCTGTCAACAGGTGTCCAAAAGGATATTGAATTTCGGATCATCAAACCAAACGGTGAAATCAGAACCCTCCTGTCGCGAAGGCAAAAAATCCTCACGGATAATGGCGAAATTCTTATGATTGGCGCAACGCAAGATGTTACAGAACAAAAACGCACACAGGAGTTTTTGTTTAAAAGTGAAAAGTTGTCTACTATAGGGCAGATGGCGGCAGGTCTGGCACACGAAATACGGAACCCTTTAACTTCATTAAAGGGGTTTCTAAAGCTGATCCCTCAAACGACGGATCCGCAACGCTACCTGCAAATTATGGAGCACGAAATAAACCGAATCGAAACAGTGACGAATGAACTGTTAACGTTGGCTAAACCACAGGTCAAGAAATTTCAGCCAACGGATATTGAGCAGAAAGTGGCTAATGTATTGCAAGTATTAAACACCCACGCTTTGATGAAGAGCGTTGAAATATCCGTGGAAGCAGAGAGAAATATTCCGCTTGTTGAATGTGAACCCAGTCAAATAGATCAAGTGTGTCTTAACTTGCTTAAAAATGCGATTGAAGCTGCACCTATTGGCGGGAAAGTCATTGTGCAGATGGCGCAAACTAACCAGGAAAAGGTCATTCTGCGAATTATAGATAATGGGCCTGGTATTTCTCAAGAAAACATCTCAAGATTAGGCGAACCGTTCTATTCAACAAAGGAAAATGGAACGGGGCTAGGGCTCATGATCAGTCAGAAGATCGTTTTGGAGCATCACGGAAAATTGGAGTTCCACAGTGAGGTGCATAAGGGGACAACCGTGAGTATGGTGTTGCCATGTAGACAACCGCGTAACTGAGAATGACGAAGAATGATGTATACCTACGATTGAAGGACAAACGATGGTGCAGGTGCATTCGAGGATGGGAACGTCCTCGTGGTGAGAGTTGGCTGTGTGCTGATCTTGCGTTGGGGGAGTCCACCGCTCATGATTCCCCATGCTCATGATTCCCCCATGTTTAGTCTTTTAAGAAAGGTGCACACTATTCTCGCATGCACGTCAGCGGATCAATTGTCCAAAGGTACACGTGTTGGCCTATTCTTAATACAACAGGAGTGTTTTTGTGAAGGTAGCAATTATAGGCTCGGGGGCGGTTGGTTCAACGACTGCTTATACGTTGTTACTACGCAAACGAGTCAACGAGCTCGTGTTAATCGACGTCAATCAAAACAAAGCCATGGGCGATGCTTTTGACCTGAGTCACGGCTTACCGTTCATAGGTGCCATCAAAGTATATGCCGGGGAATACAAAGACTGTGCCGATGCCGACATCATCATTGTTACCGCGGGTGTAGCTCAAAAACCAAATGAGACAAGGCAAGACTTATTAGCGCGAAACCTTCAGATATTTGATGCAATGATTCCAAAGGTAACACAACGGAATAAAAATGGTATCCTTCTGATTGCTACAAACCCAGTGGATATCCTATCGTACTTTTCGTGGAAGAAATCGGGGTGGGACTGGAATCGGGTTATCGGCTCCGGTACATTGCTGGATAGCGCGCGATTTCGCTACCTGATTGCCAACAAACTAAACGTTGACCCGCGGAGCGTTCACGCTCACATTGTTGGTGAACATGGGGATACAGAACTTCCACTTTGGAGCCATACAAACATTGCCGGTATGCCGATTGGTCTGTCTGAAGTTGAGAAACAAGACCTCTTTAAAGCAACAAGGGACGCGGCATACCAAATTATTAGCACCAAAGGGTCAACCTATTATGCGATTGCTCTAGCGCTCGATCGAATTGTCGAATCAATCCTATTCAACGAATCCTCGGTGCTCAATGTGTCCACATTGCTACAGAACTTTCACGGCATATCCGACGTTTATTTAGGAGTTCCATGTGTCGTAAATCGACAAGGCATTCATGAAGTCCTTCCCATTGAACCCTCGCCAGTTGAGTTGGAAAAGCTCAAATACTCGGCTAACGAATTAAAGAAACAAATTGCGGCATTTGGATTGTAACAACGGAAGGAAAGGTGTTAATCAGACCATAGAATGGGGGGCTATTTCGGATCGATACGCCCATGGCTGTTCAACGATCTCCCCATAACCTTAAAATACCAGTTGCATTGCTAGAGCGGGCGTAGTATATTAGTCGATGTCGCCGCGAGAGCGGCACCGCAAAAACGCTTTAAAAACCCCATCACAGCAAGGTTCTTTTGAAACCCTCGAACCAGGCAGTCGCCAAGTTCAAACGGTTGAAAAAGGGTTCTTCCGCAAAGCTCAGTTGAGTTTTGTGCGGTGAGAACAGCGGGC
>NZ_JAJFNK010000045.1 GCF_021739485.1 Alicyclobacillus tolerans
CCATTGCGCCAAGAACCCATGAAAAACTGGCCGACAAGGTGCATGGTCATGAAAAAGAAGAAGGCCTGAACACTCCAAAAGTGAATGCTCCGAAAGAAATCCCCGAGACTGGAAACTTGATACCACAAAGCCCCTTTGGAGGCCATGATGACTCCGGAAGCAATGACGATGACCAAACTGCTAAGGGTAAGTACGCCGAAGCTGTAAACCAGGGAAGAAACGTACACGGGCTGTTCGGACGGCAACAAGTCATCCCAAGTTAACTGCTCCGAAATTTTGGTGCGAATTGCGGACGTCCAGTTCATTTCTTATCACTTCCTTTGTGGTGCGGATATTTTGCCACAGCGAAAACAACAAACACGATGAGCCATAAAAAACCCACGTAGTAGTTGGGCCAGGCATTTGCGGTGTTGACCATCGTGCATACCTCCTGTCTAAAAGAACTCTCTAACGACACTGTCAGTATGGCACGCCTCATGGTTCTTCAGGAGATACATTTGGATTCTCTTATCTGGTTCAATAGAACTAGTCGTTAATGTAAATGCATATAGGACAAAGAAGTGTCTTGCGATAGTCCATTAGAAACTCAGCGTTCTCAAATTCCGCATTTCCACTGGCTTTTTCGCAGGTTCCGGCGTTTGTGCGGGTTCCTGCTTGTTCGCTGGTTCCGGCGTTTTCGCCGGTTCCTACTTGTTCCCGGGTCCCTACTTTGGGGTAAGTGTTTGATTGGTGTTTGATTGGAGGAAGTTGTCATTGCGCAGAACGATTTGAGGAAAAAGTGAGATAACTGAACCCGATGCAGCCCCTAGAGGGGAGGGCTGTGGCATCCTGACCAGCGGCTATGTCAAAGCTCCTTCCCGCAGCCCCTTCAGGGAAAGGAAGCAATGCACGGACAACTCGTTGACCGGAAAGCCTGCCATGCCCTCAAAGACAAATTCCGACTGCGCTTAAGGCTTATTGGGGTGCATTGACAAGCTCGTATGCTTTCTGCTGGATTTGGTCCAGGAGTACTTCGCGGTTGTCATCCGAAATTTTGAAATCCCGAAGTGTCAAACGCAGGCAGTTCACCCATTCGTCGGCTTGATCCCTTGAAATCGGCGCCCCTGTATGTTCTCTTGGCAGGTTTGGGTCACCTTGTTTCGTGATGATAATGTTCCCCCGCAGGAAGTCCGAAATATACGGCTTATATTTTGCTGCGAGCTCCGTCCAGTCATCTGGGTATAAAGGTCCAATGTTTTTGTTGTCTTTGATGTGGCCAAAGAAACTTGCCATAAATGCATCCATTTTGTCGGCACCAATTTGATCGTAAATTGAACTTGTAACAGCCAAACAAAACCCTCCTTTGCATTCTCGTTGTGTAGACTGCCCCTAGAAGAACTGTTCAATCATCTTTTTCACGGATGACCGGATGGGGACCGATTTTTATAGGCGCGCAATGCCTTTTTTGCACTTGCCAAAATGTTTCCCGACACCCAAAATCCAAACATTAAAACGGAGGATCCAAACATGATCTGGTTTAGACTGCGTTGAACAATTCCCTCGGACAACCATCCCATTCCCAAGACTCCGCACGTAAGTCCCAAGCCCCAAAATCCCCATAACAATAAACCTTTAGGCATGAGATCTCCCTCCCGACCTGGTTCCCGTTCCAAAAGACGTCCGGTTGTCCGTCCCAGAGACTCCGCCACCGCCTCCAGACCTATTTTGCATGCGATACCAGTCACGCCATATGAACCTATAAACCGGTAAAAGTCTCGGAATAGACCGCAGGCCAGGAATCCACGGGAGAAATATAAGAAGCAAGAACAGTACAGCAACCGTGTAGGCCGCTAGTTGGTCGGCATTTGAGGCCGTTGACCACGGTGGAACCTGATACAAAAACGTGTAGGGTGTCAGCCACCATGGACCTGGATAGGCCTGCTCGTCGTGGTTAATCCCCCATTGCTCGCCTTTCATGTTTATGTTCCCGGCTATCTGGTGAAGCGGATCACCCTGCAGGAACAACAAGTCGTTTTGGACATTCCACCGATATACGCCCTGGTTGGTCTGCGCTGCCAATGCGCCGGACAACAAACCCGTCTGCGCAAAGCGCAGTTCGGATTGCATCATTTGCTGCACGGGTCCGTAATCCCCCTGTGGAACTGTAACTTGATTCCCATTCACAGTTGCCTTGGTCAGCGCATCTCGGTAGTTTTTGTTCCATGTCATCTGTTGGGCATACGAAGCCGATTCATAGGTGTTCAGTGCATTCTGAAGGCTGGAGTTCCCAGAGGCTGTCGCAAGCTTTGCCAGCGGAGAAAGGACAAAGTCCCTTGCGGCGTTCACGGGGTACGGTGTTCCCCACCATGTTTGAGGCGCAAATCCGCCTAACGACTGAACACCAGTGACATTCCCGTGCCAACCGTTGTTGTACGGGGGACCATAGGTTGCGATGTCTTCAGATCCGTCAATGTATCCGAGTGCCGTTTTTTGAAACAAAACAGGGTCTTTTGTCGCAATATCTGCATTTGTCACCGCAGGGCGATACGGAGCGCCCGCAACAGCTGCAATGACCAAAACGACGATTGTGAGGATCACGAAACTCAATGTGCCTTCCTTGAGCAAGTCAAACTCCTTTACCTCGAATCTCCGTGCATCAGGATAAGCCCACTCTTTCTTCATCCGTTGTCACCTTCTTCAGGAGTGCCAATGGGTGGAACAACCCCCCGCTTTCGGACTGCCAAGACATGAATTCCCACCAGGCCAATCAAAATGATAGGCAGCACGGAAATATGCAAACCGTACACCTGACCGTTGTTCAGGATATTTAAGAACCCGTCTATTCCCGCGCCATTGAATGCGTCTTTACTTTGGACTTGGTTCCATTGCGAAAAGAAATCTCCTCGACTTAAATACCCGGTAAATGCCGTGACGATGCTGACGCCAAACGATATGGCTCCCCAGACCCAGGTTGCCCCGCGACCTTCCCGCCACGCAGACATGAAAAATTGAGCAACCAAGTGTAACGTCATAAAAAAGAAGAATGCCTGCACGCCCCAAAAGTGGATGCTGCGAACATAAGCACCTAGCCCTGATACTTGATACCACACTGGATTTTTCGCGGCCATGATAATACCGGACACAATGACGACAACCATACTGCTTAGGGTAAAGACTCCAAAGGTGTAGACCAGTGACGAGACATAAATGGGTTGTTCAGACGGAAGGAGTTTGTCCCACGCTAACTCGATCGCGACTTTTTGCCGGGCTTGTTTCGTCCAGTTCAAGGGTGCATTACTCCTTTTCAGAAGGGTATTTCAGAAATACAAAAGCCACGAAGGCGATTAACCAGAGTATGCCAACGTAGTAATTCACCCAACCATTGGCGGTGTACATCTACCTCGACCCCCCACCCACAGAATCAAACCTAGAATGCACGAGCAGGAATCCCCTTATTCACCATCTATGTGAAACATGAGAACTGAAAATCGAGCTTCGTACCCAAACAACAACGGGTGCTTCCAATTTTCATTGGAGGCACCCGTTGGGTGGACGAACTCTATAGGTTGACAGGATTGTATATTGTTGTTCGCTTCTGCGTGTATATCCCTGTTGTTAGTGGCGGGAAGGTTTGGTCTCCAGCATAATCTGAGTGTCTTGCTTATATGCGCCATGCCCCATGAAGACAGCCAAGCCTGCCAAAACCACCATCAGTCCGATTACAGTTGCCGTGTACACGTTGATCACCTCAATACGGAGTCTTCTCGATACAAATGTCATTATAAGAGCCAAATGTGTATAAGGTGTGGACGGGCCGTGGACATTCCGTGAAGCTTTAAGAGTGCAGTGAATCTTGAAGCCTTCAACTCATGAAGGTCATTTCACGGATTGTTGACAGGCGTTTGATTGTGGAGTAGACTTGCTCATCAGTAAGCGCATTCAATTGCAACAGCACTTCATGTATGCGCCATCAAACCAACTTAATACAACTCGGAGAATCGGAGAACCGAATTTATTTCAGTGGCTGAACAGGCCATTGGAATGAGTTCGGTTTCTTTTTTTCGGTCAGGAGGTGGAGGTTCCCTTTAGTCTCTGCGCTTATGTTTTTCCATTTTTACGCATAATCAATCAATATATAGAATATGGGGGCTCACTTATGTCGAATTTTCTCGCAGAACTCATTGGCACGTTCCTCCTTATTTTGCTTGGAGACGGCGTCGTAGCTGGAGTTGTTTTGAAACGTTCTAAAGCCGAAAACTCAGGATGGATTGTTATCACGATTGGCTGGGGACTCGCCGTTATGGTTGGCGCCTATACAGTGGGCCATTACAGTGGGGCTTTCCTCAACCCTGCGTTGACGATTGGCTTTGCGGTCGCTGGAAAACTTGCTTGGTCCAAGGTCCCTAGTTTGATTCTTGGTCAGTTGGTCGGGGGCTTTTTAGGAGCCGTGGCCGTTTATCTTCACTACTTACCTCATTGGAAGGAAACGGACGATCCCGCAGCCAAGCTGAGTGTATTTGCGACGGGGCCCGCGATTCGGAACACTTTTTCAAATTTTGTCAGTGAAGTCATCGGCACTTTCGTCTTAGTATTAGCCTTGCTGGCCTTCGGCGCCAAGGGACTAGTGTTCAGCAACGGACTTGAAACGTTTGTCGTAGGCTGGCTGATCGTTTCAATCGGTATGTCACTTGGAGGTACCACGGGCTATGCGATTAATCCCGCTCGCGACCTTTCTCCGCGCATTGCCCATGCGATTCTTCCCATCCCCGGAAAGGGCAGTTCAGACTGGGGATACGCTTGGATCCCAGTTGTTGGGCCAATTGTGGGCGCCATCATTGCAGCCTTTGTCTTTGTCGGATGTTTTCATTGAGACCGCTTGGTCTCAGCGGAGCAACGTTCGTAGAACAAATATAGGAATACAGATATGGTTTTAATTGAGGAGGCCCATATAAATGGAAAAAAAGTACGTTTTGGCGATCGATCAAGGCACAACCAGCTCACGGGCCATTTTGTTTAATAAGTCGGGCTCTATCGTCGGAATCGCCCAAAAAGAGTTCACACAGATTTTCCCCAATCCGGGATGGGTCGAGCACGATGCCATGGAAATCTGGGGCTCGGTACAGAGTGTGATTGCCCAACTGCTTTCGACCCACCGCGTCGCCGCGCAGGAAATTGCAGCCATCGGGATCACCAATCAACGTGAGACCACCGTCCTCTGGGACAAGAACACGGGAATCCCGGTGTATAACGCGATTGTCTGGCAGTCCAGACAGACTGCCGATATCTGTGAAGAACTGCGGCACGAAGGTTACGAAGAGACCGTCCGCAGTAAAACAGGTCTGTTGATTGACGCGTATTTCTCAGGCACAAAAGTCAAATGGATCCTTGACCACGTCGAAGGTGCGAGGGAAAAAGCACAACGCAAAGAGCTGTTGTTCGGGACGATGGATACGTGGCTGGTGTGGAAATTAACGGGAGGCAAAGTCCATGTCACGGATTACACGAACGCATCGAGAACACTTATGTACAATATCCACGACTTGAAGTGGGACGACGAATTACTCCAAATGCTGGACGTTCCCGCCAGTGTGCTTCCCCAAGTGCGGCAGTCGTCCGAAGTATATGGGACGACCGCAACGGATCTGTTCTTTGGTCAAGAGATTCCCATCTCCGGCATCGCCGGGGACCAGCAAGCTGCCTTGTTTGGTCAAGCCTGCTTTGAACCAGGGATGGCTAAAAACACGTATGGGACCGGCTGCTTCATGTTGATGAACACGGGCGAAAAGCCAGTGTCGTCGAACAACGGTTTGCTGACCACGATTGCCTGGGGTGTAAACGGGAAAATTCAGTACGCTTTAGAGGGCAGTATCTTCGTTGCAGGCTCCGCCATACAATGGCTGAGGGACGGCTTGCGAATGCTGCAAAGTGCTTCCGATTCGGAAAGTTACGCCACCCGTGTCGAGTCGACAAACGGGGTCTACGTGGTGCCCGCATTTGTTGGCCTTGGAACGCCGTACTGGGATAGTGACGCGCGGGGTGCCATTTTTGGATTAACCCGCGGAACGCAAAAGGAACACTTTGTACGAGCCACGCTGGAATCCCTAGCATACCAGACTAAGGATGTTTTAGCCGCCATGGAGGCGGACTCGGGCCTGGAGTTGAAGACGCTTCGCGTAGATGGCGGCGCAACGGCTAACAACTTCCTCATGCAATTCCAAAGCGACTTGCTAGGGGTACCTGTGCAACGCCCAACCATTCTGGAAACCACGGCGCTGGGTGCGGCGTACTTGGCTGGTCTGGCCGTTGGATTTTGGGGAAATGCGAGCGAGATTTCAGACAACTGGTCCATCGACCGCACCTTTGAAAGCAAGATGGACACATCCACGAGCAGTGAGTTATACTCAGGGTGGCAGAAAGCTGTAGCGGCGACGCGAGCCTTTAAGTAATCGGAGCTACCAGGCCGCTTGCACTGCCGCACGAAAACAATTGTGATATTTTGGGTTTGAAGGATCACTGACTAAAGTTGGTGTTAAAAGTTAATAGAGCGTGTGTTGAGTCATGGAGAAACCACAAGGCAGCCTGCTAAACCGGGCTCTCTTGTGGTTTTTTTCTTAAGGAGTGACGAATGATGACGGGAAACTTTTCTGTACTAAATCGATCGAATATCGTCTCTAGACTCCAATCCGAGGTATTGGATGTTTTGGTTATTGGAGGCGGCGTGACTGGCGCTGGGATTCTGCTCGACGCCCAAACCCGCGGCATGAAAGCGGGTCTCGTGGAGATGCAGGATTTTGCCGCCGGAACCTCAAGTCGTTCGACAAAACTCGTTCACGGCGGTCTGCGCTATCTCAAACAATTTGAAGTCGAGCTTGTGGCTGAGGTCGGACAGGAACGAGCCATTGTGTATGAAAATGCGCCTCATGTCACGACTCCGTTGTGGATGCTGCTCCCAATTGTCAAAAAAGGTACGTTCGGGATGTTCATGAGTTCCGTCGGACTGTACATGTACGACCGTTTAGCGGCTGTCAAGGACAGCGAGCGGCGTACGATGCTGTCGCGGGACGAGGCTTTGGCCACTGAGCCGCTGTTCCGCAGCGATGATTTGCGGGGAGCGGGAAAGTACGTGGAGTACAGGACTGACGACGCGCGTTTGACGCTGGAGATTCTAAAAGAAGCGGTCGATCGCGGCGCTATTGCCGTCAATTACACCCGCGTCAACGAACTCATTTACGACAACGGGATGGTGACGGGTGCAAAGGCAGTGGACCTCGTCAGTGGGGAAACCTTTGCCATCAAAGCCCGCAAGGTCATTAACGCCACCGGTCCATGGGTCGACGAGCTTCGAGCCAAAGACAAGTCGAAAAACGGCAAATCCTTGCATTTGACGAAAGGCGTTCACATCGTGATTGACCAGTCGCGGTTCGCGCTTCACAATCCGGTTTACTTTGACGTTCCGGACGGCCGGATGGTTTTTGCCATTCCACGAGAAGGCAAAGTCTATGTTGGGACGACGGATACGAACTACCACGGGGACCCCAAAACCTTGAGAACGACGCAACGGGATCGCGATTATTTAATCGACTGTGTCAATCACATGTTCCCCACAGTCCAACTGACGCCAGATGACGTGGAATCCTTCTGGGCCGGAGTGAGACCGTTGATTCACGAGGACGGAAAAGCACCGTCCGAGATCTCCCGCCGCGACGAGGTGTTTGTGTCCAAAAGCGGCCTCATCACCATTGCTGGCGGCAAACTGACCGGTTACCGCAAGATGGCGGATAAAGTTGCATCGTTGGTCGCCGCTGAACTGTCAAAGGAAACTGGCTCCTCCTATCCGGATTGCTTGACCGAACACATTGAATTGTCCGGGGGTAAATTTGGAGGTTCTGAGCAGATGCCCGCTTATATGGCCGAGCAGATTCGCGAAGGCCTGGCATTGGGACTGACTGAGGAGGAGGCATCCCGGTTAGTCCATCGCTATGGTACCAATATCGCAACTCTTTACCAACTCTTGCGAAACACTCCTGCCGATGCTCGGCCTGCAGACCTTTCTCTGGAAGTCTACGGAGCGCTCTTGTACGGAATCGAACACGAAATGGTGGTAACACCCTCTGATTTCTTCATCCGTCGCACGGGGGCGATGTTCTTTCACGTAGCTTGGGTGAGACAATGGAAGGATGCCGTTGTCAACCATATGAGCAAAGTCTTTAACTGGTCTCCAGAACAAAGTGCGCAACATATGCAAAATCTAGAGGCTGACCTGGTCGTCGCCACCGAAGTGGTCACAGATGGACAATAAGACGGCTCTCGAGAGGCCGTTTAGATGTGTTGGAGGACCCGGATTGGTTTTTTCACGAGAAACCGCCAATGACACTGAATTCAACATGAAATTGCACTGACGGGTTACAATGGATAGGAGGCGAACGGTGTGAGTGAGGAACGTAAACATTTCACACAAGAGCAGACACGCGGTGTTGAAGCACCCACTAACGAACAGCGGGCGGACCAAAACGGCGAACATGGAATTCAACGTGCTGACCCGCTCGAGCATCTTTTAGAAACCGTTGCAGGCAAAGAAAAGGCACTGGAACAATTGCTAAATCTGGTCCAAACCCTTGACGAAAAAGGTTTTCTACGGACAATTGGGTATTTCGCGAGTGATTTCGAGGACCTTGTGGATGCGGGAATTGGAAAACTCATTACGCCTCAAGCTTTTAAATTGCTATCGGTTGGAACAACACTGAAGGAAGCCGCTGGAGCCATTGATGCAGCGCCGCTGCCTGACATCGCCAAGGCTTTGAACCAATTCGTGCAAGGTGCAACGCAGGCCCAACCCACCATACGGGTTCAAGGATTAATGGACGTACTGAAGGTCATTAAGGATCCGGACATTCAATTCGCTCTGTCCGCCATTTTCAGCGGTCTTAAGTCAATGGGAAAAGCCATTCGGACGACAGACGCCGGCTGATGCGAGTGATTTTGCAACCTTACGCAAGGGTTAGTGCGTGTCATTCAATGTAAGGCGGCAGGCTAACTTGCTGCCTTACATGGTACCAACAAAAGGCAAAACACAGTCCTCCACACCTGCGTAACTATACCTTCCTTTGAAGAGAGGTGAACTCCCTGGCAACGCTCAGACAACGCATTATCCCAGCCGCCAGAAGCATTAAGGACATCGAAACTGCGGTGCACATGGGCTTTGAGTATCTCGTCATGCTGCAGATTCATCTCTCTCAGGTGAAGTACGTCACCCAGTTCGCGCATGAGCACAAGACCAAGATCTTTCTGCATGCGGATTTGATTCAAGGCTTACGCGCCGACGAGTCAGGAGCGCAGTATCTTTGCCAAGATGTGAAACCAGATGGCCTGATTTCCACCCATGCCCATGTGGTATCCACCGCCATGAAGCGAGGAATCATAGGCGTTCAGCGCGTTTTCCTGTTAGACAGTCAGTCCTTGGAAACCACGTACCGCGTCGTGGACTCCGTTCACCCGGACTATTTAGAGGTTCTGCCTGGGCTTTTGACACCGGTGATTCGGGAGATTACCCAAAAAACCGGACTTCCTGTGCTTGCCGGGGGATTCCTGCGTTCAAAGGAAGATGTGAATCGTGCGATTGAGGCCGGAGCGGTCGCTGTTACAACTTCCGACCATACACTCTGGTCGCAAATGGGTCCCGGTCGTTAAACCGTCCAAATGTCGCCAGCCATGTACAAAAGCCGCTTCGACCCAGTTTCTTAGAGGTCTTCCACGACGATGTAGGCGGTTTGAATGGGGCCATGCACGCCAACCACAAGGTTCATCTCGATGTCCGCACTGTTGCTGGGTCCAGAAATGAAGTTGATACACCGCGGAATCCGTTCTCCTTGTTCAACTCGTTCGTGGATCCTGTCCACTCCCTGAGTCAAGCGCGGAACGATAGTGCTTTTCGGAATAATGGAGACATAACTTCTCGGCAACAAACTGACAGAACGACCAATACCTCCCTCACTGAAAAGCACCACTGTTCCAGATTCCGCGAGGGTGATTTCGCTAAAGGTAATTCCTACATCGGCTTTTTTCGCAAAATCCACATCCTTTTCTCTGTCCGAAACATCCCAGACCCGAACTTCAACCCCGAAGTTGCGTTGCGCGTCGAAAAGGTCGTTCAAGCCGTACCTTTTAAAGCGTTCGTCGTCCCCGACGATGACCCTTTTGGCGTGATAGGAGTCCAAAATGTCCATTAAGGCGTCTGCCAGTTTCGCGCTTTGCACCTGTTCTACACGGGTATGGATGACGTCGCACTGCTTTATCAGCACTTCCACCAGTTCGTCAGAAGTGTATCCTTTGAACACCTCGTACTGCGGCCCATAGTCCCATCTTGGCCTCGCAACGCCAGTCGTTCGCCGCTCTCGTCCGAGTTTTTTTGCAACAGTATCCAGGAACCGATCGCGCTGATAGACAGGCATACGCGTCACTCCTCCCCCTTGCCGTCATCCGCCTGACGCGCATGCATCCAAGCGTGAAAGGATTTGGGACTAGGTGGGGGAAAGTCCCGGATATCCGTCCATGGTTTAAGGGGACCGGGGCCGTTTTCGATGGTCTCGTCGTGCGTAAAAGGCTCGAGAAACACGGGCGCGAGGCGCGTCCCAAAATTGAACAAACGAGGCGACCTTGCGGCAATCTGAAAACTGCGCATGACAAAACGTTCAACCACCGGCGCCAGTTTTTCCTCCTCCACAATTTTGCGGCGATGAGCAATCAGTAAGGGGTGCAACGGGATCCGCACAGGGCATGCCTCCGTACAAGCCCCACAGAGACTAGAGGCATACGGCAGTTCTTTATACTGCTCGTATCCAGCAAGCAGAGGCGTTAAGACCGCCCCGATGGGGCCTGGATAAATCGACCCGTAGGCGTGCCCGCCGATGTGCCGATAGACTGGACACACGTTAATGCAAGCCGCACAACGAATGCAGTGGAGAACGCTTTGAAACTCAGTACCTAAGATATCCGACCGCCCATTATCCACAATGACAAGGTGAAACTCCTCCGGTCCGTCCGCATCCCCCTGTCCTTTAGGTCCGGTTAATCCGGTAATGTAACTGGTCAACCGCTGCCCAACCGCGCTGCGAGTCAAGAGGCTCACCACCACATCAAGCTCTTGCCAAGTGGGTACAATGCGCTCCATACCCATTACCGTGATCTGAGTCTTTGGCAGCGCTGTGGTCATGCGAACATTTCCTTCGTTGGCCACAATGACGATAGATCCCGATTCCGCCACCGCAAAGTTACAGCCCGTGATACCAACCTCCGCCTCTAAAAACTTTTGCCTCAAGTGCCCTCTTGCGAAGGCGGCCAGTTCTTCGGGTTGCGAGGTTCCTTCATAACCGAGCTTTTTATGAAACACGTCTCGGATTTGCTCTTTGTTTTTATGTAAAGATGGAACCACAATGTGAGAAGGGGCGTCCCAATCGTCTGTCTGTAAAATGAACTCGGCCAGGTCCGTTTCAAGTACGTCGCAGCCGATTTTCTCAAGAGCTTCGTTCAAACTGATTTCCTCAGTGACCATGGACTTGGATTTAACGATTTTTTGCGCGCCTTTTTTTTGCACGACGTCCGCGATGTAGTCGGTCGCCTCGGCTGCAGTTGCAGCAAAAAACACGGTGCCTCCAGCCTTGTCGACGTTATTGCTGAGCTCCTCAAGGTAGTAATCTAGGTTTTCTAGTGTATGCGCTCGAATCTGCTCACCAAGGTGCCGCCACTGCTCCCAGTTCCCGAGCCATTCTGCAGACTCAAGCCGCGAATGGCGGAGTCTGTCTTGTGCAGAGCTGACCGCATGGCGCATAAATGTGTTTTCGATGGCCTCGTCCACGCGTGTAAAAAACTTTTCTTCCCCAATCTGAATCGGCATACCTGTCACCTCCCTGACTTTACTGTGCCTTCACGGAATACCTTGTCGCTATTCGTTGTAAGAGTTTCGGATAGCTCCCCTGACTGGTCTTTTCCGAAATGTTCCGCGTCACTGTTCAAAACCTCGGCAATGTGCATGACCCTCATGGTATGGCCAAGGCGATTCATCCGGCCCCGAATGTTCATAAGGCAACTCACGTCGGCCCCAATCAACACGTCTGCGTGAGTCTGTTCAATGTATTTGACTTTCTCATCCACCATTTGCTCTGAAATGGGAACCATTTTGACCGAAAATGTTCCGCCGAAACCACAGCAGTCGTAACTGTGGCTGAGCGGTACAACCTCCAGCCCCTTGACGTGGCCCAGCAGTTTTTGCGGGGGCTCCTTGATGCCCAAAATGCGCGTCATGTGGCAAGAACGGTGCACGGTGGCCTTTCCGGGAAGCGATGCGCCAACGTCCTCCACCTTCAGCACATCCACCAGAAACTCCGTGAATTCGTACGTTTTTTCTGCCAAACTGCGTGCCTTTTCGCGCCAGGATGCATCCGCTTCGTCCTCAAACAAACCTTCGTATTCGTGAACCATGAGCGTACACGAACCGGATGGCGCGACGACATAATCGGCGTGTTCAAAAGTTTGGATCATGTGTTTTGCAACTTCTTTGGTTTCATGGTGGTACCCTGTGTTGTAAGCAGGTTGCCCACAACAGGTTTGAGCCGCAGGAAAGTCGACCTCGCACCCCAATCTTTCAAGGACTTGTACGACAGACTTACCGACATCCGGGAAAAATATGTCGACGAGACAGGTGACAAACAATGAAACCTTCACGGTCTTCCTCCTTACCACAACCTTCTAACGTTCTTACTACAACCTTCTAACGTTCATCGCAACTTCAGCATGGTTTTGCCCCCGAAGGAAGCCTCCCAACCCCATCGTCTGAAGCTCGTTAGGTATTTTTTCTTTGAATATTTTCTCGTTGAGTACCTTCTCATTAGCCACCTTCTCATTAGGCCTCTTTAAAGTCGACCCTATGTTCCCCCGTTTCACATCGGAATACTCCCTTCCAACCTCGCTGAGGGATTGATGCAAACCGGATAAAGGACAGCGCGGAGCGGCATAAATCTGTCGTCTAGGCGGCAAAAGGACAACCGCTTTTGGAGTGAAGTCAAGATGGCAAGCAGCTCCATTGACGTGCCTTGTATGGGTTTTCTCGTTTGGGGTGACACTTTGGATGTTAAAGGAGGGTGATACAATGTCCGTGCGTATTCGCTTGCCTTGGGCCGATTGGATTCTGAAATTTGTTTTGACGGGTGTAGTTCTGAGCATCTCCAATGTGTTGTTCACACTGTACACACACTTCTGGGAGATCCTCCTGACGAGCCTTGCCGTTGCCTGCCTCGGAGTCCTTCTGGACTGGCTGGTACTTCCGAACATGGGGAGCTTTCCATCGCTGTACGTGGACAAGATGGGTTATCTTATCGTCATTAGTCTGCTTTCTCTGGGGCTCTCCGACAGTACCATTGTTCCATTTTACGCTGCGGAACTCATCGCGATTCTCCTCGCCATTTTTGAGGAAGGGATGCACCGCATGGTACTACCGAGGAAAGACCGCTTGCCGGATGGTCATCTGGCTTAGTACAACGCGATTCACTTTGCACCTGGGAACTCCCGCTCAATGTCAGACATGATGATGTCACTGCCGACTTTTAGGTGAGCCGCCCGGTCAGCGGCGTATCGGTAGAAGTGATTCACAAGCGTTGGGTCGGCGCTGACATAGACATGCGCCATCCTGGGGTCTTGCCGCATGAGCCACTGGCGGGCCTGGTTAATAATGGTTCGGGAGTTGCGCGCACTACCCGTATCTACTCCGGCGTACAGCGTATCGTAACGTTGGATTACGATAGCGTGGTGTACGCCGGGGACTTGACGGGAAAGTGCCTTCGCCAAATTCGGAAGTGGCGTCATGTCCGTCGCTGTCACGGTGGAATCGTTGAGTCCTGCATTGTTATAAGTCGGCACATTTTTGTGATTGGCTCGGTCAATGTCGGGCACGAACGTAAATCCACTCACCCCGAGTAAAGTAGTCATCGCGATCGCGGTAAACGGTATTTTCGTTTGTCGAATCTGTATTTTTCTCCCATTCGGTGTTTTTTGCCACTTCACGCGATTCACCTCATTTGTCGTCTTCTTCGTCCTTGGTTTGGAGGAAATCTCGATCAACCCCTGTTGCGACTGCATACAACAGCCACAAGAACAAGGACATGATACCTAGCTGGAACAGCCACCAAACCATGTCCCAGCCATTTGGCATCCCTGCGCTGTAAGGGATGTAGAAAGGAGCTGTGGGCCAAAATCCGTTCATCGTTCATCCTCCTAATCTCACAGCAGCAATGACAAGTACAAATTAGATGAGATACAAATCCACGTACAGTGCAAACCACGCGAGAGCGTTAAACGTCCAAACAACGGCTGCAGACTCGGGTCCGAAGGATATACGGGGACCTGCAAGTCCAGCACCAGCCCGAAATACAACACCGAGGACCACAATGGTTGCGATGATGGTATAGAAAGCTGCTACACCTAAACAAACCACATAAATTTCCCCGTAGTGGCTGAGGACGTCAAACGGGTGAACCCAGAGCGGAATCATCAAGGTGACGATGGCCGCGATGCCGAGCACCACGCTTGGGACGAAGAACAACTGCAGTCCACTTGTATTCCCTGTTCGGTTCGCTTGCACACCAAGCCAAGCCAACAAGATGCCGACTGCGAGAAAGAGGGTCGGCCACAAGCCCGTCCACGGATTCATCTCCGGTGGTATATAGCTTCCCGCCATCATCCAACGAACATTCACGAGAACAAAATAGGGAATGGCTTGTGAGATTACGAACAGTACTAATCCAAAACGTCCGAGCCGTAGTTGTCTCGGAGTCAGCCCAGTCACCGCTGCGTGACGAATGACGGTCCATGGTTCAGCGCGCACGGCCTTTCTGCTCGTCGAGAAATTCCGGTCCATCAGGACACCTCCATCGGCGCTTGTTTGCACACTGGGCCATCATCGGAGTAATCGTAAAATCCATTCAACACCTTTAACGGCGGGTCAAAGTTGACTTCACCAGGTACGGATGTGGATTGCCATTCCAGTGTTTTGGCATGCCACGGGTTGGCTTCGACAGGTTTGCCGTGACGCCACATCCACACAATGTGGATGAGGTTAAACAAGAAGCCGAGTCCTAGCAGGAACGCGAACAAGGAGACTTCAAAGTTCATGCCTTGCAGATACGGAGGGTATACCGGAACCCATCGGTTCATTCCTCGCAATCCAAGGAGTAAAAACTGTCCGAAAGCACCGTTGAAAGCGATGAAGACCCAAATGGCTCCTACCCGCCCCCAAAACTCGTTGTACATCCGGCCTGAAAATCGCGGCAGCCAGTAGTATGCGGCAGCCATGAAGGAAAACACCATAGCGCCAATAATGGTGTAATGGAAGTGACCGACGACAAAAAACGTGTCATGAGCCTGCAAATTAATGACGGGGTCAGCCAGCATTACGCCGGTTACACCGCCGATGAGAAAATTAAACATACTCATGAATACCAACAAGGTTGGAGTCGTGAGCCGAAGCTTCGACTTCCATAAGGTGCCGATTGAGACCAAGAACGCAAACCCTGTTGGGATCGAGATCATCTCCGTAAAGAAAGAAAACGGAAGCATCTGGTCGTTGCGCATGTTTGTAAACATATGATGGGCCCAGACCAAGCCGCTGAACATCATCACGAACACCAATCCCAATACGCCCCACGCTCTGGCGAACAACGTCTTTTGACCCATGACGGGCAAGATTTCTTGCCAGATCGCAAAGGCGGGTACAACGACGATGTACACTTCAGGGTGCCCAAAGAGCCAGAACACCTCCATGTAGGTTAGCGGTGTACCGATTTGTGAAAAGAGAGGGAGCGGAACAATATTGTTGAGCAGACTGAGAATGAACGTCATCTGAATCTCAGGAAGCCAAATAATATTCAAGAGACTGGCCGCAAGAATCCCCCAAGCATACATGGGAATTCGATTCCAGGTCAGACCTTTTGCCCGTTGAAACAGAATCGTTGCGGTGAGGTTAATCGAGACCAATAGAGACGAAGTCGTCATGGCAAACACACCTAGATAGTAAAACACAATCCCGTTCGGATCCTGCCCCGACAAAGGCGCGTATCCCCGCCAGCCTGTCGTCCAGGTTCCGAGCATCGGGCTCAACGCCACTGTGACAATTCCTACCGGGAGCAGCCACTGACTGATCGCAGAAACTCGCGGAAAGGCTGAGGAGTTGGAGCCAATCATCAGCGGGATAAGGTAGTTGCCAAACCCACCCACCAACATAACGGTGCCAAAAGAGAACATCATGATGGTTCCATGGATCCCAACCGTTGAAAGATAGGCGTTCGGCGTGGGGAAGGTCCAGAGATTGGCATTCATCAATTCTAGCCGCATCAACATGGCAGCTAAACCTGCGATGAAAAATCCCGATACGGAACTCACCATGTATTGAATTCCCACGACTTTGTGGTCGAGGCTCATCATAAAGTAACGCCGCCAATCGTTGGGGACTTCCCACTCCACGGGGCGGCCGAAGTAAGGTTTGACAACCAGTTCCCACGCACCCACACCCAGCAGCCAACCACAAGTGGCCCCTGCCCAACCGAACGTGACTGAGACTTTAGTAACATACGGGTTGAGCGGGGTTCTATCGAAGACCTCGCTGACGAGCGTGTTCAAGACAAAAAACCCGATGGCTGCCCACAGCAACCCGCGCACAACGGGAGGCAAAACAGGCCGTCCCTTGGGCAATGCCTCTGGTTCGTCAATTTCCGCAAACATCGAACTCATGTAAATCCCCCTTTCAGTCAAACTGTCCCACGAAGCGAAATCCGCAAAAAAGCGTCATTCACTGTCCTTGGTTTCACGACTCCATCTTTTTCTGTTGATTGACCCATGTAAGAAAATCAGGTCCAGATACCACATGGACAGGTGCCTCCATGTACGGATGTCCCGGGCCGCACACCTCAGCACACTGGACGCGCACCATGGGATTGACGTCGTACGACGTAACCTTGTTGGTGTGTACGTACATATACCGCGTCTCTCCTGGAATAATGTCCTGTTTCAGTCCAAATGCTGGAATCCAAAATCCGTGAATGACGCCGATATACGGGTCATACGTGTGAAACGGGTCGTACGACCGGAGTACGAATTTGATGTTGCGGTTCACAGGCAAATACAACGTGCTGTTGCCGTTTGCATCCTGTGCATTGGCGATTCCATACTGCGGGTAACTAAAAAACCACTGCCATTGACGTGCCACGACGTCGACTTCGATGTCTTGCCGGTTCAAACGAGCCTGCTCCGAGTTGAACATTTGCTCGAGCGCCGAAGCCGAAGGGTGT
Source organism: Alicyclobacillus tolerans (assembly GCF_021739485.1). GTDB lineage: Bacteria > Bacillota > Bacilli > Alicyclobacillales > Alicyclobacillaceae > Alicyclobacillus_K > Alicyclobacillus_K tolerans_A. The sequence goes on from NZ_JAJFNK010000045.1 coordinate 17,310, forward strand.
ACGAAGAACAATAGGTTCAGCCCGATACTAATAAGTACCCATATCCCGATAAACAGCTTGTTTGACCGGAACTGATGAGGGCTTCGCAGCCTGGTTTCACCTGCACGGATGCGGAAACGGATGAAGTTGTAGATGAGCATGACCACGACAAAGGCGATCACGGGCGCCAGCACGTACAGGATGAACGCAACAGCATGCTCTCCGTCCACGGCTTGCGTGGTTGCTGCGTAGTAGTAAACGCCATGCTGTACAAGTACGTGAAAGACCCACTCGAGCAAGAGGGATCCCAATACCCAAAAAATTGTGAACCCAACCAAATCAAGCATTTGCTATCCCTGCCTCACTGTCCGTCCCAAAGGGACAGGTGGTTACGTTTTGGCCGGCAAGATTGTGATGGTCCCATGCATGCCTGCAACATAGTGCATGAACTGTTGTACGAAGCAACCGTATTCCCAATTACCTGGCTTGTTTGGCACCGTGAATGTAAGGTCCAAGCTGCCGCCAGGCTGCAGGGTTGGACTAAAGTTCCCTCCCTCGGTAACGAGGGGTTTAGGTCCGGCATAGTCCACGATCGCCTTGTTCGGCACAAAATTGTCGACCTTGTACGCATGACTCATGGTAACGTGAACTCCATCCCAAAAGTCCTGTTCGAATTGAGTATGGATGGGTCCAAATGCGCTCGGGGTGTCATCAAACGAGCGGCCAATCATCATTTCGTGATAATGCGTTGGACTCTGGTTATGTAAAGAGATGGTCACACGGTCCCCAACGCGCCAGGTGATATGCCGGGGGTGAAACCCGTAGTCGTATTGAAAGACATAGGTTGTCCCGGTCTTCACGTTGTGAGCGCCAAATGCGGACGACCACGCATCGCCAATTTGTCGTTGCCAGAACAGGGCGACAACCGCCGCCAATCCTACGACTATGGAAACGACGGTAAACAAGGATTTGCTCCATTCTGGATTGCGATGGGGTGTGGAACGAGACGACGGCATATCTGACATATCAACACCTCCTCGAACAATAGTCAGGTAGTCTTGACGTGTGGCGTTCCTGTCGGTGTTACGTGGAATTTGCCCCACATCCCAAGGGGCAGGTGGCTAGGATGGTGTTCGGGAAACTGGTATAAAAGGTCTGCGATCCGATAGTCTCCCACGCGATTTGCAACAAACGTATACGTCGTTGATGAGCCGGGCATGATGCCGGCACTCGGGTTGGTTCGGTAGTCGTTGAGTGAATGACCGGCACCGGGAAACGCAAGCTGCTGGTCTTGGGTGTATACGCCGACATCGTAAGGAACCCCGCCGTCGTTTGTGACATGAAGAACCACCCTGTAGCCGACAGGGACGCTGACATCTAACCCACCGTTTGCATAACCGTTGAAGTTATCCCATAGATTATTTCGGTTATAGCCCGCAATCAGGTAGATGTCAGCGGTACTGGATGCTGTATTCGACACCAACAAACTGGAAGGCGCACTGTTCACCACGGTTCCGCACCCAATCAACGGAATGGAAAAAACCGTCATCCATGCGATAGACACAAGCCCCTTCAGTCCATGCAACGTTTTTCCTCCTCAGTTCAGCCGTTGATAGGGTGTAGTTTCTTCAGAAGAAGAGATTTCATACGTTTCCACACAATGGACTTGCACAAATTTCTTTCCACACTATTGGACTGGACCAAATTTTACGAAGCTATTGATACCAGACAGAATCCGAGTGAGAAAAAAATGGCCGGATGGCGCGCAATGCGTAGATAAATAGCATACCCACCGCCATGAGGAGCGCACCAATCTGTTGGTCTCCGAGAGGGGGGACACCAAGCAACGCGTCTCCTTGTGTGTAAATGGGGTACCAAGGGGTTTGTGAAAAAAACAGGAACACTGCAATGGGCATCATGAAGTTTGCGGCAAAGAGCAAATACACCAGTTGTGCACCGGGTGTAAGTCTTGGCATTGTCTTGACGCGGCTCATCAAGGGCCACCACATAAATACAGCGCTCACCAGCAGGCTGCTTTGAACGACAAAATGCACCAAGTCGTTGGACAAGACGGCACTGAGGGGAGAGGGCAGCAGAAATACCGTCGCCAAGGCGTTGTATGTAACGGGAGCTGCGACTGGGCTGCATGCAGCCTTCAAGAACGCACGCAGAACAGAACAGGTCGTAATGGGCTCCACGAACCAATCCGGCAACGCAAGGTACAGCAGTGGCGGTACCACCTGTGTGATCAACAACATTTGCAACACATACGCGGTAAAGAGAAATTGTTGTGAGATCCAGCCCAAAGGCCCCATGGCTGCGTACAGGACCATCAAAGCAGTACCAGCGGCCATCGCTTGTCCGAATGTCGCAGGTTCAGAGTTCCTTACGTGAACCCGAAGCGGCCCAACAAGGGCAAAGTAACTGGCCCCTACGAGCAAGACGGCAAGTGCCACATCTGGACGCCAAAAAAGCAACCAACTGGAGTGCTGAACGAGAGCCTGCACGGCGCATCCTCCTTATACCAGGGTCACTGTCCTTTCGCTCACAGGCTATATGCCGTACCACGCAAGGAAGAACAGCAGAATCGCACTGCCGATGACCACACCAAACTGTCTCACGTAAACAAATTGTCGGCTGCCAAGCAGCTTGAGTGAGTTCCCTAGAACGAATGCACTAGAGACTACCATGGCTGCGGCCGCGATCGCAGGACTGGCAAAACCGACAACCGCCGCAACCAACGCCAGCAAGTTGTATCCAATGGCCCAAGCCAGGTTTTGGCGCGTTACAGTGACTGTCTCGCGACAGGTTGTAAGCAACAAAGGGATCGCCGCCAATTTGGTTCGAGTCAAGACGAAGTGGCCTGCTTGTATGGCAATATCCGTACCGGAGCCCATGGCGATACCTAGGTCGGATTGAAGCAAAGCTGCCGCATCGTTGATACCATCGCCCACGTAGGCTACCTTGAGGCCTTCTCTTTGCAAAGCTGTAATGTAATCGGATTTTTGAACCGGCGTCAGGTCCGAACGCCACTGTTGGATACCGACGTCAAGTGCAGTTTGTCTCGCTGCCCCACTGCGATCGCCTGTGGCCATATGGACGGCCACACCCGCTTCTAGCAGCCTGTTCACGGTTTCCCGTGCGTCAGCGCGCAGCGTGTCGGAAAAAAACAAAACTGCACGTGCAAATCCGTCCATCCACAAGATAGAGAGGCTTTGTCCATCTGCATCCTTACGCGCTGCCGCTTGACTCAGCTCAGGAGGCAGCCATTCCCCCGCGTATCGGCGAATGGCGATTTCGTGCCCTTCGACCGTTGCGGTGATTCCGTCACCGGGTTGAACGGTGAATTGGGACAAGGACTTCAGCGGCAATCCTCGAGCTTGGGCAGCTTCAACGACCGCTTTGCCAAAAGGGTGTTCAGAACCTGCCTCAGCAGACGCGGCCCACCGCAAAAGAGCGGGGTCCTCAGGATAGAATTCCAACAGTCGGACACGACCTTGAGTCAATGTACCTGTCTTATCAAATACGACGGCGTTTATCGTTGCACCGCGCTCAATGGCCTCATCGCTCCTCAACAGAACTCCTTGTTCACCGAACAGGTGCACTGCGCATTGACTGGCGACAGGGGAAGCAACGCTGAGTGCGCACGGACATGCGATCACGAGTGTCGCCACAGCTCGCAGGATGGCATTGGACGTACCAACGGGTGTAATCCACTCCCAGAGACAAAATGTCAATATGCCAATCACTAATATTCCCGGTACAAAAAGGCGCAAAACGCGTTCGGTTAACTGACGATATACCTGCCCTTCTGCCTGCGCGTTGCGTACAAGCTGGAGGGTTTGTGCCAAGACTGTATCGTCTGCCTCTCGCGTGGTACGAACGATAAGTCTCCCCGTGTAACTTAATGTCCCCGCATAGACGTAATCGCCAGCGACCTTCGCCACGCAGAGTGATTCCCCGGTCAGGAAGGATTCATCCACATCGGATGTTCCCTCCGAGATGACGCCGTCGACTGGGATGCGGCCGCCCGGCCGTACCAGCACGAAGTCCCCTGGCCGCAACTGCTTCACAGGCACTTGTTCTTCTCGCTCACGACGGACAACGGTCGCCTCGGACACGGTTAATCGTGAGAGGCCTCGCGTGACAGCGAGTGCGCGCGAACGGGTGCCAAACTCCAAGAGTCGGCCAACGAGCAAAAACGCAATCAAGAATCCACACGCATCGAAGTACAAATAAGGTCCATATTCAATCACCTCCACTACGCTGTAAAAGTAAGCAGCGAGCGTCGCCGCACTCACTAACAAGTCCACGGTGGCGACGCGGTGCCGCAAAGAAGTCCAAGCTCCGTGCAAAAACGGCCAACCAGCCCAAAATACAATGGGTGTAGTGAGCGCCCATAATAAGGTGGAGACTAGGAGATGCGCACTTGGCGGGAGCTCCGGCAGGTAACCTGACCAGATGGGTACACTGGCCATCATCAGGAGCAAAGACAGTGTCAGAGCGACAGCCAATCGTCGAATCAAGCTGCGGTCGGGAGTTGAGTCGTCGATGCTGCCTTCAGAATCTTCCGTTTGGATGCTGTAGCCCAGACGCGATACCGTCTCACAGATATCCGTTGGCGTTGTGAGACCTGGGTCAAAAGATACGATAAGGGACTCTGTCGGATAACTGACCTCAGATTCGACCACACCGGGTAGTCGATGTACCACATGTTCGACCAGGATGCCACAGGAAGCACACGTAAGCCCGGAAAGGTGAAAGTTTACGACACTGCGTTCTCCCAAACCCGTTGGTTCCTCAACCGAAGAAGGTAAGACCGTCCGTATAGCACGTGCCCAGTTGAGGCCGGAGCGGAGTTTGAGTTCACTCAACTGTTCATCACCAAGCAGTTGCCACATCTCCCGACAACCGTGACAGCAGAAGGTTTTCCCGTCCAACGCAATTGGTTCCTCGACTCGTTGTTCGCAGAGGTGACAGGTTAGAACAGCCACATGTTCACCCTCGGTATCCAGCCATTGGAGGACAATCCCCGCAGTATGAAAAGTACACCGGAGACCCCAACAAGACTGGCTGTGATATATGTAAAAGTAATGCCTTGCAAATGTTTACGCCCATACCACCCCATCACAGCCACAGCCAAGAGAGATGGAATCGTCGCGACACCAAATGCGAAAAGGATCAGTCCACCGCGGAGTGCGGAGCCTGTTGCAGCAGCTGAAAACAGCATGGCAAACATGAGACCGCAGGGGTGCAAGCCCAAAATGGATCCGGACAGGAACGAGGCAATCGGCCGCCTTTTCCCACTTAACTGACGGAACCAGCGCTTTATTATGGGCACTCGAATGATGGACAACTGTTCCAAACGCGCCCCTCCATGACGCGTCCGAAACTCGTCAATGGCCCAATAAATCATCAATCCTCCCCCGAAGAACCCAGCTACGGCTTGAAGTCCTCGCAAATGAGCTGCGGAGTCTACAAACGCCCCAAACAGTCCAAAGAGAATCCCCAGCAAAGTGAACGTGAGGACTCGTCCAAGGTGATATAGGCTGTGCCCAAGCCATACATATGAAGCAAAGGAATCTGCCGGGTTCGACTTGTCGTAGCCCGCCGACAGGCTGTATGCCATGACGAACGGACCGCACATTCCTGCGCAATGGAGAAATCCTTGCAACAAACCCACGCCTAAAGCCCACAGCAATAACGTCCACAACAACCCTTACACGCCTCGCTTCCCAAAACAAATTTGTATCCGTGTGACACCCCGCTGCTCTCACCAGCTATGAATGGAGAGGGCACTGCTAACAACCATCATGCTCATGCCGCAAGAGATGATAAGCCCCCAGCCAGCTTGTCGGTACAACAACATGTACCAAGCCCCACCTGTCAGAACACCCATTGCGTAGGTCAGCAAGACAACTTCAGTTTTCAAGCCTGAGTGAATATCCACAAACCGATTGAGCCACGGGAGAAGAAATAGAAGGTTGACAATGAAACTGACAGAGAGGATTGTGACGCAGATGGTCGTTTGACTGCGGCGAAATCCGACTGAAGAGGCTGGTTGTGTCAACAGACGCCAAATGCCATGTGAGACCCTTTCCAGCCATGGACCGATCGCGATGCCAAGCAGCATACCAGAAAGCACAATCAACACGTATTGAATCCCCTGTACAGAAAGGCTGCCCTGTACGGTTTCCCGGGTACAAAACGCGTTGATGGGGCCAGACACAGCCACTCCGTATAAAGTCAGCGATGAAATCGCAGCCAGAACCGAAGTTTGATTCGCACGCCTGATAAGGTGAAACGCCCACACGGGGACGTCTCTCTGGTCTTTGACGGAAATGGAAGAAGACGTGGGTGTAACTTTCACTTTTCTCGAAGATAAGCTTGTCATGTACATCCCTGCCAGCCCAAAAAGGAGTCTATCGAACACTCATCCACACACAACATACAAGGCATAGGGTGAGCGAGATTCAGCGATGTTATGCATAGGGCTGGGCTGGCAAGGCCTTAGGACTTGATTCTCATGAAATTCAGCGACCCATCCATCCACCGTCGACCGTCAATAAGTGTCCATGAATGTAATTGGACGCATCCGATGCCAGAAAGACGACTGTGCCTTTAAAGTCGTCCGGCATTCCCCAACGGCCTGCGGGAATCCGATCGAGGATTTGTTTGCTTCGCACTGGATCTTCGATTAAAGCGGTGTTCATATCCGTAGCGATATATCCGGGTGCAATGGCATTGACATTGACGTGATGTTTAGCCCATTCATTGGACAATGCCTTAGTCAGCTGCGCCACACCGCCTTTTGCCGCCGCATAGGCCGGAACCGTGATCCCGCCCTGGAAGGAAAGTAAGGAAGCCACGTTAATGACCTTCCCCCTTTCTTTGGGTACCATGACTCGACCAGCTTGTTGACAGAGGATCCAAACGGCTTTTAAATTCACCTGAATGACGTCATCCCAGTCTGACTCTAAGAAATCGACAGATGGCGAACGGCGTTGAATCCCTGCGTTGTTCACTAAAATATCAATGGTGCCAAACTCGGAAACGACGGCTGGAATCGCAGTTTTTACCTGTTGCAAATCTTCCATGTCGCAAGGAATGACCTCGCACTTTCTTCCTAGCTTTTCGATCTGTTCCTTGACTTCGGTTTGGTGGGCGGACCGTTGCAACAAAGCGACATCGGCACCTGCTTCCGCCAACGCCAATGCCATGTCGCGTCCAATGCCGCGTGTGGCGCCGCTAATCGCTGCCACTTTCCCATGTAAACTAAATAGATGCATCATCCTTCATAGACCCCCTCGTTCAGATTTCGTGCGAAAACAGGACTGTGAACGGTACAGCAGGTTGGTTGCACGCAAATTGGAATCCTTCAACAATTCGTTCGAGAATCTGTTCGAGCGAACCTACCGACTCTCTCAATTATATCGTGTCGGTATTGGATGATCCTTCTGGACATACAAAAAAGGCCGAACCCTGCCATGGGATCGACCTGTTCCCTGCGCTTATGCGATGAGTTTGTTGTTTTTGAGCAAGTTTTCTGCGTCTTGCTTGAACATTGGATTGAAGATGACAAATAGAATGACGTTGACGATAAGGCCCCATAACCCGTCGTAACCTGGGAGTTTCAGAGCGAAGTGATTGAGGAACACCATCGCGATCCCACCGAGCAACCCGATGATGAGCGAAATCCTAGACACACGCCTCCAGAACAGGCCGAAGACGATGATCGGCAAGATTTGCACCATACCGCTTGTACCTTCCAGTTGCAGCGACACGAGCTGGTTCGGGAACAAGATACCGAAAACCAACGCTAAGGCGGTCATTACGAATACGAAGGAGCGTGCAGTGAGAGTTCGACTTTGATCGGTCATGGTTGGCATGAGCCAATCTTTGAGGATGCTCGATGCAAACAGGTTACTTGCAGCCAAGACCATGATGGACGCAGGAACCAAACTTGCGAGCGCAACCGTGGCGTACATGACACCTTGCAAGAACTGATTATGGTAGGTGTATTGAATCAGGTGAAGCAAAATGAGGTTCGAATAGCCCTTCGCATTGCTGTGCGGAAGCACCATGTACGCAATGACGCCAAGGAACGTGATGAAGAACAGCAAAATGTTGTAAAACGGCAAGAATACGGAGTTTTTACGAAGCGCTTCTGCCGAATTTGAGCTCATCGCACCCGCTGCACTGTGTGGCCACATAAACAACGCCAACGCGGACACAAGCGCTGCAGACATAAACCAGAGACTGCCGTGTGGACCGGAGTGAAGCGTCAATTGCTTCGGGAACTTGGTGATAGCAACGTGCCACATATTCCCCCAGCTTCCAAAAAGGATGAATGGAATGGAAATCACCATGGCAATCATGACTACCCACACCAAGAAGTCCTTAAGGATCGCGGTATATGCAGGTGCACGCATGCCGCTAAAGAACGTGTACAGCGCAACCAAAATGAAGGAAACCACCAGCGCAATGTTCCCAACCAGGTTTGAGTTCGCCAACGTATTAGAACCAGCCACCTGGACTACGCCAGTGATGCCACTCAACTGAAGGTCAATGTAAGGAATCAGGAAGACAATGCCGGTCAATCCAACCAAAACACCCAACGTGCGACTCTGGAAACGCTCACGGGCATAGTCCGCCAAACTGGTCAGGTTGTGCTGACTGGCAAACGTCCAAACCTTCGGGATGATAAAGTATGCAATCGGGTAAGCCAACACCACATATGGGACCGCAAAAAACGCCGCAGCCCCCAGGCTGTATCCATAGCCAGTGAGGCCCAAGAACGTATATGCCGTGTAAATGTCAGCGCCTACCAGGAACCAGACCAAAAGTCCGCCAAAGGACCGACCGCCGACAGTCCACTCTTCAATACTCGATCGCGACGCCTTATTACTCCCGGCCAAGAACCCGACTGCCACGACGATAAGAATTATTACAGCCGTCACAATTAACGCGATCACCGATAAAGGCTCCTTTCTACATATCCGTACTTTGTCGATTGTTGTCAATGCGGTAAATGAGATACGTCAGAATGGGCGTGATGATCATCCAAATCAACAGCCAAAACAACAAAAATGGCATCGACAAAACTACAGGATGAATGTGGTTCACAAATGGGATGATGAAAATATTGCCAACCAATATAATAATGAAGAGCAATGCCCGCACTGGTTTCACCTCAATTCGGCCAAATGGCTGGTACGTGTCGTGTCAGCCGCTGGTTGTTGTAGCCTTGTTACGCGGCCAGCGGCCAAGTGGCAGTATGTTGCGCCATGTACGTTACCCTAAAAAATCACGATTATACGTTCATGGGCAGGACGTAGGGCAGGAAAATGTTGGGTCGGCAGCGAACTCAGCGTAAGAGAAAAAGGGCCACGAAGAAAAGACCAAATGGGGATGGAGATCGTTTAAAATTCCTTTATGCGAAGGAGGAAAATGTGTGCAACCTGAAATCATGGAACGAATATCGGAACAAGGTCTCGATCAATTGCTCGATTTGCTGGATGACTCGAAAATTCAAAGCGCGGCAATTTCTATCGTTAGCAAGCTGCCTACCATTGCCCAATGGCTGGAAACCGTTGAAGTCGCTGTAGACCTAGTGAGTCTACTCGTTAAAAACCAAGAGCTTCGTGAAAGCGGTTTTAGTGCCATGGAGAAGCTCTTGTCTTTGAAAGACACCGAAACAGTACAATCCACTCTGGAACTGGCGAAAAAGGTCCCAAAAATGATTCAGCTTGTTACGGTCTTGGAAGCGCTGACGAAGGATGTCGTCGAACCTTTGTCGAATGATCCGGAGATCGTTTCCCGCATTCAAACCAAAGCCGCGCAAGACACCAGTAATATTAATGCTCTGACCCTGCTTAAACTCGTGAAGCACCCTGTCACACAGCAAATGATACGTACCGGGATGGCAACCATGGACGCAATTCAAGAGACCAAGGTGTCTGGAAAATAAAGCTTGGCGTCTCAGAGATATGTGAAGCATCTGCTGACCCAGACTTAGGGATGTTTGCACGTGTACCAGGCCCTAGAGCTTTGACTAGAATCGCAAAGTGGGATTTTACGGGAGTTCCGTAAAATCCCAACCCTGGCCAGGCCGCGGGCCTTTCAGTTTGAGGGGCCCGGAGCGATGGAATACGAGGTTAGCCAACGGCTCGACCAATTTATTTTACAAATTCAAAAAAAGCAACGAACCAGCTAAACAAACGTTACCTTTTGGTCACGCTCGAGGTAAACGCTCAGACATCAAAAATACGCCATACGCCAAAAATGAGACCAAAAACCCAACCAAAAAACCGAGTTGTGTCGTGCCAATCATGGATTTTGCGAATGGTCCGTTCCACATGGGCGAACTCGCAAATGCAAGGGTTGTCATAATTCCGAGCAGCCATGACGACAGAGCCGGCAGTCCAAATCCATTCCAGCCCCCCTTGAGCTGTACCGCAGGCACCGCTGTGATTTCCGGGTCGTCCGATTCAGGCGTACAACTTCGCCCATTCTTTAGATTCGGCATGTGCGGCTTCAAGATATTCATCAGCATGATGCCAGCCCAGGGTGCTAAGGTGCTACCAATAAGCCCGAGAAACGTCTGAAATGTATTGATGAAGGAACTGTTGCTGATGAGAAAGTACAAACCGATCGATCCGGTGATCAAAAATTCCACAACGGCAGTCCAGGGCCGCGGGATTCGCACATGCATCGTTTGCAATGTCAGACCCGAAGAGTAAATAGCCAAGATGTTTTCCGTCAGCAACCCCACGATGGCTGTGATCCAAAAAACAATCACCCAGAAAATCGGAAGTCCAGCACCAAGTTCACCCAGCGGATTGGGGGATGCTGCAAAACCAGGAAACACGGGCGCAAGTAGCATGCCGGACACAACGATCGCAACAAGCGGAATAGCTGCACCAAAGAATGTGGCTAAGGTGATCCGCACAGGCGAGGTATGGGTTGGCAGATACCGTGTATAGTCGGATGCGGTGGTGACCCAGCTTAACCCAGTGCCTAGAATAATGAGCGATACGGCTGGGAGAAAGGCACCTGCGAAAGAACCGGGATGCGCCACCGGGATCATATGTACTTTATGATGTACAGAAAGTTCAACGATGACAGCGAGCGTTGAAATGCCAAAGATGAGACTGATCCACTTCTGGACTTTCACGATAGTCGCGTGTCCGTACAACGCGATAAGGAATGTGCCTGCACCTAGACAGAGGAAGAGAACCGTCGTGCCAAGCGTCCCAAGGCGGAAGTTCCAAACCGCTTGCACCAAGGATAGAACCGCGTTTGTCGCCGTGACCCACACAACAGTTTCCCAGCCCAGGAGATTCACCCAACTCACAAAAGAAGGAAGTACATTTCCTCGCGGTCCGAACGGTCGGCGCGCTGCCATCAGCATGGGTATACCCGTGTCCTTGCCGGTCACACCAAGGATACCGACGAGGAAAAACGAAGCACTTCCAAAGAAACCAGCCATCACGCCTTGCCAGAACGTCAGATGGTACGACACGATAACGGCTCCATAAAGCAGTCCAAGAAAGCCGATATTGGCGGCAAACCATATGTAAAAGAGCTCTCGCGTGTTTCCGTGCCGCTCGGTGTCGTGGACGCACTCAATTCCGCGTTGTTCGATGCGCCAAGGTTTATCTGTCCCATTCATGATTCATCCTCCAATTGGCCAAGGTGATAGCATGGAATTTGACTGCAGATGGTGTGCCAACGCGGATCAAGGGACAACCTTCCACCAACAATGACTGCCGTCGCAGGGCCACCAGATTTCGTCGCAATCCCTTCCCGACTCCCGGGTACAATCTGGGGTCTGTGCAAAAACCTCAGCCCCGCCGTCGCAGCCATTTCATGGGCTTCATAAATCGCGCCTCGCGATCCGACAGGCAAAACTTCTCGCACCGCGTTCAGGCCAAGCAGATCGAGCAGTTGCCTGAACGAGACCGATGTTTTATCCGATCGCAGCACAGGATCATGCGGTGCGCTCTTTGGGATGCCGACCAACCATACCTCGTCCCCAGCACGAACTGTTCCAGGCCGAAAGTCCGCCTGAAAGACTTGGCCGACGGCTGTCACACTGAGCGTCGTGATCGGAGATAGGATATTATCTTCAGAGCTTCCCGTAATGGGAAAAACATCCGGCAGCCCTGCTTCCTGAACGGCCTCTCGGATTCCTGACACGATTCGTTCTGTATAGGAACTTCTCTCGGAGCCCCCAGCACTCGCGGTATCGATGACCATTTGCGGAGTCGCCCCCGATGACAAGAGTTCAAACAATGCGACTCTAGCCGTAAAATATCCGACATCTTCAGGTGGTGCTTCAAATTGATCAAATGCAAGCTTACCAATTCCAGTCAGATTGTCGGTTGCAAAGACCAACCAATCTTGACGGGTCCATTTCCAGATCGTCAAATCGCGTATTTGCGTTAGCTCACCCATGCTGCCACCTCACGTCTTTATCTGAAGTCCGGCGACAAAGCGCCCTTTGGAAAAACAAAAAGATCTCCAGCACAAAAAAGGCTGAAGATCTTGCCACGACCCTCGTCTCGTCCTACCAAACCCCGGTAGTTTCAATCACGCTACAATCAGCAGGTCTCCTGACTCCCGATTCATCGCATTCTGCATTTCCTTCCCAGTTATCCAGTGGAAATGCAAGCTCATCGGGTACAGTGGTGGGCACCGTGTCTTTTCAGACTTCCCTATTCTCCGCGCGTCACCGCGGCACTGATTGCACAGTATAAGTTTGTTCAATCTATCACACGCAGAAATAACGGATACATCGTAGTCGAATGGATTAAACCTTGTCAAGGCACGTTGAACAATCCATCAGAGCAGAGTCCACCCCACCTTGGGAGGATGGGTGACAACAGCAGGCTTACAAATATTGCACTATAAATTAATATATAGAGTAACGTCCTGCGTAATAAACAGTCTACAGGCTCGGGCAACCTACGGGATATAAAAGGAGTAAGCGTCATGTTTTATGCGGTCTTTGTTCCGCGCATCAAGCAAGCCTTGGACATGCCCACACGAGCCCAGGTCGAGGCGGACTTTTCAGTGCTCGCTGACGGTGTGGGCCAAGAGATCGAGACAGCTGTTCAAATGGCTTTAAGGAGATCCAGTCAGGACAATCTGGCGGTTTTTGAAGGCGAGGAAATCGGGAGTCTGCCAAACGGCAGAGTGGCATTCCGACCAAGCAAAGTACTTTGGTGTTTACCGCGTGACCAAGCGGAACAGGAGTTTCTCGTTCCTAACGCTCTGCTACCGGAGAAACCGAGTAAATTTGGGCCACCACCAAAGCCACAGAGCAAGGCGGAAACCGAGCTCACCACAAAAACAAAACGTCCGTACAGTTGGCTCTGGGGTGCAACTGTAGCTTTCCTAATGGCGTGTTTGACGGGTGGACTCTACTACACACAGACGCAACTTCGGCTCAGGCAGCCCATTCGTGGCCAAACGAGAATGACCAGATCTGGTTCTCGTATGCAGCCCGATACCCATGGGTACGTACAGACCTCGCCCGCTCCTCTGTCAGCGCAAATTATCCCTGGAAAAGGTAACCCTGCTGCACCAACGTCTCTCGCAGTTGTCTCCACGGGACCAGCGGTGCGCCTCTCATGGGTAGGCGCGGCAGGAGCTTACAAGTACCTTGTCTATCGGTCCGATTCCCCGCACCTGTTTACTGCTCAACAGGTTTCAAGTACGTACGATACCACTTGGACAGATTCGAGTGTACAGCCATTACAGACCTACTACTACTGGGTGGCTGCACAGAGCAACGCCGGTAAGACCTTTGATTTAAACGTCCTCGAGGTCCAAGTCTCGTACTCGTTCTCGAAAATCCAAAGAATGTATGCACAGGACTTAGTGAAGATTCAGGACATCACGGCAGCACAAGCTGCAGCCAAGAGCGAGTTCACGAACGCTGGGAGCGGATTTTGGCTTTCGAACGGAGATGTCGCAACATGCTATCATGTGGTCAAAGGAAATTGGGCACGTATTCGGATCGTAGGTTCTCTCGGCAATCCATACGTGTTGGATAGCAAAATCGTATGGAAAGACAAGGCGCATGACTTAGCGGTGCTGCGTCCTGCGAGACCCATTGCGGCTGTTTCTGCGGGCCTACATCTAACGGACACATACGACAAGGGCGAAACGGTGGGTATTTTCGGACAATCGGGGAAAGGAGCATTGACGATCATCACGAGCCAAATAACAGACACGCTGGCTTCTGAAACCATCAATGGGTATGGAGTGCTACACGACCAAATCACCATGGCAACGCCTGCAGGCACTAGCTGCGGATCGCCCGTGTTCAACAAATTTGGAGAAGTGGTCGGTGTTTTGGACACTTCTGAGGGATCAAATGGAAACCAGGCTTATGCTGTTCCAGCGAAGTTTTTGCCGGGCTACTAGGCGGATGGCTACGCAGGCTCTCTTTTGAATGTATAGGATAGGATTTTCCGTAATGTGAGTTTGGAGAGAGAACGGGTCAAGGGCTTGCGTTCGGACCAAGGACTGATGCCCCCCTGGTCCCTGCAGTGGATCGATTGACAAAGACACGGAACAAGTTGGAGTGAACCCTGCCATGGAATTGCGTGAAGAAAACACCGTCGACGTGTTGATTGTTCTACCGGGGAATCAAGCAGAACTCGTTACCCTACCTATCAAGGGCCACCCGTTTGATACCTTTTTTCAAGGTCAACCGTATCGAACCGGACAACATGACGGGTATACATTTGCGTTTCTGATCCACGGCAAACAATACGGACTGACAAAAAACATTTCCATTGGCTCTGACCTTTTGTTCCAAGACATCTATGGTCCAATTGTGTTCGCGTATCCCCTGGCTTGTGTGACCCTTGAAGATGCCCTGGACATCGTCCGAAAGTACGGTCTGCCAAAGGACGTCATCGACCGTCGTCTGTTCACACATCGAATTCCACTTCCCGGAGACGGGCACAATTTCGACGACCTAATTTATGACATACCGTGGTTCCGTTGGATCCCCAGCTACGAAGAAAGCCAGAAATACATCGTGCCGGGATATGACGAACTGTCGGTGGCCGTGTTTCAACTCATTATGTCCGACCGACGCGGGTTTGCGTTGCGCTTTGCACATTCCGCCGGCTGGCACCCTGTGGTTCAAGGGTTTTCTTCGCCAGAGGCCTTAATTCAGTTTACTGAGTTTGCCATTTGCGAATACGAAACAAACCTCGAGCCCTGGTTTAACGACGTTCGGACGGGAAAATGGGCAAAGGACGAGGCGCGACGTACCTTGTCGGAACTCACTGCGGTCATAAAAGCCATGAAAGCATCTGTTGAAGCCCTCGGTCCCAACCCACTGTATTAGATTCCAATTCTTAGCAAGCTGTGACACTCACTCACAACTGAGCCCCCCCTTGCGGCAATGGCAAGGAGAGTGGTCCGGGTCACAACGGGTTCACTTTAGAGGTGCACAACCCCCCAAATGTAGACTGAATTCATAGAATATCCCGTACCGAGAATAACACTTCAATCCTAAGTGTAATTCGCATGAAAGTGGCGTACCGTGTTGTATTGGCACGCCATTTGACTTTTGAGGTCTCGATATTGGATTAACGGCTCCTTTCGTATTGTAGCTCTGCATTGTCTACCATTAAGCAGTATGGACAATGTATTCTACGATGTTACGAAACGGAGCCGGTGTCGTTCATTATGACTAGTTTAAGAATTGGAGCGATTTAGTTCTAATTCATGAATTGTTAAACACGTATTATAGCTGAATAAATGGGACAGTCCTCAATTGAAACTGTCCCATTTATTTTAGGATGTAGCACTAGCTTGTCTACTAGAAGTCACTTTGAGTCGACGGTCGGCAATGGTCATGATTAGTGCGATGACGCTTACCGCAATCATGATGATAGCAATGTGATGAAGTCCGCCATCTGAAACTCTTGTGTGAAAAACAATACCGATTAATGCAGACGAGGCAATCGAACCAATGTACCCGAAGGTACGGAGTAGTCCTGAAGCTGTGGCGATCTGGTCCGAAGTAACCTGCAAGTACAGTGCCGTCTGATTGGAACTAGCCATTGTACCCATCGTGACTCCGAAGATTACGGTAATCAGCAAAATCCAGATGATTGAGGTGTTCGCTGTGAGAAAGAGCACTCCAATGGAGGCAACCATGGACGAGCCCGCACAAACAATGAGTGGTCCGCGCACTAAGTTCCTTTTCGAAACGGGACCTACGATTAAAGCCGAAATTACGCTCATGGGTAGTATGAGAAGCCCGGCTTGCAGTGCTGAGGTTCCCCGTGCTGCACCGATCCATTCAGTAACACCATAAAGCACTGTATAGATGCACAACGTAGTCAATGAAAACCGAGCGTAGGTGCGAGTTAACGCTAAGTTGGAAGCGAGCATACGTACATCGATGAAAGGATGTTTTGTTCGCAACTCCCACCAAATGAGCAAAACGCCAAACACGACGGCGAGACCTAAGGCAGTCCACTCGGGACGAGGCAAGGAGAACAGGAATACCATCAGTGCGGTAATTGTTGCGGCGAATCCTACGATACCCGTGATATCAATACGAGATGAAATTTCCCGAACCGTCCTAGCACCCACCATAGGACCGTCCTTTGGAATCCAAAGAGCAGCCATGACAAATGCGACGAGTGCAAAGGGGATATTCACTAGAAATATTGTTCGCCATCCCCATGCATCCACGAGCACTCCACCAATCGGGAGTCCCACAGCGCCCGTGACGACTCCTGCAATCTGAAGTGCGCCCAGTACGTTTCCAGGTGGCTTTGACATCCCGGACGATTCTGCACGTCTACGAATGAGGAGCATCGCAGATGGATAGGCGGTAGAAGTCCCAATACCAATAAGAATTCGTGATACGATCAACATGGTCAAGTCACGTCCAAATCCGCCTAACAAACCACCCAAAAGCACCATGAGGATACCTGCCAGAAATACCCTGCGAGGACCAAACTCCGCAGAAAGCTTTCCGGCAGTAGGTTGAGCGATCGAACTCGCTAGATAGAGAGCTGTGACTAGTATTGTGGTTTGAGCCACTGAAACATGCATAAATGCAGCGATCGGCACGAGTGCCGTTGCAAGCATCGAGCTATTGATTGGATTAAGCGTGGATCCCATGTACAACGGTGCCACAAACCTCCAGGAGAAGGGGTTACCACTTTGCATGATTAGTTCACTTCCTCAGTCTATTGAGACTAATTCATTGATCCAATCGTCGACAGTCAACACATCAGCCTGACGAGGAAACACCTTCTCCATGAGCACACGATGAACTTCAGCATCAGTATCAGCACATGCATCCGAAAGCACTTTTATCGCAAGGTCCTTGTCTGCCGCTTCACGCAACGTAGACAGCACGACTCCACTCGTGGCAATCCCGGTGAGAATTACAGTGTCAATTTGTTGCGCGCGAAGTATAATTTCCAAATTGCTTCCGGCGAATGCACTAACCCGGTACTTCGTAACAATCGCTTCACCATTCATCGGTCGTACGGATTCGTATATTTGCGTCGCATGGTCCGATACGGTCATACCACCAAATTGCGCAATTTGTGAGAAAGCCTTGTTTCTAGAACTTATCTCTGGGTATCCTTCACTAAAAGCGACTCGTACAAAGAAGACTGGGATATTGTATTTTCGTGCCGTTTCGACTGATTTTTGCACAGAACCTAACATTTCCGGGTTGTCTTGAAAGCGGGATACGATTCCATTCTGCATGTCCATTACGAGCAGTGCTGGTTTGTTCATGGGTTGTACACTCCTATCGCATTGAATTATAATAAGTGGAGAATTCTCCACCTGAGTATAAGCGGGGAATTCTCCACTTGTCAACGAAATTCACAAATTTTATATTGGGACTGGATATCGTGAAGAGCATGGGAGAAGCAAAGGGTCGAACAGAGCGCCGCGATGCGGCTGAAAATCGCAAGCGAATATTAGATGCGGCAATTAAGCTTTTTGAACAACACGGTGTTGAGCAAGTCAGTATGAACCAAATTGCGATGGAAGCTCAAATTGGCTCAGGAACTCTTTACCGCCGTTATAAAAACAAAAGTGATTTATGTCTGGATTTAATTAAAGACAACATCGCTCTGCTCTTCGAGGACATTCAGGTGTATTTAAAAGAGCATCAGACTGCTTCACCCCGTGAGCGCTTAAAAGGGGTACTCAGCCTTTTTATGAGCTTTCGCGAGAAAAAGCTTCAGTTGCTGACAGGTGTTGAAGAGGGCGCATTAGCGGGTAGTCATTTTCAGTTCAATTTGCACGAAATCGTCGTTCAACTTCTCAACGACATGAAAACAAACGAGCAGACCGAACCGAACACGACGTTTAAGGCTGATATGTTATTGGCGGCTTTAAGAAGTGATTCATATGTGTTTCAAAGAGATGTTCGCGGGTATTCGTCTGAATCGTTTTTGGAACAAATTTGCCTGACATTTTTCCCGGAGAAATAGCGTACGGAGGTCCATGTACGTGAGCCATACACTCAATTCACAGTAGAAAGGCTCGCGGTTGAGCAGCCGTTTTTAAATTTTAAAATGGATTTATGACATTCGCGCTTAATAACCCTTTTCCATCCTTTTTGCATTAAACTGCTCCAATAGTTCAATAAAAAACGCCCCGCTTAGGACGTTTTCAGGCGATATTCGAGAGGAATGGTGAGCTATTATTGGCTTGCTTTTAATTTAAAGCGATGATCAAATAACGGATAAAGTGTCGTGTGAATCAACGTCCATAACATTTCCAATGCAAAGTATGCCATCGCCAAGCTCGATAGAGTAAAAATGCCCCGTAGCACTTTTTCACCGATAAATTTGCGTGACCATGCCACCAACGACGAAATGCCTATACACCACGCAAATGCTCCAACAGAAAAACCAATGAACAAGAACAATAACTTATCAACTAATGGCATACTTGCGATATGTGTCACAAAGCCGCCACCAATGCCACCCCAAAAAGCAATCCCAAACGGGTTCGCCAGTGAAAAAATGACTCCTGTTGTGAAATCACGATGTTCTTTCTTAGTGGTATCCAACTTCAAATCAAGCGGCTTACGAGCGTCCAGAAATGATAACCATGCCATACGAAGTAAAAAGGCGACTCCTGCAATGCCCAAAATAATCTGTACAGGTAAAAAGTGAAATACAAGAGCCACACCTGTTAAACCAATAATTGCCCACACTAAATCACCTAATAAAGCCCCCAATTGTACTAGAAATGACGGAATAAACCCTCTCTGTAATCCCCTACGTAGGGCTTCAGTATTTACGGCTCCTGGAGCGGCACTATAAACAAAGCCAAGTACACAAGCCGTAATTATTAAAGGTACCATCAGTACATCCCCTCCTTGACCTAAGATAACTGAAAAGCATTTCCTTCGTCTATAGCACTCGTTATTCAATTTACCTGCCCGATAACGCCACTAGGATAGCAAGCCATCAACGAATGTTTATACAAGCGTGGTCCATCAATCACATGCATATAGGAATTATGCGGTGAATAATGTATTGACTACCACGATAGTCTATCTCATATCTGATGTCCCAAGCACAAACCGTGCTTGTTCTTCATTTTCTCGTTTCACATAGATTTCGTACTCGGACATCCTGTTGTCAAACCCGAGTTCACCACCATTCATATTACCTCCCATTTTAACGTAGAAAGGGATGCCTGCATTCTCAAGTTGTCCAGCAACACGAGTGTAATTCATGTCCCCCATTGTAACGTAGACACAAACCTTGCGGCGTCGAAACAACTTTCCAAGTGCAGCCAAAAAAGCCATGAAACACACTCCTTTTCGCACTCTTATTCCTCACCGTTGTCCGTAAATACCCACGCAGTACCACTCCAGAAGCACCTTCGGTCGACGATCAACCCTCTATCAGCGTCACCCATATTCTGAACTGGAGGCATCACATTCGACTGCGTACGGGTCAGTGTGCCCACCATTTTTTCGAGACGGCGTAAGGAGCATCGATGAGACGGACACCCCATATATCTGCAAAAATGTTTATTTTTAAAGCCGAAGCCCACGTCCTGTCCGCTCGATAAAGTCCCACTAACGCTCAAATGCCGAACTGCTTCTGGCAGATAACTGCCCAATAACCGAGCAACCGTAGCCAGTCATTCTTTGCACGTTCATGCAGAGTTCCAACTTTGCACCCAGGATGTACTACAGAATAATGTCACGGTCCGTGCTTTAGCTTCGTCTACTCTCTTGAAACAGCTCAGAGTAACTTTCAAGATGTACACCAAAGAAGCACTCACAAGGGAGACGATCAACTGTGAAATACAAGGCTGGCTTGATAGGGATTATGGCGACTAGTGCGATGACCACACAGATGTTGATGCCTGTGGTAGCTCATGCAAGTACGTCTGTGAAATATGCGCCAACAGCAATCGAGATGACGGGGCAACCTGCTGTGAACCCACAACATGTTGTAGCGAATGATCCTTGGTCTGGAAAGTCAACGAGTTGGGTCCCTCTATATTACTTGCAAGCAGCATTGCAATCCATTGGGGTCCATACAACATGGAATGGAAACACGCTAAATGTTACCTCAACGCCTAGCGGCTGGATTGTAAATGTAAGTGGAGCGCCTCAGACTGGAGCACCACCTGCTGGTGAAATGCAATTTTCTATCAATGGCAATCAAGATGACTTTATAAGAGCACCTAAGCTAACTGCGAATGACCCTGCATCGAAGGCTCCAACAACGTATGTACCGATCTACTACGCGAACCTATTCCTTAAACAACGGTTGCAGATGAATGGAACTTGGACAGGTGATACATGGAGCATGATATCTCAACTAAATAAGTACTCAAATGAGATAACTTTAATCAATGGTAAGGGATATGATGTTCCGGGCACTGCATATGATGTTACTCGCACTACACCGAATGCATCTGTTCAAGCCCCCTCTGGCGAGACGTTGTCAGCGTGGATTGGTGAAAAGATGGCGTCGGATGGACACAACCAGTTTGTTTTCTTCTTTCTCAACGGTAAGTATTTGGGGACCGATACTGCAAAACCCAGTCTAGAGATTACAAGTGCTAAGGCTGTTGGAAATGGCATTGCTGTTACCTACCCGGTTTACAAGAAGAATGACTCTTTTGCCAATCCAACTGGAACACCGGTTACGATTACTTACACGTGGAATGGTTCGAAATTGATCCCAAACAAACCTTATCCAAGTCAATTTAGTTGATCGCCTCTTTAACGGGAATACAGTAATAAAAAGAAAGGTCAACGCCGAGCAGTCTCCTGCAATTATAGATTGCTCGGCGTTGCGTATTTCTCTCTTGTGCGCACTAACCGTTCACGACCGCTACTGTTATCCCTGCCGATGAATCCCACTGTGGCATCTGCTTCCATAGGCGCAGCTGCGATTCACTACAAGGTCTCACAGTATTTCGAGACCTGATCGTATCTAATCGATATACTGTGAGCGTCAAATAGTGAACACCTTGCACTCTGTAATCAGTGGTCTTAGGCTGTCTACATAAAAGCCCCGCCGTCGG
>NZ_JAJFNK010000046.1 GCF_021739485.1 Alicyclobacillus tolerans
GCAACTGCTGGGATCGCTGATTTTGTGCCCGTCATTCGCTGTACATTCTGTATAACAGCGTGGTTCAGCACCCCCTATTTAAACCATTGCCAATTCAGCATTATCTCGTCTGTGTGCGCGGTCCAGGGTATGGCAACCGCAGCCTTCCTAACATAGGCTACTTCATCTGGATATCGCTGTCGTCTTCAGTTCCCATAGAGAGGGTGTTTCCAATGCTTCGTCGCATGGACACTGTCATTGAAAAAAGCGTACTACGCATCCTGTCACACCAGCAGCGGGACGGCAGCTTTCACTATTGGTGCGAGGTAACGCCCATGTCCGAGGCCGTTATGGTCGTTTTTCTGCACCTCATTGGCCAATCGCGACACCCGATAATTCGACCGCTCTGTGCGTCCATCGCTCAGCGTCAGCAGGCGAGCGGGAGCTGGATATTGTATCCTGATCAAACTGCGGACCTTTCCCTGACCACTCTAGCCTACTTCGCTCTCCTCCTTTCCGGCGAGCCAAAGCAAGCGCCGCGGATGAGAGACGCAGAGCGTATCATTGTGAATCACGGTGGTCTCCTGCAAACCTCCACGTTTGCCAAGGTGCTTCTCGCCGCTGCCGGACAGATCCCGTGGACTGCCATCCCGGTACCGCCGCTCAGCCTCATTTCCTTCGAGCCGGCGGGACCCATGAGTTTATTCGACGTCGCAGCTCCGTCGCGGATCCATCTGCCATCTATCCTGATTTTGTCACACCGACAATACGCCGTTCGGCTTCCGTCTGAGATGAGCCTGCGCCACCTGGTTCGTCCGGAGCATCAACCACCGAATTTCTCCTTCGTCTATCCAAACCCGTCGGCAATGGAGCAGTGCAAATCATTTCTGCTCGAAAGGATGGAGTCAGACGGTACCTTAGCCGGCTATTTGTCCGCGACCGTCCTGACCATCTTGGCCCTTCGAGCTCTCGGGTTTAAAGCGAAGGATTCTCTCTTAATCAACTCCATACAAGGCCTTATGGGGCTGTTGGTGAACAAATCGGTTCAAATGAAACCCTGTCTCTCGGTTCACCAACAATTCTTCACATCGACCGTGTGGGACACGTCGCTATCCATGCAGGCCCTCACCACGGCTGGTTTTCCCATCGATCATAAGGCTATGCAACATGCCGCATCGTACCTCATATCGAAGCAACAGACGAGGTTGTCTGACTGGAAATACAATACCCCAGGTACACGGCCAGGAGGATGGGGGTTCTCCAGTGACAACACCTTGTATCCCGACGTCGACGATACCCTCTCAGCCTTGAAGGCCCTGTATCCGTACAAATGCTTGGGTTGGTGGCGGGTGGAGTGGGAGAGAGGCGCCAGATGGCTCTTAGCCATGCAGAATGATGACGGTGGTTGGTCACCATTTGACAGGAACTGCGACAAGCCGTATCTGCCCCTGTTCGCACCGGATGATTTGAAAGATACCGTCCTCGATCCGTCCACACCCGACATCACTGCACGGGTTTTGGCTACTTTGGGAGCAACGCGGATCTCAAAATTGACCTTGCACTCGACATCCCCAGTCGCTTCCTCTCAAGTTTCCAATCAAATAGAACGAGCCAAGGCATGGCTGCTAAACCAGCAACGGCAGGACGGAAGTTGGTACGGACGTTGGGGCATTACCTACATCTATGGGACAGCCGCAGTGATACAAGGTTTGAGATGGGCGGGCCTGTCACGGAGTCATTCTGCCCTTCAACGGGCCGTTGCCTGGCTCACACAGATCCAGAACGAAGACGGCGGCTTCGGTGAATCATGCCAAAGTGATGAGCAGAAGACCTATGTGCGGCTCAAAACCAGCACAGCATCTCAAACCGCATGGGCTCTTATGGGAATGTGCTCGGCTGCGCGAGAATACACCCCTCAGATTCGCAAAGCTGTGAACTACTTGTTGGACACCGCGTGTGATGAGGGAGGGTGGAGGGAGGAGTATCCTACCGGAACTGGCGTGACGGGCCAAGTCTACCTGCGCTACCACAGCTATCCTGTAGTATGGCCGCTGATGGCAGTCTGTATGGTGCGGCGGAAATTCGAAAGTCAGCCGTAAAGCGGAGCATGACTGATTGATCATATTATCGTCTTGGGTGTTCTGCCTAAGGCGCTCGCGTAGAAATTCGCAGTTATCCAGAAGAAAATTGTTTACATCGTACGGGGTTAAATACTGGTTGCTTAGGCGAGCAGGACGGTTCACCGCACGTTTCCAAGCGTGGGTCTCGCCTTGCGTGGTCATCACGTCAGGTTATGAGGAATTTGTACAGAGAGATTCGACATATCATGTGTTAACGAAATTAAAACAAGAAAATCGCCCTCCGGGTCGTCAGGGCGTATTTGCGCATTCAAATCGCAACAGGAAATTTGTGTCCTGTGGAGAAGATCGTTCAATACAACCACCGATCTGTCTTTAACTGCTTCGCAAAGTTAGGGGGTGCTTACTCGGTAAATCTGCGGCTTTGACGAGAGATCGATGGTTTTGCAGACTTCGTTTCGAATGAGGAAGTTTGCCAAAATACAAGATGAAAGGGGTTGCATATTTTTTGGAATTCCAAAAACACCATTTTGGTTCTCTAGTGACGGGGGCTTTGATCGGCACGCTGACCAGTGCAGGAGAAGTTGGCAGTGCTGCCATTGACGCCGTGAAGAAGATTGTTGTCACGGCGTTGCGTGACACATCGGAGATAACGACGACTGCGACCCAAGCAGCAGGCGATATTACCGGAGCTGCAATCCACACGGCTGTCGGTGTGGGTGCTGACGCCGGCACGGCAGTAAACCATGCCGTCCATGGCCTCATTCACGGAGTCAATGACGTCGGTGGAGACATAGGGACAACGGTCGAACACGCTGCTAGAGGTGCCATTCGGGCTACCAACGAAGTAGGCGGTGACTTGGGAAAGACCGCGGTCTCAGTCGTGCGCGGTTCCATTGCAGCGACGGCGCAGGTCGGCGGTGATGTTGGGCAGGTATCCGAACGGGCTGTCAAAGGAGTTCTGGATGGAGCGCGAGAGATCAGTCAGACGGCCGTCGGCACCGTGTCAGGGGCTCTTGAAAGTAGTATTGTCGAAGCCAAGGATATCGTTCGCACAGCAGTGACCAAACATAAGTAGTATCGTGCCGCTCGTGTGCAAGCCTCGTGTAACCTCTTTCACCAAAGATAGGTGTTGAAGAGGCTTTACAACTACAGTGGATAAAGCAAGTCGGTGGGGGCGTTCGTAAGAGCGCCCCCAATGCTCGTCACGTCACAACGAGCATAAAATGGATATTTAAGGGAAACCTTCCTTTTAAATTGCGTTAAATTGCGAATGCAAAGGACGACTCATGGAGTGATCGAGCGTTCGGAAAGGGGATTCCAGGC
This sequence comes from Alicyclobacillus tolerans, assembly GCF_021739485.1. Lineage (GTDB taxonomy): Bacteria > Bacillota > Bacilli > Alicyclobacillales > Alicyclobacillaceae > Alicyclobacillus_K > Alicyclobacillus_K tolerans_A. The sequence goes on from NZ_JAJFNK010000046.1 coordinate 3,384, forward strand.
ACAAAGATGCTGTGGAGGGTTTTCATTGTGTTTGGAGCCTGTGCCGTTGCCCTATTGGCACTGGTGTGGGTGATTCCCAAAATCGTGCGTTATATCATCGGGCAACAGGTCAAACAAGCGATGACGCGCTTGTTTACCGACCCGTATACCAAAAACCTGCTTGAAGGCGCGACGGCTCTGAGCAAATTTGGTCTCCTGAATACGGTGGAGAACGAGTTGAGGTCCGAGCAAGCGGAGGTGCTTCTAAAACCCATTGGAACCAACCGTCCGTTCCCGCACTTCGATGGGTTGTTGTTTTCTTCGGCTCAACTTCACCGAAAAGCTTTAAACCACTCCATCCCCGTCACCGTAACGACCGTCCTTGGCCGCCGGGCCAAGCGACCCATGATTTTATCGATTCCCATCATGACCAGTGCCATGGGGTATGGTGTTGCCTTGAACAAACCGTTTGTACGGGCGCTCGCCAAAGGAACGGCAGCGGCTGGGACCGCACTGAATACGGGGCAGGGGCCTGTTCTTCCGGAGTTTCGCGACTTGGCTCACAGATTGGTGGTGCAGTATCACGGTGCCCCCTGGCGTCCGGAAGAAGATACTCTAAGAGTCGCGGACATGATTGAAATTCGCTTTGGGCAAGGGGCCAATGCCGGATGCGGGGCCATGGTGTACAACAAAGACATCACTGCGGAAATTGCCAGGGATATGGGTGGGGCCGACATGGGAGGGACCGACCATCCGTCCCAAGACTTTTACATCCCGGCGGGGTTTCCAGGCATCTACAAGCCGCATGAACTCAGAGAGCTCGTCGAGCAGCTTCGCGCACTCGGCCGCGGTGCACCGATCGCTTTGAAACTCGCCGCTGGAAACGACCTCGAGGCGGACATTAAATTTGCGATTCAGGCAGACATCGACGTCCTTGTACTCGACGGAGCTCAGGGAGGAACCCACTCTTCGAGCGCCATCTTGGTCGATGACTTTGGAATTCCGACACTTGCGGCACTGTGTCGCGCTCAACGGTTTCTGAAACATCACGGACTGCGCGATCGCTTGGACTTGGTGATCTCAGGCGGCATTCGAACCCCAGGGGATGTTCTAAAAGCGCTCGCATTGGGCGCCGATGCAGTTTATATGGGGACAGGAGCGCTGTTTGCAGCGACTCACACGCAAATTTCCAAAGCGATCCCGTTTGAACCACCGACTCAGTTAGCTTGGGCGGCCGGGCAAATGAAAGACCAGTTTGATGAAGACGAAGGCAGTCGTACACTCGCCAACTTTTTAATCAGTTGCACAGAGGAACTGAAAATGGGTGCAAGAGCGCTTGGAAAGACTTCTGTTCACGACGTGGATGCGCAGGATTTGGTAGCGTGGGACCCCGAAGCCTCCAGAATTACTGGGATACCTTTGGTCTGACAGTGATTGACCTTGGTCTGAAAGGGACTGAACAGCGACGTGAGAAGGTAACAGTCGGTGAATTCCAGCAAGACTCCAGCGGTGTTTGGGCATGGGTCGTATCAGGTAGGTCCGGCCCTTCGTTGAGGACTCATGACCCTCGTCAAGCGGTAAACTCCAACTGCAAGCAAGGGAAGCCCGACAAGAGTGAACCCATAATAGGCAGGAGTTGTATACATCACGAACTCGTTTAAATCGACGGCGTTGTGAAACAAGACGACGTTGGCCGTCCACGATGCGATTCCCGCGGACCAAGCGACGTGTCGCGTGGTGGGCAATCGAAACATGTCCTTGAGAATCGAAGACATCACGTAGACGAAGACCATGATTTTTAACGCCATCGTCGCGATGGCCCCCATCACGTAGATGGTGTCGAGTCGTTGCACGAATTCGCCAATTCGAATACCGCGCACTGCCTCACCGACGGGCAGAGAGAGGTAGCTCACGGCCGGTCCCAGGATCGATATGATAATCCCTTCAATCAACGCGCCAGTTATCAGGAGAAACACCCCGACGAACAGCAGGTCCTTGGCCATCGTTTTACCGCCATTCAAGGATTTTACGAACTGTAAAGACACAAGGAACTGAAAAGGAAACGTAGCTGGTAAGACGGACGCCCGCAGGACTGGAGTCCAGCCATCGGCCAAAACCGGTCTGAGTTGGGAAAAGTCGACATTTTGAAGGGCTAACAGTGCGAGAGTCAGTGCCAATAGAATAGAAATCGGCGTGATAAACTCAGACAAACGTCCCATCACTTCGATGCCGTGGAACACGCTGTACGCGATTGGGACCACAATGGTCGCCGTGATGAGATAGAGCGGGGTTCGGGGCAAACTTGTAATTTCTACGAATACCGACAGCTCGCGCAACAGCATGCCACTGTGAACTAAGAGCCAAATTACCAGCCACATACCCAAAGCACGACCGACCCAGGGGCCAAAGGCTGTCTCCAACCCATTCATCAGAGATTGGTTAGGAAAGGTACGGATAAACAACACGGCAACGCCGATGACCAATAAAACGCCGAAAAAGTAAAATAACGGAACCATCCATCCGTCCCGAACCGTAAACTGAGCAATACTAAAAGGGAGCACCGTAATCCCAGTGCCTAAGGTCAACCACAACATTAAATACATGTACTGCATACGAGAAATTTGCGTCAATGCCAGCCCCCCTTTTCCTCACAAGATGGAGTAAAACCATTTGGTCACCGGTTCAAACAGCCACCGCGCCCAGAGAAGCAAGTCGGATTTGGGCCAAAGACTCCAACTCACCATGGCTGAACCGAGCAAAGTGAATACCATAAACGCCGCCTGTACTATCCATTCGCGCAGAGTAATCTTGCGAATGATGCTGTAAATCACCAAGCTGAACGAAAAGGCAACGGAGACCCAAATCAAGAAATCTTCCCGCCTCTCCCTGCCAAGGGTGGAAGTCCCTTGGGAGAATAGTCCACATCTGGAGACTGTGAGGAAAGGCCGTGACGCAGCAATTGAATTTGGATATCGTAATGTACCTTGACGTTCGGGAAGACAGACTTCCATCGGTTTGCTATCTGGCGCCAAACCTCAGGTTGGTTCTCAAACAAGACGTTGGCAAAATCCACGGAATCAAGATTCTCCGTTTGTAAATATTCGAGAATGCGCTGCATTCGGGTTTGAATGTCACTGTCAAGTTCAGATTCCCACTTCGTATAAGTCTTTTCTGTCGCTTTGCTCCCAGGGCACAGCCGCTCAATCTCTGCTCGGCCGCGAACCCGCAGCAAAAACTGAATATCGTTGCCGCGAACGACGGGGACGACATGCGTGTGGGTGTTTAGAATACGAAACGTATTGCCCAGGTCAGATTGCACGGAATCACTGCCTGGACAAGGGAGAGTGATTTCCGTCTGCTGGGTATCTTGAATGAAGAGGAGCAGTGCCTGTGCATCTTGAGATACAATGTGCCCTTTGTATTGCCCGCCATTGAAGAGTCCAATGCCGCACTGACACAGCCTCGAATTCACAAGGGTGACATACGCGAGGTTCGGAGCGTGAGACGGACGAAGGTATTGTCTCATTACACTCAATTGCGTGCTGTTGACTGCCACGGATTTGTTCACACCTTGTTCCACCAATGCGCGGATCGCGCTCGCATTGTAAAACTCAGGCTTTCCAGAAGCTTTGAGCAGCTCGTTAGCGGTACTGTCGGTCACTACAAACAACTGGTTGCGCCGAAAATTGCGATTGCGCTCCAAATAATCCATGGCTTCGTCGATACCGTGTTCAGCATAGCTTTTTCCGAACACCACAACGGTATTGTGAGGCAAAAATATGTTCCGGGCGACGTTTTCGTCAAACTTATCCAACGCCTTTTCAATGGTTGTCCCCGTTTGCTCCCGGAGAAACGTGGCCTGCGTGCGCTGGCCACCTCCGCCCGTCGGTCCTTGGCCCTGAGCACTGGACGGATCCACAATTTCCGCCGTGACGAGAATTTGATGGTCTGAAGTTTGGTCAATGCCAAGAGCCAGTACAATGTTCAGTGCGTCAACTTCTTGCAAGTCCTTGCATCCGGGTAATCCCAGCAACGCCGACAACACTACCAAGGGCAGCAATATGTTTTTACATACCGAGATCATGACGAGCCCTCCGAAGGAGGCGATGGTTTTGGGGTGCGGTTGCGAGTGGAATCTACCGGTTCGTACAACTGCGGACGTCGATTCATCGCCCACCATGGCGCCCGGACAAACGTATCGCGCATTTCTCCGCTATAAAACGGAGCCAGCGGTGCCATGTAGGGAACGCCAAACGACCGCAGAGAGACCATGTGGATGACCATCATCAACCCCAATGCGACGATTCCATATAGGCCGAGCAATGATGCGGCAATCATGAACGGATACTGAAGAATTCGATTGGCGTTGACCAGGTCTTGTGACGGAATGGTGTAGGAGGCCACTCCTGCGGCGGCCACGATAATGACCATTCCGGGTGAAACAATGTTGGCGTTGACGGCAGCGTCTCCAATCACAAGAGCCCCAACAATACTCACGGACTGACCGATGGCCCTCGGTAAGCGGAGTCCAGCTTCCCGCAGGGCTTCAAATGCGGTTTGCATGCCTAAAGCTTCAATCACCGTAGGAAATGGGATTCCCTCATGCTGCGCCTCCAAGCTAATTAACAGAGGCGTCGGGACGAGGTCTTGGTTGTACGACAGCAGTGCAATATACAGGGAAGGAAGCAGCAACGACATCCAATACATCGCGTGGCGAAGGAGACGAAGCGGTACCGAGACCATGAAATGGCCGTAATAGTCCTCACCCGAAATCAGTCCGTTCACAAAGACGGCGGGAATTGAAATGGCGGCAGGATCCCCGTCGATTAAAAGACACATTCTCCCTTGCAACAATCCGGCGATGGCTCGGTCCGGACGTTCCGTAACCTCCGTAAGGCGAAACGGAGACCAGGGAGCGTCTGCAATCATCTCTCGGACCTGATTGGCCGCCGTCACTCCGTCGATTTGGATGCGATTTAATCGCTTTTTCGCCTCATCGACCAATGTTGGTTTTACGATACCCTCTAGGTACACCATAGCTAGTTGAGTCCCGGTCTCCGCACCAACCCGCATCGTCTGTACTTTTAACTTTGGAGTCCGCAACCGTTTTCGCATCAAGGCCAAATTGGTTTGCAGGCTTTCTATGAACGCCTCCTGCGGGCCTTGGATGGTCGGCTCATTTTGGGAAGTCTCAATTCCGCGCCCTGGCAGTTTATTGATATCTACGACGAGGGCTTCACTTTGTCCATCTACCAAGACGACCGCTTTTCCATCGGCGACGGCCCGAAAGACACTTGAAATTTGGGCGGTGGTTTCTGTGATCATGGTCATCAACGCATTTCTCAAGGCCTCGACGGTCACATTCTCACCCTGATAGCGCGTTAACGACTCCATCAGCCCGCGCTGTGCGGAATCTTGGTCAATGAGCCCGTTGATAAAGACGACGCAGATGGGCACTCGTTCAACGAGTAGGTGCTGGTATTGAACATCCGCGCAGTTTTCCCATTTTTCTTGAACGAGAGCCACCAACTGGTTTAACTCCGAGGGAAGTTTAGCAACTCCTTGGATGGGATCATTCAGAAAAGAATCATCCTCTATCCGTGTCCTCAGAGGGTTTGCTTTTGCATTCGCTCGAAACTGCAGCCAAGTTGCTTTCCGTTTCATGAAGACTCCCTTCACCCTAGGAGAATCTTACGATTGCCGTGTATTTTGTCCATGAAAGGAAAAAACATACAAATGTTTTCCGACCGTAGGAAATCGAAAATGAGTACTTGTCGCTTGCACGACCCCAGGTCGACGTATGGCTGCAGTTACCAGTGAAAGAGCAGGCTCAGCACGTCGTGGAGATTCTTCGACCCCAACGGGACGGGCTTGGGGTTAATGACCAGCTATAGAATGTGTCAGGCGATGGGAGGGAAAATTGAAGTGACAAGTGCTCCGTGCAAAGGCACAGAATTTTCCATATACCTCCCGCTGGTCACGGGCTAGACAATCCATGCGACAGAAATCGTGAAGGACTATCGAATATATATCGACGTAACACAGGAGGGATAGCACTGGTGGCTGTCATCGCAGTTGGCGGAGGCGGAGCCGCTGCACTCAAATCAAAAAGCCGAGAGAGGTGTTGCCGTTGGGAACAATTCTTTTGGTGGTCGCGTTCCTATCTGAGATGATAATACTTAACTGGACACTTAAAATCCTGAAAAAACGTGTGGAAGCAAAGATGTCCAACAAATGATATGCAGTGACGAGGAGGCCCGATAACACGGGCCTCCTCGCTTTGTTGGGGATAACGTCTGGGTCTTGAATGGGATACAAGTCTCTTTGTGATTGCCGTAAAAAGCTCCGCCTGTAGCCCGGCGTATCGTTATTAAGAACCTGAAGAGGGGAGTGTGACCTTAATGTCCGCCTGCTTCTCCGCTTGGTTAACCAGATTGGTAAACGCATATTTGGATGAGGCGTCCGACAACATTTGGTTTTTGACTTGGGATGTTACAGTAGAGAGAGGTTCTACCGTACGGGCTAATACTTCCACAACGAACCATCCATAGGTTGTATCAAACGGTTGCCCGACCTTTCCAATCGGTTGCGTGGTGACGGCTTTAGCATATTGAGGAACCCAGTTACTTGCTGGTTGGTTTGTGTAGAGCCCTCCATTGTTTTTGGAGCCAGGGTCTTGCGAGTATTCTTTCGCAAGTTTGTCCCAGTTTGATGCGCTATGGTTTGCCTGAAGCATCGTGTAAATTTTCTCTGCCTGTGCTTTTGATTTAACAAGGATTCCGTGTTGAGTCGTTAATGTGAAACTCGATAGATGCTGCTTGTAGTATGTGTTCAAATCGCTTTTGGGAATTAGACTGGCAGCGTATTGTTCCACTGCAAGCTCGTTGCTAATCGTTTTGGAGACGTCTGAGCCCGTAAGTTTTAAGCTTTGAACTTTTTGGTTGAATGATTGTGTTGAATTGTTGTAGGACTGCTGTATTACTTGATTTTTAAACTGTGAGGTCTCGTTTTGAATGGTGGCTGAGCTCGCCTTGAAACCAGCTTGCGTCGCCTTGTTGGCTAGGATTCGGTCTATCGCGATGTACTGTTGCACGATCTGTGTTTTGGCCGTATTGGTACTCGCATTCACCTGTGGATTAACAAGACTCAGCACATTAATATAGTTGTCCATTTCCGTTTGGGTAACTGTTCCACCTTTATATGTCGCTACAATAGCAACTTTGTTGGAAGTTCCCTGTCCACATCCCGACAAGGGCAGGGCAATAAGAACAGGCAGGATGCCCATGGATACATAGCGTCGTATTTTGATGCTCATTCAGAGTCCTCCTATGGTTCAAGTAAAGTTTACGTGTTACGTGTTTACGTGAATTATACCATCGAGGTATTTAATTCTTTTCTAAGTGTGAATCCCAGTCGAAAAGCGCAAGGGATAAGGCGTGAGAGGGGGGGCAACATGGGGGCAATTATAGGTGATGTCCTGACGGGTGTACTTGTCGTAATTCACATTGTGAGCCATAAACGGCAGGGGGATTTCCGTGGGTTCTGGTTACAAATTGCGGGGGCATTTTGTATCGGTTGGGAAGTGAATTTGCTCTTAAACATTCGGTCGGCACCCATGAATCCGATTGGAGCCATCGTAATTGTTGGCTTTCTGGCGGGGCTTTTTTACGTGTTAGCGAAGGTACGAAGGAAGTAGCTCGCTCCGTTGTAGAGGAGAACTACGAACAAAAAGGTTGAAGCCTGCGCAGCAGGGTGCAAAATTCAAATAAATTCGTTGTAAACACAAACATTCTCCACATTTAAGGATTATTTTTTATCTAACGCGATTGACAGAGGGGTGCTCCGCATGAAATCAAGTAACGTTGTTCTCTCCGCCTTAATCGTTCTGGCTGGTGTCGTTGCGTTTCCAGCAACCTTTGGATCGTTGAGAGGTCTCACAGGGGTTGGCGGGAATGCTAACGCCAGAGCAAGCCGTCGAATGGTCAAACAAATACCTCTACGAACTCGTCTGTGCAAACAGTAAACGCAGTGGCTGATGACTGGAAGTGGTCATTGAGTCAGCAGCATCTCAAGGCCGGGGGAACCCGTGAAGTTCGTCTTGTCCTCGACACAAGGAACACACGGATTTTCCATTCAGCGAACCAACATCAATGTTCCAGTTTCTACGGGTGCTCCTTCGCAGAAGGTCCTTTGGACGCCCAGCACCAAAGGCACGTATACAATCGTGTGCAGCATTTATTGCGGTGCCGGACACAGTTCGATGGTGAGTACTTTGACCGTATCGTAGGCTCATGAGCGAAAACAGACACAACCCCTGCGAAGAATGATTCGTAGATGCTATCGCAAGGGGGGTGAGTCCAAGGCTTCTGCAGGGTGCGTATCCCGAAAAAAACAGACGCTCAACTGGATGCAAGCACCGGGTGTTTGGCGACGCCAAGGGCTTGATGTCTCCACAGGGTTTTTTCGACGTCTTCCACTTGACTGTCGTTGCAATCCACTATGAGAATCACGTCTCCTGCGGTGCTTCGCTGGAACACTTTTTGGCCTGCGGTCATCCACTCAATGAGCAACCCGACGACAGCACCAGCAGTCATACCGATGAGCCCCCAAATCACTGGACCCCAAAGCCAGAACAAATCCATAAATCGCTCCGAGCAGCATACCAACCATGCCAAATATGAAAAGCAGGTCCACGTAGCTTCGTCCGTCTCGATGAACGGCTTGGGTAGAAGGAGGGGTCGGAATGTGTTTGTCCAAAGGTAATGCAAGAATTTTCCCCTCTGGAATCCCCTGTTGTTCCAATTCGATAATCGCTAACTCTAAGTAAATCGAGTGTTGAAATACGGACACAAGGTGCATCCGACTCAATGCCTCCCCTCTGAAGTTGGTTTTGGCAGGATGAAGTTTGGGTTTCCGTACCGGTCTGACAAAAAACGTGACTGCTCCACCTTAAACAGTTTATTGAGTTCCTTGATGAGCACATACGCATCATATGAAGCCAGACCGTAAATCGAAGGTAAAAATAGCAGCCATTCGAAGTCCAGAACGGATCGAGCCATGTCAAAATGACCCGTCATGGTGAAGAGGAGGGCGTTACCTAAATGCGACTCGTAGACGGAGACGACAAAACAGATCAACAAATAAAATCCAGATGGCAGTCGATTAAAGTAGATTTGTCCCAGTCCCGGAGTGACCAGGGACCAAGTCACTCCCGTCCATGGGTTGCGAATCCCTAAGTAATTACTTTCTAGTGGTGAAATTTTCGCGGGCAAGATGGACGCATCCTCGCGGTCTGCCACCAGATACAGCTTATTCAAGTCAACTGTAAGGCGGTAACTGTTCCACATACTGAATAGGTATACACCCATATAAAGAAAAAACCATCTCGGGTCGAGTACGGCTTTTGCCTGATCAAAATGTCCAGTCATGGAGAATAAAATGGCTAAGTTGAGTTTTGACTCGACATTGATAAAAAACTCCCAAAGCATGAGCATGGCACCAGTAAAGTACTTACAGAGCATCATATGACCCGCCCCAGGGAATGCAAGGGACCAGAACACCGTAACCCAAGGGTTTCGCAGGTGAAATTGGTTGACGATGAAAGACGACACGTGAACGTAAGGGCGACGGACTTTTCTTGAATAGGTATTTGACATCAGGTTACTCCATGTGGTTGTTTTTGGACATTTTTCCCAGAATGCCTCAATGTATTCAACCATCGTGCAATTTAGAGAATTAGCTTTTAGAGCAAGTGCTGTTCTTCCACCGCGTAGTCCCACAAGAACCTAAAGTACTCAGACAGGTATTGCTCAATGATTGTCGAAGATTACCGATGAAATGATAAGAAATTCCGCCTTAAAAGGACTATGACGCCAACGCCCCTGTGTAGAGGAGATGAATGTGACGTATGCTCTGGCGCCGCCGGTCAGTAACTCCTTGCGAAATCAAGATGCAATGTGTCAACAGTGCGATGGAACAGCAACAGTTTCAGACGTTGCGACAATCCATCGTGGATCTGCCACAAAGGGACAACGTGCACGCTCTGCACGGTTTTGAAATTTTGAATCGCCCTCTTCTCGGCACCGAATTTTCCAGTGTTGAAGAGTTCTATTCTTTTAGCGCTTCACATGGACGAAGCCGTGTGTTAGACATTTTCACGATCAACCTTGGGTTGCAGAGATTTCGAGACTCTACGTTGTCTGAATCCTCTCAAAGCGGGCAGCCTCTGGTCTTTGTGAACATTCACCTTTCCACCTTGTTTTCGGACGAATGGCAGGATTTGTTGGTTGACCTCCCTGTACCTCCGACTTCCGTTGTGCTCGAACTGTCTGAACGTGAAGGATTAAACACCTATTCAAATCGGGACGTAGACTTTATGATGCGTGATTTGCAGAGGGCCGGCCTAAAGGTCGCCGTTGATGACGTCGGAATGGGCTACTCTGGATTGCACACACTGGCGATGGTGCACCCAGACTATGTGAAAATTGATCGTCAATTGGTGTTCAACATCGACCACGACCCCTATCGCCAACACATGATGAAATCGTTGGTGGAGTATTGGAAGCGAGAAGACGTAAGCACCATTGCGGAAGGCATCGAGCGTGAGCAGGAAGTTGCATTCTTTACCGAAATCGGTACAACCTTCGGACAAGGCTATTGGTTCCAACAACCTGAGCCAGTAGCAGTTGCCACCCAGCGGATAGAAGCGCAGGCAAGAGATTCACTGCATGCATGAGGGTCACCAATGGGCCGGGTGGCGCCCCGAAGGCAAGTACCTGGGCCCTTTAGGTCTCTATGAGAAGTTCATTCTTGTCTGGGATCGTTTGGCCACACAATGACCACAAATTGGTTTGCCTCTGTACATCACTTCGTTCATCCCCGAAAACTCTACACGCAGGTCCCCTTACACTGTCACAGCCAGAGAAACTATCACATATGGTAAAAACGTCTAGCTCTCCGACTGTATTACATAGCTCTATCGAATTAGTTCATAAGTGGTCTTTTCGAATATTGGTGTACGTGGTTCAAAAAACTCATTCGTTCAAATGAGTCATGGAGAAAATGAACTAAACGGCTCTACCGCCTACCCCTTTGTTTCAACATGATATTTTATGGAAGCACTTGAGCTTCATTGAAATATGCCCCGTGGAAAACCTAAGGAAATGACAGGCAACTAGGAAAGGAGAGGGGACAACGTATGAGTAACTTGTTGTTGGCGCGCCTGCAGTTTGGCGTTACAACGGTCTACCACTTTTTTTTCGTCCCGTTGACCATTGGGCTTGTTTTTCTCATTGCTATCATGGAGACGGCTTATGTGACTACGAACAACGAGACGTATAAAAAGATGGCACAGTTCTGGGGGAAATTGTTTCTGATCAATTTCTCAGTCGGTGTGGTCACCGGTATCATGCAGGAATTTCAGTTTGGGATGAACTGGTCCAGTTATTCGCGGTTTGTCGGCGATGTATTTGGCGCACCGCTGGCCGTCGAAGCCTTAGTCGCCTTCTTTATGGAGTCCACTTTTCTTGGAGTCTGGATCTTCGGCTGGGATAAAGTATCCAAGAAAATTCACCTGTTGTCGATTTGGCTGGTTACGATTGGAACCACTCTATCCGCCTTTTGGATCTTGACGGCAAACTCTTTTATGCAAGAACCGGTAGGTTACGTGGTCCGCAATGGACACGCGGAAATGTCCAGCTTTGGCGCACTGCTGACCAACCCACAATTGTGGTTGGAATTTCCTCACGTGTGGTTTGGGGCTTTAGCGACCGGTGCCTTCTTCGTAGCGGGCATCAGCGCTTATCATTTGTTGCGCAAGAATTCGATTCACGTTTTTAAACGTTCATTTCACATCGCGGCAACCATTGCAGTTGTGGCAAGTCTGCTTGTGGCTGTGGTTGGTCATGAGCAGGCACAGCACCTTGTAACGGCTCAACCCATGAAGATGGCCGCTTCTGAAGCACTGTGGAACACGAGTCCTGAGCATGCCCCTTGGACCGTAGTGGCTGGGATTAATTCCGCAGACCACAAGAACACCTTCGAAATTCAAATTCCGGATGCGCTTAGCATTCTGGCCTATAACACGACCCATGGCAAGGTTGAGGGAATCAATCAGTTACAGGCCCAGTACGTCAAACAGTTTGGTCCTGGCAACTACATCCCACCCGTCGCGATTGCGTTCTGGAGTTTCCGCATCATGGTGGCCGCAGGTGGTTTCATGATTTTGTTCGCTCTGTATGGGGTATACGTTTCGATCAAAGAACGCCTTGACCAGAGCCGTCGATTCCTAAAGGCCATGGTACCAGCGATTTTCCTGCCGTTCCTTGCAAATACGATGGGTTGGATTATGACAGAAATCGGGCGTCAGCCTTGGGCAGTGTATGGACTGTTGAAAACATCGGCGGGTGTCTCGCCGACCGTATCCGCAGCCATGGTGTGGACGACGTTGATCGGTTTTGCGTTGGTGTATGGCATATTGGCAGTGATCGACGTGTACTTGCTTGTAAAGTACTTAAAGCAACATCCTGATGCACCATTAGATCAATCCACACATTCGGATCACCATGTAGCCTCAGCAGCAAATTTGTAACCACGGATGAGAGGAGGTCCACGCAATGAACTTGAATATCCTCTGGTTTATGATCATTGTCGTCCTGTTCATGGGTTTCTTCTTTCTCGAAGGGTTCGACTTTGGCGTTGGTATTTTGTTACCTTTTCTAGGTAAAAAGGACGTTGAACGACGGGTTCTGGTGAACACCATTGGCCCTTTTTGGGACGGCAATGAGGTTTGGCTGCTAACTGCAGGAGGCGGTATGTTTGCGGCGTTCCCAAACTGGTACGCAACTTTGTTCAGCGGCTTTTACTTGGCTTTATTCCTCATGTTGCTTGCACTGATTGGACGCGGCGTCGCGTTTGAGTTTCGGAGTAAGGTGAATCATCCGAAGTGGCGTTCCACCTGGGATTGGGTGATTTTTGGCGGCAGTTTGCTTCCTCCACTCCTATGGGGTGTGGCTTTGGCGAACATCATGAAAGGCGTCCCCATTGACGCGCACATGAATTATGTGGGTGGGTTTTGGAATCTCATTAACATCTATTCGGTCGTAGGGGGTCTGGCTACCGTAGCGCTGTTTGTTCTTCACGGGGCCTTGTTCCTCACGCTAAAAACCGACGGAGAATTGCTTGAACGGGCACGGAAGGCCGCTTTACGAATTGGCGGGTTAACCACAGGGATTTTGTTCTTGTTTGTCGTTCTCAGTTACTTCTGGACAGATATGTTTACGAAACAAGGTATCGACCCTGGACCCGTACCTGTCGTCGCTGGTATTGTATTGATTTCCGTTCGTTTCTTGATCCGTTCCAAACACAATGGATGGGCTTTTGGCATGACCGGAGTCACGATTATCTTATCCACGCTGACCGTGTTTTTGGGGCTGTTCCCTCGTGTGATGATTAGCTCTATCAACCCGGCGTGGAGCCTGACAATTTACAACGCGGCATCCAACCACTACTCTCTGCAGGTGATGACGGTGATCGCGTTATCAGTGGTTCCCTTTGTGCTCGCGTATCAAGCCTGGAACTATATCGTGTTTCGGCAACGGATTCAACCTGCAGATCACCTGGATTACTGATGATGAACCGGCGGCTTGTATCTCAGATCAAATGGGTTCGTCATCTGCTTGCGTTAACGGTCGGATTGGGGTCTGCCGCCGGTCTCCTCATGATTGGCCAAGCTCTCTTGTTAACACATATCGTGAGCGGCGTATTTCTAGATAAGCTCAGCCGGACTCAAGTATGGCCGGCCTTGTGGCTGCTTCTGGGTACGATGGCTCTTCGTGCGCTGTTCGGGTGGTTGAGTGAAGTGGTTGCGCTGCGTGCGGCCATTCGGGTGAAAGAACAGTTGCGGATGCAACTGTTCGCGCACCTGTTTCGTCTGGGACCCGCCTTTGTTCACCGTGAGCAAAGCGGTGAACTCGTCAATACGGCGTTTGAAGGCATCGAGCAGCTTGAACCGTACCTAGCGCGTTACCTTCCGCAGGTTTCTTTATCTACACTCATTCCGCTGGCGATTCTCGTCGTGGCCTTCACGCGTGACTGGCTGTCTGGAATCATCATGGTTGTCACGGCACCGATTATTGTGCTGTTCATGATTTTGATTGGCAAGACCGCGCAAGCCGCCGCCGATAAACAGTGGCGGGCGATGAGCATTCTGAGTGCACACTTTTTTGACGTTCTGCGCGGCATCTCTACGCTCAAGTTGCTCAACCGTAGCCAGTTTCAGGCCAGTGTCGTCGAAAGAGTGAGTGAAGACTACCGAAAGACCACGATGGGAACCTTGCGGATCGCGCTTTTATCCTCGTTTGTACTGGAACTCATGGCCACACTGGGCACAGCTATGATGGCCGTTGCCATCGGCCTGCGCTTGCTTTCGGGGCACATGACGTTTGCCGACGGATTTGTCGTCTTGCTGCTCGCTCCGGAGTTTTACGCGCCGATTCGAGCCATTGGGACTCAGTACCATGCCAGTGTCAGTGGTGTGACTGCAGCTGAGCGAATTCTCGACATCTTATCCATCCAACCTTTCGGGCTGCAAGACAACCCGGAGGGGAAGAGGCCGGATTTGCACCGGTCTGACCGTCATAACCAGCAAATCGAGTTTCAAGACGTGAGTTTTGCCTACGAACCGGATCGCCACGCCGTTCGTCATTTGAACTTCTCGATTGCACCCGGGGAAAAAGTCGCCATTGTCGGTGCAACTGGATCTGGGAAGTCCACGGTTGTCCATTTGCTCTTGGGATTTCTCCGGCCTAGTTCTGGGTGTATCCAGGTGGCGGGTGTTCCTCTCGAGGAGCTGGACATCCAGTGGTGGAGGGAACAGGTCTCCTACGTGGCGCAAACCTCGCATTTATTTCATGGAACGATTGCGGATAACCTGCGCATCGCCAAGAGTGACGCTTCACTCGCTGAGCTGAAAACGGCGTGCAAGATGGCATCCGCGGATGAGTTTATCGACCGTTTGCCAGAGGGTTACGATACCCTCGTTGGCGAGATGGGCGTCGGCTTGAGCGGCGGTCAGAATCAACGATTGGCATTAGCCAGGGCATTTCTAAAGGGCAGCAGAGTCCTAGTCCTGGACGAACCGACCGCGAATTTGGATGTCGTCAATGAACGGAGAATCGAAGCGGCACTCGACCTCCTATTGGAGTCTCGGACCGCTTTGGTGATTGCCCACCGACTGTCGACCATCTACCGCGCCGACCGGATTTTAGTGTTCGATCGCGGTGCCATCGCCGGAGCAGGGCGACACGGCGAACTGGTTCAAAACAACCCGCATTACCGCGAACTGTTACGTGCGTATCAAGGCCAAGAGAGCCAAAGCCACCCGGTTGGACCCGGCCGTGATCTCACAACGGAAAGGACGAAGGCAGAATGAAAACGGCGAAAACAGCTTTGTCGCTCTGGCAGTTTTTCGCGCCTTTCAAAATGCGCATCGCTCTTTCCGTTTTGCTTGGATTCCTTACGGTTGGCGCAAGCATCGGTTTGATGGCGACTTCCGGTTATCTGATTGCCAGCGCGGCGCTTCACCCGGTCACCATCTTACTGCTGTGGGTCCCGATTGTGGGCGTGCGGTTCTTTGGAATATCCCGAGCTGTTTTTCGGTACCTTGAACGGTATGTTTCGCACGACCTGACGTTTCGGATTCTATCCCGGCTGCGGGTATGGCTGTATCAGCGAATCGAACCCACAGCACCCGCCAGCCTGCAAGACTCCCGCGGCGGAGATGTTCTGAGCACTCTGACCAGTGATGTGGATACCCTGCAAAACTTCTATTTGCGAGTGGTGGCCCCGCCTGCAATCGCCGTGCTCACTTTGTTGTTGGTGTATGCTATCGTCTCGCACTGGAGCCCTGAGATGGCAGGAATGTTGATTGCCTTGTTCCTACTGGCCGGGGTCGGTGTCCCGCTGTTCACGTTGCAACTGAGTAAACAGGACAGTGCGGGTACGGTTCAATCCCGCGCAAAAATCTATACTCGGATCACAGAGTCCGTGCACGGGATGACGGAATTGATTGCTTTTGGACAAACTGAGGCGGTTGTCCGGGAATTGCAGACCGAACAAGACCGGTTGTCGAGTCAGCAATTGCGCTTAAGCCACGTCAGTGGGTTGGCAACGGGCTTAAGTCTCTTCTTGCAGAGTTTTGCAGCCTGGGTCGTCCTGCTGTTCGCCATTCCACTCGTGACCACGCATCACTTAACCGGAGTCAGCTTGACGGCTCTGGTGCTGACGGCCTTGGCCAGCTTTGAAGCTGTGAGTTCGCTGACGACCGTCTTCCAGTCTTTCGGGCAAAGCATGGAAGCCGCCAAGCGCGTATTCCACCTTGCGGCAAAAGAACCTGGGATTCAGGAGCCTGCCAACAATCCCGTTCCCTTGACGCCCAACCGTCTGCCCACAAGCTTTGACCTGGCGTTTGAGAACGTTCAATTCCGTTATCCAGTCCGGGAAGTCCGGGAAGTCCGGGAAGTCCGGGAAGTCCGGAAAGTCCGGGAAGTCCGGGAACAGCACCGGTCCGGAAACCGGGCGTACGAGCCCGCGTTGGGATGGACGGACTGCGATGCTGCGTCAGCTTTAACAGACCTGTCTTTTGAACTGCCGCACGGGAAGCATATCGCCATCGTCGGTCCCAGCGGATCGGGGAAAAGCACATTACTCCAGCTTTTGGTCCGCTTTTGGGAATACGAGGGTTCGATCCAACTGGGAGGTCGCGAACTGCGCGACTACCGTTCACAAACTGTCCGAAACGCCATCGCAGTGGTTCCTCAACAGCCTTATCTGTTCCACACCAGCATTGCCGAAAACCTAAGGATTGCAAAGCCAGATGCTTCCCCAGAGGAATTGATGAGGGCCTTGGAGGCCGCTGAACTCAAAGACTGGATTGTTCGCCTTCCCGAAGGGTTAAACACCTTGGTCGGAGAGCAAGGGACCACGTTGTCTGGCGGGGAACGTCAGCGCGTGGCGATCGCGCGGGCATTTCTTCAATCTGCGCCTATCTGGGTACTCGATGAGGCCATGAGCGGCCTCGATGCTGTCACGGAAGAAAACGTTCTTTCCACCGTTCTCCGCAGTTGTACCCACCGGTCGTTGATCTTTATCACCCATCGTCTCGTGGGCCTTCATCGCATGGATGAAATTCTCGTGATGAGTCAAGGACGCATCATGGAACGCGGTTCCCATGCGGACCTTCTCTCAAAAAACGGCCTCTATCGAGCCATGTGGGAGACGATGACGTAAATCCATATGGTGACAATTGAGTATTCATTTGTGTAATGAAGGTTACGCAGGAACGTGGTACATTTTTAACCAAGTTGCACCATTAAGCCGAATCATCAATGGAACATTGACGTACGGGGGATCTTTCGTCCATATGGACTTGGGGAGAAGCGAATGCGCCGGGTTGTCTCGAACCCGATCCCGACAGCTAACCTCGGAGGCAAATACGAGAGGATGAATTGCTTGCGTAGCTGGAAGTTAGGAATTGGTCTATTAACAAGTGTTGTTGTCGGTAGTCTCGGTTTCCCTTCAGCGTTCGCTGCGACGACAGCCAATTCAGTGACTGTCCAACCTGGAAACACCTTCTGGACAATATCACAAGCTTACGGCGTTTCCATTCAAGCACTCGAGGCCGCGAATCCATCTGTCAACCCGAACGACCTCCTCGTCGGCACCGTATTAACCCTTCCCTCGTCAACCGCTACAGGACAAAGCAATGCCCACACAGGTTCTTCTGACACGGCGACTGTACAGCCAGGCGATACTATGTGGATCATTTCACAAGCTCATGGCGTTTCGATGCAGGCTCTCGAGAGTTCAAATCCTTCTGTGAATCCCAATGACCTCTTGGTGGGAACGGTTCTCACACTTCCTCAGACGGGGTCCCTAGCAGGAATCCGTTCGACAACGAGTTCAGCACCATCTACAAGTACAACGACTTCAAGTACGACCACTTCTGCCGTTTCGCAGCAGAATTTGTACTGGATGGAACACGCCATTCATGCGGAGGCTGGAGCTGATTCACTACAGGCACAAATTGCCGTGGGCGATGTCATTCTCCACCGTTTGCAAGCGGGTGGGTACGGAAGCACCGTCCAAGACGTTCTGTTTCAAGTCATCAACGGTCATTACCAATTTACGAGTGTTGCCAACGGATACATTTATACGACTCCGTCAGCGGCCAGTATTCAAGCTGCTATGGATGTGTTAAATAACGGCGACGACGTGGTTCCAGGTGCAATGGTGTTCTATAATCCCGCGTATACTCCGGCTTCAAGCTGGGTGAGGTCTCAGCCGTATATCACGCAAATTGACAATCTCGTTTTTGCAAAATGAATGGACCGGCAGTCCACCCCGGTTCATTCGCGTTCAAGAGTGTTTCTTGGATTCGATGACGGAGGCTTGACGCGTAAACTTTATCATAGAACGTAGCCCGCTTGGTTCTGCCAGCGGGCTATTCCGTGTGCTGGGTGAGAAGGCTATTCAGTTGCGCGGTGAGAAGGCTATTGCGCGGGCGAGTGTTGAAACGGTGGTTTTGAAAAGAATGTACATGCTTCCTTCGCAGAGAACATATCGTGGTAGAAAGACATGCTTTGTGGGGCAAGCATGGTTAAGCATGGTTAAGCATGGTTGCATCCTGAGCCGGAGGTCCTCAGAGTCCCGTATGGAACCCCCAACGTCGATTGCGGGTACACGGTATTTTTTTGAGGAGGTTATCGTGCAACAGTTTGCTGCGATCTTTATTTTGAATCTCTTGACCAGTATCGACAATGCTATTGTGATTGGCGGTATCGTCCAACGCACACGTCACAATTTGGTTCTGGTTGGTGCGGTATCGGCCTTGATTCTGGCGTTCCTTCGGACGGCTTTGATTTTGGGAGTGTTATCGGTTACAGACATTCCGGGATTTCGAATTGGAATTGGTTTGATTGTCCTGTGGGTCGCACTACGATTGTCGGAGGTCATCCCAGATCCCAAGCGCGAACCAGAAACCACGTTTTGGCGGGTCATTGTGATGGTTGTGGCTACCGATTTAGCACTGAGCATTGATAACATCCTCAGTTTGTCGGTGGTCACAAAAAACCCAATCGCGGTAGGGCTGGGCGTTCTGCTCAGTCTCCTGCCGCTGTTGTTGTTGCTGCCAGTCGTAATCAACGTAATGAAGCACATATGGTGGCTACAAATCCTGGCTGCCGGATTTGTAGCGGAATTAGCTGTAGATTTGATTACCGATGACAGGATTTTGGGGTCTCGCATGCCTACGGGGTGGAAAGAGGTCATCATTCGAGGGTGCGCCGCCTTGATTGTCATGTTTTACGGATGGTGGAAAATGCGTCGCAAACGAAAAGAGTTTTCGTCTGAATGAAATGAACTTCTATCCGAATGCCCTGTTCCGGGGTGGCTTTTGGTTCTTATACTCTACTCCTCCAACTGGAGATTTCAGGTAGGATGGCCACCCTTCAAGAGAATGTGATAGGCTTGGGAGGTGGCTACATTTGAATGAGGGGAACGAGTATAGCGATGAATCACTCCTTATACGGACCAAGGCGTCGAGTTAAGCAGATGTTCACGAAAGTTCCGGAAATCACAGTGTATTTCTGGATTGTGAAGCTGCTGACAACCGCCATGGGCGAGTCGACCTCAGACTATCTGGTTTACCACATCAACCCGTACCTTGCAGTCATCCTAGGAGCAGCTGGGTTTGTCGGGGCTCTCATTTTACAGTTTGCGGTTCGCAAATACGTGGCCTGGGTCTATTGGCTTCTCGTGGTCATGGTTGCAATCTTCGGCACCATGGTCGCCGATGTGACGCACATTGTGTTAGGGGTCCCGTATTATGCATCGACTCTGGCCTTTGCTGTTATCTTGACAGTGGTTTTTACGGCTTGGTACAAAGTCGAAGGGACATTATCCATCCACAGCATCCATACTCGTCGACGCGAGGTATTTTACTGGGCAGCTGTACTGGCCACGTTCGCAATGGGGACCGCTACCGGCGATATGACGGCTACGACGCTGCATTTGGGGTATTTAGCTTCAGGAATTTTGTTCATCGTTTTGTTCGTCCTCCCAGGACTGGGCTACTTTTTGTTTGGTTTGAATGACATTTTCGCGTTTTGGTTTGCCTATGTCATGACCCGGCCGCTTGGAGCTTCCTTCGCGGACTGGTTCGGAAAGCCAAAGAGCATAACGGGCCTGGGCTATGGAGACGGGATCGTAGCGGCGATATTGACAATACTCATTGTCGCCTTCGTCGGTTATTTGTCAGTGAGCCGTAAAGATGTACAGCGCAGAAGTACAACGCAAGAGTACGAAAGACAATTGACGCAATTGTAGGGCTTGATGGAGCAGCAGAGAGGTCGTTGTACAAGCTGAGAATGAACAGCCCGTTCAACTCATAGACATGAAGCAACTGTGTCAAGGAGGGAAATGAGTTGACGGTAAACATTCCAGGAACGATTCAAGACGCTGTAGATCAATACATGGAGCTTTACCAAGTGTCCAAGCAGTTGGAAGAGAGAATGCTGACGCTGCGGAAAGTGATTGAGCCATTCATGAGGGATAACGCTGTGGATTCGATCCGCGATCGAAATCGAACCGGGAAGGTCCAACTGACCGTCCAGGAACGGGCCAAGGTGACAGCGAGGTACACCACCTACGAGCTGGACGAGTTGTCCAAAGTACTAGATCCAAGTCTAATTCAAAGATGCGTCGTTGAGGTGGTCGACAAAGACAAAGTGGAGGCGCTGGCCAAACTCGGCGAGATCCCCTCCACTGTGTCTGAACATCGCACGACCATACCGACTTACAGCTTGACAGTGCGCTTGAACAAGTAGAGTCCTACTTTTGTGTTGAATTGAACTGACTCATGAAGCTGCCGCATGCCTGAATCATGGCTTGACCTTGAGGTGTGCCCAACGCCTGTTGCATGTATTGCTGGGCCTGTGTGGGCGGAACAATCGGTGTACTGGCCTGAGCTCGAGTGGAGGCAAAGATGTTCGGCAGCGTCAGCCCTCCAATGGTCATCCCAATTGCAAAGACAGGTATTACCCACAGAGCTTTCTTCATTTGTATCCACTCTTTTCTGTGTTTGTTATGATGATGTCGACACTCTTGTTATAGACAGCAACTGTGTGGAAACCATGCAGGCCTTGTGACAAATTTGCAAACGAGCCTGTGGCATGTGCAAAGGGGAAGACCATGTTCAGAGCGTATTTGCTGTTTGTCCTGGCAGGGCTTGCAGAAATCGGCGGCGGGTATCTGATTTGGCAGTGGCTGAGAAACGGCAAGTCGATATGGATGGGGCTCTTGGGAGGAGTAATCATGTTCCTCTACGGGGTCATCGCGACAAGGCAAGAATTTGCGTCTTTTGGGAAGGTCTATGCCGCATACGGAGGAGTGTTCATCGCTCTGGCGCTGCTCTGGGGTTGGGGCATTGACCACCGCCGACCAGACGCAACCGAATGGATCGGTGCCGCGATTTGCCTGGTCGGCGTCTCAGTCATGTTGCTCAAAAAATAAACTTTATGCCGTCACAGTCTATTGTCCCCATCTGGACGCGCCACACCCGCTTCAACGGGCGAACGCGCACAAAGAGGCTATAGGGAGGTCTGTAGGAGGGTTCTATACCTCCATGATGACTGGCAAAACCATTGGACGTCGACCTGTCTTCTCAACCAGGAATTTGCCGAGTTCGTGACTGATCTGGTACTTCCAATCTCCCCACGACGTGATGTCTTCTGCCAGCATGGACTGAATGAGCGATTCGATCATTTTGGCGGCATCTCGAATCAGCTGTTCGGAGTCCCTCATATAAACAAACCCGCGCGTAACGATATCAGGACCGGACAGCAATTGCCGCTCTCTCATATTGACCGTTACTACGATGACGATGATCCCGTCGGCGGCGAGCAGCCGACGGTCGCGCAGGACGATGTTCCCGACATCACCGACGCCGCTTCCGTCCACGAGCACTGTGCCGCTCGAAATTTTTTCGACGACCCGAGCATCTTCAGAAGAAATCTCCAGGACGTCCCCAATGTCCATGATAAAAATGTTCTCGGCGGGAACCCCGACAGATTGCGCCAACTGGGAGTGCTGAATTTGCATGCGGTATTCCCCGTGGATGGGGACAAAGTACTTGGGTTTCACCAAATTGAGCATGAGTTTTAAATCCTCCTGATGCCCATGCCCTGAGGTGTGAATATCCAGGATCGATCCGTAGATCACATTGGCCCCGGCGCGAAACAAGTTGTTTATGGTCCGGTTAATGTTCACGGTGTTTCCAGGAATCGGAGAAGACGAAAAAACGACCGTGTCGCCCGTAGAAATCTGTATCCACTTGTCCCTGCCTTGCGCAATGCGGGACAAGGCGGACAAAGGTTCTCCTTGACTGCCCGTGCAAAGAATGGTGACTTCAGAGGGTGGCATTCGGTTCACAGATTGCACATCGACAATCATCTGCTCAGGGACGTTGATGTACCCCAGTTTGCGGCTGATTTCAAAGACTTTCTTCATACTCCGTCCAACCACGCATAAGCGCCGGTTGTGTGAAATGGATGCTTCGACTGCCTGTTGAATTCGGTAGACGTTCGACGCGAAGGTCGCAAACAATACGCGCCCATCCGCTTCGTCAAAAATTTGTTCGATCCCGTTTCGCACACTGCTTTCGGACGGCGTACTGCCCGGCTTTTCGCTGTTTGTGCTGTCCGACAACAGGGCTAAGACTCCGTTTTGGCCTAACTTGGAAATCTTGGAGATTTCGGCCTTAGGACCTACTGGTGTGAAATCAAACTTGAAGTCTCCGGTATGAATGACGACTCCCAACGGGGTGTGGACGACGATGCCAATACTGTCTGGAATACTGTGGGTGGTTCTGAAGAAGGATACGGACAAATGCGCAAAGTGAATCTCCTCGTCACTCGAGACCGTATAGAGCGGATTATCTCGCAGCAGGTTGTGTTCCTCGAGCTTCGACTTGACTAGTTCGATGGTTAAAGGGGCTCCGTAGATGGGAGCACGGAGGTCTTTGAAGACGTAAGGAATGGCCCCAATGTGGTCTTCGTGGCCGTGCGTGAGAAAGACTCCTTTGACTTTTTGCTGGTTTTCAAGGAGGTAAGAAGTGTCCGGGATGACAAGGTCGACTCCCAGCATGTCGTCGTCGGGAAACTTCAAGCCGCTGTCAATCACAATGATTTCATCTTGGTACTCCACACAATACATGTTTTTACCGATTTCGCCGAGGCCGCCTAATGAAAAAATGGAGACTTTTCCTTCTCGTTTCGTCAAACATTCCAACTCCATTCGCAAATGTGCACTATGTTGAGGTCGCCGTTCGCGGCAGGTTTTGCAACAATCCGCATCGGGTGCGGCAGCCTGGGCTCTTTATAATCGTTCTCCATTTTTAAGTTTTTCGATGAACTCTGAGAGGTCTTCCTTTTTTACCCGCCAATGACGCCCGATTTTAAACGCGGGAATTTTCCCCTCGTTGACAAGTTTATAGGTTGTGATCTCGCTGATTTGCAGGTACTTGGCAACTTGACTGATGGTCATGATTTCGGGATCCATAGGGCAGCCCTCCTAAACGGCTGGCTTCACAACATGAATGAAATTCGTTTATACTCCATTATAAATGGTTTAAATGGAATGTACAGAAAACAACTCAGGCTGTTACCGAAAGGACATCGACGATGCCGACCTTGAAAGAAAGCATTGAGTTCGAAGCCAACAGGCGTCGAACGTTCGCCATTATATCTCATCCAGATGCGGGCAAAACCACGTTGACGGAAGCCCTTTTGCTCCTAGGCGGCGCCATTCACGAAGCCGGTGTGGTCAAAGGCAAAAAGTCGAGGAGAGCAGCCACGTCGGATTGGATGGAGATTGAGAAGCAACGCGGGATTTCAGTGACTTCCACCGTTTTGCAGTTTCAATACCAAGGACTTCACTTAAACATTCTCGATACGCCGGGTCATGAAGACTTCAGCGACGACACCTACCGCACATTGACAGCGGCCGACAGCGTAGTCATGCTCATCGATGCGGCTAAGGGCGTGGAGCCCCAGACCATTAAACTCTTTCAGGTTTGCAAAATGCGGCACATTCCTATCTTTACGTTTATCAACAAGATGGACCGGGAAGGCCGCGATCCTTTAGACCTTCTGAAAGAGTTGGAAGACGTCCTGGGCATTCAATCGTATCCCATGAGTTGGCCGGCCGGGATGGGGGTGGACTTTCAAGGGGTTTATCACCGTTTTAGACATTCATTTGAACCGTTCCGCGGCCGCCAGGCAAAAGACCAATTCTTAGACGTTGCAGATCTGGCGGATCCGCAGCTTCGAGAAATGATGGGATCCAATCAGGCGGAAAAGTTGGCGGAGGACGTCCTGCTGCTCGATGTGGCTGGAGAAGACTTTGACCGGGAACGCGTAAACCGGGGCGAGTTAACTCCTGTCTTCTTCGGCAGCGCCATTACGCACTTCGGAGTCCGGTCATTTCTGGATGCCTTTGTCGAGATGGCACCAGGTCCCGCCCCGAGAAGAAAAACGGATGGTTCAACCCTGGAGACCGCGTCCCCGTTTGCCGGGTTTGTCTTTAAAATCCAGGCAAACATGAATCCGGCCCACCGCGATCGCGTTGCTTTTTTGCGGATATGTTCCGGCAAGTTCGAGCGGGGAATGACTGTGAACCACGTCCGGTTGAATCGGAACATCAATCTTACCCAGTCTCAACACTTCTTTGCGCAAGACCGGACGACCGCGAATGAGGGGTATCCCGGCGACATCATCGGGATCCACGACCCTGGGTTGTTTCAAATCGGGGATACTTTAAGTGCAAATGGCGGGTTTCAATTTGAACCTTTACCCCAGTTCTCTCCCGAACACTTTGCCCGCGTGACGGTAACCGACACGCTGAAGTACAAGCAATTTCACAAGGGATTGCAACAGTTGACGGAGGAAGGGGCTATTCAACTGTTCCGCATGTCAAACCGGACAGAGGACCTCATTCTTGGAGTCGTCGGAAGGCTGCAGTTCGAAGTGTTCGAATACCGTATGAAAAGCGAGTACGGTGCGGATGTGACTTTGTCGTTTCTCCCGTTCAAATACGCTCGTTGGCTGTCTGCGGTGAAAGTCGAGGACATCGATTACGACCGTTCTTCCTGTTTCCTTGTGCAGGACCAAAACGGGCGCAATGTCATGCTGTTTGACAGCGATTTTTCTTTGCGGTGGGTTGCGAACAAAAATCCGGAGCTGACTTTGTCTCCAACATCCAATGCATTCACGCAGGGAACGGAAGTATGAGGTTGTGAGAGGTTAGGGATTGGGTTCCCCGCGATGATTGGGGGCCAATCCCTAGAGGTTTCCACCGACCAGCGGCTTGAAATCCTGGTCGTTGATGATTCCGTCGAAGGTTTCGAGGTTGTCTACATTTGCGCTGAATTGCATGAGGATGACGTTGAAAAACCCAAATAATGCCCCGTGCCCGTAGTTCGATTTCATATTGGCGTCCCATCCGCCAAAGTTAATCTCCCCGACGAAGACCCCTGCATTTTGCTGTGGAGTGTTGGTGTTGATCATTCCAAAGTTAATGAGTGTTGGCATTGGTTTTCCCTCCGTTTCGTTCACTGTATGTTACAGAACTTTAGATGCTTAGCGCGGTCAAGGCCAGATGGCTCATGAATCGAGTCGCTGGGGGTGGGCTGGTCTGGGCTCACTATGCTTGTTGAAAAATGTATGCAGAAGGGGCTTGTAGAGATTCTTTCCTTTGTGTGGATGCAGGCAATCCTGTTGACCACAAAAATCTGAAAACTCGTGTGCAGACTGCGGCAACAGGCCATGCTGTGCCGCATAGACTAGGTTCATATGCGGATGATGTCAAACGGATTTATAACATGGGGGTGAACGATGGATGCCTTGTGTTATCCTTTGCGGAACACTGGCCATCAACACGCCGCAGCAAAACGCGGGAACGTTTATCGGTCAGTACAACATGGGCGGCTGGGATGCAAACATGAAAACGAACTACGGGCACGGTGCGACGCTCGGTTTTTTCAACGTGATCCCCTTCCAATTCAATATTAACGTTGACAACTTCGAGTTCGTGGACGGCATGATTAATGACCAGGACTTCAAGCCCCAATTCAGCGGCAACGCGTGAATTCGAGAGGCACCCGGTGGATGCATCGGTGAGTCAAATTGTCCAAACCTTAAGGGGCTGGTACGCGATGACCGGTCGAAGAGGGGGCGAATCAAATGCCGTCGTTGATTGTGTTTGGTGCGATTAACCAAAACACACCTCAGCAAAACGCGGGACTGTTCATTGGAGAAGGCAACATTGGCGGCTGGGATGCCAATATGAAGCTCGCGCAGGGCCACGGTGGCACGTTCGGATTCTTTAATGCGTACCCCGTACAGGTAAACATTCACTTCGATAATTTCCAATTGGTTGACGGAGTCATGAACGACAACGATGTGAAATCGAGCGTCGTAGGCAACGCATAGCAGGAACAGGTTGAAGTTTTACAGGCTCAGGGCCATTATGTCTGACACTGAGGAGGCGAATCCATGGCCTCTGTGATTTTAGTCGGCGTCTTCAATACGAACACGCCACAGCAGAATGCGGGAAGTTTTATCGGCGAGTACAATTTCGCAGGTTGGGACGCCAATATGAAACTGGACCAAGGTCACGGTGGAACGTTTGGCTGGTTTAACTGGTTTCCGATGCAGTTTAACTTGAATTTTGACAACTTCGAAATGGTTGACGGTGTCATGAATGACATGGACCTCAAACCGATGGCTGGAACCAACATTTAGCGCTCAAACACGCAACATTGGATGGGGCGAAATACCGCACGGCAGCTTATCTGAACGCTGTCGTGTTTTTTTCGCGCTAAACTTCCCGTGAATCAATGGACAAAATGGGATATCATAGGATTTGAGATTGTTCGAATTTTTAAACCGGATAGAACATAGGGGATGAGAAGATGGAGGAGTTTTTGAGGCAAGCCTTTTTGCTTTCCGGGATTGACGTGAATCCAGAAGACTTTCCATACATTGTCGGGCAGATGCAAGGATTGCTTCAAGCGTCGGCCGTCCTGCCGTCGTTTTCGTTGCAAGACGTTGTTCCAATCCTAACTCTGGATACCGGGGTGACTAAATGAGCGACTTGCACTTTCAAACCATATCGAACCTGGCGCCAAGAATTGCACGTAAAGAAATTTCTCCGGTTGAGCTCCTAGATTCCGTCCTTCACCAAATTCAAGCTCATAACGACGATGTTAACGCTTACATCACCATTCTGGAAGATGAATCCCGAGAGGCCGCCAAAAAAGCAGAACGCGAGATTGCTCAAGGGAAATACCGCGGACCTTTGCACGGGATTCCGATGGGGCTTAAGGACCTTTTTTATACGGCCGGCATTCGCACAACAGCGGGATCGGCTATTTTAAAAGACTTCGTTCCAGACACAGACGCCACCGTGGTCCGCAAACTCAAGGATGCCGGCGTCATTTTGACGGGCAAGCTCAACATGCACGAGTACGCGTTTGGGGCGACGAACGAAAACCCGCACTACGGACCGTCGAGAAATCCCTGGGATACTGCGAGGATGACCGGAGGATCAAGCGGGGGCGGCGGTGCGGCTGTAGCCGCCGGTTTATCGGTCGCGACGCTCGGCACCGACACGGGAGGGTCTATTCGCACACCGTCGGCTCTGTGCGGGATTGTGGGCTTGAAGCCGACTTTTGGCAGAGTCAGCAAGCACGGTGTAGTGCCGCTGTCTTGGTCGCTCGATCACGTGGGTCCCATGGCCCGCAGCGTCGCCGACGCCGCCGTTTTGCTCCAGGCTATCGCGGGTTTCGACCCACAAGACGCAGCCAGCAAAAACGCGGCCGTAGACACTTATGCGCCGGTTGCCAGCATGGACGCAAAAACCCTGGTGGTGGGTGTGCCGGGTAACTACTATTTTGACGGTGTCGATCCGCAGGTTGAAGCGAACGTCCGGGCAGCGATTGCCGCTCTGGCAGCACAGGGGGCAAGGGTGGTCGAAGTCAGTATTCCTGAACTTGCCTTGGCCATGTTTGCGGAACTGGTGACGATTTCCGCGGAAGCCTCGGCGTATCACCACGATACGTTTACAAAGCACGCGAGGGAATACGGGGCGGATGTACGTGTTCTGCTCGAAGGAGGAGAGCTGTTGACGGCCGTCCAATACCTCAAGGCGCAGCAGTCTCGCCGCTTGCTGCAAGAAGCCATGCTCAAAGTTTTATCGGGTGTCGATGTCTTGGTCGCACCGACTCTGCCTTTCACCGCCCCGTCAATTGGCGAAGGCCACGTTGAGATTAGTGGACAGCTCAAGGATTTTACGATGGAGTGCGTACGGTTTGCAGCCCCTTGTAACCTGACAGGTTTTCCGTCACTTTCCCTCCCCGTCGGTTTTTCGTCCGCAGGGCTTCCGATTGGGATGCAGATCATCGGAAAACCTTTTGATGAAGTGAAACTTTTACAAGTCGGCGCCCTAGTGGAGCAAGTCGCTCCGTTTGAGTACAAAAACCCAGTATTGTCGAAACGGTAAACCCGGGGTCACAGGGGCAAGCGCCCGTGGGGGCAGGCTGCGTTCGCAACGCCTGCCCCCTGGGCTTCGGCTGGACACTTCATACGGGATGTCGAGGCCGTTTGCATGGGCATGTGAGTGGCCGTGAACCGGTTTACAGGTTCCGGGAGGACTCGTTGTCTCGGCCCATTTTTTGCACGAGCCCGGACATCGACGTCTCAATGTTGACGATGTTTTCCGAAACCGAGGCGAGAGCCGTTGACTGTTCTCGAGAGATCTCTGTAGTGTCCTTAATTTTGTCTGCGATCTCGTTGAATAGTTGGTGGATCTCTTCGAGGATGGCACTCACGCGTTTCACGGAGTCCTCGCTGGAGGTGGCTAGTTTGCGCACCTCGTCTGCCACGACTGCAAAGCCGCGTCCATTCTCACCCACGCGGGCGGCTTCGATCGCGGCGTTCAGGCCGATGAGGCGGGTCTGCGATGAAATGTGCTTTAAGACCCCGAGGACTTCATCGATGTTTTTGACCTTTGTCATGGAATCGGTGGTTGTCTGAAATGTGACCTGGTTGGAGGCAGCAATCTCTTGCGCGCCGGCCGTGACCTCTTCAATAGTTGCGGTGATTTCTTCGATCTGCCGGTTCAGATTCATCGCCATCGAAGATAAATCATCCGAGAGTTCTTTGTTTTCCAGCCAGAGTTGAATGGTGCGTACAGCGATTCCTGCGATGGGCCGGACCATGGTGGGGTCCCCGGTCATGCCGAGGACGCCAATGCGTTGACCCCGGTACTGAATCGGGATATTCACCCCAGGACGAACCCCTTGCATGCGTTCGGCGTCTTCCAACGTAACAATCCCTTCAGCAATTTGTCCGTCCATCACTTGTTTTGCGACGGCGTGCAGCGACCCAATGCGCTGAGGATCCGTCGATGCAAAAATCACTCCGTCCTGGTTCATCATGTTCACGGACTGTCCGGTTTCCTCGTGAATCATGTTGCAAATAAACATAGAAAAATCTGTGGTTAAAAGTGCTGAAGTCTCCGCCATATGATTGCTCCCCCAAGCTGAACAGTTCGTCACACAGATGAAATCACATTGGATGTTTCGTCAACCTGATTCCAAGTTTAGGTTTCACGGTGGTCTGTGCGTCAAATAGTATTATAATGGAAAGGTTCGATGGCTCACATAGATTTGATCCATAGAATGTAGTTGCTTGGTATCACGGACATAGATCGGATCACATTTGGGAAAACCGCGAAGTGCGCTGTCGCTTGTTGTCCGGGCCGGCCGGAAAGTGTCGAGCCCGTGCAGAGGGCTCAAGCGGAGCTCGACAGCTTGTTTTTTAGTCAGCAGCATCTATTCTACCAACAAGGCAAAAAAGTCGCGAGGGAGCAGTTGAGCTTCACGTGACTCTAGGAGTATAATCGACGCCTAATGGATTTCAGGCGGTGAATGCAGTATGGGGACAAAGTTCTACCAGGTGGATGCGTTTACGAACCAGGCTTTTCGAGGAAATCCGGCTGCTGTTTGCGTTTTGTCGCATCCTCAAAGCGAACGCTGGATGCAGGACGTTGCAGCAGAGATGAATTTATCTGAAACCGCGTTTCTTCTTCCAAAGGATGACGGATATTCGTTAAGGTGGTTTACTCCGGTTACCGAAGTCGACCTCTGCGGTCATGCCACTTTGGCGAGCGCCCATGTTTTGTGGGAAAACGGATACCTCAAACCGAATCAACAAGCTCGTTTTTTTACCAAAAGCGGCGTGTTATTCGCGAATAAAAGGCAAGACTGGGTTGAGCTCGACTTTCCGTCAGAGCCTGAGCAAGAGGTGGTTTGTCCGCCTCAACTCATGGAAGCCCTTGGCAAGATTGTCAAGTACACCGGTAAGAACCGCTTTGACTACCTCGTCGAACTCGCTTCAGAGGCGGATGTAAGGGCTCTGCAGCCCGATTGGCCGCTGCTTGGCCAAGTGGACGCACGCGGAATTATTGTCACGAGCCGTTCGAGCACTTCAGAGTTTGACTTTATTTCTCGAGCCTTTTTCCCCACCATTGGGATTCAGGAGGACCCGGTCACGGGTTCTGCGCATTGTTGTCTAGGGCCGTACTGGAAAAAGAAGTTGCATCAAGACGACTTCGTTGCCTATCAGGCTTCCGCCAGAGGCGGAGTGGTTCAGGTGTCCGTTCAAGACGCGAGAACCCTCTTGGCAGGACAGGCTGTTACGGTCATGAATGGCGAGATTTTATGAAATAACGGCAAATGCGCCTAAGGGCATTACACCCTCTGAGGCCCATTTGCCGCCTTCAACCCGCTTAGCGCAAACGGTTCAACTACACGCTGCAGTGTCCTGTGATTTCAGAAGTGCAAATGGCGGAACTAGTCTTTGTGGTCATCGTGGAGACCGACTTTCATCATGTATACAAAGAATGCGACCATGGCCAGAAAAACTCCACCAACGGCGTAGAACACGGCTCTCGCCTCCCCACATGAGGAAAAGTGAAGCTTACAAATTTAATTATAATTCAGAATATTTAGAGATAAATACCGGGAGGGGGATTTTATCGCAGTTTTGTGCGGTGAAAAGTTCAGGGCAGGAAAAAATTGTGCGGGTGGTCATGGGACGAATACCGCTCCGTGCTACTAGTCCAGAGTCATAAATTGAAGCATATCGCGAAGAAAGGGGGGACGTCATGATGTACGGAGCATTTGGAGGATACACCCGCTGGGCGGTCGTGTTTCTGATCATCTTCGTCCTGTTCATCTTGCTCGTTCCATATGCGGTGACGACTTGCACCACGACCACGTATTGAGCGTGCGAATACAAAGGTGAGTCAGGTGGCACATGGAGTACCCAGGCGTGGACTCAAGCCACGCCTATTCCCTTTGTTTGTCGGAACTTAACTGGGTTCCGTGAGCCGGTAGCCGACGCCTGGCTCAGTTGTGAGGAGAATCGGGCGCGTTGGATCACTCTCGATTTTCTTTCTTAGATGTCCGACATAAACCCGCAAATAGTGGCTGGCTGTTTCGTAATTTTGCCCTCCCCAGACCTGCTGAAACAACTGCCGATGGGTCATCACCCGACCCGCGTGGGTAGCCAAAGCTTTGAGCAGGTCATATTCGATGGGGGTTAGTTTAATCGGTTCCCCATCTCGGGTTACAACCCGGCGAACGAGGTCAATCGTCAGCGGACCTACGTGCACAACCGGTTCATCCGACTGATGCGAAACATGACGCAGTGCGACGCGAATGCGAGCCATCAATTCTCCTGTGCCAAAGGGTTTGGTGACGTAATCGTCTGCGCCGCTATCGAGGGCCGACACCTTCCCAGCCTCGTCATCGCGAACCGTCAAGACGATGACCGGCGCACTGCACCACTCTCGGATCTGGGATAAAGCCTCTGTCCCATCCATATCGGGCAGCCCTAAATCGAGAATGATGAGATCGGGTCTCATCATGCTGGCTTGAAGAACCCCCTCTTTTCCAGTCGGCGCTTCGAGGGTAGAAAATCCATGAGCTTCCAAGGTAACGCGCAGGAGTTTACGGATCTGCGTTTCGTCGTCCACAATCAAGATCTTGGCTCCCATTTGAGTAGTCCCCCTTTTCATCCCTCGTCAAATCTATTCGTATCTCCCACAGGCAGTCGAATGGTGAAAACGGCGCCGCCTCCTGGAGCGTTGCTTGCAAAAATCTCTCCGCCGTGGGCCTGGACGATGCCTTTGCAGATCGCGAGTCCAAGGCCTGTCCCGGGAATTTTTTTCGTCGCATCGGAACGGTAGAACTTGTCAAATACCTTCTCCGTCTCGCCTGGGCGAATGCCAATTCCGAAGTCCCGCACGCGAATCGTTAAGACTCCGTCGTATTCCAAAACGTCCAGGTGAATGGGACTCGGTTCCGGAGAATACTTGACGGCATTGCTGAGAAGATTGACCAGTACTTGCTCAATCAAAACATCGTCGACGGCAATGGGAGGCAAGTGGTTTTGCAGATTGACGTTGACGCTTCGATTCTGCAGAGAATCCTGAACCTTGGTGAGCGCAACACCGACGATGTCCGACACGTCACACCAGTGCTTGTTCAAGCGAAGCATTCCGCTTTCCAAACGTACCATGCCCAAAAGATTAGTCACCAGCCGGTTCATCCGCATCGCACCTTCGCGAATCGTGGCCAGCAATTCCCGTTGGTCTTCCGCAGAGAGCAGGTCTGCGCTTTCCGTCATTCCCGTTACGGCACCCAAAATGGTGGCGAGCGGGGTACGAAGTTCATGCGAAATCGAGTCCAACAGGGCGGTGCGCAAACGCTCCGATTCCGCCGTCAAATGGGCGATTTTTGCTTCCTCTTCAAAGTGGACGCGCGCGACGGATACGGCGGCTAAGCCGGCTAGCGCCTGCACTACGCGAAGGCGGTTGTTGGCAACTCCAATGGGAGATGCATGTTCCGTCTCTATGCACATGACCCCATGTATTTTCGATTCCGTTTTAAGAGGCACATACAACAAGGACGTGTCTCTGTGACTGTTGGTGCCGTAGCCAGCCATCTTCCCATGTTCGTACACCCAGCGCAAGATTCTAGGTTCGGCGATCGCGTCAGAGCCCGCCGCCTTGGCATCGTATTCGGGGTTGAACCCTTGCCTTGCGCGCACTTTGAGGTTTCCCGCAGGGTCCGGAAGTACGATGGCGGCAGACAGGCCTAAGGTTGCATGAGCATGCTGGACAATCTCTTGCAACACGGTGTCCAAGTCTCGGGCGGCGGCCACTTGGGTACTTAGGGTGTACAAAGCCGAAGTCACCGCTTCGCGTTCATGGGCCTCTTTAAACCGCTGGCGCAGCTGTGCCGCCAAACCGGCTGTAAACGCTGCGACGGCCAGGTACACCGCGAACGAAATCAAGTATCTCGCATCGCCGACTGTAAAGGTGAAAAGAGGTGGGACAAAAAACAGATCGAACGCGATGACGCTGATGCCAGCAGCATAAAAGGATGGCCACAGTCCCCAACGGGTGGCCGTGACGAGTACAGGCAACAGGTACAAAAGAGCAATGTTGACCAACGTGAACAGGTATCCAACTTCCCAAAATAGGACGGTCAATCCGGCGACCATCAGGGAAGACAGCACATATGGGGTAAAGCGCGTTCCATTTGCGGACGTTTGGTTTAAACGGATTCCCGCCCTCGGCCAGGGTACGACATGGGAGCTGATGACTCGCCATTTGGGTCGGAAAGACCTCGTTTGTTTCGCCAGTCTTTGTTTCACCGCTCATGACTCCGTTCCTTCGCAAGACTAGTTCATTTCATTTATACCTCGCGTGCGGCTAGCCGTCGTCGATTTTTACGTTTTTTTTACACCGCAGCGCCATATCTCTATGCCATTTTGACGCTGTGTCGACCTACAATCTGTGTTGTATCGTCACAGACAGCCTACACCTTTTGCGGGCAATCGCCGAATGCACGGACGTATTTTTCCTACATCAGGAGACATCCTTATGAAATGGCAAGTATGGCTGTCGTGGAAACTATGGAAATTGGACTGAAAGCCTGGGAGGGGCAGCTATGGGTTACGTGTTGAGTATTGCTTTGTTTGCACTCTGTTATGGCATCTTTGCATGGTTTGTAAAGCTGTTTGACAAAGCTTGAGTGGAGGGCACATCATGTGGGTTCTTTTGGCAATTTCCGCACTGCTAATGGCGTACCTCACGTACGTGATTTTTAATCCGGAGAAGTTCTAACGATAAAAGGGGGTGGCGTGAGTGACTTTCGCAGGAACCATAGGAATCCTTGTGGTGGTGGCATTGATTTTGCTGCTGGCAATTCCTCTTGGAGGATACATTTACCGGGTGTTTACGGGACAACGAAATTGGCTGGAGCCAATTTACGCCCCCGTGGAACGAGTCATCTACAAACTCGTTGGAATTAATCCAGCGGCGGAAATGGATTGGAAGAGCTACGTCAAAACATGGCTCTTAGTCCAGTTCATTATGGCAATTTTTGTCTACCTCATTTTTGTTTTCCAAGGCGTGTTGCCACTCAACCCAGACCACATCAAAGGGATGAGTTGGGACCTGGCCTTTAACACGGCGGCCAGCTTCATTACCAATACCAACTGGCAAAATTACGCGGGTGAACAGTCGATGTCTTACTTGGGGCAAATGATTGCCATCACGTACTTGCAGTTTACCTCCGCGGCCGCGGGTGTGGTGGCGGTAATTGCTTTTGTGCGAAGCATCGTAGCGAACAAGGGGAAGACGCTTGGGAACTTTTGGGTGGACTACGTTAAAGTACACACCCGCATCTTGCTTCCGCTGGC
>NZ_JAJFNK010000047.1 GCF_021739485.1 Alicyclobacillus tolerans
TCTATCACTGTGAGGTTATCAGTAAGTGGGGGAGAATTGAATGACCACGGTGGGGTACTTTTAAAGTATCAGATACAAAGAAACGGCATCCACCCCTTGAGAGGTAGTACGAAGGAATGTGAAGGCTAAGACCCAGTGTGACATGGGAGGGTAAATCGCAAGGGAACATGTGGGCATCCAAAGGTGCAAACATATTTTCGTTCCATGTATTGGTAACACAGCACCAATCCTTGTTCCCGTAATGGAGTATCCGTTCGAAAATTGGCACATCTAACATTCTGGCAATCCCTCTCAAACTGTCAAGGTACGTAATCGTGAGAATGAGAGAGTAAATAGAAGAAAACATTAATTCTTAGTGGGAGGATTTTAAAGTGTCAATTGTGCAGGGGGATGAACCCGAACAACGCTCTGAGATGGGGGGAGTGTCAGAATCGCCGACGATCACAGCACGACTGGCAAAACGGTTATTGGCTATTCAATCGGATGAACAAACCCGGTTGAGGCATACAGGTGATATATGCGTCATTGTGGTGTCTTCGAGACCAGACTGGACATTTGCCTGTGTACGTACGTTATTGCAGAATACAGCCCAATCTGTTCGCATCTACATCGTTCCAAACGTGGATGATGTACGTATCTCGTTGACGGATTGTTATCGCGCCGTAGAGTCACTCATTCTTGAGGACTGGAAATCTGTTCATGTGTTGAGGTCAAAACCGGGTGTTGATGCGTTGAATGCAGCGCTGGAACAAGTGAATACGGAATTCTTTGCTGTACTTCAAGATCACGCTTTTGTGCCGTCGCAATGGTTGGAGCATCTACTTTGGCCTTTTTATGACGACGAGTCTATCGCTGTGACAGCTCCTACCGCATTTGAAAAGGTTCCGGAGAACCTTCGAACTGCAATGACCACAGTGTCTAACGTAGAGGACGTAAACGAAGTCAATCGACGTACAAGGCGAGATCGGCTAGGGCGTTGGCACGAGGATTCTGAGGTTACATCGACGTGTTGGATAGCCAGACGTAACTTATTTCGAGAGGTTGGGACATTTACTACGACTCTAGCGAGCACAGACGCACGAATGCGTAACTGGCTAGATCGCGTCCTGCAATCTGGGAATAAATTGGTGAAATGCGAGGATGTATACGTTTACGTGTTGCACTTATCAACCCGAGGCGTATTGTCAGAGTTTGAAAAACCGGAAAGTCACGAGACCAGGAATTCAGACAGCTTCATTCTACCCTTTCAGTTTTGTGAAACGATTGGACTTGAGATACCGTATGGGAATACCTCTCCTCTCGTAACCCTAGTCATACTGCACTCCAGTCAAACAGAAGACGATCTTCTGCAAACGTGGCAGTCGGTGATTGCACAAACGTACGCCGACATTGAAACTGTGTTGGTCGTGTATCATTCCGCGGTAATTTCCAAATACGTTACGCCCGATGCAACATTGATTTTGCACGAAACGAAGTCATTACAATCTGCCTGGAGAGGTGCTCAGATGTTATGTCATGGTGCCTACGTTGGGTTTGTCGAGACGGGAACGGTCCTGCCTTGCGAACATGTGTACAGCTTGGTAGACCTGTTACATCGTGGCCACGCGATCGCTGGATGTCCGAAACCATGTAGTGAAACCAGCACCATAACAGTTGATCGAATTCCGCTGTCCGGTCTGTTTGCAAGACGTACGAATTCCCCCATAGGATCGATTGAGGAAGGTGTACTTGACCAGAAGGAGATGTTCATGTGGAGACCATCAGATCAAGCATTGGAGAAAATTGAAATTTTACACCGCGATAGACCCTATTTTGTTATTCCTGAGGTATGAGGGGTGATACAGATGCATATTGTATGGCTTGGGGATGGAATGGAGTTCCCATCCCACCGCCTTCTCAAACTGTTGCAGAATTACGGAAATGTATGGGGAATCCGGCCTCTGCATGTAACCACCCACCCCGAGAACCTGCAGACTATGTTCCTTGATAACTGGTACCGACTCGAATCGGAGGAACCTTCCATAGTTGTGGTAACTCATCCGCTGTGGGTACGGACAGTGGTGCAAAATCGGCCTGAGCATGTGATTGTGTTGATGATGCACGAATGGCCGAACGACGCGATCTATTCGCTGTGTACCAAGTTGCTCTTGTCTAATGCCGACATCATTGTGACCACTTCTGAACGGACTTATCTGGAGCAGTGTTTGCTGCGGGACGGCGTATTTCTATGGCAAAGTGATGATTCAACGTCTCACGGCGTTCTCGTGACAGGGGACGAAACATGGTTCCTCAAGGACTGCGAAGTGATCGTTCAATCCGCGCTCCGAGCAGTCTTGTTTCGTGAAGATTTGAAGACCGTGAGCGTCCAACAATGGCGGCAGAGGCGAAGCTACTATAATCAACTACTTGATAGACTTGGTGGTCCTCATGAGACCGCAAGCTTTTTGCTGGCAACTTACAAGTATTTGCTACACGAATCAGACGCGAGAGACCAGTTATTACAGGCTTTCGGACAGATGGTAACAAATGGACGCCGAGATTGTCTTCGAGGGCAGTTCAGATTTTTGTCCGCGATTCAGGCTCAACTCGACCAGTTGGAGGAAGCTATACAAACGTATGGAATCACGGCACTCACTGCGGAAGAACGGACAAATTACCGTCGATTGCTGGACATGTATAACGCGGATGAGGAACGGGCGGTTAAGGCGGAACTCTATCGGCTTAACGACGACTTGTGCACAGCGAGAACTGTCTTAAGCAATCCACAAACGAACGTTGAAACATCTTTGTATGTAAAGATTTTAGTTGAAACGGGAAGCGTCCAAGAAGCTCTGGGAATCGTGGCTTCCCATACGGATAGAGTCGGTTTGTCTTCAGCGGAATTACACTGGATAATCGGGGTCGAGTGTTGGCGAAACCGTCGCTCGTTTGAAGCTATGCATGAGCACCTGCTGGCTGCGGCAAGTGATTTCGCATTCGTTCAAACCATGCATGACTGGGCGAAAATGGAGGATGCCATTGACTCTTTTGTAAGGGGGTATTCCGATGGCGTTACAACCTATCCGTAAAGTCGCTGGAAATCGATTGACGGCAATCATGCAGGTCCGCAACGAGGCGAACCGGTATTTATCCCGTGTACTCGAAA
Source organism: Alicyclobacillus tolerans (assembly GCF_021739485.1). GTDB lineage: Bacteria > Bacillota > Bacilli > Alicyclobacillales > Alicyclobacillaceae > Alicyclobacillus_K > Alicyclobacillus_K tolerans_A. The sequence goes on from NZ_JAJFNK010000047.1 coordinate 3,146, forward strand.
ATCTATCCGCATTTTGCGACGACATCGTCATCGTTGACGACGCAAGTACAGACAACACAGCAGACGTATGTAAATCGTTCCCCAAGGTGACCAAGTTGGTGACATCGAATGAATCACGCTTCCAACGGGAATGGGAGTTACGAACCATTCTGTGGCAAGCCGTATCTGAACTGGAGCCGGATTGGGTGATCGCTGTTGACGCTGATGAGCTCTATGAGCAAAGAATGCAAACGGAAGTTTCACGTCTCATCAACCAGGATCAATTTGACTGGATTGGATTTCGATTCTACGACTTCTGGGGATGCGAGACTCACTACCGAGACGATGAACACTGGAATATTCATCGACGACATACAATGACGCTAGCACGATATTTCCATACTTATCCATATTTCTACCCGAAAATGGAACACCACGTACCACGACTTCCACTCACGTACTCCGCATTACCAGGTTTCCACTCTGATGTTCGGGTGAAACACCTCGGGTGGGCGGGCGATGCGGATGAGAGATTTAGTAAATACCTGCGGTATAAGGAGCGAGATCCGAACGGGCAATGGGGCAGTTTGGCACATTACGAGTCTATTTTGGACCCTAAACCGAACCTGGTTGCGTGGGAGGACGATGCGGAGTGAGAGCTGTCAGCGTACTGACCCACAGTTTTCTGGATGCGTACAATGGGCGGACAGACAAGGTGTTCGGTGGTGGGCTTGAGCGGTACATCTTCGACCTTTGCCAGGTGATCCTTCAGATGGGACTACAGCCGGTGGTGCACCAACTGACTGGCGGACCAGACTTTACCCTGGATACGGACGGAATTACGGTATACGGGCATTGCTGCACTAATGAGACGTATGTGCAGGTGTTCGAACAAATGGCGCATTCCGCCGATGGATTGATCATCTACTCCAGTCAAATTTGGCAACCCATTCAGTATCGGAGAGGGAGCATCGGAATTTGTCATGGCATCAGCTGGGATCACCCGCGATTTTCCCTATCGTACAAGGAACGCGTCGCAACGTCGATTCAAAACTCGCTGGAGCAGTTGGACCAAGTAGTGTCTGTCGACTCTCATTTCTTGACCTTCAGCCGGGCTGTATGTTCCTACGAAGACATTGACAAAGTGGTGTTGCTACCGAATTCAGTGGACACGCATCGCTTCCGCCCACGCGAATCGTCTGCGATTCATCAGGGTACGCTACGGGTTTTATATCCACGCCGAATCAGCCAGGAGCGCGGGGCGCTTCTCATGATGCTGGCCGCTGATGAACTGGTGTCGAAATATCCGTATGTGACCGTGGAGTTTGCTGGCGAAGTGATTCAAGGTGATGTGCTCAGTGAGACGTTTCTCGCGTGGCAGCGCAGACACCCGTACAGAGAACGTATTGTGCACCACGTTTACACAATGGATGAGATGCCTGAGGCTTACCAACGGGCCGACATTGCAGTGATTCCAACGATTTTTTCTGAAGGAACCTCATATAGCTGTTTGGAAGCGTTGAGTTGTGGATTGGCCATAGTCTCAACCAACGTCGGCGGTCTGAATGACCTCATTATCGACAACTTCAACGGGAGACTAGTTACACCTAATCACGTAGACCTGGTGGCCGCGATTTCGGAATTGATTGACGATGAAGAACAAAGGCAGTATCTTGGCGCCAATGCCAGAAGGACCGCGCTGAGTTTTGACAAGGTCAGGTGGAACCTTCGCTGGAAGCAGATTCTCGATTCACACATAGGAAAGTAAATGGATGAGCAGGCCGCGGACGTTGAGGTGCAACTTGGGCATTTGGTACTGAACCAGGTGTTCGTGCGCTTGTAACACGTAACTTGCATATTTGACGGTAGTCATCGCCAAATTGGGTGCGGCACCGGGCTGCATAGGACGAAACCACGTCAGGGCTTTGCGTGGTTGATTTGATTGAAGGCAGAGCAACCCGAGTAGGTCGTATTCTACTCGTCCTAAATGTACGCTCCTGGTTTGGGCGAGTATAAGAAGTTTCTCGCGAATCCTGTGTGGGAAGTCTATCAATGTCAGCGGTAGATGCAGGGGCAACCATGGCCCACTGGCGGGTACAAACCGCTGTTGGAAGGCCAGCCAGGCGTCCAATGCATTTACATGCAGCAATGAACTCTGGAGGGTACAGTACCAGTCTGCGGCGAGAATGCCCCCCTGCATAGAGGGACGGTAGTCGGACGGGGCTTTGGCTTCAACGTCTAGGGTATCTATCAGCGCATCAATGCCACCCTCGTTCTGCAGATGACGTACCTCAAGGGCCCACAGATAAGCAGCTGCCGTCGCTGATAGTTGAGGGTCGTCAAGTAACTGGGACATCTTCTTCTGGGCTCCCTCAAAATCCTCTTCTTGTGCACAGAGAACCGCGTTAAGAAGCGGATCGTGAAAAGCAGTTGGATAATAGGTCATAACTTCACGCGTCATGTCAGGGCATCGGTGGTCCACCAGTGCGCGAAACACGATTTTCCACACATGGTCTGTCAGCATGTTGCCGTAGCATTGCAAGCAGGAGCGAAGCAGTTCATCCCTTCCCAAGCCAAGTGTAAGCAGCGTAGCACGTTTCCAGAGTGGTGTGTAGTTTGGAAAATGTTCAATCCCCCTTTGGTATATTTTCACCGCGTCTTCAAAATTCCCAAGGAGCTCTTGTGTGATGCCCATGAGAAAGCAACTGTTGTACGTGCCTGCACCAGACAACGATGAATACTTGTGCGACATGTCTCCAAGTTGGGTGGATTGCTCAAGCAGTTGCTTTGCACTCACGTAGTCTCCGCGTTGGATCATCAGATTTGCCTCCATGTCAAGCAAGTCAGGAAAGTCCGCAAAGTGCTGTCTTCCAGCCGCGAAAATCTGCATTGCCTCCTCGACTCGTCCCAAAGATTGCAGGACGTAGGCGGTCTTGAGAACAATGTCCGAAGCAAACCCAACCGAAACCGGGACTTTACTGAGAAGGGGATAGAGGATCTGGAGGGACTCTTCGTATTGCTCCCGTTGAAAATATTCGGTGGCCAACGCGTACTGCAGGAGTATGTCTTCCGGGTTATCTTGCATCGCATTTTTCAAGATTTGTAAATTGCGCGCATTTTTATTTTTGGCGGTAATCACCTCCGGTAGATAACCATAATGCTGAAGTGTGATCTCGCTGAACTCGATTTGCCCGCCGAGGGCCTGGATGTTTGGAATGACTGACTCGTGAATGGCGCCTTCGAAACGAATATTCGGGTGATTCCTGAACAGTCGGCATGCGGAGTCTGTGACGTAGGGGTCACCTTCTGCGTTGCCCAAGTGGCTACGGATTTTGACGAAATACCCGTATACGTCTTGGCAGTTGAGTAAACTGAGAATGTAGTCTAGATCGGGTGGAATGAGTTCTTCATCGGCGTCAATGACCAATATCCAGGGTTGGCGCGCGTACGCTAAACCGAGATTACGGGCCTTTGCAAAGTCAGACTGCCACTGTGCGTCGATGACTTGAGCACCAAAGTGATGCAGAATGTCCGCGGTACCGTCCGTCGATCCGGTGTCTACAACCACCAATTCCGAAACCAGACGTGCGAGCGACGAAAGACATCTCGAAAGGCGTTGTTCTTCATCCCGAACCATCATGCAAACCGTTATCGGAAGTCGTACCATACATCATCCCTCACTTGTGAACTTGCTTGGCAATTGTAGGCGGACATCGGTAATCAATGGCCTAAGATTTGTGGGTAGGAGGACGGTCAAGTGTTTGTCGCAAAGAGCGGATAAGCAGTGAACAAATGCTTGTGTCGTCCAGACGTAATCCTCAGCGGGGAGACTGGAATTGACAATGTGAGAACGAAACACGTTTAACTTTTCCATAACTTGCGTCAAGTGTCCGCTGGCGTAGGCCGACTGGATTCCGAATGACAGGGCGGATGCATCCTCTCCGGCGTTTGGTTCCTGGTTGTCGCCTGGAGAAATGGCCCCATATAGACGACGCGCGAGGTCCTGCAACATCAAAACCGTTTGTTTTATCGAAGGATCGGACCACTTGCTTGAATTCTGCTTTACGACTTCATCCACGGCTGCGTAACAAGCTGCGTCATAAAGGATCGAAACGACCTTCATGTAGACTTGTGGTGAATGGACAGCAAACCGCTCCGAGAGCAATTTGGCGACGTCCGATTCTCTCCCGGTACAACGCAGAATCCGAAAGATTCGATACAGCGCAGTATGAAAGCTGGGCCGCAGACGCATGGCTTCTGCGTAGCAGTTAATGGCGATGTCGTAGTCGTGTGTGGCTTCGTTGAATTTACCGAGTTGATACCAGGTGAGGTGAGCACCCATTCCTTCCTCTGTATGGTAGTGCGCCTTGGGCGGACCGATTTGAATGGCCTGAGCCGCCGCAATCTTCGCACGTTCGAATAGCCCGAGGCTCGATAGAAATGATGCCTGATGGTGATACAGGTCGGTGTAATCCCGGTAAAACTGAACCCCTTCTTGACAGAGTTCCACCGCTTCACGCATCCTGCCCAACGCTGCCAAACAGCACGCTTCATACTTGAGAACCAAGTGCGTATAGTTGGTTAGTGGAGATAACTGTACTCTCGCCTGATGAAACGTCTCGTAGGCCTTGGCAACAGATCCGCCACGCCAGTACTCAATGGCGATGTTGTAGAGATGGAATGAGTTGGTTGGATCGCGCTCGAGCTCTTTTTGCAATAGGGTGATGTTGCGAATGTACTTGTTTTTTTGCAAAATCACCTCACGAGTATACCCGTAGTGGTGTATTTTCACGTTCGACACGTGAAATTGGGCGGCGGGGCAGTGATACAGGATGCTCGCCGAGATTTGTTCGTGAATGGCCCCTTCAAACCGGTACTGTGGTAGGTTTTTAAACATGCGAAGAATGGGATTGACGGTGGTACCACCCTGTTCCATTCGAACATGGTTATGCACTTGCAGAAAAAATCCCTCGTATTCTTCATGGGCCGCATAGGCGCAAAGTTCGGCGATGTCTCCCTGGTCCAACTCCTCATCGGCATCCATAAACAGAATCCAACGTTCGGAGGCCTTGTCAAGTCCAACATTGCGTGCCTTGGCAAAGTCATCTTCCCAAGGCACCGATAGTACGATGGCACCATGCTGCTTGGCGATCTTGACGGTATCGTCGGTTGAACCGGTGTCGACCACAATCATCTCTTGGACAATTCCTTGGACACTTTGCAACATTCGGGCCAGGAATGCCTGCTCATTTTTCACGATCATGCACAACGAAATCGATGGAACGTACAAGCTGATTCCTCCTCTGCGCCGGGCTCCAGGGGGGAGAGTCCAGCAAGCCTTCTGTGAGGTATAAGCTGGCTTGAATTTGCTCTTGGTCATTCGCCAGTATGGGATGATTCGGATGCTGCTTGAGTCCTTGGACCACCACATCCAAGGCGAGTCGGAGGTAACATCGACTGGCTCCGGCGTGTGCCCGCAAGAATTCAGAGGACTTTGTGACCGCTTCTTCGAACAGCCCCAGGGCCGGCTCAAAGTGACCCTTTTCCATCAAAACCTCTGCAACTGTGCACAGTTCTGATGGACTGAGTTCCCGCTTTTTCATCACATCAAGCAGTTTGTTGGCCGCTAAGATTGAAAATCCGTGCTTATACAAAATAAGCGGGAATTGGTTTGCAACTTCCGGATGGCCAGTTGACAGAGTCTCGGCGGGTACCAGTAGGCCAAAGTGAACCATTCTCTCTATCGCCATTTGCAACAAACCACTCGTGTCGTCATGACGTCCGGATTGAGCAACCGATGGATCCCGATTCAGGAGGGATTCTGTGCGGCGGACGAAATCAGCCTGCCAGGTCGCCAGCATGCCGTACACGTCGGTAGGAATCGGCACCCTTTGTTCCCAATGACAGACCGTAAGATCTATTGCGAGGGTTTCCCACCCCGCAGGCGCGTTAACAGGCCACTGTTTCAGCAACGTCACAAGGACGTCTGCCGCTTCAGCGTATCGTCGATTGTACATCAGGCATTCGTAATAAGCCGGATACATTTCCACGGGAAGATCCGCTATCGTATTCATCACGTCTAATGCCGTTTCAAACGCGCCAATGTCATACATGACTTTGGCAAGACGCCATGTTTCATAGGACTCTTTTCGATGACAAAGGGTATGCAGTTGATTCAGAATGTCCTTGTCATCCATTCCGAAGCGATGCAGCGTGTCTGCATATCCAACCAGTCCAGGTTCGAATTGCGGGTTGATATCCAGGGCTTTGTTGAATGCCTCGTGAGCGACTTGAACTCTGTTCATCCGCAGCGCTATATCTCCCATTTTTTGATGCGCACGGAACGTCGCGACCCCATCTTCCGTCACGAATTTGTGTGGATCCACATGACATTCCGTGGCTAGGCGGTATGCGTGCCATGCGCGTTCCAAGTAACCGAGTGCTTCCAGGGCCATTCCATTCCAATAGTGAAGGTCCGGGTATTCCGGGTATTGACACAGGTAATGTTGAATAAACCGTTCGGCTTCCTCAAACTCCCCCAAATGCAACAGCACTTTCATGGTGTCTTTGACCAAGGTGGACCGGTATGAAGCATGGATTGGTGCCGTCGCCAAGGCTTTCATCATGTCCTCCTTGGCAAACTCCCACTGTCCAAGTTGAGAGTGCGTGATACCAAGGTGGTAACAATAAAACGGTTCATCCGGCTGCTGGTCCAGGGCGGCGATAAGAATACGGAGATTTCGCTGCACCTTATCTTTACGTTGGAGGGCTGCAGGTGTGTAGCCAAAGTGGACGATCCGGATCTGCGACGTCACAATTGGATTGCCATCGTTGTGGTTCATGATGGACGTCGTCACGTCCTCGTGGATCCGTCCTGCAAACCGGTATTGAGGGCGTGCACGAAACAAACGAACGGCGGAGTGATACAACCGTTCATTGGTGATCTCATTCAGGACATTTTCAATAATCACCGAAGCCGCCTCGGCACCTGGATTGTCAAGTAAATGTAAAAGCTCGTCGGTGGCGGAGGCCAGCCGTTCATCGGCATCGAGAATCAGAACCCAGTCTGCCGTGGCATGGTCGAGTCCCAAGTTTCTCACCGCGGCGAAGTCATCGGACCATTTGGGCTCCACAACTAGGGCACCCAGCGAACGCGCCAACTGTATGGTGCCATCGGTCGATCCGGTGTCGACCACAATGATTTCGTCAGCGATGGCTTTTACGCTGTGGATGCAATCCGCAATGTCCTGTTCCTCGTTGCGGGTCAGGATTTGAACGCTAAGTCGAGCCATAAGGGAACCTCCAAACAAAGAAGTACATGATGTGACTCATGTACTTCGGATTAATCCCGATCATGCGAGATCCTATCAGGCACCTTGTGCGTCGGCAATAACGGTGATGGTCGATGGCGTGACGGCACTCCGATACGACAATCGGGTGTACTTGAGAAATTTACTGGGAACGAGGACGTCAACTGAGCCTACAGCAATGTTGGTATCCGACGTATCCACGTAGTAGTTCGTCCCATCTGCGCTGATTTCTACACGAGCATCCACCGATCCACCGGGTCCAAAGTTGTATACAAAGAATGAGTAGGTCCCGAGATCACCTGTAGTCACCGCCGCCAGTGGCGTATATGAGGTTGAGGTGACAATACCAGTAAGGCTTTGTGGTTCCAGGAAGTTCTTCTGCGAGATCGCCGTCAAGGTGCCCACCGAAGTCAGAGTACCGGCGGTGATGGTGGCGCCGAGTACGGAGGATAGGGTCCCCACGTTTACGACATCACTCAGAGTACCGGTGGTGATGGTGGCCCCGAGGATGGCAGAGACTGTACCGACGTTGGTCAGGTTGTTGATGGTGCCCACCGAAGTCAGAGTACCAGCGGTGATGGTGGCGCCGAGTACGGAGGATAGGGTCCCCACGTTGACGACATCACTCAGAGTACCGGCGGTGATGGTGGCCCCGAGGATGGCAGAGACTGTACCGACGTTGGTCAGATTGTTGACGGTGCCCACCGAAGTCAGAGTACCTGCGGTAATGGTAGCCCCGAGGACGGATGACAGGGTCCCCACGTTGACGACTTCGTTGATGGTACCGACGGAGGTCAGCGTACCTGCCGTGATGGTTCCACCTAGGACGAAGGTCGTCAAATTACCGCTCGTGTCGGAAGCAACAGGATGATTGGTACCTGTCGAGTCTTGGGCGTTAATCAGGGTGCGTAAGTTGTCAGGATCGGATTGGAACGAGGCAAAATTTGGCAATAGAATCACTTCCTCTCAGTGTTTTTAAGTCACTGTGCAGAATATGTAGTGATTGTGGCGTCTGAGCGGGACAAAAGTCGAATGTTTATCTCGTGCGGACGACTAACTTAAAGTTTGGGATTGAAAGTAGACGTCTGTGGTTGTGACAGCGCTCGACGAAGTCGTCTGCAGACTCAGTCGTGTATATTTCAAGAAGTAATTCGGAACCAGAACAATGGTTTCATTCGGGGCGACCTGTTTCTGTAAGTCGAGGGTAAAATGGTTTCCATCTGGACTCACCTCGAGGATAGCATCTAAAGACGCGGAACCGAGATTGATGACGCTGTATGTGTAGACGGTTTGAGTTGAAGTATCCTGCAAGGGCAGGAGCGTCGGTTTATTGGTGATGACGAGTCCGGAAAAGGTCTGCTCCGAGAATACAACCGACGGAATGCCGCCTTTCGTGATGACTTCCAACCGACCGAGATTATCTACTGCAACAGGAAGCTTTTGATAGCCGTATTGGCCGTAGATTTCAACACTGTCCCGGTTCGTGTTAAGGCTTCGAATGTCGAGGTTGTTAGCCTTAACCCGGACCGGCTTCAAGACTTTTTTAACAATTATCGCACGCGACCGTTTGCGGTGATGCCGATGTTTATGGCAACAGAGACACTTGTAGATGCACGTTTCGTAACATCTGTGTACACAGTGACGGCATAGACGCTCACGGCAACACCTGCCATGGTGCTGCTTGGGCGCAGGCAAGCATTGGATACGACTCTCATTCGCCGGCCTCTGAAACAGTCTGGGACCATTTCGGTGTGAACCCATGCCGTCACACTCCTTGTGGCGTGTACTGATACTCTGTACCTTATGATGATGGACGGATCACCGACGCGGTATTGGTCTAGGGAAGACCTCTCAAGCCCCGTAATCAGGTCGGACAATTTTTGAGGACATTTCATTTGATGTTGACACAAGCTGTACGCTCTGGATTTCTTAGAGAAGCTCACTGGCAGAGATTTCACCGTTTGTCCTTGCTGTGGTACAGGTCATCTTAGAGCCTCACCAGAACAGGGAATCGCTTAGCCTTGTTCGAGCGCCTCTTGATTGGGAAGGGGGAAACTGTACCCGCTTGCCATATCATGCGGCCAATCACCGCCTGTTTCCCGCCAACTAGCTTCTCTGAACCCGTACCATCAGTTTTTCAAGACACCATGAGCCTGTTTCTTTCCCCATAGTGGCTGGCAATCGGTTAAACTGATTCACTAGCCCACAATTCCTATTGCTACCGCAGAATTCGGGGTACCTAAACACTTCACGAACGGGTTACCAATGGAACGTGGTAAGCCTCATGGGGTCTGCTGCAACTGCAGTAAGTCAATCGCAAGAAAGACCTAATCCCTCAGGAGGTATAGGAGAGGACAAAAAGCGAATGCCTCCCCGTAATGGGGGGATAGGGACGGTGCCAAGCACCTACATCCATTGTCCTAACGTGAAAGCGTGCTGACTTGTCCGGGGTCATCCAGCTCGGAATCACTTAGCAGAGAGACGAAAGGAGGAACCTGTTATGAACATCACATCCGCCCTGCGCGAGCCAACAGGTTCCAGACGCAAAATTCCTTCAGACGTCATAGAGGACAAAGCGCTCCGCGAATGGTACAATCGCTGGCGTACGCGACGAACAGAGCGCCTGCTCGTGAATCTCTTTGCCCAATCGTGTAAGACGCGGGTCAATCTCATCGAGCGTGTGTAAATACTCCTGAAAGGTCAATTACAGTGCCCGTAGTTGGTCTTCTTTAACCTCTTCTCGTAGACGCGTCAAATCACGAAGCGCCTCATCGTCTTCGCGGTACATACACTGGCATCAACTCATCTACTCTAAGCAGTTGTGCCAGTCGGATTGCATCACATCGGTCTGTTTTTACACGGTCTCCTGGTCGTTTTGGAATCAATGTTGAGGCAACAACGTGACACTGAACCTCTTGGCGGTTAAGAAAACGTTGCAATTCATACCCAGTGGGACCCGCTTCATAGCAAGCGAGGATTTCGTCAGTCCCTCCCAACTGAGTCAACAGCTTCTTTACAGCCTCTGGGGTTGTTTGCAATGGTTCCCCAATACCTTGCCTCACGACGACCTGCATCTGCCACGGCCACTGCTATGGTATTCATTGATACGTCTAAACCAACGAACTTTACGATATCCTGCATAGTATCGGCTCCTTCACAATGTAGCTCTGACTGGAGATCATTATTTCCAATTAACCTACGGAATTGTGACATGGAGCCGAGTTTGTGTTCATGATAACTACGTAGGCATCCAGACACGAAATGGCGTCCAATCTGGGCTTTGTACCCCATGGTTGACTTGTTCCAGGCACATACGGGTTTTTCTCCAAACGCGGAACCATTGTACTTCGTCATCAATATTCTGTAGAAGCCGCTAAAGGATAGCATTAAAGGGACAATAAGGGGGATTAATGGAATGAGAAAAATCAACATAGATCAAGAAATACAAGCTATTGTAGATCACAATATTCTTATTCGTGATACAATCACCTCTTTAATTCAAGGGTGTTTTGGATATAACAAAGATTTATTTGAAAGCATTCGCACATTAATGGATGCTGGAATACACGGATCTTTTAAAATAGGGGTAAAGACAGGTTATCTGATGAATGAAGCAGGTCTTACTTTAGAAGACACTGAATTAGTTTCCCAGACCATGAAACAAAAACTTCGAGTAATACCTGGAGGAATTTCTCAAAGCAAAGATGAGAATGAACTGTAACACAATCATAAAAAACCCGTTTGAACTGTACGTATTTGTCTCGATATTACTCAATTTTGTGCAGATTGAGTTGGTTTATCATTGACGTGAACGCCGGGTCGCAGGAAGAACCCCTGCAACGCAAGTTGACGGTGCTGAAAGCGATCGGACACTCTCTACGGGTGGCTTTTTCGTGTACAAGAGAGGGAGGCAGGCCTGTGAACGACAAGATTCGGATTGGAATGCTCGGCTGCGGTGTGGTCGGGACCGCCGTGGTGGAAGCGCTCGACGCAAAGGGGTATAGAATTGTGCACAAATTGGGGTTCCAGTAGAAGTCAAGCGTATCACTGTTCGTCATGAGGATAGTCCGCGCAGTACTGTCGTTGACAGAAATCTCCTCTGCGAAGACTGGTGAAACGTCAGCCTTGCCGCCGACGTGGACGTGGTTGTTGAAATGATTGGGGGACTGGCCGGAGCTAAAGATGTGGTGTTCGCCGCTATCCGTGCAGGCAAACACGTGGTCATGGCCAACAAGGAACTCAGTTTGGTGACAAAATTCGGTCCGAAGCTCTCCGGTACGGCGTGACGGTCCGCTACGAGGCGGGCGTCCTCGGGGGAATCCCCGCTCTGCACACGATTGAGACCTGTTTTCAGACTGCGCGGCATTGTAAACGGGACCAGCAGCTACGTCCTGACTCGCATGCACGAGAATGGTATGGCTGTTAACAGTGCGTTGACGGAAACCTTGTGACTGGGTTACGTATGAACCAAGTGACCAACATGTGCCGGCCGATTGAACAGTGCTTTGAGGAATCAAAAGTCATTTACGTATGAGACAGGTAGAAGCAAGGCCCTAATAGGCGTGGCACAGACACGGTTTTTCGTCATGATGGCGAAGCTTTTCACTCAAATACTGCGTCTGAGCTTTAATAAAGCAGCAATTGTACTGACCATGCCGATGGATCATAGCTGTTTGACGGAGAATCGATGCTGGTTCCGTAAGATTCCGGATGAGATACAATATCATCTCAAGTCCTAGCATTGCAGGAATAAAATCTCCGCTTGTCAAGGCTTTAAGTGCTCGAAATATATAGTCATAATATTACGATGATTCGTTTTATTGTCACCCATAAACTCAAAAAAACTCCTTAAAATGAGAAGTACAGGTAGTCCTGTCCAAATCTCATTTAAGGAGATCCTACATGGACAAGGATATCACGAGATCAGCCCTAGCGGAGTATCTCGTTCCGCTCAACACGGAATCCATATTCCAGGAATTGAACCGTCTTCAATTGGACCGGCACGTGAAAAAAGCTTAGAACAGCCCGATTTGTCGAGCTTTTCGTGTTTGCCCAGGTGAAGCAAATTGGAACGCTCACTGACATCAGTATGGAACTGGAGTCTAACGAGGAACTTCAGAAGGGAATCGACCTAGAATCCATTAGCACCTCGCAGTTATCCCGGAAATTGCGTGATGTTCCGACTCAGTTCACGGATTTCATATTCCGCCAATGCTTCGAGCAAATTCGCCGCCAAGTGGGTGTGAAGCGCACGAATGAAAAACTCGGACGAATCCATCTGGTCGACTCATCTACGATTTCCATGTGTTTGTCACAGTATCGTTGGGCGGAATTTCGGAAGACAAAAGCTGGCGTCAAGTTGCATCTGCGCTTAGTGTTCATGGACCATCAAGTGGTGCCTGACAAAGTGATCTTGACCCCTGCTCGACCTGCGGATAAAACACAGATGGACCAATTGGTGGTTGTCGAAACGGACGCCCTGAACGTATTTGACAGGGGGTACGTCGACTACCGGAAGTTCGATGCCTACTGTAGTCATGGGACTCGTTTAGTGACTCGTCTAAAAGACAATGCAGTCATTTACGAAGTTCTAGAGGAGAAGTCGGTAGCTCCTGGGTCACCCGTCATTCGGGATGCCGTCGTGCACTTGGGGAGTCCGCAGAATGTGATGAATCATCCCCTCCGCCTGATTCAGACGATGGATAGTGAAGGGAATCTGGTGACCATTCTCACGAACGATTTCACACAGAGTGCTGAGGAGATCTGTGACGTCTATCGCCAGAGATGGCAGATTGAACTGTTCTTCAAATGGATCAAGCAGCACCTGGTAGTCAAACGGTTCTACGGCAAAAGTGAGGCAGTTGTGTACAACCAACTGCGCATTGCACTGATCACGTACTGCCTCTTGATTCTTATGCAGTTGAAAGCAGCGCACCGTGGCAGACTTCTGGCTGTATACAAATGTGTAAGGCTTTACTGGAACAAGGACTTTGCGAACTTTGTAAGGGCCTTGCACAAGGACTCAAGTCGAACGTCCCGAGGACGACGAAGGTTGCCAACAGAGCGTATCTTTGCCGAAACGCTGCAACAGTACATAGACGGCGACACAGAGCATCTTGAGACAGTGCAAACGTACGACCCGGTAATGTAACATATTCCTGATTATGGATATTGGTCTACCTGCCAAGAGGACATTGACCTTTTAGACCTCAGCCCGAGAAACCCCGAAGTTTGAATATTCCGGGTACCCAATTAGTTCCATATCTCGCTCCTTGACAAACCTGAGCAACTTTTATGCAATGCCAGTGATCTCAAGTGAAACAGAGTGGCGTATTTATCGCACAGAAAGAGAACATTGGTCTTATGCTTAGATAAGTATCCATAACTTTCGCTGTAGTAATAGTCGATGCCGGGCATCCACAGATATCACTTAATTTGACGAGTAAGAGCCTCTCATCCCGGTCCCATTAGATACGAAAATAAACTTACGTTTAGGCTGTAGGTGATCACTTACATCTGATTTTAGGCAATAGGATGCCCGGGACACTAAATTTGTGTTCGAGTTTTAGGATGTTACGCTGTTACGTCAATAAATTTCATCACCGCATATCCCTGTTTCTGTAGACGACGAATCATCAATTCTTCAGTCGATATAGGCTTGCGTTTCTCCAGGTATTCGGCACCAAGTTCATTGTATGGGGCACCCGTTTTGAGTACGTAGTATGCGATTATAAGACTTTTATGTGCAACCACGACAGCCGCCTTCTTCTTGTCTTTTCGACCGGTTATTGACCAGAACTTTGACCCCAGAAACGTTCGCGTTTTACTTGCAGACCATGCAGCCTCCAAGAGTGTGGATCTCAGCGCTTTATTACCCGGTGGCGTCTTCGTTCTTTTTTTTACCAGCACTCTCATTATTTCCAGGACTAAGCCCAGCCCAAGACGAAAGGTGGGATGCCGAGGGAAACACGGACATATCGGTTCCGATTTCAGCAAGAATGACTTTGGCCACATTCGGTCCGACACCTGGGATGGTTTGCAGTAGCTCCTCCTGCTTTTGGTACGGAGCGAAATATTGCTCCATGTCCGCTTCTAGGTCGGCGATGGACTGCTCAAGGAACTTCCAGGTGTTCCAATGAACGCTGGATAAACTTGCGGTGATGCAATGTAACTCTGCCGTTTAGAGCCAGGGTCAGTTCGGGAATCTTGGGACGTAGATGCCCTTTTGCGAGATCTGCCACTTGCTCTGGGTCAGTGACTTCGCCGTTGACCAACGCGTCGAGCATGAGACGTCCAGACTTACCGAAGGCGTCGCTCATGAAGGTGGAAATCTTGATGTTTGCATCTTCCAACGTTTTAAGTATTCGGTTACGTTCCGATGTCTCGTAGCCCTTGAGCTTTTTACGATATCGGGTAAGATCGCGAAGCTCTCGGATCTCACGGGGAGCGACGAAGCTGCTGCTGATTAGACCCCAACGATGTAACTCAGCTATCCACTGTGCATCCTTCTTGTCCGTCTTGCGTCCGGGCAGATTCTTGATGTGGGATGCATTGGCAAGGGTTACACTACAGGTGGATTCAAGAACGTTGAATATTGGTTGCCAGTAGACTCCGGTGCTTTCCATAGCTACCTCGGTACAGTCTAGCTCCGCCAGCCAATCGGAGAGTTCGACCAGTCCGGGTAATACGGTGGGGAACTCCCGTATATACATCTGCGGCTTCTCCTCCAGTGGTCCCTTGAGAACACAAGCAAAAACATTAGCTTGGTGAACGTCCAAGCCAGCACAACATACACGGATGGCGTCCAAAATATTCATCCTTTCCAAGCAGGGCACAACCGCCTGACTCTGTGAATATTGATAGATGTGCTCTTAGCGACAACAATTTGTGCTCTAAGACGATTGTAATTAGATTGATGGCCGGGGTCGTTCCCCCACAATAGAAACTCCTGTCCTGCTTGGTATTATCATGAATCATAGACAGTACCCGATAAACAGGCTATATCAAATTTTCATAATAATATTGCGCCCCGGAGGGGCATGAGGGATTGATAGGAAAATAAACTTACGTTTAGGCTATAGGTGATCACTTACATCTGATTTTAGGTAATAGAATGCCCGAGACACTAATTCTGGAGTTTCATGGCGATGCGTTATGCGATTGCGTCGTTAGACTTTACGACCGTATATCCCTGCTTCGCCAGGCGACGGATCATCAATTCCTCAGTTGAAATCGGCTTACGCAGTTCCAGATAATCTGTACCAAGCTCGTTATATGGTTCGCCAGTTTTGAGTACGTAGTAAGCGATGACCAGAATTTTGTGTGCAATGACAACTGTAGCTCGTTTTTTGCTCTTGCGCCCTGCTACTGACCAGAACTTTGATCCGAGGAAAGTACGAGTTTTACTGGCGGCCCACCCAGCTTCCAGAAGTGCAGATTTTAGCGCCTGGTTTCCCTGCGTCGTTCGTGTTCTTTTTTTTTTTTTTTTACCTGCACTCTCGTTATTTCCGGGACTTATCCCAGCCCATGAGGAAAGATGAGATGCTGAGGGGAATACAGACATATCTGTACCGATTTCGGCAAGAATCACCTTGGCTACATTGGACCCCAGACCTGGGATGGTTTGTAGCAGTTCTTCTTGCTTTTGATATGGAGTGAAGTATTGTTCCATGTCCTGTTCCAGGTCAGCAATGGACTTTTCAAAGAACTCCAGGTGTTCCAAGGAACGCTGAATAATCTTCCTGTGATGTAGGGTAACCCGACCGCTTAGAGCCAGTGTCAATTCAGGAATCTTGGGACGCAGGCGACCCATTGCGAGATCTGCAATCTGTTCTGGTTCAATTGTTTCGCCGTTTACTAATGCGTCGGGCATAAGCCGGCCTGATTTGCCGAATACGTCACTCATGAAAGTTGAAATTTTGATGTTGGCGTCCTCCAACACCTTGAGTATTCGGTTTCGTTCTGATGTTTCATATCCCTTGAGTTTTTTCCGGTACCGAGTCAAATCTCGGAGTTCCCGAATCTCACGAGGTGCAATGAAACTGTTGGATATTAAGCCACAGCGATGCAACTCGGCAATCCATTGTGCATCTTTCTTGTCGGTCTTGCGTCCAGGAAGATTCTTAATGTGGGCGGCATTGGCTAGCGTTACGGCACAGGGTGCTTCGAGGACGCCGAAAACTGGCTTCCAGAAGACTCCTGTGCTCTCCATGGCGACCTCTGTGCAGTCTAATTCCGCTAGCCAATCGGAGAGTTCGAGCAACCCGGACAATACGGTGGAGAATTCCCGCATGAACATTTTCGGCCTTTCCTCCAAGGGTCCTTTGAGAACACAAACAACAACATTCGCTTGGTGGACGTCCAAGCCGGCGCAGCATGTTCGGATAGCGTCCAACATTCATCCTTTCCAAGCAGGGCACAACCGCCTGACCCAAGAAAAATTTGATGTATGTGCTCGTGGCAACAGTAATTTGTGCTCAAAGGCGGATGTGGCTAGATTAGTGGATGGGGTCGTACCCCCATAATTGAACAAGCCTTCCTGTCCTGCTTGGTATAAGCACTGGTCATAGACACACTAGGCAAACGGATTACTCAACATTTTCATCGTAATGTTGTGCCCCGCCAGGGGCATGCGGGATTAGTGTTCTTTTCATATGCCAGTACATTCACACAAGCAATGTTCAAATCATCAACATATCCTTAGAGAGCCGGTGATTACACGTTTGATGAGGTGATATGAATGTCATATTTAGAGAGACTCCCAAGTCATTTGAAACATATTGGGAGTAGCCGTAAAGGGGAAATTGAAATATTACAAACTTGCGAACGTGGCGTCGGAATTGTTTATGAAGATTCATTTATTATTGTTTTAAAGGATAAAGTAAAATTTCCAAGCGATAAAATTGGAACATATATACGTATTGTTTCAAAAAATGAATTAGATGGTGGTGTGAATGGGACGGCTGTATTACCTGTACTACACGGAAAAATTTCGGTAGTCGAGGTATTTCGACATTCTTTACGTAAATGGTGTATGGAAATCCCCAGAGGATTTCGTGAAACGGGATATACTGTTGAAGAGACGGTAAGAAAAGAGGTTCTGGAGGAACTCGGATATACTGTGAATCGTATTTATCATTTGTCAGATGTTCATCCTGATGACGGGTTGTTGACGGCTACAGTTGGTCTTTATCTAGCCGAGTTGGATAAGGAAAAGAAAAGAGAATCCGAAGATACGGAGGCATTCGGGAAAATTCATTTTTTAAGCCCAAAGTTATTTGAAAAACTCATTCTAACCGGCGGAATCCAAGATTCGTTTTCAATTTCTGCGTTCTATTTGGCAAAAGCCAAAGGGCTATTAATTTAGGGGCTGATAAACAACCGAAAAACCCGGTCGTAGAAAGGGTTTTATGACGTAAATGTGAAACTATGTGTAAGGATTTTCTTCTCCCACACGAGTTCTTTTTTCCCTTTTAGGGTCGTTTAAATGAAAACAACCGTTGGTGCCAACTCGCTCTCCTTATCCCTTGAGCTCAAATTGAGGACGAGTACGCTGGTATGAACGAGGCCTGTCAAGTCGCAACAAAAGCCCCCGAATGAGGTGAAGCTCATCTTTGAGTGCGCCAAGAAAGCGGGCGTATGTTAACAGGTGGAATTCCTGTCCCTGAAAGAACTAGCCACTCACAGGGAACCGAGTCTTGCGTTCACAACAGTGATGTTATGGGCGAAGCGTAGACAGGGCGACCACCAGGCCGCAACCACACGGTGAAGGGATTGAGCCTCGTAACGGTTATGTCCAGGGGCCGACAGTGTTCAAAGAGCTGGAAGGCTATAGTAGGCACTCGTGAATGGCGAGAGTGTCGGAGACCTGGCGGGGTCGGAGACCGTGGCATGGTGGGAAAATGCATACGTGCAGAACTTGGGAGACCTCTTGCCATCGTACCAAGATGCGTACGCCTCATCCGATAGGACAACCGAAGGACAGCGGAAGTGGCAAGAGGAGTCGGATTCCTTGATAGTACTCGGAGCATGGGAAAGCCATGCACAGGGGGAAGCGAGGAAACGGTTTCGGCGAGACGAGGAAACATCAGCCTCACACAGAGGAGGGCTTTGTGGTGTCAACAGGATTGTCTCGCATCGCTCAACGAGCAAAGGACTATCCGAAAGAGCGATTCACTTCATTGTCCCATCATTTGAATGCCGAGTTTCTCTGTGAAACCTGGGGAGCCCTGAACAAACAAGGTGCGGTAGGAGTCGACCGCGTGACGGCGACGGCCTATGCCGAGCACCTTGAAGCCAACTTGGAAAACTTGGCGAACAGGCTCAAGGAACACCGCTATCATGCACCGAATGTGCGCAGGGTGTACATCCCGAAGCCGGGTCAACCGAACAAACTCAGGCCGCTCGGAATTCCGTCGCTCGAAGACCGCCTGCTTCAGAGCGCAACGGCTCAAATCATCGGCGCGGTGTACGAAGCAGATTTTCTACCCTGTTCGTACGGATTTAGGCCAGGACGGAATCCCCATCAAGCTATCGCCAGATTGAGAACAGCGTTGCTGACAGAATCATACCAATGGGTATACGAAGCGGATATACGCGGGTTCTTCGACCATCTGAATCATGACTGGCTAATCCGAATGTTTGAGTTAAGAATCGGGGATCCATGGATTATCCGGTTGATCAAGAAGTGGCTTAAGGCGGGCATTCAAGAGAATGATGGACAAGTGCGGAAGTCAACGGAAGGGAGTCCACAAGGAGGCCCGATATCTCCAACCCTTGCGAATATCTACCTGCACTATGTGTTGGACTTGTGGTTTACTAAAGCCTTTCTGCCGACTTGTCGCGGCAAGGTCGAATTGATTCGTTTTGCTGATGATTTCCTGATGCTAGCGGAATTCCAGCAAGACGCAATTCGCTTTGACAGAGCGCTGAGGAAGAGGTTAGAGAAATTTGGGCTGGAAGTGGCGGAGGAAAAGACGAGAATTATTCCCTACGGACGAGAGGCATGGCGAAAAGGCTGTAAAGAACATTTTGACTTTCTCGGATTTCGCCACTACCTTGGAACGTCGAAGAGAGGGAAAATGGTCGTGATTCGCCATCCATCCCCGAAGAGTATCAAAAAGTTTCTCGACCGTGTAAAGGATTGGTTAAGCCAGCATCAGCACAGCCACCACGAAGTGCAGCGCAAACAACTCACGGCTATGGTGCGAGGGTTCAATCAATATTTTGGGCTTTACCACTGCAGTCGCAAGTTGCACGGTGTGACACGCGAGGTGTTTAGGTATTGGCATCTAGCTTTGCGAAGGCAGAGCCAGCGAAGTAAGCAAACATGGGAAACCTGGAACCGTAAACCTTGGTTTCGTTTGCCGACGGCGAAGCTTGTGCACCCCAATGTCTAGTTGAGAGAGAAGCCGGGGAGCCCGGTGCGGGAAAACTGCACGCCGGGTTCTGAGGGGGCTGGAGGCACAAGAGGGCAACGCGAGGAGCAATCCCTCAAGGCCTCCTTCTACCTATCCAGTTTAGCTGTTGAAAACTCGGTCATCTAGGTCTCGAAACCGCGCTGCTGCGCGGTTTTTCTGTTGATAAGTCCTGTTTTGATGCTGGAAATGTAGGTCAAAAAGTGTTTGTACTTTGTATGTGCATTAGTTATATATTTGTAGGTAATAATATAGGCGGTGGTGAGCCCTGTGTTCGCACAAATTGTATCCACAAAACGCCCCGATGGTCGCACCTACAGGTACATGCATATTGTTGAATCCTATCGCGAGGGAAAGACTGTCAAAAAGCGTCGGATTGCTAGCCTTGGTAACGTTGATGGCTACTCGGAGGAAGAGATTCAACAGTTCATTCGCACCTTAGAATCTCTCCTACAAAACCGTGCCTCTGGTTCGATCGAGGATTTCGACCCTAAGTCTACCCTCTCTTTCGGCGTTCCCTACGTGGTTCAATTTTTGTGGGACCAACTCGGACTCACTAAGGCTATACAGGACGGACTGAAAGACCGACAAGTCACATTTGATGTGGCCCGGTACGTGAAAGCAATGGTCTGTAATCGCTTGATGAACCCGTCAAGCAAGCTGGACCCGTTCCGCATCATTGAGGACATGTATCTGCCTGAGTCCGGCGATGAACCCTGGCAGCTCCAACATTTCTACCGAGCCTTGGATCACCTCATGGACATGAAGCCACAGCTGGAGAAGCTCATCTACCGACGACTCACCGACCTCTTGACCTTTCGTTTGTCGTTGGTGCTCTATGACCTTACCAGTACGCACCTCAGTGGTCACCACTGCCCGATTGGTGAACATGGGTATTCCCGAACCCACCGGCCAGACCTAGAACAGGTTGAACTGGGCCTGCTCGTAACACCAGCTGGCCTGCCAATCACCCATGAAGTCTT
Organism: Alicyclobacillus tolerans; assembly: GCF_021739485.1. Classification (GTDB taxonomy): domain Bacteria; phylum Bacillota; class Bacilli; order Alicyclobacillales; family Alicyclobacillaceae; genus Alicyclobacillus_K; species Alicyclobacillus_K tolerans_A. Next base: position 23,834 of record NZ_JAJFNK010000047.1, read on the forward strand.
TGCAGGGAACACACCAGACAAGAAGACCGTCAAAGAGATTCTAGAACGTTTGAAGAATGAGTTCTCCGTTGAACAGTGTGTCTTCGTCGGGGACCGTGGCATGGTCACCAAAAAGAACACCGAGCTGTTGGCAGAGCTCAAGTATCCCTACATTGTGGGCTACCACAAACGAGGTCGTGTAGTCAGTGACGCGTTATTTGGCAAAGTACAACGACATCTCAGACTACACTGAGCTACGCGGTAACCTTAGCTACCTCGAGGTGCCTGCATCTGCCGTCGAGGATGATGAGAAAGGGCAAGATGCCCGCTACATTCTGTGCCACAATCCTCTCAAGGCGAAGACGGACGAAGTCTTCCGTGCGTCCGCGTTAGAGGAAGCTGAGAATGCATTGTCAGAATACCAGGCGTGGCTGGAGAAACCCCACCGCGGTCGCAAGACAAGCACACAGTCTGTGATGCTCAAGGTCAGTGATATTCTTACGAAAAAAGGTGTACAAGCGTTTCTTGAAGTGGTGGGTGTGGATATCGCCAAGGAAAAGCATGTGGCTCAGTTCGCCAACTTTCGGGGAATCATTCTCTCACAGCGGCCAGTCCAGGTCTCGAATGATGAACAGGGTTTTGAGTACCTCTTGCAGTCCATCCGACGGTTTCAGGAACAGTTTGGTATAGACGATGTCATCGTCGGGATGGAATCTACAGGCCACTATTTCTTCAACCTGGCGAACTGGCTGATTGACAGAGAAATTGAGGTAGTTCTGGTCAATCCGGCAACCACCAGCCGAAACAAGGAAAACCGGGACAATACGCCTTCCAAGAGCGATCCCAAAGATGCTGCCATCATCGCCGATTTGGTAAGTCGTGGCTATTACAGCCCCTATCGGCCAAAGAAGGGCTCATTGCAACGGATCAATATCCTGGTGAGAGCTCGGGAGCGAATCGTGCGGGATATGACTCGAACAAAGAATCGAATTTATGGTTGGCTGGATGTCTATTTTCCCGAGTACCTCCGCGTTTTCAAGGATCCGTTTTGTCGCCGGTCGCTGGCCACACTGCGTCAGATGCCCACCCCGACCGACGTAAAAGAGTTGTCGGCTCAGGAGGTAGTGCAGAAATGGGAAGAAGATAAGATGGTTCGTCCAGGAGGAGCTCGGGGCTTGAGTAAGGCCGCAGTACTGCTAAGGGCGGCCCGACATAGTGTTGGCAGTTGTATAGCCTTGGAAGAAGCCAAATGGGAACTAGAACGGTTGGTCAAGGACTATGAGCGTCAACAGGAGGAGCGTCAGGAGGTAGAAGACCGGATAAAAGGGTTGCTCCACGAAGTCCCCCAGGCGCGTTTGCTTGAAACAACGGGTCTCCCTCCTCTCGTGCGTGCTGTTCTCTTGGCTTGCGCGGGAGACCTTGGCCAGTTGGAGCATGGGAATCAATTGCTGCGTATGGCCGGCATGAACTTGGCGGAGAAAAGCTCTGGGAAGTATAAAGGGAAAATCAAACTCTCTAAGCGAGGCAATCCACTGCTACGAAAGTATCTGTACCTGGCAGTTCTTTATCTCGTGGGCAACACACCGGTGTTTCGCATGTGGCATGAGCACAATGTCCAGGTAAAACGGATGAGCAAGATGGGATCGCTCATAAAATTGATTGGCAAACTGGCAAGAATCCTGGTGGCAATGGCAAGAAAAAAGGAACCCTTTTCCGTCGAGAAAGCCCAACACCTAGCAGCGTAAACTGGATCACTATAGAAAATTGGTAGAGCGTAGATTGACTCATTCGCAGGATGAGCGACAACAAGTGCACGTGAGAACCGAGTGATTTTGCCCAAAGGGCTCAGACCCGTCGGAAGTAACGAAATCGGCCTCCACACCTTGGACAGATGTGACGAAGGAATGTCAGGGCTAGACCCGTGGAGACGTGGGAGTGTGAATCCCAAGGAAGACTGTGGAGAAGTGCGTGCAGTATACCAGATGTTAGGAGATCTATCAAGACCCCCTTGTTTCTGCACACCCTTCATGCAGATCGAAGCTTCTTGAAACGGGTCTGTCCGAAGTTTCCCATCCATAGTTATCCAGGGTGATGGGTAAACAATGGCGCAATCCTGCGAATGAGTGAGCATACTCGAGCTATCCGCTAAGGGAGGGCAAAATACCCCCTACAATCCCTTGCTGGGCCTATAGGGCTGTCAAAGATGAGGTGAAGGATCCGGCACGAAGGCAAGAATTCGTCAAGGGTTAGCATGTGATATACGCGGGTTGGTTACCGCAAGCCGGGCCACCGTAAAGAGGCTGCCTCGACCAAGAGCGGGTTCGGAATAAATCCTAGCGCCAGCGTACGACGATGATTCCCCGTACTGGTATTCTTGCCCCCGAGACTAATCTTCCCCCTCACGACTCAATAATTTATACACACGAAAGAATCAGTCATCCACCGGATTCTATGAGCGATTCTTGTATTACATCGTTTTTTCAACGCTGCAAGCAATCGTTCAGGCAAGCCCAAGGAGCTCCTTGCTGTAGCTGTTAATGCGACACATGAATTTCCCCCTCCCGATATCACTTGAAGGTATTCTCGATGTAATCGCTCCTGTGTTCTCCATACGACATCCCTTCTTATTTGCGGACTTTGTCCGTCTCCTTTCCCAGACGGTTCGTGGCGAAAATAACTCCACGCAGCTTCTACGCAGGCACGAAAATGGGTATTTTTTGTTTTCGTGAATTTTCCTTTCTACTAACTTTCACTACCTGAAAATTCATTAGGAACTAATCCGGCATAGACCCATAAGTTGTTTCAGATTGCGAAAATGCGTAAATTCCTGTATCTCAGCAACCAACGTTACTACGTTAACTTCAACTACTGTGTTCCGTGTTTTAGCTACGCCAAAGTGTCCGAATGCTGACGGTATTGCCTGTCCATATATGGGATTTGACAGATTGCTAAAGGTGTTGGATGAGGTTACCGTTAAACGTGTTGTAGAAAAGTGAATTATGATTAGGATGTTTAATGTAATTACAGTTATACCTGTGTGTTTGAGAACATTGGGGGAAAAGCAGATATGGTGAGACAATTTTCAAAGGTACGGTTATGGTAATGGGTTCGATGTGCCTATCTCAAAGTGAAAATGTAACACCATATATACTGTGTAAATAACTGATCCGACATGGACTCGTTATTGAAGTGAACCCTACCACAAGCAACGGCAAATTTTTTGGAGTGTGACAGGTCAGTCTAGCGGGGAGGCGTGGAGATTGAAGTTCCTCGCTTTTTGTGGTTGGCAAAGACAGTGGAATATCTGCAGTCATTCAGAATATTGGATAGCAAGTTTATTGCAGTTAGTTACACAAAAAGGTTGACTGTGTCAACAACTGCCTTGAAGCCCGTTTCCAGCGTTGGTTACGTGGCAGAAACCTACAGTTTTGCAAAGTGCAAAGCGTTTCAACTTGCGGTTGGACACGGCAACATACGGACTAGCCCATGGGAAGTAATGAATCGAGCCATCGAGAAGGCAGAACGCAATTTGAAGGGCACGATTTAGCATGTCCCAAAGACCTAGGTTAGATAGGACCATTGTCACACAAGCTACCGCTGACAAAATCGGATTTGACGAACTCACTCTCCTTGGGGCTGCAGGTCATCTGGGCGTGAAAACCCCATCCCTCTACAATCACATCGAAGGGTTAGACGGACTACGACGTGAATTATCCCTAGTCGGGTTAAATGAATTAAACCATCGACTTCAAAAGGCCGCACTTGGTAGGGCGAGAAACGACGCCTTAATTTCAATGCTCCAAGCATATCGTAAGCTCGCTCAGGAAAGACCCGCGTATATTCTGCTACATTGCGTGCACCGGAACCGATCGATATGCAAATCCAAACTGCCTCTCAAGAAATCATAGAAACTTTATTGACGGTATTGGAGCCGTACAAGTTGAGCTACGATGAGGCGGTACACGTTATTCGAGGTTTCAGGGCGATTGCGCATGGCTTTGCATCTCTTGAAATGTCCGGTGTGTTCGGGATTGTGTTGAGGCTCGAATTATTTGACATCAGTGTCGGCGATTTTTCCAGCATTGCGTGTCGTGGTGAATTATGGATTTTCATTGGGTCCCTTAGAGCGTCACAATGATGGGGGGAATCGGGGGTAGTCGGGGCGATGGTGGATGATTGGTTCAAGAAGTCTATACAGGATGATCAGCAGGAGTATGAGCAGGTTGTTCGGTCACTTTCGACTTGCGATTGTGCCGTGCGTCTACTGTGGGCATTCACGCACCCATGAGCATGGTTGTTATACACGTGAACCTCGAGGTCCAAGTGAGCAGCGTACTACATGGCCCCTTCACCGGCAGTTTTGCCCGCCTGTCAACGCACATTTTCGTTGACTCCTGTCTGCCTGGCTCCGTTCCAACGCGTTCTCATCCAGGTGCAGGACGCCGCTGTTTCCTTACTGGCTGGGCGAAGTACGGTTGAGCAGGTAATCGGGCTCTTGATTGACATCGGCGTATCCATATCTCAATCAACTGTTCGTCGTTGGTATGCGAAACTGCGAGGGCAGATAGAGTCAGTCCTTAAGGATGTGTCCCGATGGGTTCAACAACAACGCCCTGACGTAGCTCTACCGCGGTTACGCCGCGACGTGCGTGACCCGGCCGTCTTCTGCTATTACGAACGGCTGTTATTGGTACCGTCACACAGCGGCCAGGTCAACGCGGCCCTGGGCAAGGGGTTCTTGCTCACCACGTCAGTGACGGTGAACAGGGTGTCGTTCACCGTAGCACCCAGGTTTTTCCCATAGTTTGTTTATAGATCCCACACAAAGTGCTCTTCGGAGCGTTGAGCACGAACAGGGCCAAGCGCAACGCAGACAAGCATTGACCGCAGAGCTGCACAGAGATCAGCATCAGCCGACTATGTTGGCCTATTTCTATGTGGGGAAAGGCAACATCAGTCACCTGAGAGAGCGGGGACACGACCATGGAGGTACATACATTATTGCGAAGTCGCATTTCACCAGTTCAAAGTTCCGCTTTTATCCTTAAACCGCCAAAATGCGTCAGAGTGCAGTGTGTTTCCAGCCGACAATGTCACTTGGAATTTCGCCGTCAGATAAAGCGAGCAGCCACAGGATTGATTTAAATACGGATGAAAGTTACCAACAGTTGACTAAGATTTTTCTAAGGGGACTCGATTCATAAATGATGTTCTTCTTGGGTCAAGGGCAAATGCGACAGAAGCCTAGAGTAGAAATGCGCAGACACCGTATATTCAAAACTCTGTTTCTTTATCTTAAAGTAGGAAAAGCCGGCTTTTATAATCCAGTAAATGTCTAGCGTATGTTTTCTTTCCCTCCCTGTTAACGCCTATCTCATCACGTATGCTCACCCATTCGCAGGATTTCACCAGGCGACTGTCTGCTGGTATGTCTGCTGATTCTGAGTACAGGGGCCGGAAATATCTCAGACGAGTCGGTGGCACATGCGAGGCACCCGCACATTTATTGTTGTTGCCCATTCAAACCACGAATTTCAGCATATTTCTGGCATACGGCAATTTGTCGCACAAGCTCTATAGGGAAAATGCGGTGGAGGTGAATTTTTTGAAGGGAAACGTGGTTCGTATACGGAAAATCGCTGTAGGAGAACTGGAAATTCGGAGGATTACGTGTTTACGCAAGCCTAGGCGTTGTACCAACCGGCACGCTCTGCTCCGTCTAATTAAGGAACTAGAACGGAAATTCAATTATTTTAAGGAAGAGTCTGGGCACAGAGAACGGATGCAAAACAGACAGATCGAGAAATTGAATAAGGAAGTCGACCTGCTTCAAAGTGCAGTCTCACAACTGAACACAGAACTGGCACAATTGCGCGTGGAGGTATACAGTGGGGTGATGCCTAACCCTGGGCTCCAAGCCTCATTCCAGAGTAAGCTCGACCAAACGGTAACCGTGTCTACGCCAGATGGCAACATCACTGGAGTTGTCATCGTCGTGGGAACTGATGCGGTCGAACTGCGTGAGACCACTGGAAACATTGTGATCATTCCCTATAGCCAAGTAACAGCAGTACAGTAAGGAGGAGAAAGAGTGAACTTTCAACAAATGTTGACGGGGTTTATTGACTACACGGTCGATGTCGCCGTTCCTAATCAGTTCATTGACGGAAAACTTCTGGCCGCCGGTGCGGCGGACTTGGTCTTACAGTCCACGCCCCCTATCTACGGACCGACGGCACAGATTACCGTCCCTTACAGGAACATCAGTTATGTTCGCGTGATCACCCATTGAGGTTGGAAGAATCAATTGGAAAATAACCTATGAGTTCGCCCCTGACACCACCATACGCGCTGCTGTTACGCTTGCCATCTCATGCTCCCGGACGTAGTGGGCCGTATGGTGGCTTTTTTTCTCATAAAGGGATCCCTGTCGGGAGCACAACCCACATAACCGGACTCTGCCAATCGCTCCTAGACTGCTGCAAGAAAATTTGTGCTAATTACCCCAATCAAATGTCCACCACTCCCGGTCACGTCCTGCATTATATAAACCTGTCTAAGATGAATGCCTCGTCAAGGATAGGAGAAACGAAAAAGCGCGCTATCTTGGCAGATCCCGTTTTCCTTCGTTGATGAGCACTTTGCTGGTTGCTTTGTCACGTCCGTGATACACGCTGATATCTCAAGTTTATCGTAGATCCTGTGCCTGATGAGGAAAGGAGTGGCAAGAACGGTGCCTGACGAGAAATTCTGGAACCAAAAAAGGGTCTTTATCACAGGTCATACAGGTTTTAAAGGTACGTGGTTAAGTTTGTGGCTGCATTCTTTAGGAGCCGTCGTGACAGGATATGCGCTTGAAGCACCCACTACCCCGAGTCTCTTTGAAGTCTGTGAGATGGACCGTGTGATCCGTTCCCACACAGCGGATATCCGCGACCGCGAAAAACTCCAGAAAGCACTGCTCGCAGCCGACCCTGATGTGGTTTTTCACATGGCTGCAAAGCCACTTGTCAGGGACTCCTACCAGAATCCCGTGGAAACTTATGAAGTGAATGTGATGGGGACGGTTTATCTCCTTGAGGCTGTACGAACCGCTATTATGCTAGGAGGTAGCAACATTAAGGCTGTCATCAATGTGACTACGGACAAATGCTATGAAAATAAGGAGTTGACTTGGAGATACCGAGAATCTGATCCATTATCCGGCCGGGATCCGTATTCCAGCAGTAAAGCATGTTCAGAGCTCATAACGATGTCATATCGAAATTCGTTTTTTCAACCGAACGTCTCCAGCGGCACGAATGTAGCTACGGTAAGGGCCGGTAATGTGATTGGTGGCGGGGACTGGGCAAAAGATCGGTTGATTCCTGACTGTGTTCGAGCAATGCTAACCGGAACCACTGTGAGCATTCGAAATCCGGATTTCGTTCGTCCCTGGCAACATGTCCTCGAACCATTATCAGGATATATGTTATTGGCGCAACATTTAATCGGAGGACAATCACACTACGCCGGAGCATGGAATTTCGGACCGCGACACGAGGACGAGAAGACGGTAAATTGGATCGTCGAGTACTTGAGTTCCAGGTGGGGATCGAACTTTAATTACACAACTGATATTGAACAAAATCCCCCTTACGAAGCCCAACATCTGATACTGGATTGTTCCAAAGCGCTCCTTCAGTTGAATTGGCAGCCAAAATGGAACCTGCCACAGGCTCTTGACAAAATCATTGAATGGGTTCAGGGGTATCAAGATGGGAAAGATATAAGAGGCCTCTGCATTCAACAAATTCAGGAATACATGTATTCGTGAGAAGCGGACCCGCCTTTAGGGTCGCCATAATAGTGTAACAAACTCTTTAAGAGATCTGTAGGAGAAAGGAAGGGAACAGCATGTCTGCAAATAAAATGAAAGTCGTTATCCTCGCTGGCGGGTATGGCACTAGAATCAGTGAAGAAACTCATATCCGACCGAAGCCGATGGTGGAAATAGGTGATACCCCTGTCCTTGTACACATCATGAGAATCTATTCACACTACGGCTTTTCAGACTTTGTCATTTGCGCTGGATATCGCGCTGAATACATTAAGCAGTATTTTTTGGATTATATACCAACTCATTCGGATTTCACCATTGATCTCGCGCAACGTGGTGAAGTTATCATTCATAGACGCTACACTGAACCCTGGAAAGTGACCATTGTGAACACGGGTAACCATACGATGACGGGTGGAAGGGTCAAGCAAATTCGCCCATACTTGAACAATTCACCATTTATGCTCACGTATGGGGATGGATTATCCGATATCAACATCGGCAAGTTGGTGGAGTATCATCAATCTCATGGAAAATTGGTCACTATTACGGCGGTTCAGCCACCCGGGAGATTTGGAGTATTGACATTATCCTCCGAAGATCGGGTGTTGAACTTTACAGAAAAGCCAGATGATGAAATTGGCTGGGTCAATGGCGGATTCTTTGTAATGCAGCCTGAGGTCTTTGATTATATAAATGATGATTCAACCGTTTTGGAGAGAGATACGCTGGAGCGAATTTCTAACAATGGACAGTTAATGGCTTACAAGCATACGGGATTTTGGCATCCTATGGATACGTTGAAAGATAAAATGCATTTGCAGAAACTCTGGGAGTCAGGAAATGCACCATGGAAGTTGTCTGTTTGAGGTAATACAGGCGTAACAGGCAATACAAACCGTGGCTGTAAGGTTGAAGCTAAAGGAGGATGGGCCGTGATAGATGGGGTTGTAATAAAACCACTTAGGAGAATTGTAGATGACCGGGGTATCATTATGAAAATGCAAGAAGCGAGCGACAACGAGTACAAAGGATTCGGCGAAATATACTTTTCGACCATATACCCAGGAGTTGTGAAGGGATGGCACTTACACGAAAATGCCATTTTGAATTACGCGGTGATCAAAGGAAACATCAAGCTTGTCCTATTTGACCCTCGCGAGTTGTCCCCCACACATCAGGAAATTCAGGAAATATACATGGGTGATGATAACTATTGTCTGGTCCAAATTCCCGCAGAAGTTTGGAACGCTTTTAAGGGGATCGGACCAGAGACGGCGATGGTGGCCGATCTAATTACGGTGGTCCACCATGAGGACCTGATTCGGCGTATGGACCCTCATAATAATCCACTGATTCCATACGACTGGAAAGTGAGAGACAGATGATCGCACGAGTGCTTGTCACCGGTGCGAACGGTATGCTGGCATCGGACCTGATCAACCATCTGGCGTCTCAACCGGGTTATGAAATTGTTGGCCTGGCAAGGCAGCAAATGGATATCACCCGCCGGCATGAAGTTGCTGAGGCTCTGACGCGTATCAAGCCAAACTATGTCATTCATACAGCTGCCCAGACGAACGTGGATTATTGTGAGACCCATATTAACGAAGCCTTTCAGATAAATGGCTATGGAACAGAAAATGTCGCTTTCTACGCCGAAAGGGTGGGAGCAAAGTTGGTGTACATCAGTTCTTGCGGATTGTTTGGAGACAAGGTTACATCGTACGCCGAATACGATCCGGTCGTTTTAAAAACTGTCTATGCGAGATCCAAATATTTTGGCGAGGAAAAAACCAGGGAATGGTCGGAACGATATTTCATTGTGAGACCGGGTTGGTTGTTTGGAGGAGGAAAAACTCACCCCAAAAACTTTGTCTATAACCGATACAAGGAAGCCCTGAGTTGCCCGGTCATGTATAGTACGAGCGACAAATTCGGGTGTCCAACCTACACGCGGCATCTGGCTAAGAAAATTGTGTCTCTATTACAAACTGAATACTATGGAACGTATCACATTACGAACAGCGGCTCAGCTAGTAGATTTGACTACGTCAAGAAAATCATCGATGAGTTTGGTGTCAAGACCACTCTATTGCCAGTTGACTCCAACCGTTTTAAACGTGCCGCCCCTGTACCAGATTGTGAAATTCTGGATAATATGTTCTTGTCCATGTCTGGGCTTTCTCTATTGCCAGATTGGCGAGAAGCCATTGACGAATATATTCAACGACTAAAGCGAGACATGTGACGCAGTTGGGAGGATTTTGCGTGATATTCGCGACCGTTACAACCCAGAATAATCTGGTTTTGACGAAGATCATGGCTAAGTCGCTGAAACAACATATGCCAGGGTCCAAGCTCGTTCTTTGTTTGGTCGAGGACTACGTGCCTGAGGACGCTAAACACTTTCCCTACTATGATGAGATCGTCATGGCAAAGGATTTAGGATTCCCCAATTTCTATTATCACATTTTCAAGCACAATGCTGTCGAGGCATGTACCTCCGTAAAGGCGAGGCTTTTTAAATACCTTTTGAATTTCTATCCTTACGCAGACAAATTTGTTTTTCTTGACGGGGATACACAGGTGTTTAGCCCTTTTGAGGAAGTCAACCAATTGCTCGATCACCATTCGATCGTACTGTCTCCTCATCTTTTGCATCCAGAAAAAGGCGCAGAACAAATCAGGAACAATGAGCTAAATCTAGCAAGATTCGGTATGTACAACATGGGCTTTATCGCGTTCAGGAGGTCCGATATGACCCTCAAGTTCCTGACATGGTGGCAGGAGCGACTGGACTTGTATTGCTATATCGAACCGGAGAAACAGATCTTCACAGATCAGCGTTGGGTTGACTTTGCGCCTTCATTTTTTGATGTTCACATCTTGAAGCATCCGGGCTATAATGTGGGACCTTGGAATTTAACGAATCGGAAAGTCGTGCGCGAACAAAGTGGGAGAATCACGGTAAACAGTGAACCGTTAAGGTTTTTTCATTGGTCAGGCGTCCTGCGTCTAAAGGGAGAATACACCCGAGGTTTCATGGCGCTGCAGTCTGGCGTAAATGATGTCGTTCTGAATTTGTCCCAAAATTACCAGAACGAGGTGCTGCGCTACAGGTCCGATTGGGATGAGGATAGGTCGTGGAGTTACGATTTCTTCGATTCCGGTGAAAAAATCCATATGGAAACGAGGATTGCCTTACGAGAGCGAACAGATTCGTTAAACAGTCTTGAAAATCCGTTTTCTCAATCCAACATCCGAATTCGTTCCATTGCTAATCAACAATGCAGTGGCGCTCTCCTATTTGGAACGATTGCCACAAGAAAACACCTGCCTTCAGCGATCATTTTGGCCAAATCTCTTAAGGATCATCATCCATATTCAAAGGTAGTTGTATGTGTGGTTGATGGAAATGAACAACACCAGGTGAACCTTCCCTATGTCGATCATGTCGTATTTAGTGAATCGATCACCATTCCTTCCTATCCAGTGGAGCCCGTACCACTCAGTGTACTGTTAAAGTCCCGCTTTCTGTTTTATCTCTATAAGCGATTCTCCCAAGCAGAAAAGTTCGTCCTACTCGACGCCGATATTCAGGCGTTTTCACCATTCGAAGAAGTGGTTGAGATTCTGGATCGTGAGCCAATTGTCCTAACGCCTCACATTTTACACCCCGAGGGGGAACTCACTTATCTGAACGAAACGGAACTTGCCTTAAGCAAGTCTGGCATGTATAACCCAGGATTTGTCGCCGTAAGGCGCCACCCGGGTACTGAGTACTTTCTTTATTGGTGGACGGATCGGATGGCGAGGCAGAGTTCTGCGCGGAACTGGTTAGATTACGTTCCCTCTTTGTTTCAAGTCCACATTCTCAGACACGCTGGTTACAACGTCGCGTTATGGAATATCTATCATCGACCGATCGTTGAGCAGATACCCAATGGCTTTCAAGTGAATGGTCAACCATTACGCTTTTTCCACTTCTCGGGTGCCATCGACTCGGACCCGACAGCCTATCTGCAACAATTTACCAGACATCCCGGAGACCAGAGAGCTTTAGAGTATATTATCACGCAATATTACAGTCAGTTTGGAGCATATGATTGGTCCTAGATCTTTGCATAAAGTGAGGGAGCGGACGTGATCTATTGTACAGTTACAACACACAATCATCTCATCATGGCCCAAGTTATGGCACAATCTGTGAAACAAGTAGATCCTGCTGCACGAGTTGCAATCTGCTTGGTAGAAGATTATATGCCCACGGAAGCTTTGTCTTGCCCTGCGGTCGAATATGTTGTGCTGGCAAAAGACTTAGGGTTCATCAACTTTTATCGCCACATTTTTAAACACTCGGATATTGAGGGATGCACATCGGTGAAAGCCCGTATACTGTTGCATATGTGGGAGCACTTCCCTGATGAAGACAAGTTTATTTATATCGACGGGGACTCGAGACTCTATGGGAGATTTGATGAAGTAGACGAACTGTTGGACCGCCACACGTTGATTGTGACGCCGCATATCACCCACCCAGAAAGTAGCAAAGAAGATGTAAAGAACAGAGAACTCTTTCTGATGCAATACGGAATCTATAATCTCGGTTTTTTAGCTCTCAGAAAATCACAAAATGCACGTCGATTCCTGGAATGGTGGGCATTACGGCTTGAAATGTACTGTGTGATCGACATCCCGAACCAGGTGTTTACAGATCAACGATGGATTGATTATGCGCCTGCGTTTTTTGACACCTATATACTCAAACACCCGGGCTATAACGTGGCGTGGTGGAATCTCAACAGTCGTTCCGTAAAACGATCACCGGAAGGCAACATTCTCGTAGACGGTCAACCTCTAAGGTTTTACCATTTCTCGGGCGTCATGAGAGTGAAAGGAGATTACTCAATGCTATTCGAACGATTTATTCTTGACAAAAATCAGGTCCTACTTGAGATGATTGAAGGTTACGTGAAGGATCTTCAGTCGGCCGGTCAGGATTTCAATAAGGGGATTCCTTGGAGCTACGACTACTTTACGAATGGAACAAAAATCCGAAGCTCGTCACGTGTTGTGTTTCGTGAAAATGAAGAGAGTTTGGCACAGATCCATAATCCTTTCGAGCTCTCAAATGAGTTGTTTGCTCGATTACCATCATTCAGACTGCACTCACGACTGACTCCGAATCGTGTTGAGCCTGACCAACGCACTAGCGAAGGAACGGTTATTTCATCACTGACACCTGAATCACACTCCGGGCGCACTTTGAATCGTGTTGAGCCTCATCAACCTGTTAGCGGACAGAAGGTCTCTCCATCATCACCATCCAAATTGCACTTGAAATTAAAACCGACTCGGTATTATGTCGATCGTGTTCAAGCCTCTGGCGACAGCGGGCTCACTTATGTCTCTTTCCCCACTGCATACGTTCCTGAAAATTGTCGGATCGAACGTGCCATACTTAGAATTCCATTGGAGCGGCCACGGAAGAATATACGGGTACGTACGATTAACGAAGTATGGACCGACCGTAGCATACGGACAAGAAGGCCACCGGTGAATAGACCATATTATCGCCACGTGAATGTGTTTTTTAGAAAACATCAAGATGGGGTCATTATGAAATGGGATTGCACAAGTCTGGTGCGCCAATGGCATGGTCAACGCTTGAAAAATCATGGTATTGCCATCAATTGTATGCCGATGCGCAGGCCAGTCCTTGTCTTAACTCTTTATCGGCGACAGGTGGACTAGACCTCGTCTTTTTGTATAGCCAACATGATTTCACACTGTCTGGTCATATCGTCAAAGGGTTTATGGTTGTTATAACGGAATTTTGAGCTGAGTGTGGAAACGGATACTGCATGGATATATCCGGAAAAAATGTCGGCGATTCGACCTGAGGATCGAGAACGATGCGTAGGCTTTATCAAACACCATGGGATCAAATAGGACTGTCCGTCCTTCCGTCAAAAGTAGGATTACCACCCCTAGTTAGTGAAGGATGCGCTCCCCATGGGCATGGTGACCTGATATTGGTAAATCGTCAACTCTATTTGCTCCTTCGACTCAGTATCTCGACGCTACAAATGGGTCACCTGCTTTTCGACTTTGGAACGCTTCTATAGTACTACAACGCAGTTAACGAATCGCGTCAAGCAGAGCTTTTCAAACGCCGTTTTTGGTGAGAGCGAAAAGCCTTTGC
>NZ_JAJFNK010000048.1 GCF_021739485.1 Alicyclobacillus tolerans
TGAGATGGGAAGTCGAAAAATACGCCATTCCTCCCCGACTTTAGAAGTCAGGGTCTCCTGGCGCAAATCGATGAATTCTTGATTCTATCATACATCATCGAATGCATCGTTGGCTCCGGAATTTTTGCTCCATTTTGTTCATGTTATGATTAATTCATAAAGGATTTCTACGACTTAACTGGAACAGTTTTACTGATTTATCGAACCACTCGTTCAAACGGAAGAGAGGAGCAATTCAATGAGCAAGCCGGTCACAAAACCGTATGGTTCCTGGAAATCCCCAATCACTCCCGAACTCATCGTATCCGCCACCATCCGCTTTGAGGAAGTCGCTATAGATGGAAATGACATTTATTGGACAGAAAGCCGTCCATCGGAGGGTGGACGTACCACCCTGGTCAAACAAGCCGCCGCTTTGCCGGCAATGGACGTCACACCTTTGCCGTTCAACGTTCGGACCCGAGTGCACGAGTACGGCGGCGGAGCCTTTGTGGTCGACCGGGGAACCGCATATTTTTCAAACTTTGCCGAGTCGCGGCTGTACCGGCAAGTTCCTGGGCAGGGCCCTGCCGTTCTCACTGCAGGAGACAACCTTCGCTATGCGGATGCCGCAGTGGATACCGCGCGCAACCGCCTGATTTGCGTGTGCGAAGACCATTCCGTTCCCGGCCAGGAAGCCCTCAACAGCATCGTCGCTGTGCCGCTTTCCGGAGGATCTCCCGGTGAAGTCTTGGTGTCCGGAAACGACTTTTACTCGAACCCGCGCTTGAGCCCGGATGGAACTCGATTGGCGTGGCTCACTTGGAACCACCCCTATATGCCGTGGGACGGGACGGAACTTTGGGTCGCGGATGTCGACGCTTCGGGAGGCGTCCAAAACCCTGTCAAAGTAGCCGGCCAAATCGGGAAAGAATCGGTCTTTCAACCGTCCTGGTCTCCGGACAGCGTGTTGTACTTTGTTTCGGACAAAACAGACTGGTGGAACCTGTACCGGTACAATCCAAATACGAAAAAGCCGGAGCCCATCACCCAACTGGAAGCGGAATTTGGCCTGCCGCAATGGGTGTTCGGCTTGTCGACCTACGATTTTTCGTCTGAACGCGAAATCATCTGCACGTACAACCGCCAAGGGACGTGGCAGCTTGCCCGGATCGACTTGACAACGCAAAGCCTTCAGGACATTCCCACCCCATACACGCTCATTGGCCACGTCAAGGCGACGTCCGATTTTGCCGTGTTTATTGCAGGGTCCGCTACGCAAGCCCAATGCGTCGTCAAACTCGATTTACAGACCGAACGGGTGTCAGTCCTCAAACGGTCTACCGAAGTCTCGGTGGACGAAGGGTTTCTGTCTGTACCGCAGGCCATTGAATTCTCGACGGACAACGGTCTGACAGCCTTTGGATTTTTCTACGCACCGCGAAACATCCACTTCGAGGCGCCGCTCGGTGAACGCCCGCCGCTCATCGTCTTCAGCCACGGAGGCCCCACCAGCGCCACGTCGGCACAGTTCAACCTGTCCATTCAGTATTGGACCAGCCGCGGCCTAGGCGTCCTCGACGTCAACTACGGGGGCAGTAGTGGCTATGGAAGGGCGTATCGCGATCGGCTGCTTGGCACGTGGGGTATTACCGACGTGCAAGACTGCGTCAATGGAGCGCAGTGGCTGGCGGACCGGGGAGACGTAGACTCCAGGCGGCTGGGGATTCGCGGCGGCAGTGCCGGGGGCTACACGACGTTGGCGGCCTTGACCTTCAAGAATGCGTTTCAAGTCGGGGCCAGCTACTTCGGCATCAGCGACCTGGAACTGCTGGCCCACGACACGCACAAATTCGAGTCCCGCTACATGGAGCGCCTCGTCGGGCCCTATCCCGAATGCAAGGACTTGTTTGAAGAGCGCTCTCCCATTCACTTTACAGATAAACTTTCCTGTCCCGTTATCTTCTTCCAGGGGCTCGACGACAAAGTTGTTCCACCGAACCAAGCGGAAGTTATGGTCGAAAAATTAAAGGCCAAAGGTCTTCCCGTGGCCTATGTGACCTTTGAAGGCGAAGGGCATGGATTCCGAAAATCCGAAAACATCAAGCGGACGTTAGAGGCGGAGTTGTACTTCTATTCGAAGGTTCTGGGCTTTGACCTCGCCGAAGCCGTCGAGCCGGTTCCCATCGAAAACCTGTAACCGACGACATCTCGGCGAACCGCCATGCCAACGGTCAACGCGTACAACCCTATGCAAGTGCCTGTTGCTGTGCTGCTCAACACTGCACACAGCCTTCGCAGGGGACGGCGAGTTCAATTCGCCGTCCCCGTTTTGCCAAGGCTCCCCTTTTCGATGCCAAAAAGGCTGCGTCGGCACAACACCGACGCAGCCTAAAACGAGCAACCGCTCGACTTCTTGCGCAATACCTTTTTCGCAAATTACCTATACCAGCTCCAGGAACATCTCCGCTGGGTTTTGCAGATAGCGAATGACATGACGCGTAAAGCGTCCCGACATACCTCCGTCAATCACGCGGTGATCAAACGTCAGCGACAACGTCAGCATCTGGCGCACGACAATGCTGTCATCCTCCAAAGCGACGGGACGTTTCGCAATCTTACCCACCGCGAGGATCGCCACTTCAGGGTAGTTGATGATGGGCGTAGCAAACAAACCACCAAACGACCCGATGTTACTGATGGTAAACGTCCCTCCCTGCAGTTCTGCCTGCGTGAGGGTACGGTCGTGAGCCTTCGCACTCAGGCGCTCCACGTCGGCCGCCAGTTCCAAAAGGCTCTTTTGATCGGCATTCGCGATGACGGGAACGAGCAGTCCGTTGGGCGTATCGACGGCGATGCCGATGTTGTAGTAGCGCTTCAGCACAATTTCCCCCGCGCTGTCGTCAAGCGAAGCGTTGAGATACGGATACTCTTTCAAAGCGGACACCACCGCTTTGATGACAAACGGCAGATAGGTCAGTTTGACGCCTTTTCTTTGGGCGATCTCGGCAGCTTTGCGCTTAAATGCCACCAATTCCGTAGCATCCGCTTCGTCCATCCCGGTAACGTGCGGTGCCGTGTAGATGGAGCGCACCATGTGTTCGGAAATGGCGCGGCGCAGCCCTCGCAGCGCGACGCGTTCCTCGGACTGAAGCGGACCGCCCGGTGCGGCTGCGGTCGGCATAGGCGAGAGCGGCGGCAATGGTGCTCCCGCCCTGTGAGGAGATGCCGGATTTGGCGCTGAGACGTTTGCGCCGGCGGCGTTTCCCCCCGCCTGTACATCTGGCTGAACTGCACCTTGTTTTCCCTGCATAACCCGCCGGATATCCTCTTCCGTCACGCGGCCGTCCTTACCTGTCCCTGTCACTTCGTCGATGTTGACAGACATCTCCCGGGCAAACCTGCGGATGGCCGGAGTTGCCAGTGCGCGTCGGCGCGGTTTTGCAGGGGCACCCGCGGCTCCCGCTGCCCAGGCAGCCGAGGCGGCAAGGGCGGATGCCGGATCTGCAGGCGAAACAGGCGCAGCCGAAGCCGCCACCGGTTCCGGCGTTGCCGTGGTTGCCGGCGCTGTAGAAGCCGCTGCTGACCCGGTCGCAGCATCGGGTGCCGAGAACTCGACGAGCACAGTTCCGACCTTGACGACTTCGCCCTCAACCGCGTGAAGCTTTGCAATGGTCCCCGCATACGGAGAGGAAACCTCGACGAGTGCTTTGTCCGTCTGTATTTCAACCAGGGGTTGATCCGCCTGGACTGTTTCGTGTTCGTGAACAAGCCAGCGGACAATTTCCGCTTCGTGGATTCCCTCCCCAACATCCGGCAGTTTCCACTGTTGCATCATGGCGGAGCCCCCTTAAAACTCGATGGTCTGAATAATCGCGTCTAGCGTGCGGCTGACGCTCGGCAGCCAGAGGTCTTCAATCGACGGAACGGGAAACGGCGTGTCGTAACCGGTCACCCGCGCAATCGGAGCCGCCAAATACAAAAACGCCTGCTCGTTGACCTGGGCAATCAGTTCCCCGCCAACGCCGCCGGTCTTCACGGCTTCGTGAACAATGACTGCCCGGCCGGTCTTTTTAATCGACTCGACGACGGTTTTGGTGTCGAGCGGTGAAATTGAGCGAAGGTCGATCACTTCGCACGAGGTGTTGTGTTCGTCTTTGGCCCTCTGAGCAGCCTCCAGTGCGATAGGGACAGTCGGTCCCCAAGCAATGACCGTAATGTCATCGCCTTCTTGCAGCACATTGGCGGTCCCCAGCGGCACTTCGTAGTATCCCTCTGGCACTTCCATCCGGTGCGAGCGGTACAGTTTCATCGGTTCCATCACAATGACGGGATCGGGATCGGCGACTGCTGCTAAAATCAGCCCCTTCGCATCGTACGGATTGCTGGGGATGACCAACTTGACGCCGGGCGTGTGCAGAAACAGGGCTTCCAAACTGTCCGAGTGCAGTTCCGGAGTGCGGACTCCGCCGCCAAACGGCGCCCGGATGACCATCGGTGCAGTAAAGCGGCCTTGCGAACGGAAGCGAAAGCGCGCGGCTTGCGATGCGACCTGGTCGAATGCCTCGTAGATAAAACCGAGAAACTGGATTTCTGCGATGGGTTTCATCCCCGCAACGGCAAGGCCGATGGAGGTTCCAATAATGCCGGACTCCGCGAGCGGCGTGTCGGTGACGCGGTGTGTGCCAAAGCGCTGAGTCAATCCCTCGGTCGCGCGGAAGACGCCGCCGTTTTTCCCAACGTCCTCGCCGAGAATCATCACCTTGTCATCGCTTTGTAAAGCCACGGACAATGCGTCGTTGATGGCTTGAATCATATTCATCGCAGGCATGCTCAGTTCCCTCCCAACTCGCGCTGCATCCGCCTTGCAAACTCCGCGCGCTGTTCCTCAAGGTGCACGGGCCGTGCGGCGTATACGCTGTCAAACACCGTAGCCGGGTCCGGGTGGGCGAGGGATTCCGCCTGTTTCACCGCGTCCTCCACAATAGCCTGAGCCTTTTGCCACGCGTCCTGTTCTAAGGCATCGTCCCACAGTCCCTCGCGCTCCAGATAACGGCGCAAGCGCCCAATCGGATCGCGTTGTTCCCACTGCTTTTGAACCTCTTCGCTGCGATAGCGCGTCGGGTCGTCCGCGGTGGTGTGCGCCCCAAGGCGATACGTCACGGCTTCGATGAGCGTCGGCCCCTTGCCGCTGCGCGCGTGCTCTACAGCCCGCTGCATCGCGTTGTACACGGCGAACAAATCGTTTCCGTCGACGCGAATCCCAGGCATTCCGTACGCAAGCGCTTTCTGCGCGATGGTACGTGAAGACATCTGCCGCTCCACCGGAACACTGATGGCCCATTGGTTGTTTTGACAGAAAAACACAGCTGGAACTTGAAACACCGAAGCAAAATTGAGCGCCTCGTGAAAATCGCCTTCCGAAGTGGAGCCATCTCCGAAATAGGTTGCGGCGACACTGGACTTTCCTTGCAGTTTATGGGCCCACGCAATGCCTACTGCGTGCAGCAGTTGGTCAGCGATCACGATTTGCACCGGCAAGACGTTTAGCTCCTCAGGGGTAAAACCTGCCGCGGGGTGTCCCATCGCGCCAAGCAGCGCCCGGTACGGAGGGAAACCGTGGTACATCAGGCCCGCTAATTCCCGGTAACTTGGACACACCCAATCGGTCTTTTGCAACGCGGCAAAGCTTCCAATCTGCGCGGCCTCCTGGCCTGAAAAAGGTGCGTAGGTGCCGATGCGGCCTTGACGCTGCAACCGGACTGCCCGTTGGTCAAACGTTCTAGAGATGACCATCCACCGGTACATGTCGAGTAATTTTTCTTGCGGCAAATCAGGGGCTGATCCGGACAGCGTTCCGTCCTCATTGAGGATTGTTTCGGTGGGAAAGTCGTGTTCTGCAAGATCCACGTTTGCAGCAAATTCCGCCATGCAAGCACCACCTTTATTTAATCGCGATTGTCGTGCGGCAGCTCCGTCATCTATCGAAAAACGTGCAAAACGCTGCCATTCTAGAAAACGGCTGACGTCACCCGTCGATCACTTCAGACGCCGCCGAGTTTCTCAACAAAATGGTAGAGTATAGATACAAGGTACCTAGGCAAAATAATTTAGTCAATAGCGCGGCACCTGCCATGTCGGGCCAAAACACCCGCATGAATCCAGGTTTTTTCAGCACAGGCGCGGAAACAGGCAAAAACAATGGGTTGCCGCGACCAGGCAGCGGGTGGTATTACTTTCAGTAGCACCCTGTGAAAAATCGATGAATGGAGCCGAGCGATTCTTGAAGAACCCAATCCGAACGTCCGCAGAGGGCAGCTCTGAAAAGAAAACGATCCAAGAATGGGAACAAGAATACGGCATCTACATCATGGACATTGACGGTTTTGACAGCCAGGACCCGAAACTGTACGAGCGGCTGTTTACGCGCCAGGAATTTGAGCAGTCCGCAGCGCAATGCACCGTGATCCCGCGAAAGCGCCAAACACCCGACTCGACGCCGTCGGCAAGTACAACGGCCGTACGAGACAACCCGGCGCGAAGCAGGTCCGCCGGATCACCGCCAGCCGCGGCTACTGTGGCTGCCGCGGCGATTTCGAGTGCAGCAGCGGCAGCCGCTGGAGCTGAAAGGACGTTCCAAGACGAAAGCCAGGCGTGGAGCAAAGAAGGGATTAAGGACAGAACTAAAAACGGGATTAAAGACGGAATCGACAAGAGAATCCAGAACGCAAACAAAGGCGAGCAGGACAGCGAATACACCGACCCGTGGCAAGACGGACTAAAAAATGGGCTGAAAAAAAGGGTTGCGGACCTCAGAGTGCTTCTGAACAAGTACCAAGAAAAAGGCCGGGACCAGGTAAAAAGGCGCCATGGAACCAAACGGCAACCCTCTGTAGCTAAGGCATCGGCACCTGAAAAACAAGCGCGGACCAAAGGCGGTTATACGCCGTTTCATGCAGTCAACCTAAAAACTCTGAATCCAGTTCAAAAGCGACTGTTCTTGACCGCTCTCGTACTCGTGACACTCCCTACTCTGGGTACGTGGGGAGTCTACGGACTGTACGGACGCCTGACTCGCAGAATCTCTGTAAAATGGGTTTGGCCGGCTGGAATGCTGGCATTGGATTTTTTGATCTTGCTCATCCAACCCGTCACGCCGTTTCTTTCAGGTGCAGGGTACTTGTGGTATCTGGTACTCGGCCTGTTGGCGCAGTTGATTCACAGCCTGTGGAATGGACTGAATCACTTGTTTTCGCCTCAGGCGAACGCCGTTTCCGGTGGAGGGCCGTTTCTCAGTTCGGTGACTGTGGCCGGAAATCCGTTAAACCTGTACTTTACATTGGATAAAGCGGTCGTCAGCAGCCTCATTTTAGCGACGGCCATCGTCAGCGTCCACGACTTGATTCGCCGCGGTCTCGGAAAGATGCGGATTCCTGCAAAAAATGAAAAAGGCCGCCGCTGAACGACAACCACCATGAAATCCTATGAGTTCCCATAACATAGAATGACGGTTTTGCTGCGTGCATGTGTCCATGTCCAACGGACTGCGACCCGAGGTGCACGCTCTCTTTAAGTCTTTGCACCTGCAACCATGCCCGTACTTCTCCTTTGCCAGCGTCGAACATCAGATTTGGGAGCGCTACGCGATGGAAACGGGCACCGAACCCGCAGTGGTTTGGCGTGCGTGTTCTGGACAGTTGCAAAATGGATACACACCCGACGGTTCTACGCGAAAGACCGTTTTCATCAACTTGGTGGCTGGTTGGACGACAACTAATTCACGACACTGTACACACCATGCAACCGGGCTGTCTTCTGGATTGTTCCGGTAATCTATCATTCTGTGCTTCCCCCTTGGACAAAAACAACATCTAAAATAGCACAACCCGGATGTCGAAACGAGTCGGAGTGTGGCCGTCACAAAGTATTCACACCTCGAGACGGTCACTTTCTTTCAGAAGACTCGTTTTCCTAAACAAATTGTGCTTTTTCTCCAGCCTAGCTCTTCTTTGCTCCCGGCAAATAGGCTGCGTATACATGGTAATAAGCGGATTTAGAAAGCCGATTTGCCAATGCCGTGTTATGGATGGCCTGCTGTGTCATGAGATCCCCCTTTGGATGCGTGTGAGTACCGATAACGGGGATCTTCGAGAGGCTTCGACAGCCACCTGCTTTCAGACAGCCGGTACTTTCCGGCTCAGGCAGTAACAAGCGGGGTATGAGAAAATTGATGTCAGAACTGCACTTCGCAGGGCAAGCAAATGGTTACAGTGCTTCCTCGATTGGGAATACTTTCAATGTCCAAGGTGCCGCGATGCATGTCCAAAATTTTGCAGCAGACGGCCAGGCCAAGCCCAGTTCCCTTTTCTTTTGTGGTGTAAAACGGTTCGCCAAGTTTAGACAAGACCTCGGGAGCGATGCCATTGCCTTCGTCCGCGAAACGCACGCGGACTTGCCCTTCGAATATATCGACTTGAATGGTCAGCTTTCCTCCTTGCTGCATGGCTTCGATGGCGTTTTTCATCACATTGACAAATACCTGTTTCAATTGATTGGGTTCCGCCTGAATGGGCGGGACGTTCTCTGGAAACTGCGTCACAATGACGACGTTGTTTAAAATGGCCTGGGCATTGAGCAGTGTAACGATGTCGCTCAGTTGGGAAAGAACATCCGTGCGGCGAAAGTGCACAGCTTGCGGTTTGGCTAGAATCAACAACTCACTGACGATGCCTTCAATGCGGCTAAGTTCGTCTTTCATGATGTTGACGTAGCGTTGCTGTGGCTCCTGCTCCTTTTCTGGCAACTGTTTCTTTTCTGGCAATGGCTCCTTAGGCTCCATCAACTGCAAAAAACCCTTGAGCGCCGTCAGGGGATTGCGGATTTCGTGGGCCACTCCTGCGGCCAATTGACCTACAGCGGAGAGCTTTTCGGAACGCAGCAGGTATTCCTCCGTCCGTTTGAACTCCGTAATGTCCTGGACGGAGCCCCAAATCCGGACGAGGTTTTGTTCCTTGTAGACCGCCTCCCCTTGAGAGTGCACGGTCCTCATTTCTCCGTCCGGCCGCAGCACCCGGTACTCGACGTTGTACTGACCTTCCCCTGCCAATACGCTGGCAAATGCAGCTTGGATATGGGGCAGGTCATCCGGGTGAATGCGTTGAAAAAAGTCTCGGTAATCCAGAAATTCCCGGGGTTTCATCCCGAAGATTCGCCACGTTTCTTCCGACCACGTCAAACGATTTGAACGCATGTCGCGGTCCCAACTGCCCACATGGGCCATCCGCTGCGCCTGTTCGAGAAAGTTCCGGCTCTCGGCAAGGGCCTGTTCCGTTTGCCGTTGACCCGTGATGTCCTTGGCGACACCGTAGATTCCGACGACACTGCCAGCGACAATAATCGGAATATTTGTGATATTAAGATGGTAGATTTTTTTCTGACTCCGGATTCGAGCCTCGAAGTTCTCAGGAATTCCTTGCAGCGTTCTCTCGAAGTGAGCGACGGCCTTGTCGAGGTCCGGCGCGTAAACCATTTGGTGAAAACGCATTCCCAGCATTCCTTGTCCTGAGCAGCCAAAAATCTCACTCGCTGCCGGATTCACGGTGGTGAAACGTCCGTCAAGGTCCAGGGAGTAGACGAGGTCGGGGTTGTGGTCGAACAGCGAGCGATAGTGCTGCTCATTTTCAAGAGATGTCCGCATCAGGTCTGTAACGTCAGAAAGATAGACGGCAAGTCCAGACGGCTGAGGGTAAGCGCGAACGGAAAACCAGGTTTGGCAATCCGGTAAAGACACGACAAACTCTGCTGGCGTTTGATCCCGTACAGCCTGGCTCAAGTGCTGATAAAACTCCGTCCCAACGCTTTCAGGATACTCGTCCCAAAGGCATCGCCCAAGCACCTCGGAGACGTACTGCAGTGAACGCGCGGTACTTGGAGTGACACTGGCGTACGTGATGCGCCAATGGGGATCCAGCGAAAAAAACGCCTCTTTCATATCACAGTACAAAGCGCGCCTGTCAAAATGATGTACATAAACCTCAGCCAACGGTTCCATTGGAGACCACCACCTACTCTCCCGTTAAAACAGCTCTCTCATCTGTTGTGCGAGAATTCCCTTAGACAATTTCTTCTACTACTCCCTAGTATATATCGAGTTTTCCGGTTCACAGCTATCATTTTCTGTATATTTTAATATTTTTATTTATTTTGGTATAAACTACGGAAACAAAACTATAACTTTAAGAGCATCGCTACCTGTCGCTCGTAGTCGCCAAACAGGGCGGGAATTTCCGACGGCGCGAGGTTGGCAAACAAGCTGTCGCAAATGCTTTTGTAGTACCACATCTGTTTTTCTTTTCCGCGGCTAAAAACCTGCCAGACATTGTCTTGGTGTCGGGCGTAGTCCGCTAAAATCGAACGAAGGTTGTGCAGTTTGTCTGCGCAGACAATCATCCGGACATCCATCGGCGCTGTGCGCAAAAAAGCGATCGTGTGGTTTTTACGCTCCTCCCACCGCTTGGACTTGTCAGGTTCCGACGCGCCAGCGACCAAAGAAGCGACCGTTTTGCCAAAGCGGGATTCAATCTCCAAAAGCGTTAAGGGAGTATCTTCCGTGGTGTCGTGGAGGATCCCTGCCGCTACCACTTCATCCGAGCACCCAGCTTCTCTGAGGATCATCCCGACAGCATAAGGGTGAGCAATGTAAGGGATGCCCGAACCCTTACGAACCTGTCCCTCGTGGGCCTTTGCGGCTGTTTCAATCGCCATTTCCAACAGTCTGTTCATGTGCGAAGAGTCCCCATTTCGTCGAATTTCAACAACCTGGGCATATCTGCAAGCCGTGTACGAACAACCAGGAGTAGTACTAACAAACAAGGACTGCCCCTCACTGCGATCGCGGTGCAGCGTTGGGACAGCCGGGTATAACTTCCTTGTCGGTTGGCGGCAGATTTATTTTCCAAGTTAAACGGAAACTTGCTGCCCGAGTTCCGTCAAACACGATTTACACACGTTTTTTCCCCGATACTCGAGGACCTCTCCGGCCTCATCACAGAATGTACATGCGGGTTCGTATTTTTTCAAGACGATGCGGCTTCCATCGACGTAGATTTCCATGGGGTCTTTTACGTTGATTCCAAATGTACGGCGCAGTTCCATAGGGAGTACGACACGTCCTAGCTCATCAACCTTGCGGACGATACCTGTTGATTTCATATTCACTCTCCTTTAAGATTTTAATTGTTATTTAATATACTATTACCATGTTGAAGTTAATATGTAAATAGTGTAACCGATTCGAATAAAGGTAATAAAATGGAAATCGATGCAATTGTGAGAGCTTCAGGTAGTCCAATTGTGAGCGGATTTTAGTTCGTTTGAATCATTTCCGATACAAACAAACCTGATAGGATGGTTCCTGTACGGGACAGCGGGCCTCTGAATCATATCAACCGGTGTCGCCCTCAGGAACCAAGCACACTGTCCCCGCACACTATTCAGTTGTTGCACAAAAAGGAATGCCGCCTCCATCATGGCGGTATTTGCTTTTTAAAAACCTTGCGCAGTTATTGCTTCTTCAAAACTTGACGATGTCCTCACGCACCGATTCTATGGGATAATGAGACAATCCAGAAAACACCGAGGTGACGTCCATGTCTCAGGTTCGAGAACACCTTGAGGGCCATCTTCAAGACATGCTCTCCGACGTAGAGAAGCTTGTTCGAGCAGAGTCCCCGTCAAATTGCAAAGCCTTGGTCGACGCGTGCGGCCAAGTGGTGCAACAGCTTTTTTCGGAACACTTGTCGGTTTCTGCACAAGTTTTCACCCAAACCGAGGCAGGCGACCACCTCAGGTTCGAATACGGGGCCGGGGAACGTCAAATTCTGTTGATCGGGCATTTTGACACCGTGTGGGACAAAGGAAGACTTCCGTACCGCATCGAAGGTGGTCGCGCCTATGGACCTGGCATTTTCGATATGAAAGCCGGCATCGTCCAAGCGGCGTGGGCTGTGAAAGCGATTCGCGAACTTCACTTGCCGCTGCGCCATCGACTGGTTTTTTTCCTGAATTCAGACGAAGAACCTGGCAGCGATACGTCGCGCGCGTTGATTGAAAACGAGGCAAGCCGGAGCTTAGCTGCACTTGTGCTGGAACCGTCCGTGGCGAAATCAGGGGCACTGAAGACGGCTCGCAAAGGAGTTGGGATCTGCCAGGTCGAGGTCAGCGGAATCGCCTCACACGCGGGAAACCACCACGAACTGGGCGTCAGTGCCATCGAGGAAATGGCTCATCAGATTTTGGCCATGCAGAGACTGACGGACTACGCATCGGGAAGTACCGTGAATGTCGGAGTTGTCGAAGGCGGCACGAGAAGCAACGTCGTTGCGGATTACGCCCGCGCGGAAGTGGACTTTCGCATGGCCACCCAAAGTGAAGGGGAACGCATCCTGCAAGCTGTTTACGGCCTGACCCCCAAACTGCAAGGAACGCGCATTTCGGTTTCCGGAGGCGTCAATCGGCCGCCCATGGAACGAAGCCTCGGAACACTCCAGCTGTTTGAAACGGCAAAGCGTGTCGCCAAGGAAGAGTTAGACGTCGTTCTGGAAGAAATGGCTGTCGGCGGAGGAAGTGACGGAAACTTTGCAGCGGCCATGGGCATCCCGGTTTTAGACGGCCTCGGCGCTGTGGGCGACGGCCCACACGCTGAAAACGAGCATATCGACATTGCCCAATTGCCAGTCCGTGCTGCGCTTCTGGCTCACTTGTTGCTTGCCTTGTAAACCGATCCCAAACGCCTGGACAGACTGGAGGCGAACGTCCGGGTAAAACACGAACCGCAAGACGACCACACAAACAACGGATTGGAGGCAGCGGCCACAGAATCCTCTTACATCAGTCGCTGCCGAATCTCCCTTTGGCGCGTTAAACAGTGTTGAATGATGCGGTCGCGATCGGATTCGCTGATTTTTATAAATTCAAGGCCAAACCGAAAGAATTGCTCTTCGAGCAGAACGCGCCGCACGGAGGCAATAAACAACACCTCCCGGTCTGTCCCGTTTTTCAAAGGGATGAACAACGAGCCTTGCACTTGTTGGTTCTTCTCCAAAACCTTTTCCCGATCGCGAAAGGCAAGTCCGCCTCCGCTCAAATCCACCACGACGATGTTTTTCATTTGGCCTTCGATAGACATTTTCCCATCCAACGAAACGGGCACCCGAAAATAACTGCGGCGTTGAATCTTCACAATGTCTTTGTCGGCCGGACGCTTCCATACATACAAATCGATGTTATCCGACTTGTGGCCAATCAGTTCCGCCTCAAACCGGTACATGTTGTCCTCGTGATAGAATATCACTCGACTGGAAAACCCGGTTTTCAGTCGAATCGGGTAGCCGTTCTTGTCAAACGGGACTTCTGTCGCAAAAGCATTTTTTGCAACCTCGGTTACCCGCACGGGATATTCCAACTCCTTACCAGGGTCCTCTTCGACAGGCAAACAAATGTACACTTTGGCAAACTGATTTGGAAACAAAGCAATCTCTCCCCATACCCCTATCATTTCATAGGAATAACCTAGTCTCTTTCTCAATTATAAACTGATTTTCTTCATCAAATGGCACTTTAATTTACCATTTTCATAATTCTACCATAAGGACTAATTAGGGACATTCAAGCAGGAAATAGGAAGCCGTTGCGTCTGCCGGTCGCAATGCGATCGTACAACCGTTCCTGAAGCCAAGCCGTTGCCGGTCCGCCACGTGTTTGTCCTATTCGCGGTATATTCGCGGTCTCTTGAAATAGAATAGAGTACATTGGTCAAATTGGGTGAACCGGCTATAGAGACAAAGCCGTAAAGAGGTGTTGGGCCTTGTCAAAATTCATTTCTCTCCTGATAACCATCTTTGCGATGCTGATTGGAATGAGCAGCACCGCGTCTTTAACAGATACCATACGAGCACAGGCATCCACGGTGAACCTGGCCGCCAAACAAATCCGTTTGGACGGGCACCTGACGGCCAAACCCAATGGGCTCGTCCATCACAAAACCACGTATCTCCCTTTGGTGGCGGTCATGCAGACGCTTAGCACCATCGAGATCACAAGCAAATGGGACGGCGTGAACTGGCAGATCTCTACGCCTGCTGGGAGTGAACCCGACCTGAGCCACCTTAACCCGGGTACTGGCGCTAAACACATTTATGTCAACGGGGTATTGGTCAAAAACACGGATGCGATAGTGATGCCGGCTTATGCGGGCGGACAACCGACTACGTTCATGCCTATTTGGTACATCATGAACGTGATGAAACGGCTTCATCTGAACGGATCGTGGAACGGGGTGCAATGGGCCCTTACTTCTCCTCCTCCACCCCGCCCCATTGTCCTGCCAGCGTCGGGGGTTGCCGATACCGCGATCCAACGCGGTTCGGCAATAGAGAGCTGGTGGAGCGCTACCCAAACACCCAGCGTCGACTTGCAGAGCTTGCATTATCTGAGCAAAAGCAACGCGATCCCGATTTCAGGCACGGTGGACCAAGGATACACCGGGGACGTCGTCGTTCAAGTCGCCGACATGAGTCAAAACAACTCTTCGACGCCGGCCTGGTCCTATTCCGTCCCCGTCAAAAACGGAAAGTTTTCTGCAACGATTCTCCTGCCTTTTCACGGACTAAACTCCGTCGATGTCGGAGTTCCACAGGCGGTCAACGGGGCCAACTGGACGCTGAATAACAACTTCGTCTATGCGGATTTCACCAATAATTCTCCTTCGCTGTCCCGCCAGCAGATGGACCTGTTGCAAAGCTGGCTGGTCAATTACAACGAGTCGCCGCCGCTCCAACTTGAGGCTGCGGCCATCACTCGAAACGCGGTGACCACAGACCAGAAAATCCGAGACGTCAGCAATTGGGTCTCCGAGCACATTGCGTACAACTGGCCGTCGTATTGGGCAAACAACGAACCGTGGCAACAAACCAGCCAAACCTTTCTCACTCGAATCGGGGTCTGCGAAGACGAGTCCGCCTTGGCTGCAGCCATGCTCCGCTCCATTGGCATCCCCACAGAGTTGGTAGACGGCACTGGGTTCATGAACGGTTCAAGTGGAGCGCATCAGTGGAATCAGGCATGGGACGGAACGCATTGGGTGTTGTTTGACCCGACTTGGGACCAAGTTTACGCCAACACCGCGCGCGCAGCGCTGCCCGCGTACACAACAGACCAGTTTTTCAACCTCCCTGCGCCGGAATTCGCACTGACGCACAAGCAAGGCTTCAACCCATACTGGTAAAAATCTCGACCGCATTGCAGAAGTCAGCAGCCTTGCGAATCAAAAACACGGGCTTTCTGAATCGGGCGGGCTGGTCGCCGCCGCGTGCTTCAGAAAGCCCCTTTAGTTGATGTGCGCTTCAATTCCCCTTGCGTTCCAATCCTTTTTTGCCGTTTCATTCCAGTCCCCGTCACCCGTTGCGTTTCAGTCCTTCTTGCCGACCATCTTGACGCCAAACGCCTGCGGCAACAGATACACTCCGGCAATGCCGACTAGGGTGTACACAATGCGGCTCCACAACACATCGGACCCCCCGAACAGCCAAGCCACGACGTCCCACTGGAACAGTCCAACCAACAACCAGTTCAATGCCCCGATTAAGACCAGCCACCAGGCCACGCGATCAAGCACTTACATCCCCTCCCTTTTACAGGTACGGTATGTACGAGCTTGGAAAAATAGACTAGCACTGTAAGTACCTTTTAAAAAATTGTGGCCTGGCTCTGGTTTTTGGTTCAGCCTCCGTAAAATACTCCGGTTTCAGCCAAAGTGAGCGGATTTCCTGTGCGGTGCACTCCGGCGTTGATAACTTCGCCAATGAAGATGGTGTGGTCTCCGGAGGTATTCTTGTCGACCACTTTGCACTCAAACCAAGACAACGCGTCGTCCAATACGGGGCAACCCGTCTTCTCGCCAATGGAAAAACCAATGTCGCCAAACTTGTTGCCTACGCGGTGCATCGGTTTAAAGAAGGCGAAGGCCAGGTCTTTTTGCCCAGATTCAAGCACGCTGACGCTGAAGACCTTCTCCGAGTCCATCCACTGTTCGGTCGTGGTGCCCGCCTTCGCAGCAACGACGACCAGAGGCGGTTGAAACGATGTTTGAGTTACCCAGTTCACGGTGGATGCATTCACGTCTTCGCCGTTTTTGACGCCGACCACGTACAAACCGTATGAGATACCGCGAAGTGCCGTCTTTTTTGCTTGTTCGTCCATGTCGCACTCTCCTTGTCTCTAATTGGAATATTCTACATAACTCACTTTCTCCACATCAGGATACCAGACTTTCCGAGCAAAAGTGAATTCGACCGCATCTAGCTCTCCATGAGTCCTCTGAGCACCCGGGATTGTTCCTCGAGCCACGCCATGTCGATGGGGTCTTCGTCGGCCACGAAATCCATACCGTAACCCAAGTGCATTTGACACAGGTGCTTGGCGTCAAACCAGTGGTTTGGTGCGCCATCCGGACAGACGAGAATCTCATCTCGCAGGTGGTGTTTGGCGATAATCAGAAATGCGACAACCGCGAGGTCGTATGGCTTGAAGGAGGTTTTACAAAATTGCTGGTGCCACCCGTAGACACTGAATTCAACCGGTGACCGTTCCTGCAACGTGCGTAAAAAAACGAAATCCTGATACGCACAGTTTCCGTCGCAGACGCGATGACTCACCGTATTCCCAGCCAGCCAATGGTAGACTTCGACTTCAGAAATCTCCCCGATGCCCCCAGCGTGTTGGGCTGGAAACACCAGACCAAGACTCGTTTTTGAATGTCCGCAATTCTTTGGTCCATTGAACACGACCGCGTTGTGGTTTACGATTGGGGCCCCTATCCCCCCTGGTCCCGCTAAAGCCGCCCCAACTTGCTGCAACACGGAGGCCATCGTAAAAAAATCCGCTGCGATGCTGTAAAACGCGTCCTCAGAAATTTCTCTCATCCGAAACCACTGGTGCATGTAAGACACTTCGCATCCACTCCCAAGTTCTTCTCTCTACTATGTTTAGCCTTGGTTTCGTAGATTTATTCCTGCACCGTTTAAGTTTGAGAGAAAGCTTCAAAGGAACTGGCCAGGGGCGAGAATATGCCGCGGGAAACCGCGCTCACATGACCCGTTCTCCGTACCGGAACGCTTTGGACCAATAGGGTTGATTGAGACTGATATTCATCAAACCATGAGTGGTTTGGGCCGCAAATTCGTTTCCGCCCAGATAAATTCCCACAAAAGTGGCGGTTTGGCCGCTGTTGTTCAAGTCAAAAAACACTAAGTCCCCGCGTTGTAACTGACTCCGATTGTTGACGACAGTACCCGTATGGGCCTGCTCAGCGATGGTTCTTGGAAGTTGGATTCCGGCTTTGCCATACACATATTGCACAAAACCCGACGCATCAAACCCGGAAGACGGCGGATTGTGAACGAGTTGCTCTGCCGTTTGATAGATTTTATCCTGTTGCATCGAAAACAGCGGTTTAGCAGTTCCGACGCGAATGACCACTCCTGAATTCCCTGCAGCATGGCTTACCGTGTGTGGTTTGGCATGATTCATCCCAAGAGCTAAACCCGCAACAATCAACACGGCAGCGACCGAGGCGACGACCGCGATCCGCCGGTTCCGCTTATTCATCCTCCGCGCGCACCTCCCAATGAACTGGTAATCCTCTCGAAAAGTAAAGTCGATCGGATAACAAAAAAAGGAGCAACCCATTCCCCGTTGCGCCGTGTTGAGACACCATTTATATGTATTCGGAAGCGATGCAGTTTTATGGGGTTCGAGAATTTACTGCACCGCGATCCGAAATGCGTGATGTACGGTCTGTTGCGGTTGCTTCCACACAATTTGCAACTGGTAGGTGCCCGAATGAGACGGCGCCGTTAACGTACCTGTGTAAACCCCTTGCGTCTTCGATTGCAAGGCAACCGGCTTGGAAAACGCCTTGTCTGGGGCATTGGCGGGATAAGCGGTAAACACGGCTGACATGGTCCCAGGCGGAATCTTGATGCGGCTGTTCAGCAGCGCAATACGTACCGTGACCGGTTTACCCGCTTGGGGGGACAAAGGCGTCGTCGTAAGCTGCCAATCAAACGAGTGGTTCTGCACCTTCCCGGACTGAGTGGGTTGGAAGGCACTCGCAGGGTTTTGCAACCCACACCCCACCGTTCCCGTCAACGTAAATCCAGAAACCAAGATGGATAGAAGCCAAGAGCGCGCATGCATTCCAACCACCTCCCGCTAAGCCTTGCGCGGCCAACCCCGTATACTTGTTTCAGTGTAACCAGTTTATCTTGAATTTCTCTCGAAACGATACAAAAAGACCCGGTTTTGAAACTACTTGGATTATAATCAAATTATACGGTTTTTTACGGTTTTTGTTGCCGTGAAAGTGTTCCACAAAGGTGGGTAAGCCCATTGTCAGAAGGTGTCTCATTTGCCGAAAGTTCGCGTACGAGACATTGAGATGTATTACGAGGAAGGTGGAACGGGCCCTGCACTCCTCCTTATCATGGGTTTAAGCGGCAACCTCGACTGGTGGGGGCAGCCGTTTTTATCCGATTTGGAACAGCACTTCCGGGTGATTCGCTTTGACAACCGCGGGGCTGGCCGCACGGACCGTCCAGCCGTACCTTACTCCATCTCTGGGTTTGCCGACGACACTGTGGGTCTCATGGACGCGCTGTCCCTTGAAAAGGCTCACGTCATGGGGGTATCCATGGGAGGGATGATCGCACAAGAGTTGGCTGTCAATGAACCCCAGCGGGTGGATAAGCTCGTGTTGGGCTGCACCAATTGCGGTCCGTCTCATTCGGTCATGGCAGGTCCAGAGGTGCAAGCCATGCTTGTACAGAGGCCCAGTTCCCTGGATGAAGTAAAAGCCAATACGCTGCGTCTGTTGTTCCCCGAAGACTTCATCACAGCCAACGGCGCAGCCATGGAAGCCAATTGGCGGGAAATCACCAAGGCGCCCATCGACAACGAGTCGTTCCAGCGCCAAGTGATGGCCTTGCTGCAATGGAACAGTTACGATCGGCTGCCTGAAATCAAAGCGCCTGCACTCATTTTGCACGGAACAGCCGACATCCTCGTACCGCCTCAAAACGCTGAGGTACTGGCCGAGCGAATTCCAAACGCCAAGCTCCGCTTGTACGAAGGCGTCGGACACGGGTTGAACGCGCAAGTGCCGCACGAAGTTGCGCGCGATGTTATTGCCCACCTTCAATCAGACAGTGTCCCAATGTAAGTCTCGTTCGAGACGATGGGCAGGGAACCGGTCAATTCACACCGGGTAATGGTCACATTGATGTGTTTCAACAAATCGATTTCGTAGGGCTCTACCTCGCGCCCTTGTTCTTCCAGCACCAAAACCACGGGCCTTTGCAGGTTTCCGTCATTGGCCCGGGCAATCACCCCCTGGGCCCCGGTGCTTAACTGCACTGGGAGCCCATTCGGGTAAATGTTGACACACTTCGCAAACAAGTGCACAAATTGCGGATCAAAATGGGATCCCGTATGAGCGAACAAAAACTCCAGCGCTTCGTGGGGGAGTACGGCAGGTCGGTAGACGCGGTTGGATGTCAGTGCATCATAAACATCGGGTACGGCCAGAAGTCGTCCGAAGTCGTGAATGTCTTGTCCTTTAAGCTGCTGCGGATACCCGGTTCCATCGTATTTTTCGTGGTGCTGAAGGGCGCAGTGAGCCGATGGAGCAGGCAGGTCGGGCTGCTTGCGCAGAATGTCATAGCCAAGCTCGCAGTGGTGTTCGACAGCCTCCCGTTCCTCTTGCGTGAGTTTGCCGGGCTTGTCCAGGATGGAACTTTCAATCAGCAGCTTCCCAATGTCGTGCAGCATCGCACCCGGACCGAGCTGCTTGATGCGTTCTTCGCGATAACCGTGCGCCATTCCTAAAAAGGAGGCCAAAATCCCAACATTCATGCAGTGCGTGTACAAAAATGCATCGCTGGAGTAGATGGCGCTGAGATTCAACACAAAGGTGTGGTTGTCTCGAATGGAGTCAAACAAGATGCCAAACAAATTCACAAACTCGCGTCCCAATTCACCGGAATGAATGACCTTGGATACTTGCTTGGGGTCGGACATTTTATCAAAGACCCGTTTGATTTTCGCGACGACCTCCTGCCGTACTTGACCGTCGACTGCATCGAAAATTTCCACCTCCGACGTCTTCGCGTCGTCGATGTAAACGTAAGCAAACCCAAGGTTGGCTAACTTCTGAATATAGCCGCTTGATAAGTGAACCCCTTCTTGAAGCAAGATGCGCCCGTCCCCGGCAAACAAGGGTCGAGCCAATCGCATCCCGGGTTGGACCCTAGCCATTTCAACAATCCGCATTTCAAGTTTCACCCCAACCCCTTAGTGTCTTTACCAAAACTGTCTTTACCAAAACTGTCTTTGTCAAAAGCGCTCGACTCGCCAAACGCATACCCGCTCCTGGCGTTTTTTGCCTGGTACATCGCAATATCCGCAACCCGCATGAGCTCGTTAGCGTCAACCCCGTGAACCGGATATAAGCTGATGCCGATGCTGGCTTTGATACGCCACTGGGTTTTGTCCAGTACGAACGGCTCGTCAAGCGCGTCCAGGAGCCGTTTGGCAAGTTCAGCGGCTTGGCAGGCGCTTGTACCTGGCAGTAAAAACGTAAACTCGTCGCCGCCCATGCGAGCCAGCGTATCCGCCGGTCGCACGCACCTGGACAACCGCTGTGCCACCAATTGCAGCAAGTGGTCTCCTATGGCGTGTCCGAGTGAGTCGTTAATGTCTTTGAAACGGTCGAGGTCCATGAACATGACAGCCAATTCTCGCTTGTCCTCGCTCGCCTTGTCTTCCCTCGCCTTTGTAAGGGCAACGTTCAACCGGTCGTAAAACAGCGTCCGATTGGGCAACCCGGTCAGCGTATCGAGGAAAGCGAGGCGTCGAATCGTCTGTTCCGCGCGTTTCTTTTCCGCGATGTCCATGTAAATCGCCACGGCGCCGGTCATCTCGCCGTTCGCATTGTACAAAGGCGCTCCCGACAGGGAGACGTCGATTTGTGTTCGGTCCTTTCTAATGCGGCAAGTCTCACGGTCCGTGACCACTTCCCCATGCCTCAAAACCCGGGAAATTTCTTCGTGTTCTTGCAATTTGTCCGGCGGGATGATGGGCATGGGCTTGCCGATGACGTCTTCACTGGCCCAGCCGAACAACTTTTGAGCCGCTGGGTTCCACATCGTCAAGCGCTCGTCGAGATCGACGGCCATAATCGGCAGTGGAGAGGAGACGATGACCGTGTTGAGCGTTTGGTTGACCTCCCACAAAGCTTCTTCAGCCCGTTTCAACACGGAAATATCGCGGCCGACTCCGGCCAGTCCGATGACTTCTCCCCGCTCGTCTCTGAGGGGTACACCGGTCCAATAGTACGGAACCGCTCGACCGTTGGAGACGATGAAACGGCCTTGAACCTGTGTATAGCCCTGACTGTACCCGCGCGCAATGGCTTCTTGAATGACAGCTTGGTCCTCCGGCACGAAGAAATCCAGAGACGGACGGCCATACAGCTGTTCAGAAGACAAACCCGTCACCTGCACCATTCTTTGATTCCAATGCACCAGTCGCCCATCTAAATCAAGTCTGTATATAATATCTGGAACGGCGTCCATAAGCCGTTCGCGTTCCTGGATAGCGTGAAACAGTTTAGACTCGTTGTTTTTCTCTTGCGTGACGTCCTTCGCGATGCCGTAAATCGCAACAATGCGGTCGTCGACAATAGCTGGGAAGTTGGTGACAGAGACCAACACCTCATGACCGAGCTTATGGCGAATGCTCAGGTCGTAATGGTGCGGTTCTCCAGAAACGAGTTTGGCCGCCAAACCCTCGATGACGTGGCGGTCGTCAGGATGAACTAACTTGTAAAACGACATGCCGATGAGTTCCGAGGGCTTGTATCCGCTCACCGCCTCACAAGCCGGGTTCGCCGTCACAAACCGGCCCTTCAAATTAATGGAATAGACCGCATCTGGGTTGTAGATAAACAGAGATTGAAGATGCTTTAGCTCCTCCATAGATTGGTCACCGTTCCTGTTTCCCCGTGTTTGGTCTGTAGTTGGGCTTAGCGGTTGAGCTTGTCCGTGTTTCGGCCTGATGCCAGGCAGCGCGGCATGCCGCCTTGACCGCCATCGCCGCCCGCACCAGTTTGTATCGTTTCATACCTTTGTTTTGGATTCGAATATTTTGACAACGGTGATTTTTAGTTTATTTAACAGATTGTTTCCTGTCGTATATAGTACCACTAGTGTCGAGTTTTGTCTGTTGACTCTGGATAACTTATACTTAACGAAGTGCCCTTTTGAGCCGTGTTGCCGCCGCAGTGGTACAGCACTCGGAGAACTGTTGAAGAGATAGGCGTTCTCAGCGATTTCTCATCAAAGGCTCATGCTGGTTTCATCCGAACTTCGCGATTGCCACAAAAACGTACGTTATCTTTTGCATGGCGCAAAACATCGTTCAAAACAAGCTGTAAACCATAAACTGGAATAGTCGTTGAAAGCACAAGTCACAAACAGGTATGATTGCATGCATCAACCTGAATTAAGGGAACGGGAGCTAAAGCCTTTATGTGTGGAATTGCTGTGGTTGTGCCGAAGCCATTGTTTCAAGGGCCCGACAAAATGTTTGCCTTCGGCGACAGTCTGCACACTATGATTGAATCGATGGAGCACCGCGGCCCCGATGGCGTAGGCTTTTACTACGACGACGAGATTGGCTTAGCCATGACACGCTTGGCCATCGTGGGCGGAAACTCAGGTATGCAGCCGATTTGGAACGAAGACCATACGATTGCCCTAGTTTGCAACGGTGAAATATATAATCATCAGGAACTGCGCAAGATGCTCGAAGAACACGGGCATGTTTTTTCCACACAATCCGATGTCGAAGTCATTGTCCATCTGTACGAAATGTACGAAGAACAATGCGTCCAATCCCTTGAGGGAATTTTCGCCTTTGCCGTCTGGGACAGCGTGCGTCATCGGCTCTTGGCAGCACGCGATCACTTTGGCGTGAAACCCCTCTATTACGCGGAAACAGATACGGAAATTTTGTTTGCGTCGGAGCTGCGCGCTTTACTGAAGTGTCCGCAAGTCGACGAAGACTTGGACAGCCGCGGCTTTGCCGCATACCACGCCTTTCGCTACGTTCCGGCTAATGAAACGCTGGTCCAAGGAATTAAAAAAATGGCTCCGGCCCAATACGTCGTCATTCAAAACGGAGTACCCGAGTTCTTTTCGTACTGGTCTCCACAAACCGTTTGGACGCGCGAGCGAACTGGCCAACAGGCGTTAGGGTCAGCCCCTTTGCGTACCGAGGCGTTGAAAACTCACCTGGTCAACGCGGTAAAGGCACAAGCGACAGACGACGTCAAAACCGGCGTGCTGCTCAGTGGCGGGTTAGACTCTACAGCGCTGCTGGCGTTGTACCGGCAGCAGCTTCAAAACGGACCGGGGCCGGACGCATATACGGTGTCCTTTACAAAACCAAAGGACTGGGTCGAAGAATCGGAATACAACGAGATCGAACAAGCGCAAGCTATTGCGAATGCGCTAGGGACCCGTCACATTGCGAGACGGTACACCCCTCAAGAGGTGCTCACCTGCCTTCCGGACATTATAAAAGCGCTGGACGAACCCATTGCGGACCCGACAGCTATCCCGCTTTGGTTTGCCTGCCGTTTGGCGCGCCGTGAAGGGGTAAAGGTCCTCTATAGCGGCGAAGGTCTCGATGAGTTGTTCAACGGCTACGAAGTGTACCGGCAGAAGTACTGGCTGGAGACGCTGAAGATGGTACCCGATCCTCTCCGTCGCCTGGCACAGGTGGTCTTGACCCAATTCGGTCTGCCGGGAACCGGCATTTTACAGCGCTCTTTGTCTTCACCGGCACAATGGTATCAAGGGGTTGGCGGGATATTTTCTTCTTCGGAATGGAAGAGAATACTACGAGAAGGGGCGCTGCACCGTTACGGCGGCTCCGAGGCTCTGGATTATGCCGAAAAAGTACTCGCACCCGTGCAAGACAAGAATGTGCTGACTCAAATGACGTACTTTGATATTCTGTCGTGGCTCCCCGAAAATACGCTCGTGAAATCGGACAAGATTTCCATGGCCCATTCCGTCGAGCTGCGCGTTCCGTTTTTGGACAAACGCGTCGTCGAGTTCTCTTTAAGCGTCGCAGACCGGGATAAAATCCGCGGGAAGACTGGAAAGTGGATTGTCCGGGAAGCGTTGGCTGAGGTCGTCCCAGGTGAAGTCCTTCGCCGCAAAAAGGCAGGGTTCCCCATTCCATTGACGGCATGGATCTTCAACGAGTGGAAGGACTTTGTCCTCTCCAGTCTCCTCGATCCCAATGCCTATACGAGGGACCTTTACAACACCGCAGAGATCGAACGGCTGATGAGTGCTACCGGCGCTGCGAAGCGACGCTCTGCCCGCCTGGTGTGGACGCTTCTCAGTTTGGAACTGTGGCACCGCTACGTGTACCGGGCAGACCGCCTGGAAACTCGCGTTCCCCGCAGTGCGGCACATTCCCAACTCGCACTGGCACAGGTTTAAGAAGTCCGTAACCAGCCTCCGCCAGTTATGGACGGTGGAGCGCTGCATTCGTTGGCTCCTCGAGCAAAGGAAGACTTGAACGGTCAAAAAACGGCTGCCCCAACGCGATCACACTGCGGTGAGGCAGCCTTTGTATGCACGGGTGCCAACTTTTTGGGAGGAATTCGCTTAAAGCGACGACCGCCTGGTAAAGACAGCAAGGGGCAGCAGAGCGCTGACTACGTATTGACCCGCGTCGACAATCTCTGAAATCTTCAGGTCCACGCACAGACTGGCCAACAAGTAGGCGTCTTCAGAGGACATTTCGTATTTGCGGGAAACGTGATCGACCATCGCGCGCAAGGCATCCTGAGCCGCCGCCATCAGATCCGGACCAACCCCGGTGGTTCCGTAAAAACCTGCGTGGTTGACCTTTTGCGTCAACGCTCCTGAAGTTTCAAATTGAGGTGCAGGAATTTTGCGCCCTTTGAGCAGTCGAAAACGCAGACTGGCGTACATGGGGCACTCTAAGCCCGTCACGCAAACCTCTCCATCGCCTTGCGCTGCGTGCGCGTCCCCGCAACTGAACAGAGCCCCTTCCACCTGGACGGGTAACAGCAAGGTCGTGCCAATGGTCAACTGCCGCGTGTCCATGTTTCCCCCAAACACTCCCGGCGGCATGACGGACTGACTGCGGGCATCCTTCGGACAAACGCCCATCGTTCCAAAAAACGGTTCGATGGGAATTTTAATGTCGTCCCGGAAGTAGATGTACTTTCCGTCCGACAGATCAAACGCGCGCAGATATGCGTTCGGGAAATCCTCAGCCAACAGTCCGAGTCCGGGCAATACGGCTGTCCATCCCCACCCTAAAGGATGCATGTTCAAGACTTCTACAGCCAGCGTATCTCCGGCTTCCGCACCTTCGACGTAAACGGGCCCCGCCAGCGGATATACTCGGTTCCAGTCTAGGTTTGCCACGTCTTCTGTCGTTGAGCTGGGCCCAAATTGTCCATCGCTGACATCACGCGTTTCAAAAATGACCGTGTCGCCGCTTTGAATTCTCAACACGGGTTCGTGTGCGACATCCCAAGTGTAATGAACCTTGTCATTTGGAAAAAAATGCGTTTTGGCCACAGCACAACCTCCACTTCTATGTGTATTAGATTCATTTTAT
The DNA here is from genome assembly GCF_021739485.1 of Alicyclobacillus tolerans. Lineage (GTDB taxonomy): Bacteria > Bacillota > Bacilli > Alicyclobacillales > Alicyclobacillaceae > Alicyclobacillus_K > Alicyclobacillus_K tolerans_A. The sequence continues at coordinate 25,768 of NZ_JAJFNK010000048.1, forward strand.
TATTAATTATCAAATAATTTAAGAGGTGATTGCGAAAATAGGAGCGCCTACCCTGCCAGTGCAGACGGTCGAACAGAATGACTGGGTTTAAAAAACGACGGTTTTGGCGGAGGCGGAATACGGGACGGTAACCGATTGCGCGGTCAACTCCGAAAGGTTCCTGCAACTGTCGAACTTGTGACGTGGTGCGCTCCCTTTTTCGACAAATTTCTCGATTGCTTGTCCTATATAATAGTCTTACATAGGCATAGTCGTTAGGCTGAGGAGGAATTGTCTTGGTGAAACCATTTACCGCTGTTGGCTTGGTGTCCACCGTTCGCGGTGTTAAGAATCGCAACAAAATCAAACGCAACCTCGAGCACATCGCGGAGATGATCGCGGCGGCAACGTGGCTGTCCGGCATGGACTTGCCCGTTCGACTCGTTGCACTGCCCGAAGGCGCTTTACAGGGATTTACGGACGAAGTATTTGATACCGATCATGCAGAGTACGCAAACAGTGTCGCCATTGACATTCCGGGAGACGAAACCGAGTTTCTTGGCAATCTCGCCAAACAGTGGAACATTTTCATCATGGGACAAGCCAAGGCGAAACACGAATCATTCCCAGGCAAGTACTTCAACGTCGGATTTATCATTGATCCGTCCGGACAGGTTATCCTCCGCCATCACAAAGTGGCGCCTTTGTATCCCGTCGAACACTCGGTCACTCCATATGACGTCTGGGACAAGTGGACCGAACTTTACGGCAAAAAACTCGAATCCTTTTATCCGACCGTGGAAACGGAAATTGGGACACTGGGCATCATGATGGCCAACGAAGGCTCTTATCCTGAAAACGCCCGCGCGCTGGCGATGAACGGGGCAGAAATCGTGTACCGCGCTTCGTACCCTCATCCAGCGACAGGCAACGAGTACTTCACCATCCAAAACCGCGCCCGTGCACTCGACAACAACATGTATATCATTGCCCCGAATCTAGCTGCCTATTACCTGGACCAGGAGTCTGACCTGCCCGTAGATACGTTTGGTGGAAACTCCTTGATTGTGGACTACAAAGGGAGAATCGTCGGACAGCACGCCTATGGCGGTACCTCCGGATACGTGGCCGGGACCGTCGACATCGAAGCCCTGCGCGATTTCCGGGCCCGGGCCCAGTGGGGCAACTGGATGAAGGACCTGCAAACGGAGCAATACCAGTTGATCTACGAACAAGAGATTTACCCAAAAAACCTGTACCTGAATCGCGATCCATACAAACACCAGGAATTTCGCGAGAAAGTCACCGACCCGTTGGTGAAGAAGCTGCAGAAAAAAGGAATTTGGACGCCGCCTAGCGAGTGAAACCCAATAAGGGCCATTGAACTCCAGCTTTGAACGAAAAATTTCGAGCAAAAAACAACCGGAACCACGGGGACGTACGGACGGTTGTTTTTTTGTTTGCAAGAAACCGTGTGAACCCTCTGTGACACTTGCACACCGGCAACGAAACGCCCTATAAACTTCCGTACAACGCAACTCCAGGTAATTCTTCAATCTCCCACGCGATCTTGTCGAAACGGTATAGATGGTGCAGATAATTGGCGCGCAGCCCGCCATAGCGCCGTTGAACCGGTCCAACAAGCAGGGTACAATCTACTAAAATAGACGATACATAGGTACACTTGTCGAAATTAGGCGAGAAAGACTACAGTCTTCCACAGGGTTAGGGTCCATCTTCCAGAAAGTTGAGGACTGAGATGAAACGAACGATTGCCTTTTATGCCCTTCCAGCGGCCCTTCTCACGGCAATGATCCAAAGTGGGACAGCCTTGGCCGCAACGCAATTGACACAGTCTCCCCAATCCGTTCAAGGTGTTCGGTTACGAACCATTGTTTACCAAGGCGTCGGCAGCTCTCAAGAATACGGATTTGCTGCGTCGGACAGCGGTTCCTTAACGACTTATATGCCCATTTGGTACGTGGCCAACATACTCAGCCGCGCCGGCATTCAAAGCACTTGGCAAAATGGAGCATTAAATTTCTCTGTACCGAACACGTTTCGCACCGACTTGTCCAACTTGCCGGTGCCGACGAACAATCCGTACTACAACACAACCCTTCAGATCAATGGTACCACGGTACAACAGGTGCACAGCATTGCGTACAAAGACCCAATGGGGGGCACGGTCACCACGTTTGTTCCCATCTGGTACCTCCAGCAGGCTTTGAATCGCGTCGGCATTCATTCGAGCTGGAACGGGACCACATGGACGCTGGTTTCGACACAGAGCTTCACCAACGTCGATTTGCGGTATGCCGCACCGGGCAGCTTAACGGCCGGCAAGATTGACCAATTCCTAAAAGCAAACGGTTCTCCTCTCACCGGACTCGGCCAGTCCTACATAGAGGCCCAAAACACTTACGGCGTCGATGCCAACTATTTGGTCTCCCACTCGATTTTGGAAAGCGCCTGGGGCAAGAGCCAAATTGCACTGGCCAAAAACAACTTGTTTGGCTACGGTGCATACGACGCCAATCCGGGTTCGGATGCCGGCATGTTTCCGAGCGACGACTACGCCATTCGGTTTGAAGCATGGGCCGTGCGTCAAAACTACCTCAATCCAGGCGGGAGCAATTACGTCGCGCCGACGCTCACAGGCATGAATGTCAACTACGCGACGGATCCCAACTGGGCCAGTTCGATCGGGCAAATCATGGGACAAGTCGCCGCAGCCACGGGGAGCTCTGTTACAGACTACGTCCAGTATCAGGGCAACAACGCCCCTGCCCCGGCTCCGCCAAGCAACGTGGAACCCGTGTATGACCTCAATGGCGCTCAGGCAGTCATACAGCCAAATCCCTACTACGGCGGACTCCCCTACTATCCGGACATGGGAACAGGCGTAGATGACATGTTTTTTGCCCCATTGCAAAACGGAAGCTTTGGAGCGAGCGTGGTACAGGTGCAAAAGTTCCTAAACCAACAAATCAACGCTCATCTCACGACAGACGGGCAGTTTGGCCCCTTGACGGAAACTGCAGTGAAGACGTATCAACAACTGCAAGGACTGACTGTCAACGGCATCTGGGACTACAACATGTGGCAAGCCATCCACCCGACTGGGACCAACATTCTGCAAGCCGGTTCAACGGTTTCGGTGGACCAAATCGAACAAGGAATGGCCAACGGAATCGTGGTGCCCTGGTACCACATCCCCAACTACGGATGGGTAGACTCTCAATACGTACAGTTGACCAATGTCTATCGGATTACCGTGCCGAATCCGGCGTCGACAAACACCACTGTCAACGTGTACGATCCGGCAAATCCGTCGCAGGTGATTGCAACGCTTCACAGCGGCGATTTCGTGGTATCGTCAAACCCGGCACCGCAAAACAACTTGATTTCCATTCAATTTTGCAACCCGCTGACAGGTCAGGCCGAGACGGGGGTTCTTCAGGCCAGTACTGCGACGCTGACCCAGCAGAATTAACTGGTGGCATAGACGCGGGCGGCCTTTGCGCCAGTTGGCCAAAGACCGCCCACGCTGGTGATGCGGTTTTATTGGACGAACTTTTGCTTTCCCTGCCACAATCCTTCGCGCAAGCGGAACTTTTGCAGTTTCCCGGTCGCCGTCCGCGGCAATTCTGCAACAAACTGGTACTCTTTGGGTACCTTAAATCCTGCCAAGTGCGAGCGGCAGAACTGATTGAGTTCTTCAGGCGTCACCTGCTGACCCGGTTTCAGCACCACAAAAGCTACCGGGATTTCGCCCCACCTGTCGTCGGGGCGAGCCACTACGCCCGCGTCCGCAACAGCAGGGTGCTTAAACAAAACGCCCTCCACCTCGACGGATGACACGTTTTCCCCGCCAGAGATAATGACGTCTTTGAGTCGGTCCACGATTTCGATGTAGCCCCCCGGATGGACTACGGCCAAGTCGCCGCTGTGAAACCAGCCGTTGCGCAGTGCCTTTGCGGTTTCTTCAGGCTGCTTGTAATAGCCTTCCATGACGACATTGCCACGCGTGACAATCTCTCCAATCTCTTTGCCGTCCCACGCCACATCCGACTCGTCTTCGCGAACCACCTTAGTCTCGCCGTTGAACAGCATCTCGACTCCCTGCCTGGCTTTGACTGCAGCCTGCTGGTCCGATGAAAGGGCATTGAATTCGTCACGCCATTCACAATACAGAATGAACGGTGATACCTCCGTCAACCCGTACACGTGAATGACCTCCATGTTCAGGTGCTTTTGAACCTGTTCGATGACGGCAGCCGGAGGCGGTGAGCCTGCCGTCGCAATACGGGGCTTGGTGGTAATCTTGACGTCGTTTAGATTGGGCGCCTGCAGCATCATGTTCAACACCGTCGGTGCTCCGCACGCCAGGGTAATTTTCTCCTGCTCGTATAGATGAAGGATAAGGGCTGGGTCGACCTTGCGCAGGCAGACGTGCACGCCGCCGACTCCTGATACCGCCCACACGCCTCCCCAGCCATTCGCGTGAAACATCGGCAAGGTGTGCAGATAGACGTCGTCATACGAGACCCGTAAGTGGAACAAAAAGTCCGCCGCATTCATGTACGCGTTGCGATGCGTCAACATCACGCCCTTGGGCTTGGAGGTCGTACCACTGGTGTAGTTTAACGTGATCATCTGATTCTCGTCGATTTCGACAGCGATGTCTTCGGCGGACGCGTTGGCGAGCAGTTCCTCGTAATCGATGGCCCGAAGCGGCGACGATTGGGAAAGCAACTCTGTACGGATTTGGATGACGTGGCGGACCCGTGTCAGGTTCGGGAGGATTCCGGCTACAAGGGCACCCCATTCGTCGTCGACAATCAGCACCTCTGTGTCGCTGTGCTCCACGATGTACTGGACCTCTTCCGCCTTCAAACGGTAGTTGATGGGGACCAGCACCGCCCCAATCTGACATACGCCGTAAAAGCACTCCAGCATCTCGTGCGTGTTGGGAGCCAGTACGGCCACCTTTGTGCCGTTTCCAACCCCCAGCGACATCAACCCATGCGAAAGCTGGTTGACCCTATAGCCGAACTCGCGGTACGTGTAGCGGACTTCCCCGTCAATCACAGCCGTTTTGCCGGGATACAATTTGACCGCACGTCGTTTAAATTCCATGGGCGTTAACGGTGTTATCACAGATTTGCACCCTTTCCTACAGGATGGGACTCGATGTCAACTCAGTTGTTATTGTGAGTCGCAGTTTCGCAATATGGGGGTACGGGGAAGTGGCGATTTCTATTCAGCCCTCCAATTAGGCGGCCGTTTTTGCAAAAACGCGTCAATACCTTCGATGGCGTCCGGATGTGCGCTGTTGAGGGCGATGACTTGAGTGGCATAAGTGAGGGCCTGAAAGTCTTCCATGTTGAGCTGTCTGTAAAACTCATTCTTCCCGATTTCCAGGGTTGACAGGTTGTGACGAGCCACCCGGTCGGCAAGTGCCTCGACGGCGTCCTCCAGTTGCTCTGGGGGCACCACCTGATTGACCAGTCCGGAGTTCAAGGCGTCGTGCGCCGAAATAAAGTCGCCGGTAAACAACATTTCCGCCGCCTTCTTCCGGCCTACGTTGCGGCTGACGAAAACGGCCGGAGTGCTGCAAAACAACCCGATGTTCACCCCCGGTGTCGCGAACCTCGCCTCCGTACTGGAAACCGCAAGGTCACATGCGGCGACAAGCTGACATCCCGCTGCAGTGGCAATCCCGTGCACCTTTGCAATGGTGACTTGAGGGATGTCCCTCAATTTGAGAAAGAAGGTCTGACAGACGTTGAACAGGTTCAGGACGTCGTGGGCGCTCTGTCGACCCACCTCGCGCAAGTTGTGTCCGGAACTGAATACCTTGCCTTCCGACTCGATGACAATGACGTTGAGGTCGCGCTGGGGCTTGATCTCCTCCAACAACTCGTTAAACTCTGTCAGTACAGCCAGCGACAAGGCGTTGCGCTGGCTGTCGTTTTGAAGCGTGATATAGCCCTTTTTTCCCGTTTTCCGAAATGACAAGTACACCACGGTGATCCCTCCCAGGTTGCTCATGTGAGCGCGCAGAAAGAAAACGCTTACAGTGATTGGTTGACGACTAAATACACACGCAATTCAAACTTCTTAAAGTATACACGAAAGCCCGTGGAGTCACTAGAACGGGCCGTGTCATTACAACGAGTTTAGCGGGATAATCCCCTTGTCATAGCCTCTAATTGAAACAGGATTTTTTATGGTAAAGGGTGAGAAGCGACTTGTTTAAGTCACAGATGAGGAACGCCGAATGCGAAATTCGGAATAGGTTTGGACTTTGTACTTGGAGGAGTGACAAGACAATGGTTTAAAGGCGCCGATTTCCACGGTAGTACCGCTGAGTAACTCGTTACGAATGTTCTGTGCCCGCGCAACGTGTAACGCCTTGTAGGTCATTCCTGAAACAACTTACTTCTGTGCTCCAGTGAGCGAAACGTCCGAGAACCCAAGCGAAGCCGTTCACGGGCAACAAGAGATAGGGTTAGGCAGACAATTCGACAGCATTTTCCGGGAAATGAGCTCCCCCGGAAAAAATGGCTATTGCCGTCGACCCATGCCTTCAACGGACCGCAGAGGCTCTGGATTATTCGCTTTGCTTCTATTTTCTACTTGAATAAACATCTGTTCGATCCGGGCTAACTCTTGACTTACTTGCTGAATGTTCTCCGAGTCGCTCATCGGAAACAGCAGGTAGCGGACAGCGGCAATTGAGTTGCGCACTTCATTCACTACAGTCCAAGACATCACTTGGTCTGGGTGGGCGTGCAACACAGCCAACTGCTTTTGGTACTCTTCCTGTTTACGGTGTCTGTACCCTAACCACGAAATGGTCACGTATCCAATAACCTCCATCACAACGATTGTCGTGTGAAGACCTCCGTGATAGGAGTTATACAAGTCCAGAACGGTCAGGACCAGTCCGGCTAACATCGCAATCGTCAGCCCCAAGAAGTAGCTCAAAGCGCCGACGACCAGCATCCCAAGTACAAACCACATGTGCTGTGACGCGAGTCCCCACGAGCCAACTCCTAAGACGATGAGAAACATAACAAGGTCCACGTGGGTACGAAAAAAAGATTCAAATTGCTGGTCAAGGCTGCCGAGGGTGCGAATGGCCAAACCCTTTTTAAGCTGCCGCATGTTCATCACCTGATTATCTGCAGAATCAAACCTGGACCTCGCAATGTGGTTGTAAAAACGTCAACGGTGAGAAAGAGGACCCTTGGTTTACCTGTAGTTTAGGTGAAGGAAGGCGGTGTGCAAAAGATCCATTTGCATTATTTATCAGTTCACACCGACTAGCCCATCCTGATCGTAAATGACTATATGCAAAGCGCTCTTTAAAGTGCGATGGGTGACCTTGGAAGTTCTCTTGCGCACGAGGTAACCGCGGCGCGGGTCGAGCCAGGCTGCAGAGTACCCGTCTTTGTACTCGCAGCCTGGCAACCTAAGTGTTAGGCCCATGGCTTTGCGTCCTTGTCTTTCGACAAGTTTGCCCTTGGAACAGCTTACGCAGTCGTGTTGATGTGCTGTCCCTTTCCTGGCTCAACCCCGTGATCGCCGTCGCCGTCGCGCTGAACGGACTGACTGGCTTGGTTCAAGCCGTTAATCAGTTGTTGAGCTGCTTGAGATTGCGTGTTAAGGACATTTCTTAACATGGAAATAGCCGCTTGTCCTTGAATTCCAGATACCGACATACTTTCACTCCTTCCTAGTCTGTTTATACCTTAATGCAGGAGTCGCTATTTTTCAATTATTCACGACAATCGCCCTTCCCTGTTCCCGTATTTCTTTATACCTGTATTTCTTCATTCCTGTATTTCCGTTTTTCAATATATATGTATTTGTTTAATTTGTACCTGCATCCTTACATCGACAGACTTGGTCCGCTCATAAAATGCACACCTTGCAAAGCTGTGATTCTTTCTCTCTCTGTTTCGATTCCAAGCGAGGCCATATAGTTTCAAGTTTTGCTGCGCGATCCATGTGGATTTTACGGCATTTTCTATTTTTGCAATTTGAACACCAAAGCCAAGAATTGTTCATGATTTCCCGCTTATATTTTTCAATCAAAATACCCCATTCGATAAATGATTGGTATAGAATAGTTCAATGAAAAAACAAATCGTTTCTCGAAAGAAAGGGGAGAGCATGACGTTTACGCAAAAGCTGCAAATGGACCTTCTTTTATCCTACCGGCAGTTGAATCGCGAATTGCGCGTGGCATTTGCAAACGCGGCTTCGCAAAATGAACTGACGGAATTGCAGGCGCTCATCCTCAAAGCCTTGCACACCAACGACAACGTCAGCCTCAGTGAACTGTCTGGCGCTGTCTTATGCTCCGAGGGCCAGGCGAGCACGGTCATTGAACAGCTTGTCCATGTGGGCTTGGTTTCTAGGGAACGTTCCACGGAAGACCGGCGCCGCATCACGCTGGAAGTCACCGAGGCCGGACAAACGCGTCTCCAGATGATGTTTGGACCCCATTCCCGGCTCTTGGACGTCATGACCCACGTGTTTGCCTTGCCGCAACACGACCTCGAGTACCTGATTCGCATGAATCGGACCATCATTCAGAACTTGCAAGTTGAAGGAGTGAAGTAACCGTATGGGTGCCAAACGCATGAAGATTCTACTGATTGTGGCACTGGTCATTGTCGTTATCGGCGCCGTCGCCGGTATCTGGCTGTACAACAATTCCCGCCTGTACATTTCGACGAACGACGCCTACGTGGACGGCCGCCAGATTGTCATCGGCGCCCCGGCTGCCGGAAAAATCGTCGATTGGCGCGGCACGGTCGGCACCACCTTTGGCTCCGGCAGCACAGTCGGAAACGTTCAGGTGCAATCTGGGAACTCGAGTTCCGACGTTCCCATCCCGGTCCCAACGGATGCCACCATCGTGCAAAGGTCGGCGGTCAACAACGAGTTTGTGGCTCCTGGAACCCCATTGGCCTACGCATACAACATGAACGACTTGTGGGTGACGGCGAATGTCAAAGAGACGGACCTGCACGCCTTGCGCCTGGGTGAAGCCGTCGATGTGACGGTGGACGCGTATCCTGGAGTCGTCCTGCACGGTCAGGTGGAACAGATTGGGCTGGCCACCGCCAACACGTTCTCCCTGCTGCCTTCATCGAGCAACAACGCCAACTTTACAAAAGTGACGCAAGTCGTACCTGTGAAAATCAGCATTCAGGGTTACCAGGGTCTCGGCCTCGTTCCCGGACTGAGCGTGTCGGTTCGCATTCACAAGCAGTAGCGGTGCCAAGCCCTGTCAATGCAAATCTTGAAATTCCCAAGGGAGGTGAAGTGAACCTTGGCAGAAGCAAGTCATCACGATGAACACCAATACGAAATCCACCGTCTCAAAGCGCCGGGATTGCAAATGGCCATCATTATGGCTGGCGTCTTTATGGCCGTGCTCGATACGAGTGTCGTCAACGTCGCCATTCCAAAGCTCGAAACAGACCTGAGTGCAAGCACGGACCAGATTCAGTGGATTCTCACCGGCTACATGCTGGTGCAAGGCATCGTTGTGCCGATCTCCGGGTGGCTGACCGACCGGTTCGGGGCCAAGCGGTTGTTTATTTTCTCCCTGATCACGTTTACGATTGGCTCTGCCCTGTGCGGCATGGCTTGGAACCTGGATTCGATGATCTTCTTCCGCATTCTCCAGGCAGCCGGCGGCGGCTTCATGATGCCCGTTGCCAACGCGATGATCTTCCGGATCTTCCCTCCGGACCGCCGGGGGGCCATCATGGGCGTCTTTGGCATCACCATTATGGCGGCACCGGCCTTTGGACCTGTGCTCGGCGGATACTTCGTCCAATACGCCAGTTGGCGGCTGATTTTCTACATCAACGTACCCATTGGAATTGCCGCGAGCATTATGGCCATTTTGTTCCTGCACGAGTTCTCCCACGAGGCTAAAAACCGCCTCGACATGCTCGGGTTCATTTTTTCTACGGGCGGATTTTTCTCTTTGTTGTTTGGCTTTAGCAACGTGTCGCAGTACGGCTGGGGATCGCTTTGGGTCTACCCGTTCATTTTCCTCGGCGCATCTTTGCTGGTCTTGTTGGTGACGGCGGAGCTGCTGGTTGAAAACCCCGTGATTCAACTGCGAGTATTAAAAAATTACATGTACACGATGAGTTTGCTCATTACGTCCGTGGTGCAAGTCGCGCTGTTTGTCGGCATCTTCTTGCTTCCGCTGTACTTGCAAAACATCATGGGCTTTACGGCGCTGCGTACCGGTTTGTTCCTCACGCCGGCGGCGCTGGCTTCGGCGGTCATGATGCCGATCAGCGGCAAGCTGTTCGACAAAATTGGCGCGCGTCCATTGGGCCTCGTAGGTCTCGCGATTGTGACGCTGTCCACCTATGGGTTCTCGAAACTGGACCTCAATTCTTCCAACGCGATCATTCAGACCCTGTACATCACCCGCAGTATCGGGATGTCCATGGTCATGATGCCGATTATGACAGCGGGCATGAACACGTTGCCCGTTCAGTTGGTCAACCAAGCCTCAGCGCTTGGCAACACCGTGCGAATGGTCGCCGCATCCCTAGGTACGGCCATCTTGACGTCGTACATGACCACCCAATCGAAGATTCATTCGTACCACTTGGCGGACAAAATAGCGCCTAACACTCCGCAAGGCTTGCAGTTGCACAACCTGCAAAATGCGCTCGGGGCTGCGGGGATTCCTCCGTATGCGGACCACACCACGGCTCTCATGACGCTGTACGGGTGGATCGAAAATCATTCTTTTGTACTAGGCATGGACGACACGTTTATGGTCTCGACCATTCTCGCCACTCTTGCGTTTATCCTGACACTGTTTTATGCCAGTGCCAAAGAGCGGGCGGTTCGCGCCAAAAAACACAGTCAAGGCCAGGCCGCTGCGGTTTCTCCGGATTAAACGGCTGTGCACGCAAACAGCGGTGTAAACAGACCGACTACACAATACGCTTTCGTCAAGCAAACTTTGAACCATTATCTCCGACGAGGTTAGGAGGAAGTCGATATGTCCGAAACGGTGATCGAGGGAAGCACTCAGGTCTCACCGTCTTCTCCCAAGAAAAAAGGGTGGATTGCCGCTGGCATCGCCGTGATTGTCGTACTCGGCGCTGTCGCTGGACTCATGTCCCGCGGCACCGGCGCCGTCACCGTTCCCCCTTCCGATGTTTATCAGGTGAAGGCCATGCCTCAGGTGTCCAACATCTCCACCAGCGGCACCGTGGCCGCCTCCTCGGAAATCAACATGGCGTTCCAGAACGTCGGCGGCACGGTTAAAACCATCAATGTCCACGTCGGCGATCACGTCAAAGCCGGCCAAGTCCTCGCCACCTTAGACGCCTTCACGCTTCAAGCCCAGGTGCAGCAAGCCCAAGCCGGCGTCTCCCAGGCGCAGGGCCAACTCGCCCAGGCCCAAGCGCAGCTGGCCTTAGTCCAGCAAGGCGCTACAGCGGCCAATATCGCCGTTGCAAAAGCCGGGTTGAACGCTGCAAAAACCGCCCTGGCCAACGCGCAAAAGCAGTACCAGGACGCACAAGCCGCCTACAACAACCGCTCCGCGCAGCA
>NZ_JAJFNK010000049.1 GCF_021739485.1 Alicyclobacillus tolerans
TCAACTACAGAAGTGGATCGACGGTCTACCCAGCTATATCAAGGCCTATCTCCCTGTTTTGGTCTGCGAAAGTTGAGATATTTAGATTTAGTCTTTGGCATGATCTATCCGTCCTTATGGTTAGAAGGTAGATATCAATGGTCTTTTATTAATGAACATTCTGGATTTACTGAGGGGTAAATTCATCTGAAACCAAACCTACAAATAAAAAGAAGAATCCTAGCTAGGATTCTCTCACTGTTTGTCCGATTCGATTAAAAAAGCTGCCTGCATTTCTCAAGAACATTTGCCAAATCATTGTCATCTAAATCTCCCAATTTCCGTAGAAGTTTGGATTGGTCAATGGTCAAAAGCTTAGCTGTCCGTGCTATTGAGGGATATGCCAAACCCGCTTCCCGCCATTTCTCAATATCTACATCAAACTCGTTACGCGCTCGTTGGCTGGTGACTGGTGCAGTCATAACATCCACCAAGTCAATGGCACGTTCGTTTGAAACGATAATCACAGGACGTCGCTTATACTGATTTGTGGCCGAAAAGTAAACGTCAGCGAGATAAACCTCGCCCTGTTTCAGAGCTTGACTGTTCTGTGTGGTATTCATCGTAGACGTCATCCTCTTCATTGAGCCAGAAGTTATATTCTGCCCCAACAACAACGGAATTCTCTGGGACGTGCTTTGGTTTTTGCTCTTCATACGCCTTCTTCATTGCGATCACCCCGAGTAACGTTATTTTATCACAATTTGAGCCAGTACTGATCACTCATTATGTGCATTTTTCCCGAATGGAAGAATTGTATTCGTCGATACACAGTATATGCGGATTCGTCATGTACTGTGTGGCTCTATGCAGCCAGGCGGAATTAACACTGGTCAAGTACTAGTGGATTGCACACTGACGACACATTCACGGTGCCATGAGTGTGCAATTCGGTCCTAAAATGGCACTCGACGATGCATTCATAGGCCCATAATGGTGCTGTAACAGCACAATCATGGACCAATGAACAAAAGTGGGAGGTAGATTTGGATGAAGTCTATTGGACTTGATGTGGGGAATGGAACCACTTGCATCGTTGTACGCGGAGAAGACGGTACCATCTCACGGAAAATGTACGCATCAACCTATGGCATCTATGAAAAGGACAAAGAGAAAACGGCCATTGCAACGATTAGCAATCATTATGGTGATGAAAGTCAGTCAAACGTGTTTGCGATAAATGGCCGAGAGTACATCATTGGGTATCAAGACGTACAAGCCGTTGGTAGCACGCCTGTGAGCACGTATGGCCGAGAGGAACGAGTTCATCTTAGTGCGTATCAGACGATGACGCGCTTGGCTCTACTAGATGCGGCAACCATGGATGGACAGACTGGAGTTATTGAAGTGAGTTTGGGATTTGGTGTCCCTAACGAGGACTATCGGGAAGAAAAATTGGCTGAGTTCGAAAAATGGTTTAAAGAACCCATCACGGGAACGAAGAATGGCGAACAGGTTGTAATCATGGTTAACCGGATCGAGTTTTTAAGCCAACCAATTGCCGTCCTGGTCGATGCTTATTATGACGGTGAGGGATATGTGCAGGATGAAGCGATAGAGGTAGAAAACATCCTCGTCATTGATAGCGGCTCGGGTACGCTCGATATGACAGAATTTCGCGGCATGAAGCTTCAAAAACAGGTGAGCGAAGCAATTGGCATGAATGATGTCTACCAGCGTGTCATTGAGGCGATTGAGAAGCGCGAACCTAAGATTCGAACGGATGCGTACAATTTGGAACATCAGATTCGCGATCAAGATGGAAAGCAAGAAATGATGTATCGGCACGGTACTTTTTGCATTCCAATCGCCGATTTTTATAACGATGCGATGAACGACATCTGGACAGAAATGGTTGGACGAATTGAGCGGAGATATCCAGATCGTATGCGGTTCAATCGGGTACTCCTTGCCGGGGGAACGGGAGACGCATTTGCAGAGCGATTTGTACGATGGATGCCACAGATTCAAATTGCGGAGGAACCACAATTGGCGATTGCCCGCGGGTTATGCAAGTACGTTTTGTCACTTGTAGGGGTCACCGAATGAGCAAGCCTCGTCGATTTCCACTGACTTACGACGAGGAGTTCGATGCCGACATTTACAAGGTGATAATCGAAACTCCACAAAAACGACGGAGTGAACGATTACGGCAACTTCTGCGCCTAGGTTTGTCAATCGAGTCCAGTCACGGCGCGGAGAGTGGTAGAGGACCCGCGCCTAAGCTACCTCCAATCAACACTGTTCAATTCGATAATCCTATAGAACCTGCACCGAGAGTACGTAAACCGCTCAAATTTGGACCTCCTTCATAATCATGACATCGCCACGTTGCCTGTAACGTGGCTTATTTGTTTGTATCTGGCACCGAATTGGCATGAACCTCGCTTTTTGTCGTGATACGTTCATCTGGGCAACGTAATACGTTCAGAGGGATGTGGATTAGTGGGAATTGGAAACAATCAGCAACCAAAGGCAAGAGGGGATCAACATGATAAGGTGAACGATCCGATTCATATGCTCCAGTGGTTTCGGAAGACAATGTCACGTATGAATGAGCAAATGTTACAGCTTACCGCCAATGACGAGTATGAATCGTTCACACATGAGTTGGAACTGATTGAACAATACCAGGAGCTGATAGCGGAGTATTTGTTGGAGGAGTCTTACGCGGAGCTAGCCACATATGAACGGTCCACCAACACTGTCACATTACAATACGCTCCTGAGAATTTACGCCTCATCCCGACCACGCAAGGGGTCACGATTTCTGGGATTCCGATTTGGATGATGGGACATAAGAGCCATAAGAGATTACCGCCTATATATCATAGGGACCGTCCTATGATTCGAAAAATCCCGATGTGGCACGCCATGATCCACCAACTAAAATCCACCTATTTGGCAAGCGTTTGGAAGGATAGTAGTACGCTCCCTGATAAACCATCGAGCTATGCTCATATCGTGTTCCACTTTCACACCGATCATCTGCAAGTGCGAGATCTTGACCACTATGATGTTGCACCAATTATTAACGCGTGTGTATCTAACGGATTGCTTTTGAGTGACCATCCAAGCCGGCTATCATTTTCGATGATTTGGGAAGAGGATACCGAACAACCACGACTCGATTTGCACGTACGATATCTGGAGCAATCGGTAGCTCTACCTATGGATTTAGACGCGATTCTAGGTATGGATCGAGAAAAGTTTTCTCGATCCACAGGGGAAATCCAAAGGTAGAGTGTCCAAGAAAGGCGTGTTACCGGGATAAATAGGCACTTGGGAATCTTGATTCAATCATAAAATACGGCGAGGTAAAGTAAAGGACGTTTTAGACAAGAAATGTAGCGAAAATATGTGTGGCCCCTGGTGGGGCTAAACCGATAGGTTTAGGCACGGCAGGGGCCACTCCCGCATGAGCCACAAGTCGTGCTTCACAGCCAAATAGAGTTTCATAAACGAGGGGGTGGCACCAAATGGGCCAAGTTTCACAGCGGTGGGAAGAGAAGACCAATTTGCGCGCGGATGAGGTTTGTAAGGCACTCGTACGCATGCCACTCATGACTTACGTACAAATCGCACGGTTACTCTCGATAAGCCCACAGCAAGCACGTAATCTTGTCAAACACGCATGGGACAGGTTATGTGAGCAGCCCTATCACAGCAAGCATCGTTCGTCCAAGTTTGTAGTAGGTAGCCATCGGCTCAAAGTGATGGTCAAATTGACAGAGGAAGCCCAGAAAATGTGGTCCGAGCAGGAAAGAATCATCTCGCGTAGCCAGGTTAGGCCGAAGGATATCGACCGCGTACTCAGCGTGATGGATATTCTCGTTGAATTAAGATGGAAGGGCGTTCTCTATGACAAGTGGGACATGATGCTTCCACAGACGACTAGCGAGGGTTTACATGCATGGTTAGTTCGGTCGGATGGTTATAAGATGGGGATGTACCTGTTGCCTACGCGTTATGATGAAATCGAGTTTGCAAAACGAGCGGTGATTTTACGGGGGATTATCCGAAGGGTGACACAACATATCGGTGTATCAGATACATTGTTTCTCGTTCCAACACAGCAGTATGAAAACACGCTACGAATCATGACCAAGTTAAAAAACGACGGTCAATCGCTGTTTCTATTACCACTTGAAGTGTTTTTGACAGACCCAGAATGGTATCTCAACGCAATTGCAGATCGTGAACGACATGGAATTCAAGCCCTATGGCCACTACTGGACATACAAGATACATTCACGTTTACCGCTCAGTACCAGTATGCAGCACTATGCAAATTTGGACCACGGTTGTATCGATTTATTGACGTGTATAGCAATGGCAGTATAGATCGCGTTCGCGCATGGCAAAGCGCTGAGAATGCGTTTGCGTATCAAATTCCGGGTACTGGCGAAGCGGCCACTGCGTGGGTATATGTGTATGACCAAACAATGGCTGAGGCGTTGGTCAAGATTATTGGCGAGAGAGACATTATCACAGAATTTTACCCTTGGCCTAATGCGGTACATGCTACATCTTCGAAACCTTTTGAGCCGTTGCTGAGCAAATTGGACGGTTGGAGTTTATTTGACAGTACCTAACACGTGGTAGTCAGCACCATCCGATGCGTAAAATTGGGGTAAGGCTTAATTCAAAAAAAGTCCAGCCAAAATCCGAATTTGCGTCTGCAGAAACAGATTAAAAACAAACGTAAGAAATATGATGCCTATCGGTAGGTAGTTGTGCCCTGACCAGACGAACACGACGATCGTTAGTACAAACGATATCCCGTTCGAGATCATGGTTCCTATGACAGTGTTGACGGCCCGAATCATATTCGAGTAAGCATGAAAGTAGTAGGCAATGAATAATGAAATAACGATAGAAATTGGCCACTGGAATAGGCCCAATATCCACATGTGCGAATTCGTAAACCCAAAGTGTATTAGTAAACTGATGTACAGGCAGAAATAAAACAACCCGATATCAACAATCGGTAATATGGCTTTCTTCATTTAAGACATCCGTTCTGATTACGATGGCATAGAACTGAATAAAGAATTCAGGATACGCATGGAAGATGGTGCGACCACGACTAAGTAAATTCGTGCTCTAAATCTCGGGTGCCCAATGCAACACATTTCATAGACCATCGAGTGTGTATTCTAAATAGGTTCAGGAGGGGTGTTTCTTCCTGTTAGACTATATTCAAAGTTGACAACGTGCAGTTTTTGCGTCGCTTTAGTCCTTCGTAAGCTCCTCAGCATGCATGCCCGTTACGCAGTCTTTGAGGGTTGGAAGCCAACACAGACTATTATATCCCGTTTTGTGAATCGGGTTGGGAATTTATTTTTGAATTAGTTAAGACCATCTTACGATAGCGAGTAGGGCCAAAGTAATGTTTTTACGCCAAGAGATAATGAACCCCTTTTTTTGCTGGACAAATTCTATAGACAAGCGCTGTGCACGTACCTTTTACCATACTGGTGTATGGAAGAAGGGCTTTATACATGTACAACAGACCATTAGTGGTACACCGTAATGGTATGGTTTATCACCTCGAAAATCTTGAACCCACAGGCAGCACCGTCGTGCATGATCTTGGGAAATTTGCCGACCTCCTTCAATCGCCGGAGGGGGTTTATTCCTTTTACTTATCGGCATTATCAGCATGGTCTGCGGCCGCGAAGGGAATATCAGCAGAGTTTATGAAAGACCTGTTGGAGGAGTACTCAGAAAACGAGGTTCCTGGTGAGATTTATGAAAGAATCGAATGGGGTGCAGGGTCTTTTAGAAAACTCAAGCTTTTAAGGGATGGGGAAGGTATCAAGCTTACTAGTGAAGATGCAGAATTAATTCAACATATTGCTGCCCTCCCGGACATTCCTGAGCCGCTGGCCCAGTACGAGGACACGAACGCACTTTGGTTTTCCATGGAAAATAGAAAAACACTCAAGGAATTTCTCTATACGCACGATTACTTCGTGATTGATGAATGCAACATTATCGGTGAACCTTTATATATGTGCCTAAAAATACATTCCCGGCAGAAAGGTTCGATAACGCTCAAACCATATCAGAGTGACGCAGTAGCTGCATATTTGGACCATCATATGAATATTGGCGGAAATGGGAGCATTATCATGCCCCCAAATTGCGGCAAAACAATTGTTGCGCTTAGTATCATGGCTGAACTCCAACTTACAACCCTAGTTCTGGTTGAGAATGATGAAAGTGCACAGCGGTGGATGGACGAAATTTCCTCGAAAACTGACCTTGCGCCAGGAACCTTTTTGCACTGGACAGATTCGAGTGACCCCCTTGCCCCAGTGACAGTATGCAAGTATTCGGACGCAATCAAATATATGGATTCACTTTGTGCTTTCAAATGGGGAATGATAGTTTATGACGACGGGCACAAGTTCCCTGCATATATTGAAACTACAGACATTCCTTCGGAGAAAAAGCTTGGTTTGGCATCAACTACGCGTCGTTCTGATAACCGCGGTTACTTACTATTCCTTCTAGTCGGGGCCAAACTGTATGAAGTTTCCCCACGTACTCTAGAATCGAGAGGATTTTTACCCAAAGTATCTTGTACCGAAATTCTGGTACCTCTCACAAGGGATACTTTTATAAACGCCCGGGCCAAACAAGATTTTGCAAAAAACCCACAGAAACGCGATGCCTTTGAGATCGTCATGCAAGGTACCATGACAGAGAAGGTTCTGATTCATTCTTTTTATGTTGATATAGCACAGGATTACCAGCGCTATTATCAACTCAGTATGATCACGGGCGATACTGATAGTGAAGATGATCGACACCTTCTTAGTAATTTCCAACGTGGAGCGTACCGGATTGCGGTGGTTACGCAAAAGGCAGAGCGATATGACTTCGGGGATGTCACGCTTGTCGTTTCTCTTTCTTATAATCAGGGATCCGAGCGTGAAGAATATCTTCGTTTGGGGAAACTTCTACATGTCGAAGCTACAACTGCCAAACGTCGAAAATTTATATCATTGGTATCCGCTGATTGCGTCGAAGAAACTGATTACGCCAAACGCAGGCAAGAGTTAATACGTCACGGGTATCGATTCCAGGTTTATACACTCGAAGAACTCCAGGATGGAGTGGTCCTATGAACGTGGCAGATTGTCTATATACGTGCACCGAAGAGCGTGTTCGAATATTGGCAAAACGTTTGTGGGTGGAGGCCCCAGTCGGTGATAAAACTACCCACGTTCGTGAAATCGCACAGGTCTTAACGAACTGGGAGAAATTCGAGAAGAGAGTCTATCGTTTTCTTTCACTTGAATTAGGAGCCGTGATACATCTAGGTGCCAGCGCTTGACAATTTGAGACCGTAATTGTACCCTAGCGTTGGGGTGGTGGCGATGGAATCGCGATGGAATGCTCCATTTTGGATCGGAAATCGGCAGTTCACGGATCAGGATCTGGAACTCATTTGTTGGACTGCCGGGCGCTTTGCGAACTTGAGCCGGATGCAGCTAGCGCTGACCCTCTGTGAGAATCTCCCATGGAAGGCCCCAAATGGTCAGTTACGCGTTCATGGGTGCTTGGAGTTATTGGAACAGCTGGAGGCGGCCGGGATGATCCACTTACCGGTCAAGCGAGCTCGCAAGCCCTACCAACCGGCCCGCTTGCGAGCGCAGGCCCTGCCCGAGATGCCGATAGCGGTCCACTTGAGCGAGGTCCGCCCCGTCACCGTCGAACCGGTTCCCTCCGAGGAACAGGCGGTCTGGGATGCGACGATGGCCCAGCATCACGCGTTAGGCTTTCAGCGGGCCTTTGGTGCGCATCAACGGTATTGGATCTATGGACAATGCAGCGGCCAGCGCGTCATTCTGGGCGCTTTTTTGTTTGCGGCGGCGGCGAAAGACGTGGCAGTGCGCGACGCGTGGCTCGGGTGGACACGATCCGAACGGCAGCGTTTTCGCCAACGGGTGGTCGCCAACAGTCGGATGCTGATTCGACCGGGGGTAGACGTGCCTCACCTTGCCAGTCATGCCCTTTCGTTGGTGCTGCGGCGTCTGCCCGCAGACTGGCGAGCCCGGTTCGGGTACGCCCCCGTCGTGGTGGAAACCTTCGTGGTCCCGCCTTGGCGTGGCACCTGCTACCGAGCGGCAAACTGGGTGCATGTGGGTCAGACGACCGGTCGCGGACGGCAGGACCGACAGTATGCGCAGGGCGGGACGGTGCGAGAGGTCTTCGTGTATCCGTTGATGCGTCACTGGCGCGACGCCCTGGTGGCACCGGAATCCGTCGAGGGACCCGAGGCCGAGGAGATCCCATCCACGAGGTCTGTACAGCGAGGGGCAACTGTAGAGGAGGAGCATGAGATGATCACCGCAGAGCAACAGCTAAACGAGCGGGACGAGGCACGGATCGTGCAGCGATACGAGATGCTGGCGCCTTTCTTGGACGAGAAGCAACGTCGTCTGCTGGCTGGAGCGGAGGCCGTCGCGTATGGGCCAGGAGGTCCGGAACGGCTCGCGTCCTTGCTGCACATGTCGGACCGTACGATTCGTCGGGGGATGCGCGAGATCCAGAATCCGCAAGAGGTCGAACCGGATCGCGTCCGTCGGGCGGGTGGAGGACGGAAATCGGCCACGGAGGTAGACCCGCAGTTGCAACGTGACCTCGAACAGTTGATCTCCCCCACGACACGTGGGGATCCGGAGTCCCCCTTACGTTGGACGTGCAAGAGTACACGCAAGCTGGCGGTCGAACTGTGTGCCATGAAACCGGGTCGCTCGGTCAGTGACTTTGTCGTTCGTACCCTGCTGCATGAGATGGGCTACAGCCTGCAAGCCAATCGTAAGACGCTCGAGGGAGCCAGTCACCCGGATCGAGATGCCCAGTTCCAGCATATCCACGAGACGGTGCAGGACTACCAAAAACGGAACCAACCGGTCATCTCCGTCGACACGAAAAAAAAGGAGTTGGTGGGGGATTTCAAGAATGCAGGCCAGGAATGGCAAGTGAAGGGCCAACCCGAAGAGGTGCGCGTACACGACTTCGTCATCCCGGAGTTGGGCAAAGTGAGCCCCTATGGCGTGTACGACCCAACCCGTAACGAGGGGTGGGTGAACGTCGGCACGGATCACGACACGGCTGCTTTCGCTGTGGCGAGTATCCGTGGCTGGTGGCAAAACATGGGGCATGTAGCGTATCCGAACGCCAACGAACTACTCATCACTGCGGATGGTGGGGGGAGCAACAGTTCCCGTTCTCGTCTGTGGAAGGTGGAGTTACAAAAGCTAGCCGACGACCTCGGTCTGCAGATCCGAGTCTGTCATTTCCCACCAGGGACGAGCAAATGGAACAAAATCGAGCATAAGCTGTTCTCTCACATCACCCAGAATTGGCGCGGACGCCCACTCATCAGCCACGAGGTGGTTGTGAATCTGATTGCCAACACAACCACGACGACAGGCTTGAAGGTGCAGTGCCAGTTGGACACGAATGCCTATCCCACTGGCGTTCAGGTCCCAGATGTCGACTTGGCTTCCGTTGAACTGGAGCGATCTGACTTCCATGGAGACTGGAATTACGTCATCAGAAGCCGCGACCAAAAATAAGTTGATTCCTCGAGACTCCTTACAGGAGAAACTTCCTACCCTGGTATTCGCAGGAGGTTACTATCCGAGGGAACTTGAAGAATATAGCGTCGTTATTGATGGACGGATGCCAGATGATGTACGGTTAATGCTACAACGTGCATTTCGTCAAACCATCATTAGCAAATTCCCGCAGTATAAATCCCCCAGTCGCCATACTCCATTTCTACAATGCATTTTACTACTGGATTTACTACAAAAACAGGAAAAACGATCCATTGGTATGAGAACGCGTAAATTCCGGACTGAACTGAAAACCCGTGGTCTGGAAGCGAACATAGTACCGAGGTTGATACACAAGTTGCAAATGTTGGACCTGATTGAAACTCAAAAGTCCCACTTATTTCTCCATGAACAGCAGTATCGATTATGGTTGGAGACACCTATGCATACTCGTATGAACCAATACTATCAAAGTGAGCTATCCAATCCTCCAGAGATGATTTTAAAAGTTGTGGAACTTAAGGCAGAACCCGATGAATGGCTGTGCCTTGATATGTTAGGGACACGAATCGGCAGTGTGGTTGAAGGTAAAGCACTCTTAGAGATGGGGATTGTGGAGTTTAAGGAAGTTGATATGCAAACATATGGACGTCTTTCGAATCTCGGATGGTATTTGTATTTCCAGCGTGAACCACATGAATGGGCACAGCCGATGATTCTGGTCTCAGCAGATTTTGAAGCGTTCGTTCCACACAATTACGATCCAGAGGCTATTGAATATCTGCTACACATAAGCAAGTTAAAAAATACAGGGTACTTCCTTGTGTTTGACCTGAATGTGGTTGCTTCAAAAGAAACAAAGTCTTTAATGGAGTTGTTGAACAAGAGAGCGATGGCGGTTCCAGATGTGGTTAGGTTTGAATTAACGAATGTACGGAAGAGTCAATAATAAGATGGTGCTGGATTATTCGAAACATTGAAGTGCATGAATCCTTCAGGTACTTCGCTTAAGAGAAATCCATTGCGAGGTAAATGGGCTGAATAGCACTAATTTAAAAATTGGCACAAAGTTGAAATCCACACAGATTTGACTCCGCTACGCTGAACATGAAAGTTACAGCGTAGTCCGGAGGGCATGGAAAATGAATCCGTGGATTCAAGCAAGTTTGGGTGGACGAAACATAAGTATCGGGTATGACGAGCTTGGACGCGGTGATCCACATCTCCAGCAGCTCCTGCATGAACTATACGATGACCGAGTTGCGCTTGAATGTACTTGTCAGGACAAGCCCGTGCCTATGCATATCAGGCGAACTCGAATTTGCCCACCTTCGTATTGCCTCGTGACAAACAAACACTACCAACATGCTGAAACGTGTGCCCGGAATCGACAGGTATTCAACAATCGTACTCCCTATGAACTTCCCTCCACTCAATATGGTGGTCTTCCAATCGTTCCTGAGAAGGACAATGGGGCGTCAAATGAACGATTCGTAGTAGGAGGAGATAATGTCGTCGAATATATCGGCGTTGAAGTAACGAACGACGAAAAGGTTATGTTCTTGCCGGATCTAGAACAACTCAATCCAGCACAAAGGGAGGTAGCGATGCACAAAGATGGCCCTTGCATTGTTGTGGCAGCCGCCGGTTCTGGCAAGACGGCGATGTTAATCGCCCAAATACAGTTCCTCGTAGAAAGCAACGTCACACCAGAACGAATCATTGCCTGTACCTTCACGCGTAAAGCTGCAGATGAGATGAAAGCAAGATTAGTACAAGCAATCGGTGCAAGGGGTAATGAAGTCACGATTGGAACGATTCACTCGATAGCATATCGTATGGCTATGCCACAAATCGGGCATGGATGGAGTTTAATTGCGGAACCGTCCCGGTTGATCGAACAAGTGCTTGAGCCAGCCCATAAACAGAACCCAAACGGAGTTGGGAACATTCTTTCGACGTCAGAAGCTATTTTTGGCGTATACCGTACAAAGTCAGATGGATTGTGGCCTATGCAAGTCGACGGTGCGCTTGGAAAGGTGTACAAGGCGTATGAGAAATTAAAGATGGAGAAGAGGAAATTGGACTTCGAAGATTTACTACTCCATGCGGTCCGTCTGTTTCAAACCCGTCCCGATTTCGCAGCAGACTGGCGGGCAAAATTTGACCATGTGCTGGTCGATGAGTTTCAGGACGTCAATCAGGTACAGTGGATGTTTTTGTGTGAGCTGGTTAAGAAGACACGGAATATCTGCGTAGTGGGTGACGATTGGCAGAGTATATACGGATTTCGTGGAGCCCGCCCAGAGCTGATGAGCGCATTTTTACAACAGTTTCCCGATGCAAAGAAAGTCGTATTGTCGACAAATTACAGATCGCATGATCTGATTGTGGATCTCGGAAACCGCGTCATTTCACTGAACCGTGGTCATCAGATAGAAAAGCAAGTTCTGGCATCTCGGGAGGTATCTGAAAGCGCCGTGGTTCAGGTCGTCACAGTTCAATCAGACATAGATGAAGCTCGTTTTATAGCGAAAGAAATCAAGGAGCTTCGAGCGCACTTTCCAGATATCCCATATAGCGAATATAGCGTACTGTACAGAACCAATATCCAATCCCGCGTGTACGAAGAGGCACTGGCAGAGCAAGCAATCCCGTATCACATTGTGGGGGATACGCACTTTTATGAAAACTGTGATGTCAAGGTGATTCTCGACTACCTGCGTACAGCACAAGATAAGTCCGATCCAAGGCTGTGGGGACCACTTATCAATCGTCCCAAACGCTTGGTTCCGCAAACGGTCGTGCGTGAAGTACAACGTGGAGGATGGCAAGTTCTTTGCAATCACGAGAAGTGCCAGGCATTTGTAAAAACCATAGCGCAGCTTGAACAACATGCTTTGCCTCGTGATGCCATTCGCTGGTTAATTAAATTGGTATCAGGAATTGTGAAGGGTCAAGATGATACAGAGCCTATCAAATGGGTGGACTCGCTCATCCAATCCGCCTCGCGGTTCGAGACGGTACCGGAATTTCTACGGTACGTAGATTGGGTGATTGAACGAAGCAAAGAGCCTCAAAAAGATACTGTGCAACTGATGACCATCCATCGGAGTAAAGGGTTGGAATTTGAAACTGTGTTTGTGGCGGGACTTGCCGAAGGACTTCTCCCACACAAAAAATCATTAGACGCTGAAGGGATTCGTGAAGAAACGAGGCTTTGTTACGTGGCCATTACGCGAGCCAGAGAGAATCTCTATCTATTAACGTCTGAAATGTACGGTGGAAAAGCGTTTGAAATGTCGCGCTACATCAAAGCGCTACAATCTGGATGAAGACGAGGATTGAGTGTATCTTTGTAAAAGGAAAGCGAGGTGTTTCATGTGTTTGAGCGAAAATGTCAAGATAGGAATAACTACGGACGTGAACTGATGAAAAAGTGGGAACGGGACACTGCTGAACGACTGAAAAAAGATCATGAAACCTTACGCAAACCGGATCGGAAAGACATTGAACAACGGGAACGATACGTTCGTTATCTGAATCTGTGATTTGCTCCATGTTATCAGTAGATACGTGTTCGAATGTAAGGTCTGGTTTCGGTTTTTTGAGAAAGAATAACTAAATACCGGATTCAGCAGTATAAAGGCGGGCAGGGAAACCTTGCTCGCCTTTTAAAATGTGTTCACGACTACGATGTTGCGTCTATCGATTGAGAGTATGAGCGTAAATCTGCAATAAGGTATTGCGCAAGTTTTGAATTATACCCAGAACGATGTCTCGACACCGCGTCTGGAACTTATAGAGATGCATCTTCCAAGTCCTCGTGTTGTCTGAACTCATATCGTCACAAGTTTAATAAGTCTGGCACCAAGATGACACTCGGACAATCATCAGACAGATTAGCATGGGTCTAAATTGAAGCAAAAGCCCCCAACGGTGTATCGCTGAACATGATAGCCTAAGACAGCTAGCTGACAAATCACGAGGAGGATTCAACATGCTTGGGCGAACACACATGTCTATCGGTGCACTTGGGGCCGTTGCAGCATATTCACTAATGCAACATACACGCTGGGAATCTATCGGTCGTATCTTGCACAGTCCCTCGGGGGCACTGTCGCATGCGATTGTTCCAGAGGCGACCGTCGTATTCGCGTCGGTAGTCGGAAGTATTATCCCAGATTTGGACCAACCAGACTCGAAGATGGCCCACAAAGTCGAGCGTATCGGTCAGGTTGCCATGATTGCAGTACTGTTTGCGTTCATGATTCTGCTACATCTTGAGGGCTCCCTCACAGCGTGGATATTCGTGCTGGTCCTTAGTTGGTTGAGTAGCACACGAGGAAATACATCCCGTCTTGTCGGACTCGGTATTCTGGGGGCGGGAACGATTTTCATGAGTATGCATCATGACATCCCGACTACTTCTGGTATTCTTCTAGCTATTTGGACTGTCGGTGCGATGTTCACACATCATCGAACATTTACACACAGTCTACTGGGTCTCGCAATATTTGGTGTTGGTGTTGGGACAGCGCTAAGCGGGTATTCTCATCTTCACTTAGCACTCGCTTCAGATGGGCTTATACTCGGTTACGCCTTACATATGGCAGCAGATGGCGTCGCTGGAGGTGTCCCACTTTTCTGGCCATGGAAGCATCGACAAGGCATTCGACTCGTACGAACCGGAAGTGCTGTGGACCATATGATTGGTGGAATCGCGACAGTGGCGTTCCTTGGACTCATCGTGTTTTAAAAACGCCAAACGGCATCCGTGGTCGTAAACTTCCTAGCGTGTAGGTGCTGCTCAATTGAGGATTCAAACGAGGAAAGGGGGAATCGCGTGCAACCACCAAACATTTTACCTATATCCAGTATCGCGCATGTCTTCGAAACCATTCCTACAATGGTCTGGATCGTATGTGGCGCGGTAGTGGGTCTATTTCTCATCTACAAATGCATTTACAAGCGGCTTGCTACGATGGCCACGATAGCAGTTTTCCTCCTTCTTAGCGGTGTCGGGATTCTCTTCATCCGAATTCATCTTGCGGTAGCGAGTTGGCAGACATCGGCCATGCGTTCGGTACGACATTCCGTACACCTGAATAAAGGTCCTACGCTTTCGAACGGATCACAAATCACAAATCCATTGAATCAAGGCTTCCAAGCCCCAAATCTACTTCCCAACTTGAATGCGATGAATCCACTTGCACATCAGAACTCTTGGTTGATTGCAGCGGTTATCACCGTTTCTATCGTATCGGCACTATTGTTTCTTGCAAACCGACTCATGCCCCAAAAGGTGCGAGCGAATCTGATTCAACGATTTCAGTCCGCAAGTGATGCTACATCCCCGAAACACACCAATCAAGATGGAGCGTTTATGCTTTCGGACATCGAAATTGGCGTTCGAAAAGATAACGGTCGTAGGGTTCTCATCGAAGGCCGTGACCGATTCCTTCATACACTCGTGGTTGGGAGTACAGGGACTGGTAAGACCAGCCGCATTTTGACCAAAGGCGTGTTCCAGGACATCCGTCAAATCGCGATGGGGAATCCAATGGACGTCATAGTGCTCGATCCCGACGGCGGTTTTGCACAGAGTGCGCTCGACTTTGCTGAGAAGCTTCATGTGAAGCGAGATGTCATTGACCTACGGGGCGGGGCCGGGCATGTCAGCACGGTGTCCTTTAATCCGTTTTCGGGTGGAGATATTGCCGACATTGTCGATAATGTTCGTGTGGTACTGAAAGAGCAGATGGGGGAGCAGGACTCGTTTTTCCAAAACGCGCAGGATGACCTCGTTCGCACAGTCATTCAGGTTCAAGTCCCACTTTGGCCGGATACGGATTTTGTACAGTTTGCGGAGCTGGTCACGGATCCGGTTCACTTTCGCGCAGTGTGTGCCATGGTCTATGACCATGCCATGCAACGGACTGTACAGCGTGGTAAGGGGAAAAAGGATGACAGTACAGGGATGGCAGACTTGTGGGCGCATGAGCGTCCGTATATCGAGGCGCGCTTTGATGAGATGGAGGAGCACCATCGGAGTATCGTTTTGTCTGCTGCCCGTTCATTCCTGATGGATACGCGCACAGAAGCGAAACTTGAACACCTTGAGAAAATCACGAAGGGGCTCAAAATTGTTGTTAACGAGCTTGCGACAAATGAGCGAATGCGGCAAGTACTTCGCCGTGGGCAACTGCCGATGTTTGATTTTGAATCATTTTTTCAAGCGAACAAAGAAGAGCCCGGTCGGCTGATTGTCGTCATTACCGGAAACCGGACATTTGGAAAACTGTTTGGCAAGTTGTTTCTCATCACGATGAAGACCTACGCACTGAACCGAAGTGGCAGTGAGTGGACGCGTCGTCCCGTCTATCTATATGCAGATGAGTTTGCTGTGTTTGGAACTGATTCGTTTATCGAGGCGTTCTCACAAATACGTAAATACCGAGTTGCGATGATGCTGGCCATACAAGCACGTTCTCAACTACAAGACGTGAGCAAAAAGTTCCTTGAAGTTGTCGAAGGGAACTGTCGGAACAAGATTGTTTTTCCAGCTCTGTCCTCGAATGATGCAAAGTTCTTTGAAGATGCGCTTGGCACAGTGGTGAGCGTCAAAGAAACGCACATGGAGAATAAACTCAATTGGTTTGGGTTTGATAACCGGAACCGCGATCGACGAATCAGTACGAGAGAAGACAT
Organism: Alicyclobacillus tolerans; assembly: GCF_021739485.1. Taxonomy (GTDB): domain Bacteria; phylum Bacillota; class Bacilli; order Alicyclobacillales; family Alicyclobacillaceae; genus Alicyclobacillus_K; species Alicyclobacillus_K tolerans_A. Next base: position 16,332 of record NZ_JAJFNK010000049.1, read on the forward strand.
CGATCCACGCTTTCGGATTGAGGACTTGTCATTTGGACTGAGTAAAGACGAAGCTGTGTTTTTGATGACTGTTGACAACCAAGCGCAAGTCCCGTTTGTCGGGTATACATCGGTAGCAGATGCGTGGGCAAAGCAAAAACGTGGATTTCTGGCTATTCCCTTGGAGACTTCCGAAACTGATGCGATTTCTAGCGAAGCCCGATGGATGCGGCGTATGAAAAAGGCAGATCGATTGACTAGGAAGGAACACAGGTCTGTAGCCAATGCATTTCCTCAATCAGCTACAAAGGTTCTGCCAGACAACTTGGATGGAACCTCCACCGAAGTACAAGGCGCATTTGTGGATCCGCCGGCGAATCCACGTGAGGTGATACCTGTCCAAGCCACTTCAGAACTCGACCGTTTGCGGACAGATGAAGAAGGTCGGCCTGCTGAATCGATGGTGGGGGCGTTGGAGATGGTGATTGCTACATCGAAAGAGGACGCTTCCTCGCTCCAACTTATTCGTGATAAGGCAGACCAAAATCAGACGACGTCCACTGTGAAACGTCTTGATTTGCGCCGTAAAGTAGTGCAAGACAAGAGCGGAAGCCGAGAGGGAAAAGTGTGTCCTGAGTGTCAGAAAGCATATCTTGAGCTGACATCCGATGAACGAAAATGGCGATGTCCGAAATGTGGATTTGATCGTAAAAACCGCAAGTACTGACACGATGTTGGCACGGTCCATCATCCTTGGCGTGGTACGGTGACGTCAGAAACCTCATTTGGAACCGAGAGGAGTATGGAAATGGAAAATGGCCAACTCGTGTATGTGAATACCATTTCTGAAGGGGCGCTGATTGGCAAGCCGGAAGAAATTACAGCACAACAGCTTCCGACTGTGGCTCGGACATGGAAGAAGAACGCGGCGGTTGCACACTATCGATTGTTTGGTACGGAATCGGTCTCACTCCGTGGAGAGCGAAAGAAGTTCCTTATTGGTGACATTGGTTCAGCGAAAATCATCCTGCCAATGGACGAAGAGTACTCGGGGGTTGCTGCCGCTGATAACCCGGAGCGATTGCTGAATTACTGGATTTCAGCCGTGATTGATGACTTTGACCTTGAAGATGAGGCGAACCCAGTCCTTGTTCTCAATCGAAAGAAGGCGATTGAGCGTTTGCAGGAGATAAACTCCCGTCGGGTCGTCGAAGGTGGACAAGCGTATGGCGTCATTCAAGCGGAAATCCGTGGCGGATACATCATGAACGTGGGTGGATTTCCGGCATTGATGCCGCGGACCTTCTACGATTGGGATGCGACGCTCGTTGGACACATCGGTGAAGGATGCAATGTGCAAGTGATGTCGATGGGAAAAAATGGGCCACTGGTATCACGGCGTGATTTACTGCCGAATCCATTCCACGCGGTTGGAGAACGGATTCAACGCGGCGCGCGAGTAAGAGCCAGAATTACACATATTTATCACGGGCTCTTCAAAGCTGAGATTCGGCCTGGGGTGCGAATCAGCATATCAACGCCAAGGATGTACCGGCTGCTCCATATTGGCGATGAGGTCATGGTGGAGGTGAAAGGAAAGAATAAGCGCGAGTTTTATGGGGTAGTCATTTAGAGATGTTCAGAAGGAATCTTAGACGATTGGCACGTGTATCTATATGTAGCCAGGTTATAGGGAGTTGTAAGGAATGAATGTCCGCGGCTTTTTGACGCTTCAATTGGCGGGAGATTGGAAGCTGAGCTAGGGGTTATGTAATGGTAGTGGTTATTTTTATCATCGTGATGCTTGTAATGGCATCGATTACAGTGCCGTGGATGATTCATGAAATGAAAGTTGCTGACGAAGTGTAAGAGAAGTTAAGCGAAGAAGAACAGAACATGAGGGACTTTTGTTAACCGCTAAAAGCGGAACGAACGTGTCCTATTATGAAGCTTGTAGATGACCCAGAGTTACGTCTCTTTACCGAATGCAAAAGTTAAAACTAGACCTGTGCGATTTCGGGGACTATCTCACAAACGGGAGAACCGTTCGGGGGTAGTCCCTCAGTATGTCCTTACACCCATTCCATGCCTTGATTCACTCTAGTTTATACCTATAAGGTGTCGAGCTTAACCATCTCTACGAGCACTAGAACAACATTTAATCTGCCGCGTGATTATACTAGATGCTGGTAGAGTACTGGCACAATAGCTCTACTTAAAACGGCCACGTTCGGCACGTAGTGTCAATAAGAGTAGAAATATGGCGGTTCGACGGGGGATTTGAAATTTATTGGAAGGAAATCTACGTTAGACGTAGAATCAGTATCCATCACCATTCATGGAAAAACTTCGAGTGATTTCGAGTAATGGTGAGGAATCAGGTCCTAGGCTGTATGTAATGCAATAGGTATATGTAACTGGTGGTCTTTTTTGCGATTCACTAGACCGGTCTTTGTTCGTCGTCATCATTACTGTAGGCGATTAGGGAAAGAGCGCACAAATTGTCGCATATATCGACTTTTGGCGTCGTTACTGGAAGGGGAACGTATTTTGGCATTGCGAAAGAGTGTCTACATGAGTGAAGAGCCTAGCAATGTACGGCCACCATATCCAGATAGACGACTTCTCCTAAAGGGTATAGGCGTTGCACTGACGATCGCAATTCCTTTTTGGGCGATTGTGGCCGTGATTCTTTATCGGATTTTTCATTGAGCGTGTTGTTGAGTGTAAACATTACAGTAACAAGCAACAGGACATATGTACCTACCCGGGTATAGGCTTCTGATTAACGAGATGGAAAGTAGTAATGGGGTGGCAAAGGGTGAAGGTTTTAGTAACAGGTGGGGCTGGCTTTATCGGTTCACATGTAGTGGACAAGCTGGTCGATTCCGGGTATGAAGTCGTTGTCGTTGATAATTTGAGCACGGGGAAACGAGAATACATACACTCAGAGGCAAAGTTTTATCAGGCGGATATTACTGCCGCAGAAATCACCGAGGTCTTTGAGGCGGAAAAACCAGAATTCATCATTCATCATGCCGCGCAAATCAATGTGCAAAGTTCAATTGTCGATCCGATTCGGGATGCAAATATGAATATTGTAGGCACGGTCAATCTTTTGACGAACGCTGTAAAACATGGTGTCCGAAGGGTCGTGTATGCCTCCTCCGCAGCTGCATATGGCAACCCCGTGTATTTACCGATAGATGAAAAGCACCCGATTTCACCGATGTCGTTCTATGGGTTATCCAAATACACCCCAGAACGGTACATTGAGTTGTTTTCCAGCCTGTATGGATTAGACTATACCATCCTACGTTATGCGAATGTTTATGGGCCTCGACAAGACCCGAAGGGGGAAGCTGGGGTTGTATCGATATTTGTTGACAAAATCTTAAATAACGAGTCACCTGCAATCTATGGAGATGGGTTGCAAACAAGAGACTTCGTTTACGTGAAGGATGTCGCAGACGCGAATATAGCGGCTCTTGGGTCTGCGGTCAACGGCGTTTTTAATGTCAGTTCTTGCGAGCAAACAACCATTAATGACCTTCTGGGGATTATAAACGGAATTGTTCGTAAAAATATTGAGCCCACATATTGTTCGTCACGTGATGGAGATATCGTTCATAGTTACCTGGATAATGCATTGGCTACTGCTACTCTCGACTGGCGTCCTAGGTACGCCCTAAGAACAGGCCTCGAAGAGTTAGTTCATTTTGTCTTGGCAAACCGTGCAGAGATAATTGCCTAGGGTTATTTCTTAATACAAGGGATTATACAGAGATAATAATTGTCGATATTCACTACTCGTTTGTATCAAGAGAGATAGCGTGTTGGGTATCGAATCGAGTATCTGGGTAACGTGTGAATATATAAATTAGCAAAAATTCAACTGGGTGGGGTCAATGTGAGAAGGGTGCTGTTCCTATTATTTGATGTTCTGTTGTTTTACGCGAGTATCGTCTTTAGTAGCTATGTTCGATTTGGCTATCATTCTCATAAGGTAGACTTTGCTTCCGTTGCGTGGGTCCTTTCGGCGGTTTTATTGGTGTTCATTACGTACTCTCTGGATCTGTATGACTTTAGTATCCAAAAGACATATTCAACCATTGTCATGTCAACCGTACTCGTGAATGTCCTTACTTTTGTTATAGCAATGTCAATTTGCTTTTGGTTCAGGAGTTTTTCCACACCTCGTAGTATTTTTATGCTCGCGTTTCTTGTGAATACTGTGACTCAGTTGATGTTTCGATTTTTGGTTTTCACGGCTACAAAACAGAAAGCGGAGAATGTCCTAGTTGTCGCTGATTCTATCGAAGATGGTTTTCGTATCGGACATGCGTTGATGTCATCCAACCCTAGAGTGAATGTTGCTTATTTAACATCAGAGTCAGAACTGGGTATCAGTGAACTACGTAAATATAATGCTGTTTTTATGTCTGACCGTGTATCTCCACAGTGGAAAAACAGGACAGCACAGGCAGCCTTGGATGCAGGAATAACCGTCAATCTTGTGCCAGAGAGCTTTGATGTGATTTCTAGACCAACCAAGGTAAGCAGCTATGGTGATTTGATGGTCTTCACGTCTGCACCGCTGTATATTCCGCGTAGATACAGGCTTGTCAAGCGTGTAATGGATTTAGTGTGTGCTATTGTATTGCTGGCAATTGCGTCTCCCGCAATGATCATTCTTTCAATAGTTATTCCACTTGAATCTAGCGGATCGGCCCTTTATTCTCAGGAACGTGTCGGATTGAATGGGAAGATATTTAGGGTTCATAAATTTAGAAGTATGCGATCTGATGCTGAACAGAAGACTGGTGCAATCTTAGCAACGGCACATGATCCTCGGGTAACTCGTGTTGGGCGGTTTATACGTGCTACGAGGTTAGATGAACTGCCCCAGTTATTTAATGTACTCATAGGAGATATGAGTTTGGTTGGACCTAGACCAGAACGTCCGGGGTTTGTTACTGAATTTGAAAAACAAATTCCTGGGTATGGCTATCGTCATATTGTAAAGCCGGGTGTCACGGGGTACGCTCAGGTATCGGGGTTTTATACAACTGATGCTGCTGACAAGCTTAGATATGATTTATGGTACATAAGGAATTATCATCCTTATCAAGATATTAAACTGCTACTTAAGACTATTATTGTCGTATTGACACCGCTTAAGGCTCGTGGTGTTCTTTCCGCAATACCCAGCGATATGGTAGCTGCGACTCAGGAAACAACATTGACTAAATAATTACATCGTTAGGACATTATTCAATGGCGAATGTAGCGGTTCATAAGTTCAACAGTTACCATTAATCGCGTTGCTCTAGGATGAAATTTACTAAAACAGGAGGTGGGCTCGTTGAATCTACGTATTTTTTTGACACAGGTAGTTCGGAATTGAACAATATACGAGAAATTTAGTGTCTAAGTTCACCTCGTGACTGGGGTGACTGTAGATGTAGAAGCTAGTTGTAAAAAGGTATTTATCGCATGCTGTCGAATGAACGTTTAGTTTCCCATCCTTAGAGCCATGGCAGTGGGGACTCCAGTCGTACATCCGCAACAACAAGTACACCTGAGTTAGTTAGGGATACAGTTAAATTATTTGTACCGTTTCTATTTGAAGACCTAGCAGCAAAAATAGAGGATATTTTATTTGACTTTCTAGTAAAACGGATGCTTACGGAATCTGGAAGGGGACGCGAGACGGACTTTGCGAGGGATCAGGCTGCCAGGCAACCTTTATATTTATCGTGAATTTGTATAAGTAGATTAATCTAATGAGCATGGGAGCAATGTTATGCGTAATTATATGGGGGTAACTCCATCCAGAATAATGGGCATTCTGTTGGCTGGTCTTGGTGTATCCATACTCTCTGTTTATACTAATTATCAAATTCTTTTCATTGGAGTAGGACTTTGCGTTGTTTTTTTTATGTTGTATTTTTACAAAAATATTCTTGATGTTTCTTTTGTATTGATTACTTGGTTACTTTCTATACAAAGTTATTCGATAAAATTATTTGGAATTTCGTTGAAACCATCGGAGCTTTTTTTTGCTATTGGAATTGCGGCCATGTTTTTGAGTGTGTGCGCAAAACTTAAGCATTCCGACAATAAGTTAAGTGGGTTTTATTTTTGGCCATTGGCAGTCTTCATCATCTATGTGATTATCGATTTCTTTTTGACGCCTATACCCCCGAATTTGGGGGCAATAAATGCAGTTGGAAAAAATTCACCAGCCTTGAGATCGGCATTTACAATTGTTTGGACGGTATTTAACATTGCGATGGTTTGGTTTATGGTTAAGTATTTGTCATCTTATAAAAAAATTTACAATGCGATTGCGATATTAATTCGGTCAACTACCGTTATATGTATAATGTCTGTTTTTGCATACATTCTGAAGTTAGCAATCCCACATATACATATCATGTTGATAGGTCCATGGAGAGTTCCAAGGCTTCAGGCGTTTGCTTATGAAGCCGACTATTTTGCTAATTTTTTGATATGTGTCCTTCCCTTTACTCTTTACTTCGTTATTTCCGGAATAGGTAACAAGCGACATATGTTATGGTCGAGTGCCATTCAAATTCTTAGCTTAATATTAACATTCTCTACCGCCGGTTGGGCAGCAATGACAGCGGCGTTAATTGTCATGTTATTTATCAGTATGCGCGCAAGAATTCCGTGGAAACGAGTCTTTGGTATTGCCATTACTGGAATAGCTGGTATTGCGTTAATCTACTTGATATCTCCTCATCTCCTATCATCCGTTGTGCATAAACCGCTGGACTCGGAACGGCTTTATGGTAGGTTAGTTGCTTGGAACTTATTTATTAGGCATCCAATGCATGGAGTAGGTTTAGGAAATAGCGATTTATATGTAGTTATAAATAATGAAATGGTGACTGTGAATAACTTGTACTACCAGCTCTTATCTGACACTGGTCTTATTGGAGTTACAATTATTGCAATGAGTTTTGGTTTGCTTATGTTTGGCCTTAAACGTGTACTAAAGCAAGGTGGTAATGTTTCAAAATTTGTGCCCCCAATGGTCGGATGTATTGTAGGTTTTTTAGTTCAATTTGTCACGATATCTACTCTTAATATCGTGTATGTGTGGTATATAATTGGCCTTGCCGTAAGCATGATTTCAGTTTCTCGTTTAACGCGTGGAAATAATGACGCTAAGACTGGTGGTGCCTTCAATGAAAATAGCAGTGGATGTGCGAATGGCTAGAAACACCGGAATCGGAAGATATATATCAAATTTAGTCGACGGTTTATCTCTTTGCCCAGACATAACACCGTTGGTTTTGCTACAAAATTCCGAGTCTCCATTTAAAGTAATGCAGGGTCATCTCCAACATGTTGAGTTGAAATCTCGAATTTTTACTATTAGGGAGCAGTTTGAACTGAGAAACGTTTTGAAGAAGACCAACCCTAATGTCGTCCATAGTCCTCAATTCAACGCCCCAGTGGCTACTGACCTACCTCTTGTGGTCACTATTCATGATTTAGCATATGACCGTTTTCCTGAAGAGTTCCCTAGTTACAAGGCCTTTCTATACTATAGAGCAATGATGAAATGGGTAACAAAGAAAGCTCGATCAATTATTACAGTATCTAACAGCAGCAAGGTGGACCTAATGAATTACTATCGTGTTCCGGAATCTAAAATTCATGTCATCTATCACGGGAATCCTGCGCTACGTAGCGGTGGAAATGATTTGTACGTTAACTCGGATACAGGTAGTGATACCCGTTATTTTCTGTATGTTGGTATGAATAGACCGAGAAAGAATTTGCGTCGACTGATTGATGCTTTCGAAGCCACGGTAGATAGAACAAACCATCTCTTGCTGACAGTTGGGACGGAGAGCACTGATTATTATGACATACGGGGGGACGTTGAACGCCGTGGACTAGAGGACAAAGTTAAATTCCTGGGGCGTCTATCCGACCAGCGTTTGATGAAAATTTATGAGGGAGCTACCGCCGTGGTGTTTCCATCTATCTATGAAGGTTTTGGATTTCCAGTATTAGAGGCGATGTCGCGGGGTGTCCCTGTTGTTTGTTCTAACACGTCATCTTTGCCTGAGATTGTAGGGGAGGCTGCCCTCACCTTCAATCCCTACAACACAAATGATATGGCGGAGGCTTTGTTAGAAATCAGTTCTAACCAGCAACTTAGGTCCACGCTGTCCTTATCTGGTTTAAACCGTGTTCCGATGTTTGATTGGACGCGGTCGATAGCAGAGCATATAGCTGTATACGAGTCAGTAATCTAGGGGGGATTGCTTTGAAAGTGCTTCAGATAAACAAGTTGTTTTATCCCCATATCGGCGGCGTGGAAAAGGTCGTTCTTGATGTGGCTCAGGAGTTACAAAATTCGGTGAACATGTCTGTTCTGGTGACTGGCTCCAATCGGAGAGTTCAAACAGAGTACCTTGATAATATAAGAATAATTCGAACACCCTCATTGGGTACATATTTCTCTATGCCAGTATCACCAACCTTCCCTTTCTGGCTACGTAAATTCGGGAAAGAAGTTGATATACTTCATTTCCACTATCCATTCCCGTTGGGAGATGTATCCTATTTATTGTCTGGCCTGTCACAGCAACGAATCGTATTGACTTGGCATAGTGACATAGTCAAGCAACTTAAGTTGATGGGGGTTTATCGGCCGTTATTACATAAGTTTCTTTCAAAAGTCGATAAAATAGTGGTTACATCACCCAATCTCCTTCATAGTTCGAATGAGTTGGCTGCCTATAAAGACAAGTGCGAAGTAGTTCCTCTTGGGATCGATGTGAATCAATTAGTTGACCATGTTGATGAAGCACGGGTGAGGGAGTTAGAAAGTCAATTCGAAGGGGTGAAAATCCTGTTTGTTGGTCGACTTGTATATTATAAGGGCGTAGAGTATCTCATTAGGGCAGTTAAAGGTTTATCACAATTCCATCTTATCATCGTTGGTGATGGACCTCTGAGGCAATCATTGATGCAGTTGGCGACTGATCTTGATGTTGCTCAAAGAGTCACATTCTGGGGAAGAGCTTCTGAAGATGATTTAAGAGCATTCTATCAAGCCTGTGATATTTTTGTTCTTCCGTCGGTAGAAAGTAGCGAAGCGTATGGATTAGTTCAATTGGAAGCGATGGCGTTTGGTAAGCCCGTGGTTTCCACTAATCTTCCTACTGGTGTGCCATATGTTAATTCCCATAACCACACTGGTTTTGTTAACGAACCTAGAGATGTAAACGGGCTTAGAGAATCGCTGCGAAAGTTAGTAGAGAATCGCGAGCTATCAAGGGTTTTGGGTGAGAATGGTAAACGTAGAGTTAATGCTGTATTTAACAGAAAGGCAATGGGAGCCCGTATATTACGTATCTATGAAACTACAGTGAATTAATCTGAGTATATGTGATTTATTTTAGCCCACATACTTTTTTAACGGATATAAAAGGAGAGTAATTCATATGAGGATATTGTTGACTGGCGGTGCTGGATTCATCGGTAGAACATGGATAAGAGAAAATATAGATAAAAGAGACGTTGATAAGATCTACATTATCGACTCGCTATTACCGCAGGTGCATACCACGCAAGATTTTTTTATGAACAATTGCGAGGATTCTCGCATAGAATTTGTGCATTCTTCTATACAGGGATTAGATAAGAATAGGTTAATCGATATTCTACGTGATTGCGATTCCGTTGTGCACTTAGCAAGTGACACGGGGGTAGGTCAATCGATGTACGAACTCGTACGATACACAGAAAATAATGTAGTTGCGACTGCTGCATTGCTTGAAGCGATTCCAGTGGCGTGGGATGGGAACTTTTTAAATAAACGTCTAATCCTTTCTTCAAGCAGAGCGGTCTACGGGGAGGGCGCGTACTTTTGTGATTCTTGCAAAGGAACAGTCGATAATACTGATAGTAAGGATAAATGGGATCCGATTTGTAGCACCTGCGGTAATTGGTTAAGGCCGATACCCACACCTGTTGATACGCGAACCAATGCGAGTTCTATCTATGCAAGCACAAAATTATCACAAGAGCATATGGTTCAACAAATTTCGAAGGCATTGGGCATTAGGTATTCCATATTGAGGTTTTTTAACGTGTTCGGACCAGGACAAGCCCTCGGAAATCCGTACACGGGCATTATGACTACGTTCTTGCTTAGAGCGATGCAGATGAAGCCGTTATATGTATTTGAAGATGGGTGTCAAACTCGAGATTTCGTTTTCATTGACGATGTTATTGCGGCCATAACCTCGGCATTAGATTGTAATGTAAGTGGGATTTATAATATCGGAACAGGCATCGGGATATCGATTCAAGATATGGCGAGATTGGTTTCCGCTGAATTTGACATGGGACCAGATGGTGTTCAGATCACTGGGAGACATCGAGTTGGCGACATCCGTCACTGTACTGCTGACATTACAGCAACAACCAGAGACTTGAATTGGTATCCACAATATACGGCGACGGCGGGAATGACAAAGTACATCAAGTGGTTTAAACAGCAGACCGTTAATGTAGCAGATGATAGTGAAAAAGCTTGGCAAGAACTTGTCCAAAGAGGATTGGGGAAGACGATGTTATGAACCAGAAGCATACCATCCATGTTGTTACCGTGACTTATAATGCGGAAGGATTCATAGATTTATTCTTAAGTTCGTTATTAAAACAACATATAAACGCTACCCTCGTTGTCGTAGATAATAATTCATCAGACAATACCATCGAAAAGTTGGAATCTTATCGCTCTCAGTTTACGACGTGGGAATTAGTCATACTGCCGCAGGTGGATAATGTGGGAGTTGCGGAGGGAAATAACATTGGAATCCGTTGGTCTTTGGCTAATGGTACTGATGAAATTTTGTTAGTTAATAATGACGTTGAATTCGAAGACGGCGCGTTAGGGTTGTTATTGGATAGAATGAATCAAACAGGAAACGTCATAGTTCCAACCATATTTTACGCTACCAACAAAAATGCGGTTTGGTACGGAGGTGGTGAAATTATCAAATGGAAAGGTCATACCGTTCACAGAGAGACTGAACTGCTGCCCTCCGTTAAGAGCGTAACCTATGCTCCCACGTGTTGCATGGCAATACCAAGTTCTGTGTTTGGCACAGTTGGCCTAATGGATCCATCTTACTTTGTATATTTTGATGACACGGATTTTTGTGCGCGTCTTAATAAATGGGGAATTACGATAGAGGTGTTGAAGGATTCCAAAGTATACCACTATGTAAGTTCCTCAACAGGTCAAAACTCACCGTTTACAATGTATTTTGGAGAACGAAATCGACTGTATTTTATTGCAAAAAATTTACATGGTTTTTATAAATTTAGTTCAATCTTATATTATGCAACAAGTAGATTGTATAGATTGTTTGTTTATTTTGTAAAAAATCAAGGCTGGAAAAGAAAATCTCTATTTCTTGCAATACGTGATTTTAGTGCAGGTCGAATGGGAACAGGTAGCTTCTTCTCAAGCAGATGAAAGACATTTGGAGGAGTGAAATACATTGGCTGACGAAAAATAAGGGAATCCTCATAATTTTGTTTATCCTGATGTAGCGCAGGTTGGAAGTTAGGCTTTCCCTACTAGATTATAGTATATGTTCTTGTTGTGAAAATTAAGGATATTAGGGTACTCAATAGATGTGAAGAGAACGAAAATTTGTTCCCTTTTCACACCTCTTTCTGGAGTCTACATATAAGGATGTGTGAGTGTTGTTTGGGCGTCCCATGAATGACTACAAGATATTTGTCTTGAAACACTTGCAATTTATCATGCTCAGAAGTTTTGAGTCATTTCCCAAAGGAAGCGTATTGGAACCACCATTCCTTGTTCGGAATCCAGTGGGCATTTCCATAGGCAGAAATGTTCTAATTAGAAAAAATGCACGGTTTGAGATTATTAATGAATACGCCGGAGTAAAATACAATGGAAAGTTAGATATTGGTGATGGGACGATAATTGAGAATGATGTTCATATTGTGGCTGCTAGCGAAGTTGTAATTGGTGATAAGGTTTTGATTGCCCCAAGGGTGACGATAGTTGATTCTGATCACGGATTTGAGGAGACGTCTAAGCCAATAATGGATCAACCACTCAAATTGGGAACAGTTTCTATTGGTGATGGTACATGGATAGGAACTGGAGCTACTATTTTGAAAGGGACCATCATAGGTAAAAACTGCGTAATAGGTGCAGGAGCTATAGTAAAGGGAATCATTCCTGATTTTTCAGTTGTTGTAGGTATGCTGGCCACAAGGAAATTATAAATAAAGGCGGAAGGTTTAATGTCGAAGGATCTTAAATCCCTAGCTTACACAGGTGGGGAAATTTTATCACGAGTTGGGAAGTTCCTTGGCAATATCCTGATCGCTCGTGCAATCGGAGCAAGTGGTTATGGGCTAATTTCCTTTGCATCGGTATTGTCTCAATATGTGAATTTTATGGACGTTGGTATCGTTTCAACAGCCATGTCAAATAACTCCGATTCTGGGTTGTCGAACAGGTACTATAATGATATACAATCAGTTCGTATAAGAGTGGCGATCGTTGGCGCCCTTTTGTATTTAGGGATGGGTATATTAGTTATAAAGAACCCAACATCGCGCTTAGTAATGGTAGTTTATTCATTTGTGGTCATTATATCTGCATTAAATGGATCTTGGGTTTTAACTGCCACTCACCATGCCAATTACACAGGATTAACGAGAGTATTCGATGGCGGAGCATATTTGGTTTTCGCAATACTGTGTTTACTTGTTCCTTCCCTTCACTTACCACAAATTGCAACTTTGTCAGTGTTGTTTGGGGTTCTTGCTGCTACCTTATTTTCGAAATGGATAATACGACCATATTTGCTTTCGGCAGAGGTGACACGGTTAAGGGCAGGAGGGGTTCTCCGTGCTTCATTACCGCTCGGACTATCAATGCTCCTTATTAACGCATACAATACAATTGATACAATTATCCTGCAAATATATTGGGGTAGTTCCACCGTGGGCAACTATTCTGCGGCATATCGTATGGTTCAATTCGTTATCGCGGCTGGAACAACATTTGCACAGTCTCTAATACCATATTTCGCAACCTTGTTTAGTTCCAACGACAAAATAACTGTCAAGATTTTAGGAAGCAAATATATAAACATGACTCTTTATGTAGGCATCTTAGTTTGTCTTACAGTATTCGACTTGCGCAATTTAGTTTCGTCCTTGTTTGGTACAACATTTTCTGAAGCATCATTGGCTCTTTCCATATTAATATGGTCCGCACCAATTGTAATATTATACAGTATTATCAACTCTATTCTAATAGCTTTTAAAAAAAACAAATACATAGTAAATGTAGCGATTATAGGATTTTTATTTGACTCTTTGCTGAGTTTTATATTAATACCCCACTTCAGTATTGTAGGCGCAGGAATTGCTACTATTATTTGTGAAATTTCCGTACTAGTCGTAGAGTTATGGATGGTAGGTAGAATGTTGAGAGGTTTTGGGCCATGGAACATACATGTTATCAGACTTGGGAGTGTTGGAGCCATTTCAGAGGCACTATACTTCGCGGTGCATTCTTATTTAGGCACTTGGTTCAGTATACCAATCCTTTGGATTTTTTACATTTTGATTACTTTATGGTTCATGCCATCCATTAGGCTTAAGATAAGGGAAGTTCTTTATATGATTAAATCAGTAAATACTAAAAAGGAGTTTGACGGGGGACGATAATCCATTTATTTCTAGAGTTTACCTAGCTCAAAGGCTACCAATTCGTGAAAAGTCGAAAAGTATTGTAGCAAGGGATTATGAAGTATTGTCTAATTGTGTAACCTGTTCGTTGGGAATAGGCGAAACACACTGATTTGGAATGTTCTTGACCTAGGGCCTCCCCGTACCCTGATTGCTTTGTGTTAACGTGGGATCGGGTGAATCTTGTGCTGATTGTTCCAAAAGCACAAGTTGGGTGGAGGTACAGTAAAACGCTGATGGGTTAATAGACGGGGTTTTGGTCAGATAACCATCGGTGATGAACAAGAGAGTGTGCTAGGAGTTATCTTTGCACCAATAATGAGGGGGAGACTTGATGAAAGGTGTTATCCTAGCGGGAGGGACTGGTTCCCGACTGTATCCACTTACAAAAATTACAAATAAACATCTGCTTCCTGTTGGGAAATATCCGATGATTTTTCACACCATTTATAAGTTCCTTCAGGCAGACATCCGCGATATCCTCGTGGTAACTGGAAAAGAACACATGGGGGATGTAGTTAGCTTACTTGGTAGTGGACACGATTTCAGTGCTGAATTTACATATCGCGTGCAAGATGAAGCGGGAGGCATCGCGCAGGCACTTGGCCTTGCGGAGGACTTTGTAGGGAAAGATCAGGTGGCGGTCATGCTTGGTGACAACGTATTCAGTAATGACATCAGCGACTGTGTTGACCGATTCAAGCACCAACGTCGTGGAGCGAGAATACTTATCAAGGAAGTTGATGATCCGGAACGCTATGGTGTGCCCGAACTGGAAGGGGAACAGATCTTGAGTATTGAAGAAAAACCAGTTCAGCCTAAGAGTTCCTTTGCAGTAACGGGCATCTATATGTACGACAGTGATGTGTTTAGTATCATCCGCACATTGAGACCGTCGGGTCGCGGTGAATTGGAGATCACGGACGTTAACAATGCTTATCTAAAGCGTGGAGAGTTGACGTATGATATTCTGGATGGTTGGTGGACCGATGCTGGCACACACAAATCGCTAGCACGCGCAAACGAATTGGCTCAATCCCTCTATTACGGTCCTCCATATGACAACGGAACCATGTAAGGAAGAGATACCACTATCGAAATCTAAGGCCATATGAGGTGAATAATGAAACTTTTAGTTACGGGCGGAGCCGGTTTTATTGCAAGCAATTTTATCCGGTATTTGCGGCATCAGCATCCGGAAGATACGATCGTCAATCTGGATGTTCTTACGTATGCCGGTAATTTAAATAGCCTAACCGACATTGAGGCTAGTAGCGATCACTACTCCTTCGTTAAAGCCGACATCACTAACACCGAAGATATACACAGCGTTATGCGCGGTGGCGTAGATGTTATGGTTAATTTTGCTGCAGAGTCCCACGTGGATCGTAGCATTCTCGACCCGGTTGTCTTTGTGAGAACTAATGTGCTGGGTACCCAAGTTCTTTTGGACGTTGCGCGTCACTATGGTGTTAAAAAATTCGTGCAGGTCTCCACCGATGAAGTCTACGGTACGCTTGATTTACACAGTCCGGCATTCACTGAAACGACTCCATTGCAGCCGAATAGCCCATATTCAGCGAGTAAAGCAGCTGCGGATTTACTGGTACGTGCGTATCACGAGACGTTCGGCCTTTCGGTGAACATCACACGGTGTTCAAATAACTATGGTCCGTATCAGTTCCCAGAGAAACTGATTCCACTGATGATTATCAATGCACTAGAGGACAAGCCGCTTCCGATTTACGGTGATGGACTTCAGATCCGTGATTGGTTGCATGTAAGTGATCACTGTGCGGGCATTGATCTAGTTATTCGCCAGGGTAGAAATGGAGAGGCATATAATATCGGTGGGCAAAACGAGAGGACGAACCTAGATATTGTTCGAACTGTTCTAAAGGCCCTTGGTAAGTCTGAGTCCCTTATTCAACATGTGGAAGATCGGCCTGGACATGATCGTCGCTACGCTATCGACGCAACGAAGATTGAAACGGAGTTGGGCTGGTTACCGCAGTACACGTTTGATCGAGGAATCCAGGAAACCATTGAGTGGTATCTCGGACATCGTTCGTGGTGGGAATCTGTGAGGTCGGGTAAGTATCGGGAGTATTACGACCGTCAGTACGGATCGCGTTTGGAGTCGATGCGTACATGAAAATTCTGATAACTGGAGCAAAGGGGCAACTGGGGACAGAGTTGATCCGTTTACAGGTACCGGGAATTGAACTGATTGGCGTTGGGCGGTCCGAGATGGACGTTACGGATGAAACCCTAGTTCGGAGTCTAGTGCATGACATGAAGCCCGACGCTATTATTCATACGGCTGCGTATACTGCCGTTGATATGGCAGAATCTCATCCGGATGACGCATATCGGATTAATGTGATGGGCACTCGCAACGTGGCAGTTGCGGCAGAAGAAGTTGGCGCACGGTTGTGCTACACAAGCACGGACTATGTATTTGACGGGACTGTGTCCGTTCCATATGACGAATATGACAACACCAATCCCCAGACGGTATATGGGAAGACGAAGCGCGCGGGTGAAATGTTGGTCCAAGGGTTATGCTCACGCTGGTTCATTGTACGGACGTCTTGGGTGTACGGGGCACATGGCTCAAACTTTGTGAAGACGATGCTGACGAGGTCAAAGGAACTGACAAAAATGCGAGTCGTTCAAGATCAGATTGGGTCCCCCACTTACACCAAAGATTTGGCAGATCTATTGCTGAATTTAGTGTCCACGAATAAATACGGCATCTATCATGCGTCGAATACAGGCCAGTGTTCTTGGTACGAGTTTGCCCGTGCAATCTTCAACGACGCGGGAATTCAAACGCCGTTAGAACCCTGCACTACAGATGAATTTCCACGCCCTGCTCCGCGGCCACAGTATTCTGTACTCGGTCACACAGCTTTACGTGCAAATGGATTTACATTGTTACGGCCTTGGCGTCAGGCATTGTCGAAATTTCTGGAGGAGATACGGGAATGAACAGGATAAAGACGGACATTGAAGACGTTTTTATGATCGAATCAGATGTGTTTGCGGACACAAGAGGCTTTTTTACGGAAAGCTACACTAAGGAGAAATTCTTGGCTCTTGGTGTAAATGTTGATTTTGTGCAAGATAACCACTCCTACTCGGCTGTAGCTGGCACGGTACGAGGTCTGCACTATCAGCTTCGACCAGCTGCACAGACGAAGCTCGTTCGTGTAGGTCAGGGGGCCATTTATGATGTAGTATTGGATATTCGAAAGGAATCAGCAACGTTCGGGAAGTGGGTGGGGGTTACCCTCACTGCAGCGAATCATCGCCAATTATATGTTCCACAAGGGTTTGCACACGGTTTTTGCACCTTGGTCCCTGACACACATGTAATGTACAAGGTTGATTCGTACTATTCACCTGTGCATGATCGAGGTATTCGTTGGGACGATCCTACGCTTGATATCTCTTGGCCTACGACAAAGGCACTACTGTCCGATAAGGATGCTCGACATCCGTCGTTTTCCGAGGCAGAGATGAATTTCTCATAAACTAACCAGTGCTTATAGTTGCTCATTTGGCATTCTAAAATATGCGGATAATCAGTTCCGTTCATCAGTTAATGAAGGATACCGTACCAAATGATGTACCCGGC
Organism: Alicyclobacillus tolerans; assembly: GCF_021739485.1. Classification (GTDB taxonomy): domain Bacteria; phylum Bacillota; class Bacilli; order Alicyclobacillales; family Alicyclobacillaceae; genus Alicyclobacillus_K; species Alicyclobacillus_K tolerans_A. The sequence continues at coordinate 33,760 of NZ_JAJFNK010000049.1, forward strand.
CAACTTGATGTACTCGCCGGGTACATAATGCCATCCATTTTGTGTGGTCCACCATAACGAAGGGTTGTACCCCGGCACGGGTGCGGAACAGAATGTTAATTCAATACACACATATCCACTCTCGTAAGTTTCCCTTGAAAAGTGGAGGACGAGTGGCAAACTCGTTATAAGAACGTATGTTCGCATATCGAGGTGGTATTCGTGAATCTCTTGGAGTTTACGCAAAAATTCTCGGATGAAAAAGCCTGTGAAGAGCATCTCATTCAGCTGCGATGGAAAAAAAGTTTCACCTGTCCGAAGTGTAATCATTCCGAAGTGATGCTTGTTCATGCAGCGCACAGACGTGACGCCGACCGTAGGGTGCCACTGTTTGAGTGTAAGCAGTGTCATCGCCAGACTTCTGTCACTGCAGGGACTATCTTTCATAAAAGCAAAACGCCACTATACAAATGGTTCCTTGCAATATACCTGGTCAGCAATGACAAGCGTGGTGTTTCTGCAAAGACACTTCAGCGTCACATCAGCGTTTCGTACGATACGGCTTGGCACATGCTTCACAAAATCCGCAACGCTATGGCAGAGCGAAACGCCAAATATAAGTTGGAAGGAATCGTTCAAGTCGATGACTTCTACCTTGGCGGCAAAAGCAAAGGCAAACGGGGTCGTGGCACCACACAGTCGCCCATGGTCATGGGGGTTTCACTGGCGAAAGGAAAACCCCAATACTGTTTCATTGAAGCGGTCGAAGACCTGACTAGAAATTCGATACTGCCAATTTTACAACGTAACCTCGGGACTGATGTCGTCTTGGAAACAGACGGGAACTGGTCATACGGTGCCAGTGCAAAGGAACTGGACATTCCGCATCTGGTGACATTGTCGAGTGACGAAAACGCTCATGAAACATTTCAATGGGTCAATACGTTGATAAGCAATTTGAAGGCGTTCATTGACGGAACATACCATGGACGAGAGCACTTCAAGCAACTGTATGCTGCTGAATTCACTTACCGATTGAACCGCAGACACATGGGACACGGACTTGTCGAACGGCTTCTCAACACATGTGCACTGGCTCACCCAATAAATGCAAGTCAAACTGTCTAAGTGGGGGCTCAGCCCAGGTTACTTACGAGACTGGATATGTGTGATTCAATATGACTGCCCGAATATACCTTATCAAAGATATACTGATGTTTTCGTCAAGACCAAGTTGAGCCACAGTGATCGGTTTGAAAGTGAGCCACTAAGCTTCCAGTAGTGGAAGTTCCTTTCTTTAGATGGCTCCACCCCCGAGGGGGTGGCGACTTGGGTGCAAATGGAAACTACCTCTAGTTCTCTCGCTGCGACATCGTTTGTCTAAATCGGTAGGATTCCCCGTTCATCAGAAGAATGTGGGCACGGTGTGTTATCCGGTCGAGAAGAGCTGCCGTCATCTTCTCATCGCCGAAGAGTTGGACCCAGTCGGCGAAGTCCAGGTTAGAGGTCATAATCATGCTGCCTCGTTCGTGACGAGCTGAGAAAAACTGAAACAGTAATTCGGCGCCCATCTTGGTAAATGGGACATATCCTAACTCATCACATATGACCACATCGAATTTAAGCCACTGTTTCTCCAACTGCAGAAGACGGTGTTCCTCTTTTGCCACGAGTAATTCCTCTACAAGGGCATGCGCGGTTGTAAACTTGACACGGTGTCCGACTTGCACCAGTTCAATTCCGAGTGCTGTTGCAACGTGGGTCTTACCGGTACCCGAGTTCCCAATGAGTATGACGTTCTCGTGCTTCTCTACGAATTCACCTTTTGCCAGAGCCAGTATCTTCGTCTTGTTTAAGCTAGGCATCAAGTGGAATTCGAACAAGTCCAGTGTTTTGGTTGTCGGGAACGTCGCCTTTTTCAGGCGCTGTTGCCGTTGGTTTTCCTCTCGTGTTCGTACTTCTTGCTCTAATAGAGCCAGTAGGTAGTCCTCATACCCGAGGTTCCTGTCTTGGGCATCACGCGCGACAGCAGTGTAATGCCGGGCTACACTTGGTAACCTCAATTGTTTGAGGTAGTGGTCCAACAGCATCTGGGTTGTCATCCGCGCTCACCTCCGCTGGTGAGTGCACTGTACCGCGAGGTATCCGCCTTTTGTACTCGGTACTGGGACAGATCGACAGGCAGTTTTTCAGCGGACAGCGAGCTCATTGGTTGTACCTGTCCAGTCTGCTTTAAAACGAGTTCGTGTAACCCTTCAAAATGGTAGACTTGCTGTTCAGACGCAATATGCAACACACTCACAATGGCGTCCATACCGACCTCACGGTGTAGGAGCATGAAACGGACAAATGCCCGGTCGCCATCCGCTCCATGGCGTTGCCTCATCTCCCTGTGGAACAGACGAACAACCTCGGGGATGTCTGTTCCATGCATGACACGTGCATCTCGTACCGCTCGCGGTTTCTTGAGTAAGATATCTAGATAATGGTCCAAAACAAGAATCATTTGTTCACGACTATCGCAGCGGACATGCGTCGCGATCACTTCGTTTTGAGCCACTATGCTCACATGGTGTTACTGACTTAGCATAGTGTCCGGAAATTGACGGGATAAGCTGACCGTCTTCTGACGAGATCGATGTCCGGCGAT
>NZ_JAJFNK010000004.1 GCF_021739485.1 Alicyclobacillus tolerans
TGTTCCATTCCCCACCGTACTTGTTCCATTCCCCACCGTACTTGTTCCATTCCCCACCGTACTTGTTCCATTCCCCACCGTACTTGTTCCATTCCCCATCCCGTACTTGTTCCATTCGCGCATTCTGTGCTTGAGCCCTTCGACGGACTCTTAGATTTACGATTGGGTAAACTCTTGTTCCTTGACCCCGGCTTCAGCCAGGAGCTTGTAAGTCACGTCGTCCATCGGCGGGTTGTGCAGCCCGGCGCGAACATCGCGGTACAGACGTTCCAACGCCAAATCCTTAGACAAACTGCGCGCACCGACGACGCGCATCGCCAGGTCCACCACGCGCACGGCCGCATTGGTCGCCAGTGTCTTCACGGCTGACAGCTGGGGCCTGAGTTCCAGTCTCTGCTTCTCATCTGCCTGGTCGAAGCGACTGGCCAAGTCGTACATCAACGTCCGCGCAGACAACAGTTCGAGTTCCATGTGCCCGATTTTGTCTTGGATGTGATCGACTTTGGCAATGGGGTGCGGCAAGCTGTTTGGGCGGTAGTTCGCGGCGTAATTTAAAGCAATGTCCCGGGCATTGAGAGCGACCCCCAGGTAACACGCGGGAATGTGCAGCATCCAACCTCCGCCGTCGCGGTTGCGCGCCGACCTTTGCCCGGGACGGACTGTCCCCACCAAGTGAGCTTGGGGAACGAACACGTCCTTCAAGACGATGTCATGGCTGCCGGTGGCCCGCATGCCTAGGACATTCCACGTCTCTACGATTTCAATATCCTCTTTCGTAACTAAGAACTCGCCGATCTCGTCCGAACCTTCAATCCCGGCCGTCACCAAGACCCAGTCGAGGGCGGGCGACAAGGTGCTGAACGTCTTGCGGCCCGTGATTTTATAGCCACCGTCTACAGGTACCGCAGTCGTTTCAGGCCGGCCGCCGCGGCTCGGGCTTCCCGTGGCCGGCTCGCTGGCACAGCTGTTGATGAGCGCTCCACGCTCTACTACCGACTTGCACACCTGTTCGTAAACTTCCTCAGGGAACGCACGGCTTGCGGTCAGATTCAACATCATCCCAACATGCCAGCCAATGGCCAAAGCCGTCGAACCGTCCCCGCGCGCAATCTCTTCTTGGTGGAGCAGCATTTCATAAAGCGAAATCCCAGCGCCTCCGTACTCCAAAGGCGTTGTCCAGGCCACGTATCCACACTCGCGAAGCAAAGAAATGTTCTCGTGCGGGAAGGTGCCCTCAGTGTCGTGCCTGGATGCGCTCTGGGCGAACTGCTTGGACAAATGGCGTATCACCTGGTGGCGTTCGCGCTGAGCCTCATTTTGAATAAACCAGCTCCGGCTGTCCACGACAATCCCTCCCTCGTTGTGGGCTGCAGATGCAGCTTCGTTGGTTTGACGGGTCACTTCTCGCTGGTCTGCGCAACCAGGGTCTGATTTAAAAACTCAGTAACCTCCTGCCGGCTCTTGCGTTTGGCGTTGACAAAACGGTTCACTTCTTCACCCGCCTGGTACGCTATGAAGCTCGGGATGCCGAGGACGTCCAGCTTCTCGCACAACTCGGACTGCTCATCGCGATCGACATGATAAAAGGCGAATTTATCCTGATATTCCTCGACGACTTGGTCAATGAACGTGTCCAGAAAGCGGCAGTCGGGGCACCAATCGGCGGAAAACACAAGCACCACCGGGGTTTCCCGCGAAATGACAGCCTCGTATTGGGACAAGCTCTCGATTTTCTCCATGGTCCATCTCTCCATTCTATTTCAAGCTCTGTAAGGCTAAAGAGTTGCGATCGCGCTTCTCGACAATCATGACAGCCCCAAATAGGCCGACTAAACTAAACAAAGCCGGTACCCAAAAGGCCATGCCATAGGCATGCGCAGTAGGCACGAAACCTCGGGCAGCCGCAGGGTCGAACCAATCCACGACAGTGCCAAACAGCACCGGTAACAGCACGGCGCTGAGAAACCCGCCTGTGTTTGCAAAACCAGATGTCACCCCTGAGCGTTCCTTAGGCGTGGCATCCCGAATGGCAGCAAAGGTTAACAAACTTCCCCCTGAACCAAAGCCTAACACAAACATCAATAGAAACGCTAATGCAAAAGGCGGACTTCCTTGCCAAAAAACGATAGCTAACCAAGCGAGTGTTGTGAAGGCTTGAAGGACGATGTAAGGCAGCCTGCGGCGGTGCAGACGCTCAGAGATGGCCGCCGTGACAGGCCCTCCGATGAGCGCGCCAACCCCGGACGTCAGGGTGAAGTAAGTCGCCCCGGAACGGCTGACGTGATACGTAGCCATGAAGTACGGAATCGCCCACAAACTCAGGAAACCAATGTACGTTCCTACGATTCCGAAGTGGCAGCCAAATGTGGCCCAGGCGAGGCGATCGCGAACCACCGTGGACAACGTCTTCCACACCGGTACCCGTTGGATTTTGACCTTCGGTTCGAGCAAGGTATCGGGCACTTCGCGCTTGGACGCTCCGGGACTAGAAATTCCATCGGTAGAGGACGATACATCTCGACGGCCGATCCGCCCGTTTCTCGCCGCCCATCGTCCGTTTCCAGCCTTGCCCCGCTTTGGCATCTGCAGGACGATGAGGTTCAATACGGCGACGACAATCAAGGCGGAGCCAAGTACGGTGAAAGGTGCCCGCCACCCCGCCGAGGCAATCCATACTGCGAATGGAATGGTTGTCAAGATGCCCCCTAAGTTCCCCGCCGTACCGACCAATCCCAGCATGATGGTAAACTCGGACGGGGCAAACCACTTCGCAAGGATTAAGACGATGTTGACCCAGATCAGGGCGTCGCCCAGGCCTACTACGGCTCGTCCGAAAAGCAACGCAGAGAAGGTTTGGGCGTGGCTAAAAATCAGAGTGCCCACCCCATCCAACACGACCCCGGCTGCAAACAGACGCTCAGGTCCAAACTTATCTCCCGTTAACCCGGCCGGAATCTGCAGCAGCATGTACAAAAAATACTGGACGCTGGCCATGGTTCCCAGCATCGTGGCCGACACGCGAAACTGCCTTTGTAGTTCGTTGGAAATCACCCCCGGACCCGTCCGCTGGGAAAATACCAGGAGGTACGCCACTGCGACCAAAACAAACACCGCTGTCTTGTGCCAACGGTGGAAGTTCACAATCCTTTTCATTGCCATTTCTGCCTGCCTTCTAGAATGAAATCAGCCCCATCAACAGCTACAAGACCGCTCACGCACTGCATACAATCCTCATTCAAGTAAGGATTTCCGCCTTTGGATGGGTTTGTCTGCCTGAATAAAGTACTCGGTTGAGGGCAGGCGCTGCATACTGACGGCGTCTGATTTCCACAACCACGCGTTGAGTTGTGACTGGGTTTTGTGAGCCCGGTAAGCGCGGAGTTTTTCCGCAAGATGAGCGGAGACGTCGACTTCCACAAACTGTTCAGGGCTCAGTCCGTACGTCTGTGGATCGCGAGCCATGCCTGGCCACGCGACGAAAAACAACCTCACGTCGCGCCCGCTCTTCTCCCGGTACCGCAGGGTTGCCGCGGCGGCAGCGCCGCCGATGGTACAGTGGTCGGGATGCCCTCCCAACTTCTCGTGAAACGTAACGACGACCTGCGGTTGTTCAAGCTCGATGAGGCGCAACACGGAGTCCGTCAAAGTGTCGAACGACTGAATCTCGAGTGTCTTATCGCGCAGGTTCAACCACTCCAACTGTGCCACGTGCAGTTCCCAGCACGCACGGGAAAGTTCGTCTTCGCGCAGCTTGGCAATGGTCTCCCGGGTGGCGATGGGCGGAACTCCCATTCTGCGCCCCATTTCTCCCTTTGTCGCGCAGACCAGCACCACCCGGTGCCCCTGTGCGGCATACTTTGCCAGCGAACCGCCGCAGATGAACGTTTCATCGTCTGGGTGCGCCAATACGGCCATCAGCGTAGCCATCGTACACCTCCCTTCGAACCCGCTTCCCGGGACAAAGGGCCCACTCCACGGAAGGGCCCTGTTACATGGAAAACGGACAATCGCTGATTTCAAGAGTCCTGGCAAGCCGATCGCGATCGTCGAAGCCCGTGCAAACGACGAGGTGCTCCTCGATGACCATATGGGTCACATCGTCGATGTGAATCAGACCCGCCGGTTCCGCAAATTCCAGAAAGACCCGGTGTGGTCCGCCTCCTCTCACGTGAACCGCAGAAAGGACAGCGGTGCCGTTTCGCCAGTATGCCCCTGGATTGACTTCCAGATGAACATACACTGCACGGCCCAGCCAGTGTTCAAGCGCGATTTGCACCCTCTTCGGATCCAAGGCTTGCAATGGCCCCGTCCCCTTTCGCTGTATTCAACCCCGTTCGTTTTGCCTGCCTCAGAGACACCCGTTTGCCAAACTCTGAAACCCCTTAGAGAAGGTGGTACAGCGGCTTAAACTTCTCCCGGAAGTATCCAATCAGGTATTTCGAATCGATGTTTTCGCCTGTGACTTGCCGGACGATTTCTGCGGGCATCAGCGTCTTACCATAGCGGTGAATGCTCTGGTTGAGCCAGTTTTTAATGACTCTCAAGTTGCCGCGCCGGACCTGCTCTTTGTAGTCCGGAATGTCCTTTTTAAGGGCGTTCAAAAACTGAGCTGCGTAGATGTTCCCGAGTGCGTACGTGGGGAAATAGCCAAAGTCCCCGCCGGCCCAGTGCACGTCTTGCAGCACGCCGTCCGCGTCGTTTTCCGGGGCCACGCCCAGGTACTCTTGCATCTTGGAGCGCCAGATTTCCGGAAGGTCCGATACGGACAGCGATCCGTCAATCAGGCCCTTTTCGATCTCGTACCGGATCATGATGTGCAGGTTATAGGTGACCTCATCGGCTTCAATCCGGATGAGCGACGGCTCCACGACGTTTACACCGCGGTAAAAGTCTTCGACCGAAACGTCCGCAAACTGCATTGGGAACAAGTCGAGCACTGTCTTATAATTGTACTCCCAAAACTCGCGCGAGCGGCCAATCATGTTTTCCCAGAACCGGGATTGTGACTCGTGGATGCCCATCGAGGCGCCGTCCGCTAACGGCGTACCAATGAGATCGGGAGAGATTCCCTGTTCGTACAATGCGTGGCCGCCTTCGTGAATAGTACTGAAGATGGCGGAACGCATTTCGTCGGGAAGGAATTTCGTGGTCACTCGCACGTCGTACCGGTTGATGGTCGTCTCGAACGGGTGTACCGTTTCATCCAAGCGTCCAGCCGAGAAGTCGTAACCCATGCGCTCCAGCAGCGCAAGGCTGAGTTGGCGTTGTTTGGCCACGTCAAACGCGCGCAAAAACGGTTTGACGTTCGGTTTCTGTCCGGAACGGACAATCGCCTCCACCAATTTCACCGTTTCTTCCCGCAGTCCGGAAAAAATTTTATCGACTTGCTGTACGGTCATGCCCGGCTCGTACTTGTCGAGCAACGTGTCGTATTTGTGCTCTTTGTAGCCCCAGTAATCCACAAATTCCTGGTTTATGGCGACAATTTTTTCTAAGTACGGTTTGAACAATTCGAAATTCGAGCTGTTCTTGGCATCCTCCCAAACCGATTCGGCCTGCGAGGTCAACACGACAAATTCTTGGTAGCGTTCAGCCGGAATTTTGTGGTTCCGGTCGTATTGCTTCTTGACTTCCAGCACGGATTTTTGAGTGATGGGATCGAGCTGATTGTATGTCGAGGGCTCGGACAGTTGGTTTAAGTACTGTTCCAGCTCGCGAGACGTTTCCAGCTTAAACAGTTCCGCCGACAACGTTCCGATGGCTTCGGCACGCAACTCGACTCCACGCTTGGGAGCTCCCGTCCGAAGGTCCCAGTACATCAACGCTAAGGCTTCCTGGTAATGCAACATCTTTTGCACGTGAGCGCGAAAAAGCGCCGCTGCATCGTCAATGGGTGTGCTCATCCGTTCATTCCTTTCTCGCATTGTGCAGTTTTCAAGGCGTGGCCCCTGGCGTGAAACCACTCTTTATTATACCGAAGAAGCCCTTAAAATTTTCAATCCTTGACGGCGAGAAGGTGCACGGCTTTTTACAGCTCGTACACCTTCTCTAAGAATTGACGCCTCTATGTGTTTGTCTTTCCGGTAGTGTCTGTCATATGGGGAGTGTTTGGGTTGGGTTATGGGTGGTAACTTTGCGCTTGAGCCTCTGTCGCAAAAACCAACCATGCATCAGGCAAGTGCCGCTGGTGGTTAGGGTCAATGGTCGACGGGGAATTCACAACTTTTCCAGCGTGGACCAAGACGCTCGAAGAACCCCCATCCATGGCGCAAGCGTTGAACGCCCCGTACTGAAGCATGATGTCCATGACCTGCTTTTGACTGGCTCCCATTCCGGAATCGTTGAAGCGGCCGTTGATGACGACAAAGATCACAGTCCCGTCCCGGGCTTGTCCAATCGCGGTTCGCGGGCCGTAACCCCAACCGCCGTCTCCGACCGTAATTGTGGGCTTGCCATTGACGACCAGTTCGGGGTGGAACTGCATGGCATCCCGCACGCCCATATGGGTCAGTTGAGCCGGCGTATAGTTGCCCATTACCATCACCCCGTCGTTCGTGAAACCGACGGTTGCCCAACTGGAGTCGCTGCGCGACTGCGAAATGACCTGTCCCCCAATAAACTCTAATCCAACCGGGATTCCACCCCAGCCCTCGCCTTTGGGGTCTTCAAAGCCGCTCGCATTTGTGCCTGCCAATGCACCAACCCGGGAAGCCATGGTTGTAATGTACTCGCCCATTCCATTGTGAACGTTCGCCGCAACCAAACGAACCAACTTCGGGTCGTGCACCAGCATCACATACCCCTTGTAACCCGGTCCAGATACGTCCTGGATAACTACAGGAGGTTTCGGAACCACGTGAACAGGAGGTGGACTCACGCTAACCGTTTTGGAGACCCCTGTTCCCACCACGGGTGCGTGCAGTTGGGCCCAAAGTTCGGAATACTCCTTGCCGGTGGTAATATAGCGGGCCAGGTAGTAATGTCGGGTAGTGATGATAGTTTCGGCCAACACCATTCGGAGATGGTTTCCCCAGGGTGTCGCGATTCCAGCCAAAACCGACAGTCCACTGAGAACAAAGCCGGTTGTAACCGTCCCCAGCAACAGTTTGCGGGTAAACCTGCGCCTCTGTTGCTTGCGCCGTTCCCGACGCGCTTTGCGAGCAGACCTTCGGACAGGAGCCGTTTCGCCGTTCACAGATACTGGATCCACTTCACCTCTCCTTTCGCTTCAACTTACTCGTCACCCGTGTTCACCGCGTGGTTCGGGTAAGAACTCCAATCGCTGAAACTTCCCGGATAAATTTTATAGTGCGTGATGCCTGCAAGCTCCATCGCAAACGCGTTGACGCACGCAGTGACTCCAGAACCGCAGTACAAAACCACATCGCCGTTCAGCGGAAACTTCTCGAATCGGGCCGCTTGAAGAGGTCCGGTTTTCCACGTGCCGTCGGCATTCAATCCGTCCTGCCAAGGAGCGTTTTTCGCCCCTGGAATGTGCCCGGCCTTGGCGTCCAGCGGCTCCGTTTCACCTCGATAGCGCGGAGCCACCCGGGCGTCAATCAGGACTGCTTCTCGTTTGCCTGCGACAATTTGCTCGACATCCTGCATGCTGACCACTGCGTCCTCGCGGACCTTTACTGCAAAGGACTTCGGTTTAGGGGCCGGGGCCTCTGCGCTCAAAGGCAGCCCTTCGCGCTGCCAAGCGCCGAGACCGCCATTGAGCACCCAGACCGGGTCATGTCCCACATAGCGCAGCAACCACCAGGCCCGGGGCGCCATCCCCTCACCGCCGTCGTACACGACGACGGCGGTGTCGCTGCCGACCCCAGCAGCTGCGAGTTTTTGAGAAAACACGTTGACGTCCGGTAACGGGTGACGGCCGCCGTGTTCAGACTTAGGCCCGGATAAATCCGATTCGAGGTGCAAGTAATGGGCCCCTGGGATATGCCCTGTGCGGTAGGCTTGTAATCCCTTGTCCGGATTCATCAAGTCAAAACGGCAATCAAAAATGACAAGGTCTTCTCCGCCCTTGAGCCGGCGATTCAGTTCGAGTGCGTCTATCAGCATAGGACGAAACCCCCTTCGCGTTGGTTACAAGCCTTTTGTCACGGTTTTTTACACGGGCTTTTGCCTTTTGCTGCAAGCACTTCGTTACAAGTGCGTTTGAGCTGACCCAGAGAACCTGCCGGTGGCTTCAGCGCCGTACGACCCGGCCCGGTCCAGCCTGATCCAGCGGCTTTACAATCATTGCGTCGATGTTGACGTGCGGTTTGCGCGTTACTGCAAATGCGATACAATCTGCGATGTCTTCCGGCCCCAGCGGCGTCATGCCCGCGTATACCGCGCTAGCCTTGTCTGCATCCCCATGGTAACGCACGACGCTGAATTCGGTTTCCACCATTCCTGGGTCAATTTCCGTGATTTTAATCGGTTGACCGAGCAATTCCTCACGCAAGGATTCCGTAACCGCCCGCACGGCGAACTTGGTTCCACAATACCCCGCCCCTCCTGCATAGGCTTGCCGCCCCGCAGTCGAACCAATGTTGACGATGTGCCCGCCGCCGCTTTCCAGCATTTTCGGAATCATCAACCGAGTCATTCGGAGCAGCCCCAGGACGTTGGTATCGAGCATCGTCTCCCAGTCGTCCTCATCCGCTTCGCTCGCTGAACCGACGCGGGCCGTTCCGAGTGCCAGCCCAGCGTTGTTGACCAGTACATGGACCGCACCGAGATCGGAGACAATGCGATCGACGAAACGCACACACGAACTGCGCGATGTCACATCGAGTTCTAAAGCCAAAGGCGCCGAAGCGCCGGCCTCTTCAATTCGAGCCACCGTCGCTTGCAGCTTGTCCAACCGGCGTGCACCTAAGACAATTTGAAAGCCGGCCTTCGCCAGCTCGATGGCAGTGGCAGCGCCGATTCCCGAACTGGCGCCTGTGACGACGGCCACTTTTCCCTGAACCTGTATGCTCATATTCAATTCCTCCTCGCTGTGTATGCAGTTTACAACGCGCACACTTGCCATGGCGGCTTCAAGCGGGTACGCTGTAGGCTTGGTGAATTCAAACTAGATCAAATGTACCGTATTCGGCAAACAAATTGAATGAAGAATTTGTCGAACGAACACTTTAACGATAGGACGGTTTCCTTTGTACAAGTCTATTTTATTCGATCTCGACGGGACGCTGACCGATCCCCAAGAAGGCATTATCAAAAGCGTGCGCTACGCTCTGGAGCAGGAGGGGTTTCCCTCCCACAAGGACGCGGACTTGACCTTCGTCATTGGCCCTCCGCTTGACGAGAGTTTTGCAAAACTCGCGGGCACCGCAGATCCAGCCGTTACAAGGCGCCTCGTGGACCGCTACCGGGAACGGTTCTCTCCCATCGGCATTTTTGAAAACCGATTATTTGACGAGGTTCCAAGCGTTCTGGAACAATTGGTTGCCGACGGAGCCCAGTTGTACGTTGCGACTTCGAAGCCCACCGTCTATGCAGCGCGCATTGTACGGCATTTCGAGTTGCAGGATTTTTTTACAGCCGTGGTGGGCAGTGAGCTCAATGGCGAGCGCTCCAAAAAAGGGGAGGTCATCGCCCATCTTCTGAATACATACGACGTGAATCCGCAATCGGCGGTCATGGTCGGCGATCGGTCTCACGACGTGATTGGAGCCCGAGAAAACAACCTTCAAGCTGTTGGAGTGCTGTACGGTTATGGATCCGAACGCGAATTGACCGAAGCCAAAGCGGCATGTTTGGCTGCGTCGCCTGCGGACGTCCTCCGCTGTTTGCAGCGCCTCTCTCGTTCCTGACAGGTCGAGACAGAGGGGTTGCAAACGAGAGCATTTGAACAGAGCATTCTAACGAGGGGCTTGCAAAGGAAAGGATGAAAACCATGTTCGACGAAGACTTTGACGAAAACGCCCAAATTCCTGAGCAATCGCTAATCCTTTTTGGCGCCACCGGCGACTTGTCAAAACGAAAGCTGTACCCAGCCCTGTACCGGCTGTTTCAAAAGCACTCCCTGCCAAAGACTTTCCGCCTGGTCGGAGTCGCACGACACGGTTACTCGAACGAAGAGTTCCGGAAGTTCGTCCGTTCTTCGATTGAAACGTACTCTAGAGAAGACCCTGACATGTCGTCGTTTGACGAATTTTCAAAGCTCGTTTACTACCGCGGAGCCGACGCCACCAAAAGCGAGGAATACGGGGAACTGAAAAAACTGGTGGAGTCCATCGAAAAGGACGCAGGGATGGCCCAAAACCGCTTGTTCTACCTCGCTATGGCACCGAGGTTTTTCGGAACGGTCGCTTTGAACTTAAAGCAATCCGGCCTCACGCAGCTCAAGGGATTCAAGCGTTTGGTCATTGAAAAACCGTTTGGCCGGGACTACGCGTCCGCGCAGCAACTCAATGACGAACTGTGCGACGTGTTTAACGAGGACGAAATTTTTCGCATCGACCACTACCTGGGCAAAGAGATGGTGCAAAACATCGAAGTGTTGAGGTTTGCCAATTCCATCTTCGAACCTGTCTGGAATAACCGCTCGATTGCCAACGTGCAGATTACCTCCAGCGAAACTGTGGGTGTGGAAGAGCGGGCCAGCTACTATGAACGAGCTGGAGCCCTGCGCGACATGGTGCAAAACCACATGCTCCAAATGGTGATGATGATTGCCATGGAACCTCCCAGCCGGCTCAAGACGGAAGCCATTCGCGACGAGAAAGTCAAAGTCCTGCGGTCCCTGCGGCGGTTTAGCCCCAAAGAAACCGCAAGTCACGTCGTGTTGGGCCAATACAGCAAGGGGTCCGTCGACGGGAGCGAGGTCGTCGGCTATCGGCAAGAACCCAACGTCGATTCGGCCTCTGCCACGGAGACGTTCGTCGCCGCCCGCTTGTTCATTGATAACTTCCGTTGGGCCGGGGTCCCGTTTTACATCCGCACCGGCAAGCGGATGGCCGTTAAGGCGACGGAAATCGTCATTCAATTCAAGGACATGCCCAAACACCTGTACTTCAACTCGGACGGCAACCTGTCGCCGAACCGCTTGGTCATCCGGGTCAATCCCAAAGAAGGGATTTACTTTTCCCTGAATGCCAAGCGGCCGGGTACGGATGAAACGGTGATTCCAATCGCCATGGAATTCAGTCAGGCCCCAGAGAATTCTCCGGAGTCCTACGAGCGCTTGTTTTACGATGCCATGAGGGGAGACTCCACGTTTTTTACGCGGTGGGACGAGGTGTCTTTGGCGTGGAAGTTTGTTGACCCCATTATCGAGGCATACCAGGAGCAGCTTGGAGTCGAGTTGAAGTTTTATCCAGCGGGAACGTCAGGCCCAGAAGCCGCACACCGCCTCCTGGCCCAGGACGGAGCCCATTGGTGGCCGGTCTTTGGCGAGAAGTCTGCCCTGGAGCAGCAGCCTGAGCCTGCCCGCGCGGCCACCGAGGTGGTATCGTCATGACCGCATTCTACGACATCAGCATGGCGATTCACGAAAGCATGCCCGTATACAAGAACAAAGCCGAGAAAAAGCCCAGCTTTGCGGTCACGTCCGACTTCGCACAAGGCGCTTCGGCCAGGGAAAGCCGCATCTGTCTAGACGTTCATACCGGGACGCACGTCGACGCGCCCTTGCACATGATCCCACAGGGCAAACCCATCGACACGATTTCCCTCGAGCAGCTTGTCACAGAGTGCAGAGTGCTCGACTTGACTCAGGTAACGGGCGGCATAGCGGCGCAACACCTGGAAGCCCATGACATCGGGAGCGGCGAATTCCTGTTGTTCAAAACCAGAAACTCCTCAGTAGACGGGTTTGACCCAGAGTTTGTCTATTTGTCGGAAAGCGGGGCTGAGTTTTTAGTCCGTCAACAAGTCCGGGGTGTCGGCATCGACGCCCTTGGGATTGAACGAGCTCAGCCGGAGCATCCCACGCATAAACTTTTGTTTCAGGCTAACGCCGTCATTATCGAAGGACTCCGCCTGCTGCATGTCCCTCCCGGCCGTTATCGCCTCATCGCAGCGCCTTTGCCGCTCAAAGGGCTCGATGCCGCCCCGGCCCGGGTCTTTTTGACCAGCCTGTCTTAGCCCAGGGTTTGCGACGAACTGGGGTTCATCTCCGGTCAAGTTTGTGACCCGTGAGCTTTGTCTGGGTCAAATTCGCACCCGGTCCGCTCATCTGCGGTCGAGTTCGTCCTCTATTTTCTGTTCAATTTCCTCGTCGGTAAGGTCAAACTCGCGCATCATTCGACGCGCGAGCTGCCTTTGTTCATAGTAGTAGCGGCGCAGAGCTTCTCGCCGCTCCTCCCTCGTTTTCGGCTTCCGAGCGGCTGCAAATGCCCGGTAAATGGCATAACTCAGCAGACTTGTGGCCAAAAGCATCAGCAAACTGACCAGTGGACTCCCAAAGCCGAACCCGATGAGCATGGTCCCCCACCTTATCCATGGAATTTGTGCGCGTAACCGGCGTTAAGCCTTTTCGACCGCGTGCCCGCCAAACTCGTTGCGAAGCGCGGCTACTACCTTGCCAGTAAAGGTGTCCGTTTCCTGGGAACGGTAGCGCATCATTAAGCTCAGTGCGATGACGGGGGTGGCCAATTCGACGTCGAGGGCTTCCTCTACCGTCCATTTGCCTTCTCCAGAGGAGTGCATAACCCCCTTGATGGCGTCCAGTTTAGGGTCGTTGGCAAATGCCTTTTGCGCCAGTTCCATCAACCACCCGCGAATGACCGACCCATTGGACCACACGCGCGCTAACTGTTCATAATCATATGAAAAACGGCTTTTGTCGAGCAAGTCAAATCCTTCTCCGATGGCGGCCATCATCCCGTATTCAATCCCGTTGTGAACCATCTTGGCGAAGTGACCGCTGCCAGATTCCCCAGTGTAAAAGTAGCCGCCGGAAACCGACGTATCGCGCAGCAGCGGCTCAATGACTTCAAAGGCGCCCTGGTCGCCGCCAATCATGTAGCACGCGCCGTGGCGGGCGCCTTCCATGCCCCCGGAAGTTCCGCAGTCCATGAAGTGAACGCCATGCCCTTTGAGGTCCGCAGCCCGCCGAAGCGAATCTTTGTAGTTGGAATTTCCCGCGTCGACCAAAATGTCGGATGCCTGCAAATGGGGTTTCAGCTCTTTGATAAGGGCGTCCACAGGTGCTCCCTGAGGCACCATGAGAAACAGCACGCGAGGCTTGTCCAGCTGTTCCAGGACATTTTGCACCGAGTTGGCCGCGCTTCCGCCGCTTGCCGCGAACTCTTGAACCGCTTGGTTGTTGAGGTCGAAGGCGACGACCTTGTGGCCGTGATCCATCATGTTGAGACCGAGGTTAAAACCCATTTTACCGAGACCAATCAAGCCAATTTTCAATGTTAAGGCTCCTCCCAAGACAAATTATCCCGCTTATTTTACCACCATTTGACGCAAGTCTTGCATTGCGCGCCTTTTTCTTGCAATCGAATTTGCCGGGCTTTGACGACGGCAAATGAGCGCGGGTATAATGCAGTCTATGACAACTCTGATCTTCGACTTAGATGGAACTCTCATAGATACGACCGGCGCCGTTTTTCCTGCGTTTCGAGAAACCCTCCGGTCTTTTGGTGCGCCTGTACCCCAAAGTGAGGTCATGGCCAAAACCTTTGGCCTGCCGGATGTTGAAATCTGGAAAATGCTGATGCCCAATCACTCGACGGACGAGCGCACAGCGGCGTTTCAAATGTCCGAACGGCTGGTTTTGGAAAACCTCCGAAGCCAAGACGTGCTCCTCCCCGGAGCCATGGAGACGTTGAGTCAATTGAAGGGTTTCGGCCACCTCCTGACCGTCGCGAGCAACTGCGGTGACGGGTACCTCAACACCGTGTTGGATTCCCAAGGTTTGCGGGAGTTTTTTACCCATCCCTTGTGCCTGGGAACGGTGAAAGGAGACGCGAAGTCGGACATCCTGACGGAACACTTTTTACGCCTCGACAAACGGCACGCGGTGATGATTGGAGACCGCTCTTCGGACGGAGTGGCTGCTAAGGCGCACAACATCCCGTTTGTCGGCTGCGCTTTTGGCTTCGGCAACGCGGCGGAACTCGACTTGGCCGACGTCGTGATCAGCCAATTGACGGACCTGGTTACCCTTTTTCCTGCGGGTGAACCACGCATTTAACACAAGGCGGCAGCTGCGTGCACTGCCGCTGGCGAGGCAGCCCCGGGTTGCCCCGTTCGTACGCTGCCCCCTTTCCCCGCCAGGGCTGAGACATTGACACCAAGGCTAAACTAAAAGGTAGAAAGGAAGCGGTTTGACCATGGCCAAAAGCATCAGCCAGACACGCGTGGTCGTTGGAATGTCAGGCGGCGTGGACTCTTCGGTCACCGCTTGGCTGTTGAAGCAACAGGGCTACGACGTGATTGGCGTCTTTATGAAAAACTGGGACGACACCGACGAATTCGGCAACTGCACCGCGGCACAGGACTTCGAAGACGTGCGCGAAGTGTGCGATCAAATCGGGATCCCCTACTACGCCGTAAACTTTGAAAAAGAATACATGGACCGGGTCTTTCAATACTTTCTCGACGAATACCGCAAAGGGCGCACACCGAACCCGGACGTGCTGTGCAACCGCGAAATCAAGTTTAAGGAACTGCTGGACAAGGCCTTGGAACTGGGAGCAGATTACCTGGCCACCGGTCACTACGCGAAAGTGGATGAGCAAAACGGCACCTACCGCTTGCTGCGCGCGGCCGACCTCAAAAAAGACCAGACCTACTTTTTATACCTGTTAGGACAGTTCCCGTTGTCCAAGACCATGTTTCCCCTCGGCGGCATGGACAAGCCGCAGGTCCGCCAATTGGCTGCCCAGGCCGGTCTAGCGACTGCGAAGAAAAAAGACAGCACGGGCATCTGCTTCATCGGCGAGCGCAACTTCAAGAAGTTTTTGCAAGACTATCTGCCTGCCAAACCTGGAACGATGGCCACGCTGTCCGGCGAGGTTAAAGGCCGCCACGAAGGGCTGATGTACTACACGATCGGACAACGCCACGGCCTTGGCATCGGAGGGTCTGGGAGCGGAGAACCCTGGTTTGTCGTAGGAAAAGACCTGGAAAAAAACATGCTGTATGTCGAACAGGGCCACCACCACCCGAGCTTATACTCACAAGGCCTGTACGCCAGCGATTTGCACTGGATTGCTGGGACCCCGCCCAGCGACAGGCCAGGCGGACTCGGGGACGTTCCCGAGGAAGGCTCGTTTGCCTGCACGGCGAAGTTCCGTTACCGGCAACCGGATCAAAAAGTAACGGTCCACCTGGATGCGCAGGGGCGTTGCAAGGTGGAATTCGAAGAACCTCAGCGCGCGATTACACCGGGACAATCAGTGGTGTTTTACCGCGGCGAAGAATGCCTGGGCGGCGGCATCATCGATGAAGCGATTGGCACGGGCGCAGCCTCTCAGCGCAGGGAGCAAACTGCACCCCCGCTGCATCACATGCCGATATAGCGGGCGTACACACTGCGAGCCTTGGCCTCGTCGTCCGTTCCGTGAATGAGGGCGCGGCCGTCGGCAAACAACGTAATTTGAACGTCTCCCAAGTCGCAGCGCAAGAGGTGCGGGTTTTGGCGGACCGCGCCAACTTGCTGCAGCCGCTGTGCAATCTGTTCCAATGACGCCTGCGGCGGGTTCTGCGGGCGGACTTGAATCGTTTGCCGACCGCACATGGACACCGTTAAAGAGTCCGTTTTCACGGCTAAAGATGCGAACTCTCGGTGCACACAGCACGGACAGTCAGGATTTGCAGAGCCAAAGTGCACGCTGCGGAACTCGTTATTCCACACATCCAGGTGGATTAACGAAGACGCCAGGGCCTGTTCATTCCCCGTCAAATACTTCAACGCCTCCACAACTTGCAACGAGGCGACCATGGATACAGCAGGGGCAATTACGCCGACCGTGTCGCAGGTGTCGTGCCCGCCTCCCGGGTCCTTTCCAAACAAGCAGACTAAACAAGGCGTTTGTCCTGGCCGGAAAAACGCTGTGGTTCCGTAGGAACTGACCGCACCCCCGTAGGCCCAGGCGATGTGGTGTTTTACGCTGACGTCGTTGATGAGGTACCTGACCTGAAAGTTGTCCGTACCGTCCATCACGACGTCCACATCCGACAACAGGGACTCCGCGTTTCGCCAAGTCAAATCCGTCACAATGGGTTCAATCTGCACCAGACTGTTGGCCAACTGCAGTTTCTGTGCTGCAGCGACTGCCTTCGGCATTCCCGCCTCGGCATCACCCTCATCGTATAGGGACTGCCTTTGCAAGTTGGAGGGTTCTATGATGTCGCGGTCAATGAGACGCACAAAGCCAACGCCTGCACGAACCAATTGAGTCGCCATGACGGTACCTAGAGCCCCCATGCCCACCACCGCAACGCGCGCCTGCCTGAGTTTTTCTTGGCCGGCAGAACCGATCGGGCGGAACAGCACCTGTCTGGAGTAGCGCTCTGCAACTGGATTTAGATTCATGTGTGCACCTCGTTTTGTGGTCTGAACTCCTGTTTTGCGGCAAATTTCCCGTTTAAAAGACTCTGCCCCTATTGTACACTCCCCGTGCAACATTGACTCCTGCGGATGCAAGTGTTAGCTTAAATGCAAATAGAGTTGTAAGAAGAATGTGGCCGCGTTAGCTGGATTCACAGTGGAAATCCGCCGCACCCTTATTTGGGTGCGGCTTTTTGACGAAAGGCGGGAACAAATGAAGGCAGTACTGCACGTCATCAGTGACCGGCAGCGCCACCGACTTCCGCTCCTCAAAGCCCTGCTCGAAGCCGCTCGAGGCGGAGCGGACGTCCTTCAGGTGCGCGAAAAAAAGGCTCCAGCTCAGGAAATCTACCAGTTCTGCAGCGAATTGACGGAAGCTTGTATGCGAGAAAACATTTCCGTCCAAGTCCTCGTCAACGACCGCGTCGACGTCGCATTGGCCAGCCACTCAGCAGGGGTACACCTGGCGGGTAAGTCTCTACCCGTATCCGCAGTCAGGTCCTTGTTCAAACGGGCCCATTATCCCGGATTGGTTGGCTGTTCCGTTCACTCTTACGACGCGGCCAAAGAAGCTGAAAAGGCGGGAGCCGACTACATTACGTTCGGACACGTCTTCGCCAGCGAATCCCATCGCGGACAGCCCCCGCGAGGCGTTTATGAACTGGCGCGCATCGTTGACGACGTCGACGTGCCCGTCATCGCGATCGGAGGCATCGACCGCGACAACGTCCTCCCGGTTTTGGAAACTGGGTGCAGCGGAATCGCCGTCATTGGGGCGGTCTTAGACCAAGACAGTCCATGCGATGCGGCCTTGCGAATCCGTGAGCAAATGGAACGGTGCGGTGTTTTGCCAAAGGTGCCCTTTCCGCTGCAAAGAGAACGCAAAAAGGAGATACAACGGTGAGTACAACCTATGACGTCATTGTTATCGGCGGCGGGGCCGTCGGATCGACTGCCGCGTGGCGGCTTGCCCAAAGCGGCCGCAAGGTTCTGCTGCTCGAGCAAACCAAATTGGGGTCCGAAGCCTCCAGTGCCGCCGCCGGAATGCTTGGCGCGCAACTGGAAGTTGCAGAAAACGGGCCGTTCTTTCAGCTTTGCATTCAAAGCCGCGACATGTACGACGATTTTCTGCGGGAACTGTACGAAGAAAGCGGCATCGACGCCCAATTGACCCGCAACGGCATCGTACAAGTCGCGTTTTCACAAGCTGATGTAGACCAACTGCAAACGCGCATGCAGTGGCAAACGGCAGCCGGCCACCGCGCCTTCTGGTGGACAAAAGACCAACTCGCTGCCAAAGAACCCGCGCTGGCCCCCGCGCTCGGCGGCTTGCTGCTTCCGGACGACGGTAACATCATGGCTCCCTTGCTGGCTCAGGCGGCCGGGGTTGCCGCAAAGCGGCGTGCAACCGTTATGGAAGGCACCGAAGTCATCTCGATTGACGCGCACCCGGACGGTGTCGCCGTCACCTCCAATCGCGGGACCCACTACGCACAGCACGTCGTCGTAGCAGCGGGCGCCTGGGCCAAAAAACTGTTGGCGGACGTTGGCGTGCAGTTTCCCGTGTACCCAGTGAAAGGGCAAATGTGCCGGATCCGCCCGCGCAGTGATGCCGGTCTGAAACACACCGTTTTCGCGAATCACTTTTATCTGGTTCCCAAGCGGGACGGAAGCATCGTAGTGGGAGCCACTGAGGAACACGACGCTGGCTTTAACCGCGACGTCACCACCACGGGCATCGAACAACTGCTGGCAGCCGTGCGGCGCATCGCTCCCCAACTCACGGACTCTGCATTTGAAGATTCGTGGATAGGCCTTCGGCCCGGCTCCCCAACCGGACTTCCAGCCATCGGTCCGCTTCCCGGCAATCCCAACGTGGTCCTGGCCGCCGGACACTTCCGAAACGGCATTTTGTTGTCTCCGGTAACGGCTCAAATGATTGTCGACGCCCTGGACGGCGCCGCTTGGCCAAAACACTGGCGACCGTTTCTGCCTACATATGAACTCAAGGAGTCTGAAGCCGGAACACACTCTGCGACGCAAACGGGTTCTACAACTCAAACCCCCACGGCTCCGACAGATTCCGCGTTTCAAGCTCAACCGGCGAAGGGGGTGAAGCTGCGGTGAAAATCCAATTGAACGGACAGCCGCGACAGTTCGACCGCTCCATGACCGTGATCGAATTGCTGGCGCAGTTGGACCTGACGACGGAGAGGGTCGCGGTCGAGTGCAATGGAGCCATCGTCGATCGCGGCAACTTTGCGGTTCATCGAGTCAACGACAACGACGTCGTTGAAGTCGTGCGCTTTGTGGGGGGAGGTTGAGTCCCACCGGGTTTCCAGGGGGCTTTGATTCGAATGAGTGCCTTGCGGCACCGTGACACAGGCGTGACGAGACCTGAATTGTGAAACTCAAACCAAACGCGAGACGAGAAAGGATGACTGTAAATGGCTGGAGACGACATGCTCACAATTGCCGGTAAATCGTTCCGTTCCCGCCTCATGGTGGGCACGGGTAAGTACAAGACATTTCCCGAAATGAAAGAAGCTCTGGATGCATCCGGTGCAGAAATTGTGACGGTGGCAGTCCGAAGGGTCAACCTCGACTTGAGGGAAGAATCCCTGCTGAACTACATCGACTTGGACCGCTACTTTTTGCTGCCCAATACCGCGGGTTGTCACACTGCGGAAGAGGCCGTTCGCACCGCGCGGTTAGCGAAGGCCGCTGGGCTGTCCAATTGGGTGAAACTCGAAGTCATCCCGGACGACGGAACCTTGCTGCCAGACCCAGTTGCCACCATCGCCGCCGCAAAGGTCCTGGTTGAAGAAGGGTTCGTGGTTTTGCCTTACACTACAGACGACCACATTGTCGCCCGGCAGCTCCTGGAGATTGGCTGCGCCACCATTATGCCGTACGGATCGGCCATTGGAACGGGCCAGGGCCTGTCGAGTCCGGAGCGGCTAAAGCGGATTATAGACATGGTCGACGGCAGGGTACCCGTGGTCATTGACGCGGGAATCGGGGCGCCATCCGACGCTGCGCTTGCCTTGGAGCTGGGGGCAGACGCGGTTCTCGTGAACACTGCTTTAGCGAAAGCCGAAGACCCCGTCCAAATGGCTCACGCCATGCGGCTCGGCGTGGAAGCAGGCCGACTCGCGTATCTGGCAGGCCGGATCCCACAAACCGAAACGGCTGCCCCTAGCAGTCCAACGGCAGGTTTAATCGGAAGCTAATCGCTCTGTGACGCCAAGCCCAGCGAATCGGCCAAATGGCGGATTGGCTCGGCTCCAGTGCAGGGGCTAGAGACAGGGGGCCAGTTTACCGAGGCCCCCCTCTTACCAAGGGCTTTCGACGTCCCGCTTCCAACGGTCTTCACAGTGCTCACACAACTGCTCGTGTTCATGGTCCTCAAAGTCCAAGTGCGTGCCGCAGATGGCACAAGTGGATTGAAACTTCGTTTCGTCCAAGGCTCTCCCATCCTTTTTCAGTTTTCGCTCCATTGTAATGCAGAAGCTCTGACGTATTCAATGGAACTTTCAGACGATTTCCACCAAATGGGTTAAAAACCTGACACCTGACCTTGTGCGTCCGCCCTTTTATCTTGCTGTGTATTGCAAAGTTTCATGAATGTTAACGAGCGGTTTCATAAAACGGTTGCAGAGGCCTTTAGGGACATTGGTATAATGACGGTAACTGCATTGCGGGACAAAAAGGTGTTGCACGGTATCACAGTGAATGCGCGAGCTAAGCAGCGCTCGGTAGCATCGGCGAATGCACTCCGGAGGTGAAGGCAAACGGCGTGGATACCAAAGACATAGCGTTGTTTCTGACCATCGCGCGAGTCGGCTCGATATCGAGAACTGCCGAACAGCTATTCATGTCGCAGTCAACCGTCACTACGCGTCTGCAGCGTCTGGAACGAGAGCTCGGGTACACTTTGTTTACTCGACTTCCCAACGGCGTGCGGCTGACGAAAGACGGCGAACGGCTCATTCCGGCGGCTGAGCGGATGACAGCTCTGGAATCAGTGATGTTAAATCCCGATTCGGTCCAAGCCCCTGTTCTCCGCGTGATGTCGGGACGCGCGTTTGTCTCCACAGATGTCCCTGCCTGTCTGACCATCATGCTCAAGCGGTCCAACGTCCACCTCCAAGTTCGTATGGGACTGTACGAAGAAATGCTGCACGCCCTGACTATGCATGAAGTCGATTTTTGTTTCCTCGGTGAGCCTATCTACCATCCACGCATTCGACAATTGGAGTTTGCACCGGATACCATCGATCTCGTGGTCCCGAAACACCATCCATTTGCCGAAAATTTCCCTGGATTGTTTGCGTTAAACCGCGAACCGTTTATCGCGTTTGGACGTTCCGACGCCCCCTTTCGCGAGCGAGTCATGAAACAACTGGCTCATGAAAATGTCTTTCCGGACATCCGGATGGAACTCGACAGCATCGACGGGGTGAAGGCCATGGTGGGCCACGGTTTAGGGGTTTCGTTCCTGCCTCGCCGCACCCTCTCCGATGCCAAGTCGATGGGTTGCCAAGTCATCCCGTTGAACGACCGGGAGTGGAGCCGCCCAACCCTGCTGTGCTATCCGGATATTATCGAAAATCAGCCTCTGACAAATCAGTTTATCGATGTGGTAGGCAGCTACTACAACACATTGAAGGAGAGGGAATCGAGACCGTGAGACAACCCATGACCAAGGAAGAACGACATCGGCATATCTTGCAAACGGCCAAGCGTTTGTTTCAAGAACGCGGATACGACAATGTGACCATTGCCGATGTCATTGCGGCGAGCGACATCGCCCGAGGGACATTCTATTTGCACTTTGATTCCTTGGAAACTTTGCTCATGACGTTGTTTGACGAGGTGGTCCAGGAGACGTGGCGGCAAATCGAACCCATCCTTTCGGACCTCAGTTCATCGGTCGAAACGTGCACCTTAGAAGTCGTGCGGGCCGTCTTTGGGATGTTCGATCGCGATCCGTCGATGATCGCGGTGTTTTATTCGGGCGGCGGGCAAGAATATGTACGTAAAAAACAAGAGGCCATGTTCGACAAGATGGGCGGCCTGCTCGTGAAAGCGTTGGAACGCCGCCATGGAACCCACATTCCCCACTTGCCCTGGACCGTTTCCATGGTCATTGCGCTGGTCGCGGACATGTCGTATTACGCAGAGACCCGGGTTCCACAACAGGACCGGGCGATGTTTGAGCAACGCCTTGTCAGCTTCGTAATGGCAGGCTTGTCCGAACACATTGGCCCCTGCATTGAATCGCAGCAAACCCAAGTGTCGAACCAGGACCGCTGACGGACGAAGCGTTCCGGCGGTGGACGCGCCTTCGGCGGGAACCCCTTGTCGTCAGTGCGCCCTGAGGCCAAAGGAGGAACCGAGATGTCAGACAAAAAATGGGTGTTGGTCACCGGAGCCACGAGTGGAATCGGTTTGGCCACCGCCTTGCTGTTTGCGCTCAAAGGTTACGAAGTGATTGCCACTGGGCGTTCCGAAGAAAAGATGGAGAAAGTCAAGAGAGCTGCCGAGGAAGCGAACGTCACCCTGCGCAGGGTCATTGCAGACGTGGCGGACGAACAATCGGTTGCAAACTTGAAAAGCGAAGTGTTGGCCCTGACCGACGGCTACGGAGTCGATATTCTGGTAAACAACGCGGGGTATGCGGAGGCAGGCGCCATCGAAGAGATTCCTCTCGAGCGGCTGCGCAGACAGTTTGACACCAACGTGATCGGACTCGTGGCTGTCACGCAAGCGTTTCTCCCTCAGATGCGGGCGCGCCGGTCCGGCAAAATCGTCAATATCTCCTCCGTGCTTGGCAAGGTGTCCATCCCGCTCATGGGTGCCTACACTGCGAGCAAGCACGCCGTAGAGGCGATTTCGGACGCCATGCGGGTCGAGTTGTCCCCGTTTGGAATCGGCGTGATCACGGTGGCCCCGGGTAGCATCACCACCAATTTTGGCAACACGGTGAACGCTGCGGTCAGCGAGTGGATGTCCGAATCCTCTCCGTACTACCGGGCGTACGTTAAATTCATGAAGGACCGGAGATTAGACCGGGGGGCGAAACCCATCGTGATCGCGCGCACCATTGTGGATGCGGTTCAGTCCCATGCGCCGAAGTCCCGCTACGCCGTTCCCATGGATTCCAAGGCGATGCCGGTGGCCAAAGCGCTTCTCCCCACGCGTGCCCTCGACTCCATCATGACCAAAGTCATTATGGGCAAGAGGTAATCTGAAGAAGGCGCTAACCCCCCGGTACCTCTGGCGCCGTTTGTCCGGTGCGTACGACACCCCTTGCACAGCCTTTCAATGGGCGTCCGCAAACGAACGCACCGGGTTTACTGGCCCGCCTGCTGCCGCGGGCGCCGGTAACCCCGGTGCGATGGAGTGTTTTGATACAACTCAGTGTTTTGCTGCAATCCAATGTGTTACTTGTTCGCGCTTGCCAATACCTGCTCCGCCAACTCCTTGACGTGTTCCACCGTGAACCCAAACTCCCGGATGACGACGTTCCCAGGAGCAGATGCCCCAAAGTGATCGATTCCAAATGCGGTGCCTTCCCGCCCAACGTACTTGTACCAGGGCATGGGGTGCGCCATTTCGACGGCCAGACGCGCCTTCACCCTACTGGGCAGCACGCTTTCCTTGTAGGCATCGTCTTGGGCATCAAACACTTCCAGCGACGGCATGCTGACAACCCGAACAGCCGTGCCGCTTTGTGCCAGGGCTTTGCCCGCCTCTAACACCAATTGCACTTCCGATCCCGTCGCCATTAAGATGAGCTGATCGCCGGCGCCGTGCTGGAACAGGACGTAGCCGCCTTTGTCAAAGTTGGCTTGGTTTTGTGCCACTTCCGGCAAAGCAGGGACTTTCTGCCGCGTCAATGCAAGGGCCACAGGTGCATCCCGATGCATCAGCGCGTAACGGACGCTCAGAGCAGTTTCCGTACCGTCGGCAGGGCGAAACAACTTGAATCCTGGAATGGCCCGTATCGACGCAATCTGTTCAACCGGTTCGTGGGTCGGGCCGTCCTCGCCGACTGCCACGCTGTCGTGGGTAAACACGTACAAAACCGGCTGCTTCATCAAAGCCGACATGCGCATCGCAGGGCGCAGGTAGTCCGAGAATACGAGGAACGTGCCGGAGTATGGGACAACCCCGCCGTGCAGGGTCAAGCCGTTGAGCATAGAGCCCATAGCGTGTTCCCGCACCCCGTAAAACACGTTGCGGCCTGCAAAGTTCTCGGGCGAGAAGTGGTCCTCTCCGGAGAGCAGAGTTTTGTTTGAACTCGACAAGTCGGCCGACCCGCCAAGGAGCGTCGGCACGACGGAAGCCAAGGCGTTAGCGACCTTGCCGAACGCGTCCCGGGTTGCAATGGCGTCGTTAAATTTGGGCAAAACTTCGTCCCAGTGAACGTTCACGCGTTGGTGGACAGCGTCCATCAACTGTTGGGCGTCTTCCGGAAACGCGTGCCCATACGCTTCAAATGCGTCGTTCCAACGTTGCTCCGCTTCGCGCCCAGCCTCAGCGGTCTTTGCAAAATGCTCCCGCACCTCGTCCGGTACAAAGAACGGCTCGTAATCCCAGCCGTACGCTGATTTGGCCTGCGAAGCTTCTTCACTGCCCAGCGGCTCACCATGAGCTGCCTTTGTCCCTTGCTTTTTGGGAGCCCCATAGCCAATGACCGTCTTGACCTCAATCAGGGTCGGCGCATTCGACTGGCCTTTCGCCTTCGCAATCGCCCCTTCAATTTCTTCCATATTGTTGCCGTCCTCGACGCGCAGGACGTTCCACCCATACGCGCGAAAACGGTCCGCAACGCTTTCTGTGAACGACCAATTCGTCGGGCCGTCGAGGGACACGTCGTTGGAATCGTACAGCACGATGAGTTTACTCAAGCGCAGGTGTCCAGCCAGCGAGGCCGCTTCGGAAGCCACGCCTTCCATCATGTCGCCGTCTCCGGCCAGAACGTAAGTATTGTGGTCAATCACCGCGTGGCCGTCCTTGTTGAACTTGGCCGCCAAAAAACGCTCCGCCATCGCCATGCCCACGGCCATGGCAAAGCCTTGTCCGAGCGGTCCCGCCGTGGCATCGACGCCAGGAGTATGTCCAAATTCGGGGTGCCCTGGGGTTCTTGAGCCCCACTGCCGGAACGACTTGAGGTCGTCTAAAGACACGTCGTATTCATTGAGGTGCAACAAACTGTACAGCAGCATGGAACCGTGGCCTGCCGAGAGGACAAAGCGGTCGCGGTTGATCCAATCCGGATTGGACGGACTAAAGCGCATAAACCGGCTCCACAATACGTAGGCCATCGGGGCCGCGCCCATGGGCAACCCTGGATGGCCGGAATTCGCTTTTTCAATGGCGTCAATCGCCAGGGTTCGAATGGCGTTGACAGCCAGGGTGTCGTTCTTGCTGTAACTCATTTTTTCACTCCTTTTCTCCACTGGCGGGAACATCATGTTTGTTATCATATCACACCGCTGGACAAAAGAAACGGCGGCCATACTGGCCGCCGGCATACAAATCCCGCAAATTTGCAAATGAGTCACGAAACGATGTGAAAAGCCCCCAAACTGCTACACAAAGAGCAGCAACAAGGCGATGACCGGCACAATGACCGCGAACGCGTAGTCCTGCCAGCGAACGGGAGTCTGTCGGTAAAAGGTTCGATGCTGCCGCGATTGGGCTGCGGGTCCGGTAAACCCTCTAGCTTCCATCGCGATCGCGACCCTTTCGCTCATCCGAATCGCCTGGCTCAACAGCGGCAGCGCGTATGTGACTGGGCGCAGCCACGGCGAGCCTGCCTTGCCCCGCACCTGGCGAGCCTGCGACAATTTGGTCCATTCGGTCCGAAACAGCCCAATCGCGCGCAAGCCTGCCAAGGTCCCGTACGCAAATTTCGGAGAGATAGACAGGTTCGATACCAACGAGACAATCAAGTCTGTCATGTCGACCGCCGAGATAAACAGGATGGCAAACGCCACCGAAGCGAGCATCCGCAGCGCCAAGACCTCACCCTGCTGCAAGCCGTACCAACTCAGGTGCACCCATAAAAACGAAACGGTCCTTGTCCCTTCCGGAACGGCCGAATACGCCGCAAACGACCAGACGTACAAGAGGTAAAAAACAATAAAGGGCGAAAATCGCTTGGCGATCTGCCAAGGAGTCATTCGCACCGCAATGAGCATGAGAAGGACCGGAAAAGCCAGCATGAGCAGAGCCTGCTCCATGGTATGGGCCAACATGGCAAGGATGCCCGCCGCCATCATCCCGATCAGAAAATACGAAGGGTTTAACTGGCTCGCGAGCGACTCCCGCTTGGTCCTCAGCTTGAAACGACTGTCTTCGCGGCTGGTGCCGCGACCTGCATCTCGATTTAAATGTTGACTTGGGTTTTGAGCAAAGACTTGACTTGGGTTTTGAACGTGGTCTTCACTAGGCCCTGAGCCAGGGTCCCAATCGTCGATGAGGTGCGCCTTCGCCATGGTGTCCCGCCGCGTAAACAGTTCTTTGGGGGGCCCGTGAAACAGCACGCCGCTGTCCCCTAAGACGATGACAAAGGAGGCCAAGTTGCGCACCAAGTCCATATCGTGCGTGGTAAACACCACGGTTTTGCCCGATTTCACTAACCTCACCAGGCGGTTGACAATCACTTGTTGAGTCGCTGCGTCCTGGCCAAAAGTCGGTTCATCGAGAAGGTAAACCTCGTGTTCTTCGCGGAGCATGGAGGCTACGGACAGTCGGCGTTTCTGCCCTTGGCTCAACGCGAACGGAGATGCGTCTTCTGTCCCCGAAAGGCCGAACTCGCGCAACAAATCGAGAACAGACTCAGGCACTTGCTCTTTGACGACGCGATTCGCAAGTTCGTCGGCGACGCGCTCGTACACGAACTGAAACTCAGGGTTTTGAAAACAGTAGGAAATTGCGCGAACCCGCTCTCGCTTTGACCACTTCCCCATGTCCTTGCCCAACAAAGCGAGGTGCCCTTCAGCAGGTTTTTGCAACCCAGCGAGAACCTGAAGCAGCGACGACTTCCCCGATCCGTTCGGACCGACAATGGCCGTCAACGCCCCGCGCGCAATGTTCAGGTTGACGTCTTGCCACACGGTGTGTCGGCCGTACTTCAAGGCCGCGCGCGCCAGGGTAAAGGCAGCCGAGCTGGCGTTGCTCAAAGAGCTGGCTTTGTCCCCGTCGCCGCTGAAAGCGACGGAGGCGGACGCGGACTCACGCGCGGCCGTGCCGGCGAGGCTGCCGATAACACCCGCCGAAAGTTGGGGACGGTGCCGCCACGGAGCCACCACGCCTTGGCTCACCAGCCAATCCCATTGCGCAAGAACCGTCTCCAAGGTCGGGCCCACTTTGTAAATGCGGCCGTTCTGATCGAATAACACGACGGTATCCATGTGCTCCAGCAAGCGGTCGAATTTGTGTTCGATCACGATCATGGTCTGTCCAGCCGATTTGAGGTCCGCGATGAGGTCGAATACGAGCCGGGACGCATGCGGGTCGAGGTTGGCAGTGGGCTCGTCGAGAACGAGCAGGTCGGGTTTTAGGGCCAGGGCGGACGCGATGGCCAGCTTTTGTTTCATCCCTCCGGAAAACACCGAGTGGTCCGCTTGAAGCGGCACGTCGAGGTTTGCCTCCGTCAATGCCCGGGTCATCTTGGGTTCCATCAAACCCCTGGGAGTGCACCGGTTCTCCAGTCCAAAAGCCAATTCGTCGGCCACGGTCAACTGGCAAAACTGGGCATCCGGGTCTTGGAACACATAGCCAATGCCTCCAGCCCGCAACAGCCCGTCTGACCACTGACAACGACCGCTGACTTGGGCTTCGACGGAACTTGGAATCAGCCTTGCGCACAGCATCGCGAGCGTGCTTTTGCCGCATCCGCTCGGGCCCATGAAAAGAACCGTCTCGCCGCGGTGAATGGACAGGGTTGCGTCCGAAATGACCGGATTCAATTGTCCGGAATACGTAATCCCCACGCCTTCCATGGAAATCACCGGGGAAGCCGCCAGAGTTGTGGTCGACTCCGGGTTTACGAGGTCCATTTCGGAAACAATTCGGCTCATTGTCCTGCCACTTTTCCTGCCGCACGCGTCTGGCGTCCAATTTCAAAGTTGCGGACAACGCCCGTGCGATTCAATGCGTCGCCAATCCATTTGGCCAACAACCCGCCGAGAATGGCGCCGCTGATCAGATTTAAAATGCCGTACAAAAGCACAATCGACGCCGAATAGTGGTCTCCTCCGTAGGCCAAGTACCACTGCGGGAAAAATCCAAGGCCGGAAAGCGCTCCGGCTGCCAACATGCTCGCGAGATTGTACCGTTTGTACGCAAACAGCAAAAACCCAATTTCCGCACCAAGGCCTTGTAAAATTCCAGAGAGGACTCCGCCCCATCCCCAGTTGCTCGCGAGCGCAAGCTCAATCAGCGCGGCGATAAACTCGGCCAGCAAAGCAGCGCCAGGGCGGCGAATGATGTACGGAATGAGCATCCCGGCAATAAACCAAACGCCGTTAATGAGTGCTTGCCCAGGAACCCATGTCAGGGTCAAAAACGGGGAGACAACGTCCCATACGCGAAAAATGATGCCGCAGACAATCGATAGAATCACCAAAACAACAATATCTCTTAACTTCCACACAGAGAATACCCTCCTTATTGAGACGTGCGCAACACGCAGAACTTCACTCGCACAGGCGCAGGCCCCCGTTCCAACGTGCGCAGAACCCAAACGCCATCACGCCCGAACCCTGTGGCGCGCCAAAGGCCGTCGCGCCCTCACGGTTTAGCGACAAAAAGAGCAACAAAAAACCTCTTTTCCACGCGTATATGCGCAAAAAAGAGGTACTCGCCGCAATCGTCGCACTTCCTCCCGCTGGCATTACCCAGATCGAGTCCTCAAGGGTTAGCGGACCCATCCGCTTCTCAGCCGTACCCGGCACCCCTAGCGCATGTTTCGATGGAATTGACAGACTCAATGTACCACTTACCGATTCACCTGTAAACAACAATCCGTTTTCGTGCCCACATTGTTATTGCGCATTTCCTGACTCCTTCGGGCCTGGCAGGGGCTCCTTGAGCCGGGAGGCTGCTCCCCACGGGAGAAAGATGAGGACGGACACCAAGATCACGATGATGCTTCCCGTATCGACATTGAAGACCTTTTGGGCGCCGACTCCGCCGATATACGTCATGAGCGTCATGAACAGGATGTACACAATGTACCAAATTGCGTTCGCAAACCCTTCGCGAATCTTGTAGATGATGCCAAACACCACCGAACCAATCGCCAGCAGCAAAACCGCGTAAGGCACAGAAGGCCAGCCGCTCCAGTAGATGATTAAAGAGACCACAGCAAAGGCGATGACTGCAATGACCGAACCGCCCTTGAGCTTCGTCGGTCGCCCCGCCCTGCGCAGTGCCATCATAATGACTGGATTGGTCGCAAAAGCGATGTAACCTGCGACCACAGCGTCGTTAATGAGACTGTAAATGGAGGGCAGCGGCGACGAAATGTAAGCCAGCACGGCGCCAATCACAGCCAGAACCACGAGCGCCCACGCCGGAATCGAGTACTCCTGGTGGATTTCTTTCAGGCGGGAACTGACGAGGCCCGAACGGCTCATGGCGAACAGGACCCGGCTGCCTGCGCCTTGATAGATGTAGCCTGTGACGAAAGGGCCAATCAACGCGATCGCGATGGTCACGGGAATCAACCAGCTTGCGTGCGCAGCCCCGGCAATGGTCAAAAATGGATTCCCTGCAATGTGAGAAATGGAACCCCAAGCTCCGGACTGGAGTTTGAGTTGCGACCAGTTCAACGAGACGACAAACGCAACGGCAAACAGCACATACACGAGGGTCTGGCCAATAATCACCCACATTAAAGAGCGGCGGAGGTGTTCGGGCCGTTTGATTTCTTCCGAGTAATCGACAATGACGCGGATGCCGCCGTACGCGAACATCCCCAACGGAATAGCGGCCCAAACTCCGTTCATACCAAAGGGCATAAACCCGCCGAAATGCGTGAAATTCGCAAAGTGGGCGAAGGTGACGAACCCAATCGCGGCCAAGATGTACAAAATCAGTTTAATGACGCCTAACAAATTCGTAGAGCGGGCGAACGACTTCACGCCGAAGTAGTTAAAAGGCACGAAGATCAGCAAAAAGACCGCGCCTAAAATCCCTCCCAAAGCAGTCGGGTTGCCGTGGGAGTTGATCAAATGAGGCCAGAAGTAATTGACGCCTTCCACAATCGCCAAGGCTTCAATCGGCGGGATAAACAAGTACCAGATGAGATTGGAAAAGGCGTTAATGAGGTTAGTCACCCGGCCGTAGGTGTACAGGCTGTACCGCGCCGGGCCCCCCGCTTCGGGATAGAGTTGTCCAAGCTCTACGTAGGTAAATACGACAAACGTGTACATGACGCCGCCAAGGATCCAGGCAAGGACGACTCCTGGACCGGCGATTGCCGCCATGCCGGCTGTACTAAACAGCACGCCGGTTCCGACTGTTCCAGAGATGCCGAGCACCACTTGATCGGCGGTCGACAGGCCCTTCTTCAGCTCGCTCATGAGACACTCCCCTTTCTTGCCATTGTTGAGTTGGTCCGGCCTTGTTATTAACACGATAGTGAGTCCGGTCCTTATTTATGTGTATATTTCGATAATTTTGCGAAGAGCTCGAGGTAGGCGGACGTACACAAAAAACAACCGACTGCGGTGTGGTCGCACTCGGTTGTTTTAAACAGTACTTGTTTTAATGGGGCAGCCCCTCCAACTCGGAAACAGAAGCATTTGAATATTCAACTGGCCGAGAGCTCATTGAGCCAAAACTTTCTCCAAATTCTTTGGCGTCGTACCCGTCTTCGTCCCTTCATTTTTTGATCAACTCTTTTACCTTGAGATTTCTCATTCATGTCTAGAGAGGCTGATCAAAGTACGGAGCGATACGTGCCGCCCCAAAACACAAGGAGGAATTTCACATGGCGTTGTGTGTGTTCAGTCCATTGGACTCGGCTCCTTTCTCTTACAGTTCTATTTTGTGCTCCCTAATTTAAAACTTACTGATACAAATGAGCTATTTATGTGAACTCAGTAGTCCATTTATACTATAAAGCGGCGCAGACAGGTCGAAACCAGCCGCGCCGCTCCTTCTTATGTTGCTGCCATCACCGTTCCCATTGTTGTGTCCGTGTTGAAACCTGCGACCGTCAGCCCTTAGCACGGTGACGCTGAGCCAAAACGCCGTAGACATCACTCGGTTCGAGACCCGTCTGTTTCCACAAAGCCATCAGGTGGAACAAAAGGTCCGCGCTCTCTTCACACAGGTCCTTTTGGCCTGCTTCGGAGACGGCGGCATTTTTGGCGGCGATGGCCACCTCCACGCCTTCTTCCCCCACCTTTTTGGCGGTCTTATCGACGCCGTGCTCAAACAGGTAAGTCGTATACGACCCTTGGGGACGCTCGACCCAGCGCGAGTGGATGACCTGCCACAGCTCTTGCAGGACGGCTTCGTCCGCCCCATCGGACGAAGCCGTCGTCCGAGCCGCAGTTCGGCCCGCCTGGGACACAACCTCGGACGCTGAGGAACCGGCTGACGTGTCCACAGCAGGCCCTTCATTCCCTGCAGCGATGCCCTCCGCGTGTTGTTCCCGAGACACGGCAGGGTTCTTGTGTTCCATATTGCGATAAAAGCAAGAGTACTCTCCTGTATGACACGCAGGTCCCGCCGGCCGAACGAGGTAGAGTACGGCGTCTCCGTCACAGTCTATGCGCACCTGGACAACGGTTTGGACATTGCCCGAAGTCTCGCCCTTTCGCCAGTAATCCTGCCTCGACCGGCTCCAAAACCACGCCTGTCCGGTGCCCAACGTACGCTTTAAAGCCTCCCGGTTGGCGTAAGCCAAGGTGAGGACTGCACCGGTCTGTTCGTCCTGAACGACGACAGGAACCAAACCCGTCTGCGTATCGTAACGCACCATTTCAAGAGGCACCGTTTCCACCGCCTTGGGAGCCAAAAAGGGCTGCGTCAAGGGTGTTGCGCTTGTTGCACTGGCTTGGCCGGCCAGCGGCTGTCTCGAAGCCGTTATCCCTTGGTTTTTGTCCACCGGACAGGCACCCCCTTGTGATGCAGATAGGACTTGATTTCTCCAATGGACGTTTCCGCAAAGTGAAACACACTGGCAGCCAAGGCCGCGTCTGCCTTGCCCTGAGTGAGTACTGTGTAAAAGTGCTCTTTCGCGCCGGCCCCTCCGCTTGCAATGACTGGGACGTGGACAGCATCCGCGACCAGTTCCGTTAAGATGAGGTCATAGCCTTCCCGCGTCCCGTCCTGGCGGAAACTCGTCAACAAGATTTCGCCGGCGCCCAGTTCTACGGCTCGCTTTGCCCAACTGATGACGTCCATGCCTGTGCCGACTTTGCCGCCTTTCACCATGACCTCGTAAGTGCCCATGTTTTCGTTCAAGTTGGCGTCGATGGCTACGACGATGCACTGTTCCCCGAAGCGCTTTGCCGCTTCGCGAATCAACTGCGGGTTCTTGACAGCGCCGGTGTTCATAGACACCTTGTCAGCGCCCGCCAGCAGAAGTTCACGGACGTCGTCGACCGTAGAGACCCCGCCCCCAACTGTCAGTGGGATGTTCACTTTAGAAGCGACCTCCTCGACGACCTTGCGCATCGCCAACCGGCCTTGCTCGGAAGCGGAAATGTCCAGCAGGACCAACTCGTCCGCACCTTCCCGGGAATAGACCTCCGCCAACTCCACCGGGTCGCCTGCGTCGCGGCGGTTTTGCAGAAAACCGACGTGTTTGACCACCCGTCCATCCAAGACGTCAAAACAAGGTACAATCCGTTTTGTCAGCATGATTCCACCGTCCTCGCCGCAGCGATGGCCTCTTTGATGTCGAGTGTCCCATCGTACAGCGCTCGCCCTAAAATGACGCCGTATAACCCAGCATTCCTGGCTGCGCTGACGTCGTCCAGGTTTTTGACGCCGCCCGAAGCAATCGCCAAAAGTCCCGCTTCGTCCTGAATTTGCCGGGCGAGCGAAACATTGGCACCCGTCAGGGTTCCATCGCGATCGACGTCCGTCACCAGGGCATAGCGCACACCCACTTGATGCAGCTTCGCTGCAACGCTCACGAGAGTGACGTCAGTTTGCTCCGTCCATCCGTGCACGGCCATTTTTCCGCCTCGCCCGTCGAGCCCCACGATGAGAGCTTCCGAACCAAACCGCGAAACGGCCTGTTCCATGAACGCTTCATCCATGGCAGCTGTGCCAATCACGCACCGAGTCACCCCGGCTTCCATCCAGCGGCTGATGGAGTCGTGGGTGCGAATGCCTCCGCCCACTTCCAGCCGCGCGCCGTACACTTCCGCCTGTCTGGCAATGTCTGCGATGATGTTCACGTTCTCTCCGGTTCCCGATTTGGCACCGTCCAAATCCACTACATGCAGCCACTTGGCACCGGCATCGAGCCATTTCTTCGCCATTTCGACAGGGTCTTTGCTGTACTGGGTTTTTGCGTTGTAGTCGCCGCGCAAAAGCCGTACGCACTCTCCCCCGAGAATGTCGATGGCCGGATATACGTCAAATGCGGGATTGAGTTCAGTCACGCGCAACCCCTCCCTTCGCAAGCGGCTCTGTGGCACCGCACAACTGAACGAAATTGCGAAGGAGCTTCTCCCCCACTTCTCCGCTCTTTTCGGGGTGGAACTGGGTTCCGTAGATGTGGTCTCTCGCGACCACCGCCGGTACCGCAATCCCCCCGTACTGCGCACTGGCGAGCAAGTGGTCTTCGTCCTGAAGCAACGCGTAGTACGAATGAACAAAGTACACGTAGTCACCTTTTTCTACCCCTTGCAAAAGGGGGTGTCCTTTAACAGTCTCGAGCGTATTCCAGCCCATGTGCGGAACTTTCATGTCGCCCGAAAAGCGGACGACGCGTCCAGGCAAAAGGCCCAATCCGACGTGAGAGCCGTGTTCCTCGCTCACCGAAAACAGCAGCTGCATGCCTAAGCAAATGCCGAACAAAGGCAATCCGTCCCGGGCGACCTGCTTGACCACGTGCAGCAAGCCCGAGGCGCGAAGTTGAAACATCGCGTCGCCAAAAGCTCCAACCCCCGGCATGACCACCCCGTGGACAGTCTGGCCGGAGGACACCAGTTCCTCCCATTCCTCTTTGCGCGCCACCACGTGCGTTTCTCCGCCCGCGCGGTGAAAGCCGCTTTGTACGCTGGAAAGGTTCCCAATCCCAAGGTCGAGCAACGCGATCATTCCAACACCCCCTTGCTGCTCAAAACGCCGTTTGCCTCGACAACCACCGCTTCGCGCAGCGCCGCCGCAGTCGCCTTAAACAAGGCCTCTACCATGTGATGGCTGTTTTCTCCGTACAAGATGGCCAGATGCAAGTTCAGACGCCCTTCGTTCACAAACGACTTGAAAAACTCGCTGACCAACTCCGTTGGAAAGGTTCCGATCCGCTCGGCCGGAATTTCCCCTTGCAGCACGAACGCAGGCCGCCCAGACAAGTCCACGACGGCCCGGGCCAACGTCTCGTCCATCGGGGTGTGGCGTTCCCCGTATCTGCGGATTCCCTTCTTGTCGCCCAAGGCTTGGTGCAACGCACGGCCCAGGCTGAGTCCGATGTCTTCGACAAGGTGGTGGTCGTCCACGTCGATGTCCCCGTCCGCTGCAATTTTCAAGTCAAAACGCCCATGCACCGCAAACAGGTGCAGCATGTGGCGCAAAAACGGTACGGGAAAGTCGAGTTCACACACGCCCGTCCCATGCAGAGAAAGGCTGAGGTCCACGCGCGTCTCTCCAGTAACGCGGTGAATCGTCGCTTGAAACGGCGCATTGTTTTCACGAAGTGGTGTCACGCCTTGTCTCCCCCTGTCAAGCGGTCTGTGAAACGGTCTTTCAGGCGGATTGAGACGGAACGCGCATGAGCCGTTAGTCCTTCAGCCTGAGCAAGTTCTTCAATGTGGCGCGCGTGGCGCACCAACGTCTCCCGCTGATACTCGACGAACGTCATTCTGCGCAGAAAGTCGTCCACGCCAAGACCTGAAGCGTACCGGGCGCTGCCGTGGGTGGGCAGCACGTGGTTCGTTCCTGCGTAGTAATCGCCGACGGGTTCGGGCGAGTACGGACCTAAAAACACAGCTCCAGCCCGACGGATTTTCGGCAGCAGCTGTTCCGGGTTATACACCAGCAGTTCAACGTGCTCAGGCGCACTGGCGTTCACCACGTCGGCCGCCTGTACGAGGTTGTCGACGAAAACCACGGCGCCCCACTGATTGAGGGCCGCAGCCGCGATCTCTTTCCGAGGCAGGTGCTCGAGTTGCTCGGTCAACGCCGCGTCTAACGCGTCGGCAAGTTCTGGTTGAGTCGTTACGCACACCGCGCCTGCCTGCGGGTCGTGCTCGGCTTGGGCCAGCATATCGGCTGCAACGTACGAAGGGTCTGCGGAATGGTCCGCGACAATGAACACTTCGCTGGGGCCGGCGATGCTGTCGATGCCGACGTCTCCCATCACTTCCCGTTTGGCCAAGGCCACATACAAATTCCCGGGTCCAACCACCTTGTCGACTTTGGGAATCGACTCCGTCCCGTAGGCGAGGGCCGCGATGGCCTGTGCCCCGCCGATGCGGTACACCTCAGTGATTCCCGCGAGGTAAGCGGCGGCCAGCACCAGCGGATGCGGCTCGTCTGTGCCTGGAGACGGCGGCGAAACCAACGCGATCCCCTGAACCCCAGCTACCTGAGCCGGGATGACGTTCATCAGCACGGTCGATGGATAAGCCGCCCGGCCCCCCGGCGCATAGACGCCGACGCGGGTTAACGCTCGAAACGTCATTCCCAACCGTTCCCCGTCTTCCCCAGTGACCACGACATCCTGGCGGCGTTGGGCTTCGTGGAACCGCCGGATCCGCTGCTGCGCTGCCTGCAGAGCTTCTTTTAAAGACTCAGGGAGTTCTTTCCACGCCTGTTCCAAACGCTCCGGCGCCACAGCCAGCGGCCAGTCTGCCTCTAAAGCTCCTTGGCAGTTGTCAAATTTCGCAGTGTACTTCCGAACAGCGGCATCGCTTTGTGCCCGGACGTCGGCAACGACCTCCTGTACCGTTTGGATAGCCTGCTGATTCGAGCCGCCAGTGCGTTTCCAGTCCCACGAGGTATAGCTTTCCCTTCGCAGTTTCACTTTTCAACGGCCTCCCTGGTATCGATTACCCTGGCCAAGGCCTGGGTAATTTGTTCAATCGTGCTTCGCTGGGTGCGGTAGCTCGAGCGATTGGCAATCAGCCGCGCCGAGATGTCAATCACGTCGTCAAATACCACCAGCCCGTTGGCTTCCAGGGTC
Source organism: Alicyclobacillus tolerans (assembly GCF_021739485.1). GTDB lineage: Bacteria > Bacillota > Bacilli > Alicyclobacillales > Alicyclobacillaceae > Alicyclobacillus_K > Alicyclobacillus_K tolerans_A. The sequence continues at coordinate 35,907 of NZ_JAJFNK010000004.1, forward strand.
GCTCCTGTCTGAACCAAGTCGAAAATCCGGTCTGTCAGGCCAATCACGGCAGCCAGTTCAATCGATCCGCTCAACAAGACAATTTCTACGGCTTCCCCGAGGCTGCGAAAATACTGATCGGCTAACTGGGGGTACTTCGTCGCCACCCTGCGCGGCCGCAGCGCTTGGTCCTTGGGCCGGCCCGCGACGCACAGTTTGCAGCGGGCAGCGCCAAGGTCCAGCAGTTCATACACGTCGCGCTCGCTTTCGAGCAAAATGTCTTTTCCTACCACGCCGATGTCGGCCACGCCAAACGAGACGTAAGTCGGAACGTCCACCGGTTTCGCCAGCAAAAACCTGAGCTCGCCAAATTCCTCGGATTTCAGTTCGAACACCAGGGCGCGGCTGTCATCGAGATCGGATGGCGTCGGCAAACCCGCCTTCTCCCATAAAGGCATGACGTCGTCTGCGGTGCGTCCCTTTGCAAGCGCAATCGTCAGCATGTTTCGCCCTCCCTTTGTTCCGTCGTCTCGCTTTTTCGCCCATCCTGCGTTTCGCCCGTCGCGGCATCCAGCCGAGCGACCGGCACTGCACTGGGAGTCAACCACTCGCCATCGGTCACCACGCTTAACAGGCGTTCAACCTCAAACGTAAAACCCACGGCCGGGGAGGCTGCCCCAAATTCCGTCAGCAAGTTGTCGTACCGTCCGCCTAGCGCAATCGGTGCACCGACCCCCGTCGTAAACACCTCAAACACCATTCCGGTGTAATACGCCAGTTCGCGGTGCAGCGTCAAATCAAACGTCAGCTGGTGGTTGAGCTTTCTTTGCTTTAGTAAATCCGCAAACTGCAGTAAATCCCCCCACACCGACAACACCAAATCTCCGCTGGGCTGTCCTTCAAACCGGCCCTTCAGTTCCGGTGAAAACGAATCCGGTTCGTAAGGATTGAGCGACCCGAGCAGAGTCAGCACGTCGCTGTCGATGTGGTACTGCGCAAACTGCCTGCGAAAGCCGACGTAGTCCCCTTGGCTCAGTAATCCGAGCAACCCGCCCAAGGCCCCTTCCGGTGTCCCAAACGCCTTCAAAAACGCCGGGGCGAACAACGCGTGGCTGACGACCATTTGCCAATCCGACAGCTTGAGGCTCTGCATGGCGTGCTGGCAAACGGCAATCAATTCGCAGTCTGTATCGACGTCGCCTTGTCCAATCCACTCGACTCCCACTTGCGTAGATTCAGCCGCTTTTCCACTCAGCCAGCTCAGTGAAGCGGGGTCGTTGGTACGCCGGTAGACGCGCTCTGCATAACACCAACGGACCTCTTGGCGTCCCCCTGCAATCAGCGGTGCAGCCATGCGCGCTATCGACGGGGTCATGTCCGGTCGCAGCGCGACAGCTCGTCCGGAAGGATCAAACAGTTGCACCCAATCTTCTGCTTCCAAAGGAGTTCGCCCGCGAAGCAGGGTATCTACATATTCAAATGCGCCGCTGGACACCATGTCGTACCCGCGCTGTTCGAAAAACGTCAACAATTGATTTTCCAATTGCCGTCGGCGTTTTGCCTGTTCCGGGTACACGTCCCGCATACCTAGGGGCTGATTTGCCCAGTTGCGTTTCATATCCAATGTCATTTTGTCCACCTCGCCAACAAAGGTTCACTTTAACATCCGCTTTGTGGTTTTCCTTTGCCGGCCCTTCTGAATGGGTTCTTCAGTCACTTTAGCACAGCAGCAGCGGTAACCATCCGATTTTACTGATTTTCTTGGCGAACTAGATTGCTTTACTCACCTTTTGCTTTAGTTCGCTAATAAGGTAAAGGATATGTTTGATTCTAACTTGGCTTTGCAACTGCGTCAAGAAATAAAAAGAACAGCCCAAGGATGCGAGCATCCATGCAACTGTTCGTTGGAAATGTGTTCTTTTGCCCGGCTCCCTTTGTCCACTCTACTATCTCAACCATACCGCCGGACGCGCTTTAACGAGTCGCGATGAACCGCCGTTAGCGGTCAGTCGATCGAGCCTGTCTCCTGATACCGCCTCGCCATCGCATCGATCTCTTTTTTCAGTTCGGACACAAGCTCTGCTTCCGGGATTTTGCGAACGACCTCTCCTTTGCGAAACAGGAGGCCTTCTCCCCGAGCCCCTGCGATGCCAATATCAGCTTCGCGCGCCTCGCCCGGGCCGTTGACGGCACAGCCGAGCACGGATACTTTGATCGGCGCTTTGATGTTTTGCACATACTGCTCTACTTCGTTGGCAATGGAAATGAGGTCGATGTCGATGCGGCCACACGTCGGACAAGACACGAGCGTTACGGCGTTCGAAATCAAGTGGAACGTTTTAAGCAGTTCCCGCGCAACTTTGATTTCCTCGACAGGGTCGGCGCTGAGTGAAACGCGGATGGTGCTGCCTATTCCCATCGACAACAACGTACCTAATCCAGCGGAGCTTTTGATGGTTCCGCTGAACTGCGTGCCCGACTCCGTAATCCCAAGGTGCAGCGGATAATTGAACGTTTCAGCCGCCAAACGGTACGCTTCGACAGCCAGCGGCACATCCGAAGCCTTCATCGAAACAATGATGTCTTCGAAATCCAATTCCTCAAGAATCCGGATGTGGTGCAGGGCGCTTTCGAGCATCCCTTCTGCGGTTGGATATCCGTATTTTTCCAAAATGTGCTTTTCCAGAGAACCGGCGTTCACCCCGATGCGGATGGGAATCTGCCGCTCTTTGCAGGCTTGAACCACGGCTTCGACGCGATCGCGTTTGCCGATGTTCCCTGGGTTGATCCGCACCTTGTCGATCCCGTTCTCAATGGCCAAAAGCGCGAGCCGGTAATCAAAATGGATGTCCGCCACGAGGGGAATGTGAATCTGGCGCTTGATTTCCTTAATCGCTTCGGCGGCTTCACGGTTGTTTACGGTCACGCGAACAATCTGACAGCCCGCGTCCTCCAAACGATGTATCTCGTTGACCGTCGCTTTGACGTCTGCTGTTTTTGTCGTCGTCATGCTCTGAATGACGACCTGGTCGTTTCCGCCAATCACTACATTGCCAACGCGTACGGGACGCGTATCTTTTCGATGAAACATTGATATGTCTCCCTATGGTCATAGTCAATGACATTATACATCAATGGTTTCCCATTCAGTCTGCGATTTGGTACATTAAAACTGGTAAAGAACCAGAGTGCATCGTCGGCCAGTGTTTAGCGGCGTCATCAACTTCAAATAGGGGTGTTTGTATGTTGGACCAGATCGTTGCGTATCTCGGGGAAGAATCCGATTCCCTCTTGAATCACACCTGCACAACCATTCCCAAAGAATCTCTGTATCAACCGTCTGCAAACTCCGTCAGTGACGCGTTTGGAAATTCGAACCGCTCCATCCCAGTCTTGCGCAACCTGCAAAGCCTCATGGGCAGCGGGCGTCTCGCCAACACGGGCTACGTTTCAATTCTCCCTGTCGATCAGGGCATTGAGCATTCCGCGGGAGCTTCCTTTGCCAAGAATCCCGCTTATTTTGATCCGGAAAACATTGTGAAACTGGCTATCGAAGGCGGATGTAACGGAGTCGCGTCTACGCTGGGAGTGCTGGCGTTGACGTCTCGCAAGTACGCTCACAAGATTCCGTACGTCGTAAAGATCAACCACAACGAACTCCTGACTTACCCAAACAAATTTGACCAAGTCCTGTTTGCGAACGTGAAGCAAGCGTGGAACCTCGGAGCTGCCGGCATTGGCGCAACCATTTACTTCGGGTCGGACCAATCCACCCGTCAACTTCAAGAGATCAGCGAAGCCTTTGCTCTCGCACATGAGCTGGGGATGTTCACCATTTTGTGGACCTACCTGCGCAACCCGGCCTTCAAACAAGGCAAAGTGGATTACCACACGTCCGCCGATTTGACTGGGCAGGCCAACCACCTTGGCGTCACCATTGAAGCGGACATCATTAAGCAAAAGCTCCCAGAAACCAATGGAGGATTTAAAGCCCTGAACATGGAAGGAAGCAACTACGGCAAGACCGATGAACGCATCTACACGCAGTTGACGACGGACCATCCCATTGACCTCACCCGCTACCAAGTGGCCAACTGTTACATGGGCAAGATCGGCCTCATCAACTCCGGGGGCGCGTCCGGGCAAAACGACTTTGCCGAAGCGGTGCGCACAGCTGTCATTAACAAACGGGCCGGCGGCATGGGGTTGATTAGCGGACGCAAGGCGTTCCAACGCCCGATGGATGAGGGAGTCAAACTTCTCAACACCATCCAGGACGTCTACTTGGAATCTGGCGTAACCCTCGCGTAAGGCGGTTTCCTTGACCTTTGTTTTTGACCTTTGTTTTTGACCTTTGTTTTTGACCTTTGTTTTTGACCTTTGTTTTTGACCTTTGTTTTTGACCTTTGCTTCAAGGCGGCGTTTGCTTCAGGACAGTTTGACAGAGACGGCGGCCCGGACTTTTCCTGGCTGCCGTTTCTTTTTTTAACGCTTTGATAGGCCGTCGACAAAACGGCAAAGTTGTTGGATGGGCGTTTGCTCTGACCCGTTTGCTCTGACCGTTGAATAAACTCCGGCATCGGCCTTCATATTACAGTTGAGGTGATGACTGTGGGCCAACACAACCAATTCGAGCCAGGGTGGGAAGTGCCGAACGACGGGGTTTATCAGGAAATTGGAGAACATCCGGACAGTGGCAATTTGCCGGATGCACGGCGGATCAAGCTAAAAAGGGGAGACGTATTCCCGAAAACGAGCAACCCGAACCGAAAATGGTCCCGTTTGCAATAATGAGCAACAGCCTCAGGCAAAACGACAAGACAGATTCTGCCTGAGGCGTTTTGTTGCCTAATGTGGCACAGGTTGCGGCTTGGCACCGCGTTCAAGGCTGCGCACGATTGGCGTGAGAAGGCGATATCCGACAAACGTGATAACCCACCCCGCGAGCATGACGAACCAGAAGGTTCCGGGCCAGCCAAGACGAGCCATCGCTCCGGCGGATGAAATAACCAGTACACCAGCAGCCAGCCAAAGGTTCCCGTGTAAAAACCGGGGGCTGGACTGTTTGCGCACGGTTTTCCACGCGGAATACAAGGCGACGAGAATGACGGCCGCGCCGCCGAAGGTATTGAGGGAAATCAGTTCGATTAGCCATGCCCCATTCGCGATCACATTAACACCGGCGCCGCCGTTCAAACTTTGCAAGGCTGCGGACTGCATGGGCGCCAGTGCGAGAAAAACCGTACCGGTTAAGCCGACGATCCCCACGATCGCGGCGATGACGTAAACTGTGCGCTTGGAAAACACCAATGCCAAACTCCCCAGCCCCATAATGGCTGGCATCCATAGCGCTCCAAAGACGTAATACAAGACAAAAAGCACACCGCTGTGCGGGGTTGTCCACAATGTCAGGCCGTAGGCCAACGAAGCCAACGCGGAAAAGCCGAGCGACACCATCCAAAACAGGTGACTTTGTTTCTTGCTGTGCAGGTATTGACGTGCCACCAAGTAGGTAAACAGGGAGCAGATCAGAAACACAACAAAAGCTGGAAGCCACATTGGGGTGAACACCCTCCTCCCACAACCTTATTGGGAACATTTTACGCCTGCCGGGAGGCCGCCACAACCGTTTGATTTTTCCTGCGCCCACGCTTCCCGGTCCGTTCCCGCGCCCTTTTCCGGGCCGTCCATCGCCGCACAGACCTGTACCGTGCGGAGTTGCGAAACCCGTATTGAATCGCAAATACGGGTTGTTCATAATGGACGTCAGACACCATCTGCGCAGCACTTTGGGCGCTTTTTGCATAAACTAAACTGCGCAAGGAACTTCATTCTGGATTGGAGGAAACTCCAGTGAGTCAAATGCAGTCCGAGCAGGTCATTGCCATTACAGAAAAGTACGGTGCGCACAACTACCATCCACTGCCAATCGTCGTAGAACGAGCGGAAGGAGTCTGGGTTCAAGACGCTGAAGGAAAGCGCTATATGGATATGTTGAGTGCATACTCCGCACTCAATCAAGGACATCGCCATCCGCGCATCATCGCGGCGTTGAAGCAACAGGCCGATAAGGTGACCATTACTTCCAGGGCCTTTCACAACGATCAACTCGGTTTGTTTTACGAGAAACTGGTCCACCTCACGGGCAAGGACATGGTCCTTCCCATGAATACAGGGGCTGAAGCGGTTGAAACCGCCGTCAAGGCCGCCCGGCGCTGGGCTTATGATGTCAAGAAGGTCCAACCGAACCAAGCCGAGATTGTCGTCTGCGAAGGGAACTTCCACGGCCGTACGCTCGCTGCCATCTCCATGTCCTCCAACGAAGAGTACCAGCGGGGGTTCGAACCTCTGACTCCGGGATTCAAGGTGATTCCATACGGCGATCTCGATGCGCTCAAATCCGCCATCACTCCCAACACGGCCGCCTTCCTTGTGGAACCGATTCAAGGAGAAGCTGGCATTGTCATTCCGCCGGCTGGCTTTTTGTCTCAAGCTGCGAAGCTTTGCCGAGAAAAACAAGTCCTATTGATGGCGGACGAAATTCAAACCGGATTTGGCCGGACCGGGAAGTTATTCGCATCGGAGTGGGAGAACGTCACGCCCGACGTGTACATCCTGGGCAAGGCGCTTGGGGGCGGAGTGCTCCCAGTATCCGCTATCGTGGCCAACCACGACATCCTCGGCGTATTCGAACCGGGTTCCCATGGGTCCACCTTCGGCGGCAATCCGCTGGCTTGCGCTGTAGCTCTCGCGTCCATGGATGTCATCGTCGACGAGAATCTCGTTGCCCGTTCGCTCGAGCTAGGCAACTACTTTTTGAAAGAACTCAAGAAAATAAAAAACCCGCACATCGTTGAAGTGCGCGGGCGTGGCTTGTTCGTGGGTCTTGAGCTGGATGAACCTGCGCGACCGTATTGCGAAGAATTGATGCAACGCGGGCTTTTGTGCAAAGAAACACACGAAAACGTGATCCGCTTTGCTCCCCCGCTGGTCATTACGGAAAGTGAACTCAAGCATGCACTCAGCATCGTTCAAGCTGTCCTGGAACCGGGCGCGTAATTGCCGAACCCCGGGTGGCTTCGAGTCGCATCGGGTCGCGCCTTGCAAAACGCACATTCTGTTCCTTAACAGTGCAGTGCAGAGCCATCGGGTCGCGGTCTTGCATAGCGCACATTCTGTTCCTTAGCGCTGCCGGTGCCGCTAGAAAGGTCAAATCAGCCCCTCAGGTCAACGCCGTTTTCTGCTGGACTGAGGGGCTTCAACGTTATTTTTTCGTGTTGGACAAATACGTAGAATACCGGTAAATCAGGAGCGTGAATGCTGCGAACAGAAACACGCCAAAGGCGAACATCATGAGCTGCATATTCTCCCCAGAGCGGTCTGAACCCGCCCGAGTCCCCCCTTTGCCATCCTTAGTTAAAAAGTTTCTCAACTAATGTGCTGGCCGCACCAAGCTGCAAACTGACCAACCGTCATCACGTTTTCAACCAACAACACGACGATACCGGACACAATCGTATACAGCCAGACGTTCATGGCCACCGGGAAAAACTGATTCAGCTTCTTTTTATTTGCGTAGCTCGCATACCAGCCTGCGTAAATCAACAAGATGATGCTGATGACGTCCAAGAGGAACTCAATCACTGAAGTGGGGCCATAGATGGTTCCAATTTGCGGACTATAATGAATAAACCACAACATCAACCTGAACTGTGTCGCCAGCACCCCGACATAAGCCAGCGTCGTTAACGCCAACACGAGGTTAAAGCCGCGCCACTGATTGCGAATAAACAGGGTGCCCGCCAGAAGCAGCAAAAGCCCGGAAATAATGAGCACCAACGTGTTGTAGTAGGGCAGGTCCTTCAGCAGATTGGACTTCAAGATGAACTTTGAAGGGTTCCAGCCTCGCAAATAGACATTGGTCGCCACGAACGTCGCGTACATAAACGTCAAAGCAATCAACCCAAGCCAGACAGCCAGGTTGGCATGGCTTTGATGGTCAAGGTTTTCGTCGTGGGCCGCGTGTGCGCCAGACATATGACTTCTGTCAACCGCCATTTTGGCAACCTCCCTCTCTCAAATCTCTCCCAGGCAAAACGTCGTAGTTCCCAACACCGACTATATCCCGGCTCGTTCAATCAAAATTGGCTTGGGCCAAAATCGCGATTCAAATCGTTCCAACGACCATCACGATGCACATGGTCGTCAAGTAAATCAGGGAAAACTTAAACAACCTTTTTGCCCACGCTAAGTCGTCTTGAACAAACAACCCCTGTACCGCGCGTGCAAGGAACCAAACTCCCAAGACAAGAGCGACAACCAAGTAAATCAAGCCTTCGAAGTGAAGCCCGTACAGGAGAAGCGATACTGGAAGCATGGCAGCTGTATACCGCAAAATCTGCCACTTAGTTTCTCCGAAGCCTCGCACGACCGGTAACATGGGGATGCCTGCAGCGCGATACTCTTCACTTCGCTTCATGGCTAACGGCAAGAAATGAGGAGGTTGCCACAAAAAGAAGATAAAGAACAAGACCCACGCCCCAAACCCCAGCGAACCGCCGCTGCCCGCCGCCCATCCCACGAGCGGAGGCATTGCACCCGCCACTCCGCCGAGGACGGTGCTCAAGGTTGTCGTTCGTTTGAGCCACACCGTGTAGATGTACGCGTACACAATCAGGCCCACAAACGCGGCTGCTGCAGCGACCCAGTTCACCAAAAACGCCAGCACGGCCAACCCGATAACGCCCATTCCCAACCCGAACCAGAACGCGCGCGCTGGCGCAACCTTGCCCGACACAATAGCGCGTTCCTTGGTGCGCTCCATGCGGTAGTCGATGTCCCGGTCGACGAAGTTGTTCAGCGTCGCGCCGGAGGCGACGACCAAGGCTGTTCCCATCATCGTCAACAACACGAGTGATACCGTTGTATGGCCGTGGCTTGCAACCCAGAGCCCCGCAAAGGTGGCCATCAGGTTCGCTGCGGTGATGCCCAACTTGGCCAAAGAAATGTAGTCGCGCAGCGTAGCTGACGTGTTGTTGGTCTGCGCACTCGTTACTGCAGTGTCAAAAACGAGTCCGTCTGTTGCCATTCTCAAATCCCCCTTTACGGTGCGTTTTGCTGACGCAAAAGCCTGTGTCACGAAACCGTGCCTGGATTGCGCATCGGAGTACGGCGAACGGAATCAGCTACAGGTTCTAACCCATACTTGGCCAACTGGGCCGTTACGCCGGCCCACGTGAGCACACCGAGCAAAAATGCCGCGTTGCTCCAATGCAAGGTTGCCGGTAATAGCGCCAATTGCGAACCGAGCGACCAGACACCAAACCCCGCTTGAAAAGCGACCAAAACGACTTGGGCCCAAGCAAGCGGCACCAACCGCTTTGCGCGAATCGCGCTAAGCAAAAACCACAGTGCAGCGGCAGCCACCAAAATGCCCGTAGATACGTGAAACATCAACAACCCTTTCGACAGCGCAAGGGACGGAATGTCGTGTTGTCCGTGACTGGCTAGGTAACTGTTTTGACCGTACAGTGCCTGGCTCGCTCCAGTGTGACGGAATACAGCCCCCGCCAAAATGGCGAAGAAGCTCACGCCCCACACAGACCACGCAGGTGCTGCCAGGCTGTACAGCGCGCGATCGGAGTCTAGCTGTTCTCCGCGATTGACTTTCTCGCGCCGATGCGTAACCAGGGTCAAGGCCACGTAGAGGCCCAAGAGCACCATACTGTTTGCAACGTCAATCGTCGTGGTCACTCCGGGCAAAGTCAAAATCACGATGAGCCCGCCGACAATAACTTGAAGAAACAACGAAACGACACCGAACGATGCCAGCCAAACCACAGCTCGTTCTTGCCGGGCGCGCCTCCATGCGAGTACGGCAACCCAGATGACGAGAACAGTCACAGCCACAGCGGAAAATCGGTGGACGAGTTCCAAAATCACCATGCCGGACAGTTTTGGCAATACCTGCCCGTCGCACAGCGGCCAGTCTGGGCACACAAAACCAGCGTTTTCACCCACGACAATTCCACCGAGAACCATTTGCACGGCAATGGCGAGTGTGGAAATCAGCGGCAATCGGTACGTCATTTACAAGCCCCTCTTCTGCTAAATGTTGGTTTCGCCGTCCAAAATTATGCAGGCGAAGGCTCTGTTTCTGGCAACGTGTATGGACCGTAGGGGTTCTCGGTAATGACCGGAATGTCGTCAAAATTGTGCTCGGGCGGCGGACTGGAGGTCTGCCATTCCAAGGTCCTCGCATCCCACGGATTGGAGGAAGCTACTTTCTGACCGTACTTTGCCGACACGAACAAGTTGAACACGATCACGATGGTCCCAAGACCCAAGATATACGCGCCCACGGTAGCAACGTCATTCCAGAATTGGAATTGCGGCAGGTAACTCGCGATTCTACGCGGCATTCCGGCCAGCCCCAAGAAGTGCATCGGGAAAAACGTTACTTGAGTACCAATAAAATAGAGCCAAAAAGAAAGATAACCAAGTTTGTTGTTATACATACGGCCTGTCACTTTTGGGAACCAATAATGCAGGCCAGCCATGATGGTCATGACGCTTCCGCCAAACAGCACGTAGTGAATATGAGCCACGACAAAATACGTGTCGTGAAGCTGCATATCCAGAGGTACCGCCGCGACGATGACGCCGCTGAACCCGCCGATGATAAACGACCCGATAAAACCTAAAGAAGCAAACATCATCGGCACTTCATAGCTCACGGAACCTCGCCACATCGTAGCCAACCAGTTAAAAATTTTCACAGATGTCGGAACCGCGATAATCATGGACGAGATCATGAAGGGGATACCCGCCGACATTGCCATACCCGCAACGAACATGTGGTGAGCCCACACGAAAAAACCGAGGAAGCCAATGGCCACGCTGGAGTAGGCGATTGCCTGATACCCAAAAATCGGTTTGCGCGAAAACACGGGAATTACCTCGGAAATAATTCCAAAGGCGGGCAATATCATGATGTACACAGCCGGATGTGAATAGAACCAGAACAAGTGCTGATACATCATCGGGTCGCCGCCAGCAGTCGTGTTGTAGAAAACCGTGTGAAAGTGGCGATCGAGCAACAGCGTCGTTACAGCGCCGGCCAGAGCCGGAGTCCCAAAAATCTGCATGAACGCCGTGACTAACATACTCCACACAAACAGCGGCATGCGGTTGAGTGTCATGCCTGGAGCGCGCATTTTCAGGATGGTCACCACAAAGTTGATAGCGCCCAAAATGGACGACAACCCGGCGATGTGGATGGCTGTTACCCACAAGTCAATGCCAGGGCCCTGAGAAGTAATGCTGTACGGAGGATACGAAGTCCAGCCGGCATCCGGCATCCCCCAGATCATACTTGCCAGAAGCACCAAACCAGAGACGAAGTACAACCAGTAACTCAGAGCATTCATGCGCGGAAACGCCATATCCCTTGCCCCAATTTGCAAAGGAACGAGGTAGTTGCCAAACGCACCTGTCAAGATTGGAATAATGACCGCAAAAATCATCACGGTCGCGTGCATGGTATAAAACTCGTTGTATGTTTGGGCTGGAAACACTCCGCCTGGAATCAGCAAATCGGTGCGGACCAGCAAAGCAAACAACCCGCCGATGAGGAAGAAAAAGATGGCCGTAACCCCGTACATGATGCCGATCTTCTTGTGGTCAACGGTCATTACCCATTCGCGGAAAAAGGAACGACGCGGCGGTTGGATGGCAGCCTCCATGGGGTCTCACCTCAGTCCCAAAAGTTAGAATGGTCTTGCGATTCAGCCGATTGCGCGGATACCATGCCTGTGGCGATCAGGGCAGTGCGCGACGGCTGTTCCCAATGCTCGCATTTTTAATAGCTTGCTTGGGCTAAATTCAAAGGTTTTGCATCATTCAAACATTTGACCGAATAACATGGCGTTTTGGCCCAACTACGTCACCTTTATGGCCATCGCTTGGCTCAGCAGGTTTCGTCGTCAAGCGTTCGCGTTTTGCTTTTTCAGTTGAGTCGAAAGCCAATTGTTAAAGTTGGATTCCGACATCACGGTCATGTGAGCAATCATGTCTGGATGGCCGGCACCGCAGAACTGATCGCAGGGGACTGGAAAAGTCTGACCGATATACTTCGTCTCTGCAGTCATGTAAAATTCGGTCAAGCGGCCTGGCAATGCATCCTGTTGAATTCGCACAGCGGGAATGTAAAACCCATGGATGACGTCGCCGGAAGTAATCCGGAACAACACCGGTGTACCGGCTGGCACACGCAAATCGTTGTGTGTGTCGACGCCATTGGGATACTTAAACTCCCACCACCACTCGTGTCCCGTCACATCAATGACGTAAGGCTTTGGCGGCGGCGTCTGTTCCGCGTAGACGTACTTCACGCTCATGACGCCCATGAAGACCAAAATCACTGCAGGTACCAACGTCCAAATCACTTCAAGCTTCGTGTTGCCGTGAATGTTTGCGCCGACCTGATTTTTCTTCGTTCGTCTGTACTTAATGAGAAACGTGACGAGCAGAATCTCTACCAGTACAAAAAAGAAGGTGACGACGCCCAAGATGACGTAGAACAATGAGTCCACACGGTGCGACATCTGCGTCAACTCGGTTGGCAGCCAAGTTGCAATCCCCACACTACACCCTCCTCGGTATTGGTTTTGTCATTTCTTGTGTACCGAGATTTGACTGGTCTGCGCACTTGTAATCCTTTACCGGACCGAGCGAAACGCCAATGGCTGTTCCTGCCAACGACTGTTCCTGATTGTTGGGTAAACCATAGGTTGCCACAGAACACCTGCAAGGATTCCCATGTCCGGCAAAGGATGACATAAATAAACTATGAAAATTCACGCAAACCATAAAGATATGGGTACAGTTTACCATAGTCGTCTTCTTTAACGTCAAGATAGGCGGTCCAGGCTCCCCAGAACTAAACTGTTTTCGTCACAATTCTTTCGTGATTAGATGCTTGACGATATGCAAAAACCAGTCCCATGGCAGCCAATGCAACGATTCCCGCTACGACAAAGGGAAGATTCATTTGAACTTCGTACAACAACGTCGCCAAAATCGGGCCGATAATCCTCGCTAAACTGTCCATGGACGACAGTAAGCCGTTGGCTAGGCCTTGACCTACGTTCGTTTCCTTGGTAATTACCGAAGTCAGCGTGGGTTTGATCACAGTGTTCGTAGCCCCGAACAAGGTCATGAACACCGCGGCTGTCCAAAAATTGACCGACAGTAAAATACTAAACAGGCCAATACCCGAGAGCGCCAAGCCAAGGTAGATGGTCGGAATTTCCCGGCCGTGTTTGACATACCGGCGGACAATCCCCCCCTGAACCAAAGCGCCTACAATTCCAGAAATGGCGAACATCCAACCAATCTCCTGGGCAGTCGCCCCGATTTTAGCCATCTCGAAGTATTGAAAGCTGCCTTCAAGCGCCGCGATCGAAAACTGGGCGACGAAATCTACGAGGTACATGTATTTGAGGGGCCCAGCAAAAGCCGCCCAGCGGCTTCCCTGCGTTTTCCCCTTCGCGTGCCTCACTTCGGGCGCCAGCGACTCGGGCAGGGCAAGGATTCCCCACAATGCGTTTACAGTCGCCAAGGCTGCGGACACAAAAAATGGCGTTGCCACACCGTAGACACTCAGCAGTCCACCGACGGCTGGCCCCAGAATGAAGCCCACCCCAATCGACATCCCTGCCAAAGCCATGCCTTTGGTGCGGTCCTCAATTCCTGTGACATCTGCGATGTACGCCATGGCCGTCGCGGTGACGGCGCCGGAGAACCCGCCCCCGATAAGGCGCGATACATACATTAACCACAGCACGTTCGATGCAAGCCCAAAAACCAAAAAGCTGATGGCGTACCCAAACAATCCGACAATTAAGACCGGTTTACGGCCGATGCGATCCGACAGACGCCCCCACACTGGGGAAAGGAAAAAGGCCACAAGCGAGTATACCGAAAGCATCAAGCCAAGGTTAAACGGTCGGGCACCGACCTGTTTGACCATCAATGGAAGGACCGGGATGATCAGCCCAAACCCAATGAATACGGTTAAAAGCATCAACAAAATGACCGAAAGCCGCTTGGCCATTCTCATTCGCCCTCCTTTGTCCAGTGACAGCATAGCACTTCAAAACGCAGTGCCAAAGACAAACAAATTGTAACCGTGTGTCAATAATGTGGCATCTGCCTCTCTAAAATTCGCTGAACCTGAGGCTCTTGTAGCCAGTCTGCCCTTGCTGGAGTATAATCAGCGTCAACATGGACTGATAATGGGTGCCAAAGGGCCTGGTTCAGCAAAAAAGTTGTACAAGACACCGCAAGGAGGATGGCGCATGGCCGTGCAGTCCCCGTCGCGCACAGCAAACACCAAGACCCGTGTCTTAATGGTCGTCATACTCATTTTGATTCTATCTACTGTAGGCGTGTTGTATCTCGTGATGAAAAACATGTCCAAGCAGGCACAACAGGAAAACAAACACACCTTTTACGAATACGTCGTGACTCACCACATCGGCAGGCTAGTGCTCATCGACGACGGTACCGGGTTGGATCCTGCGTCCTATATGCTCGAACTGCCGCAGCCTATCCCGCCCAGTCAGGCGGAAAACTTTTCGATGAATCTAATGAAGCAGTATGTAACTTACGATCACGGGCAAATTTTAAGCATCGTGTACACCGATCCAGTCACCAAAAAGCATCACCCGATTGCGGACATTCATTACGACGATGACCGTAAGCTTGTGACACTTACGTTAACCGATCAAACTGGTCAAACCCACCGGATTGTCCAGCACGTGAACTGGTAGGGTTGTCATTTGGTCGAGTATTCGCCTGCCGAACTTTCGCTGCGGGCCCGCCGGATTTGAAAGGAAGACACGAAGATGATCGAACTCATAATTGGCGTATTTGCGTTTATAATCACGTGGCTGCTGGTGCCTGGCGTTCGCAAGCTCGCGCTGAGGTGGGCATTCGTCGATTTGCCCAATTCGCGCAAAATCCATCAAGACCCATTGCCACTGCTTGGCGGCGTTGGGATTTTCGCCGGATTTCTGGTTGCCTCCTTGGTATCGCTTACGATTGTCAGAGACGTTAATCACGCCTATACCGGCTTGCTTTTAGGCGCCGTCATTTTGTTTGGCATCGGCTTGGTAGACGACTTTTTCAAGTCTCGAGGCCGGGACTTTCCCGCTGGTCCGCGGTTTTTGCTGCAGATCGCGGCCGCCAGCCTCGTCGCGTTGTTCGGCGGGACGGTGCACGGGTTTTCGGTTCCGTTTGGGTACGCACACTACGTAACATTTCCGAATTACTTGGCAGTGACGGTGACCTTGGTGTGGATTGTCGGAGTCATTAACGTGTTCAACTTTCTCGACGGCGTCGATGGCTTGGCGGCGGGAATTGCAGCCATCTCGGGAGGAACCCTCGTATTCATCGCACTCGTCAAGGGCGAATTGGGCCCAGCCCTTTGGGCAGCCGCAGTGACTGGCGCCGCGTTGGGTTTTTTACGGCACAACTTCTACCCGGCTCGCATCATCATGGGCGACGCTGGTTCCACCTTGCTCGGTTTCTTGCTGGCCTCCATCTCAGTCATTGGGGCCTTTAAATCCGCTACGGCGATCTCCATTTTCGTACCGGTGCTGGCCTTGGGTGTACCCATCTTTGACGGACTGCGCGTGGTGATTAAGCGCGTGTGGGAAGGCAAGCCGCCATACAAACCGGACAAAAGTCACGGGCATCACCAATTACTCGGAGCCGGCCTGAACCAAGTCCAGACCGTCGCCTTTATGTACTTAGTCAGTTTAGCCTTTTCACTGGCCTCCATGATTGTCGTGTTGTGGCAAAGATAAACAGCCGCTCGTGCCATGTCGAGTGGCCGTAGCCACTCGGTATCCTTTAAAAAATGGCCTGTTTAAACAGGTTCACGACTTCGGACGCCCGGTTCACTGGTTCTGAAGCGAGACGCGCGCTCGGGTCACTTGCGTCAACCGCCGAAGGTTCTACGGGTGAAGTTTGTACTGACCCTTGCGCTGCCCGGGCATTCCCGCCGCCTTTGCCGCCGGTTTGTTCCATCACCATCTGCAGCCAGTCTCTTGCCCCGAATGGGGCGCCTTCCGACACTGCCGTCAGCAGGTGCACCCTGCCGTCCAGTTCCGCGACGAGCGCGATGGCGTATTCTCCTTTCTCCTTTAACAAGTCGACGATCGCGTTTGCATAGGATTTTAAGTCCTGAGGCTGAGTCAAGCTTTCTAGGGCTGTGCACACCACGTTCCGGCCGTCCCGGCGGACAGAAGCCTGGCGGACCATTTCCTTCGCCTCATGCCACACAGCTCGCTGCTGCCACCGCAATTCCGCCTTTTGAGCGGTCAGGATGCTCTGCTTCATCTTTTGTACGCTGTTCGCCAAGTCACCTTGTCCCGTCGACAACTCTTTGCAAAGCTCCTCAACGACCTGAACCTTGTCGGCATAATCCAACAGTGCGCGCTTGCCGCACACAAAGTAGACGCGCGTGGCATTGCGTAGGCGCTCTGCACCAAGGATTTTGACCTGTCCGACCTGCCCAGTGAATGCCGGGTGTGTGCCTCCGCACGGGTTGTCTTCCAGGCCTGCAATGGAGACAATTCGGATATCATGGGACACCTTCGGCGGTTGCCGCAGGTTGAAACGGGCCAAGTCTTGAGGCTGTACGAATGTTGCCGTCACAGCTCGGTTCTCCCAGACAATCTGATTGGCTTTCAGCTCGACCGCTTGCAACTGATGCGGAGAAAGTTGCTGGAGCTCGATGTCTGCGGTTACGACCGTCTCACCGAGGTGAAAGCCCACGGTTCGTCCGCCCAACACCTGCTCGAAACACGCCGACAAGATGTGTTGCCCGCAGTGCTGCTGCATGTGGTCAAAGCGCCGGTCCCAATCGACTCGCCCCCTGACGGGGCCGTCTGTGGGTAAAGGGCGGTCCAATACGTGGTAAACCTCTCCGTCCAGCACGTAAACGTCCAACACCTGACTGTCGTTGAGCCACCCGGTATCGTGCGGCTGTCCGCCTGACGTCGGGTAAAACGCGGTTCGATTGAGGCGGGCGTGCCACCGCCCCGCTTCTTCAAACTGGTCCAAGACTGCGGCGGAAAACTCCGTCAAGGTGCTGTCCGTGTAATACAACCTCTGCTGCGTAATCGTCATCGTTTCATGGTCCCTGCCTTTTCAAAAGCTCTCATTTACTGTAGCAAACTGGCCGTCAAACGGCTACCGGGCCACGCTGTGAACCTAACGGCAACCTGGGTTTTAAGCCCTTGCCCCCACCTTGCATTCGAGACCTGAAGGTAGTAGAGTGACAAAGGATATTGTTGAAGTTTTTTCGGAAACAGTTGCACCAGGGTATCTTGCAAGAGGTCTGTGAAAGGATATTTGAAATTAGGATTTCGCCATCGTAATTTGTAATCCTCATTCGACAAGTCCCACACAATCTTGCAAAATAGTAGTGTTGCAAATTGCGAACATGAAGCGGGGGGAATCGACATGACACAACACCAACGCGATCCGTTCGGTGTACGTAACACGCTGTCTGTAGGCAGTGAATCGGTCACCTATTACAGGCTGCAAACGCTGGAAGACAAAGGCGTCGCGTCTGTCTCCAAGCTGCCCTTCTCCATCAAAATCCTACTTGAAGCGGTTGTCCGCCAATTTGACGACCGTGCCATTACCGAAGAACACATCCGAAAGCTTGCCAACTGGAACGCAGCTGCGCCAGACAAGAATGAGGTTCCGTTTAAACCAGCTCGTATCCTGCTGCAAGACTTCACCGGCGTACCGGCCGTGGTTGACCTCGCTGCGCTGCGCGCTGCCATGAACCGCCTCGGCGGAGATCCAAAACGCATTAACCCATTGATTCCCGTCGATCTCGTCATTGACCACTCCGTTCAGGTCGACGCGTTTGGCTCCCAAGAAGCCCTCGAGTTTAACATTACGAAAGAGTTCGAGCGCAACGAAGAGCGTTACAAGTTCTTGCGCTGGGCCCAAAAAGCGTTCGATAACTTCCGCGTCGTGCCCCCTGGTACGGGCATTGTCCATCAAGTCAATCTCGAATACTTAGCGACAGTAGTGCAAAAGCGCACGGTGAACGGCGAAGTCGTGGTCTTCCCAGACTCGTTGGTGGGTACGGACTCGCACACGACCATGATCAACGGCACCGGCGTACTCGGCTGGGGCGTCGGCGGCATCGAAGCCGAAGCTTGCATGCTCGGTCAGCCGCTGTACATGCTGCCGCCGGAAGTCATCGGCTTTAAACTGACAGGGCAACTGCCGGAAGGCGCAACCGCGACCGACTTGGCGCTGACCGTGACACAAATGCTTCGTAAAAAAGGCGTCGTCGGCAAGTTCGTCGAGTTTTACGGCTCCGGTCTGAGCAACATCAGCCTGGCCGATCGCGCCACCGTTGCCAACATGGCCCCTGAATACGGCGCGACCATGGGATTCTTCCCAGTAGACGCGGAGACGCTCAACTACCTGCGCAACACAGGGCGCGACGAGTCCCTGGTACAACTCGTGGAAGCCTACTGCAAAGAACAGGGCATTTTCCGTACAGACGCAACGCCCGATCCGGTCTACACCGACACCCTCGAACTCGATATGTCTACGGTGCAGCCGACCCTTGCGGGTCCGCGCCGCCCTCAAGATAAGATCGAGCTTCGAGACATGAAGCAAAAGTTTGAAGAGGCTGTTCAAAAACCGCTGGACCAAGGCGGCTTTGGACTGTCGAGCAGCGATGTCCACAAAAGCGTGTCCGTCGAACGCGAAGGCAAAAAGGCCGAAATGCGGCCAGGAGCTGTCGTCATCGCAGCCATTACCAGCTGCACCAACACCTCCAATCCGTCCGTCATGATTGGCGCCGGTTTGATTGCGAAAAAGGCCGTCGAGAAAGGCCTGGTCACACCTGCGTATGTGAAGACCAGCCTGGCTCCTGGGTCGCGCGTAGTGACGGAGTACCTGAACAAAGCAAACCTGCTTGAGCCCTTGTCATCGCTGGGATTTGACGTTGTGGGATACGGCTGCACCACGTGTATCGGCAACAGTGGTCCGCTGCCCGACGAGATCGGCGGACCCGTCGCAGACAACGACCTGCTGGTTTCCGCAGTGCTTTCCGGCAACCGCAACTTCGAAGGCCGCATCCACTCCTTGGTGCGCGCCAATTACCTGGCTTCGCCCCCGTTGGTCATTGCTTATGCATTGGCAGGAACGGTCGATATTGACTTGGTCAACGACCCGGTGGGCAAGGACAAAAACGGCAACCCAGTCTACCTGAAAGACCTGTGGCCGAGCTCGCTTGAGGTTCAACAAACCATGAATTCGGCTATCGGAGCAGAACTGTTTAAAGAACAGTATGGCCAGGTGTTCACCGCTAACCCGCGTTGGAACGCTCTGGAGACTCCAGAAGGCGAATTATACGACTGGGACAAGGCGTCCACCTATATTCAAGAGCCGCCGTTCTTTGTCGGCTTGACGGCAGACGTTCCCGAGTCCACGGATATCGAAGGCGCCAAAGTTCTGGCTTTGCTCGGCGATTCCGTCACGACGGACCACATTTCTCCTGCTGGAAACATTGCCCTGAAGAGCCCGGCTGGCAAGTACTTGACCGATCACGGCGTACAGCCGTTTGACTTCAACTCGTACGGTTCGCGCCGCGGCAATCACGAGGTCATGATGCGCGGAACGTTCGCCAACATCCGTATCCGCAACCAGACGGCTCCTGGAACCGAAGGCGGAGTCACGACCTACTACCCGAACGGCGAAGTCATGCCCATTTACGATGCTTCCATGAAGTATCAAGACAGCCAAACTCCGCTGGTCGTTTTGGCAGGCAAAGAATACGGCACTGGAAGTTCCCGCGACTGGGCGGCGAAGGGCACGTTCTTGCTCGGCGTAAAAGCCGTCATTGCCGAGAGCTTCGAGCGCATTCACCGCAGCAACCTCGTCGGTATGGGCGTGTTGCCGCTGCAGTTCAAGGCCGGTGACAGCTGGAAGTCGCTGGGCATCGAAGGCCAAGAATCGTTCGAAATCAAGGGCCTTTCCGGGAACCTGAATCCGGGTCAAGAGCTCACCGTGGTGGCCACGCGCAAGGATGGCAGCCAGTTCTCCTTCCCTGCGGTGCTGCGTCTCGACAGCCACATTGAGATCGACTACTACCGCAACGGCGGCATTCTGCAAACCGTGTTGCGCAACTTCTTAACCGGTCAAAACGCGTAAACCGCGCTCAACGCAAAGGGGCTGTCCTTTCAGCGCATCGCAAGATGAGCTGAAAGGCAGCCCCTTTTTTAGGGTCCCGCATAAGTCCACAGTACTGCTTCAGAGCACTGGCGGACCGGCTCTGCAGAAACTTTTTGGCCAGAGTCAGGTTCCTGGAGAACTTACAGACTGCTTTCTAGAATGCGAAGCACGTCCTGACTGCCAAGTTTCTTAAAGTTCCCGATGGGTCCAAAGCGAACGGCCTGCTCAGCCATCCGTCCCAACTGGTCTGCACCAATTCCGTAATCGGCCAGTCGGGTTGGCGCGCCAATCGAAACCAGAAATTCGCGGACCTTTTGAATCCCCTCCAAAGCCACCTCGCGTTGACTCTTTCCAGAGGGGTCGACGTGAAAGACCCGTTCGGCCAACTGTGCAAAACGCGCAGGATTTTCGTCCACCACGTAGTCCATCCAGTGCGGGAACAAAATGGCTAAGCCCCCTCCGTGTGGAATGTCGTAGATCGCGCTGATTTCGTGTTCCATTGCGTGGCATGCCCAATCTCCCTGCACGCCCATGTTGATCATGCCGTTGAGCGCCATCGTGCTGCAATACATCATGGTCTCGCGAGCCGTGTAATCGGTCGGACTTTCCACGGCGATGGGAGCCGTTTCGACGATAGTCGAGATCACGCCTTCAATCAATCGCTGCTGCAAGCTCGTATGTTCTGTCGGATGAAAATAGTGTTCGAAGCAGTGCGCCAGCATATCGCAGCTGCCGTAAATCGTCTGGTCCTTTGGCACAGTGAACGTGTTCTCGGCGTCACAGAACGAAAACTGCGGAAACGTATAAGGTGACCCTCCGCCGAGCTTTTCCTTGGTGTCCCAGTTGGAGATGACGCCTCCGGAATTCATCTCAGACCCCGTTGCAGCCAAGGTTAAAATGGTGCCAAGCGGCAGCGCTCCCGTCGCTTTGGCTTTTCGTTGGTAAATGTCCCAAACGTCCCCTTCAAATTTGGTTCCCATGGCAATCGCCTTGGAACAGTCGATCACGGAGCCGCCTCCGACAGCCAAAATTAAATCGACGCCTTCACTCCGGCATGTCTCGATGCCCCTTCGCACCGTCGTCAGTCGAGGGTTGGGTTCAACCCCGCTCAGTTCAAGCCATTGCACGCCGGCTTCCTTCAGGATACCGGTGACTTTATCGTACAAGCCGTTGCGCTTGATGCTTCCGCCGCCGTATACGAGCAGCACTTTTGTCCCGTAGCGCTTAACCTCGCTGGCTAGGTGTTTCTCGATCTGACCTTTGCCGTAGTACAGAGCTGTGGGGTTGTAAAAACGAAACGAGTTCATGCAAAAACCTCCTAAGCGTTTCTGGGCGGAACGATGCCGTGGACGCCATTCATCCCCAATGCTTTTCGTCCAAATGTTTATTGTACAGAAAAACGAGTCGGAATGCGAAAAGCGCAGTCGGATGAGCCGTTGCTTGTCTATCCTGTTACCCTTTTTCATATAGATAGAAGTGACCTGTTGCAAAAGAGGAGGACTCAATCCCGTGTCCGGAGAAGTTACAGCACTGTTCGCGGCTTTTTGCTATTCGCTGTCCTTTGTATATTTGCGCAAAGCCCAAACCGAACGAAATCTTCCCGATCACGGTTTGCTCCCGATTCTCCTGATCAGCGCATTGACCCTGGCAGCGGCGTTTGGCATCAAGGCGCTCAGCCAACCTGTTGTGTTGAATGCCATCAGCAAGTGGCCCATGGCGGCTCTGCTCAGTGTCACCTCGGGACTGGTGGGGACCTGGCTAGGGAGGCAAACCCTTTATACGGCCATCGACCGCTTAGGCGCTACCCGCGGAGTCGTGTTAAAGAGCGCTTCACCGGTGATTACCCTGGTCATTGCGTTTTCACTCCTCGGCGAACGCCCAGACGACCTAGACGTTCCAGGCCTCGCATGCCTCTTGCTCGGCCTAGTTTGGGTGATTGTAGAACGGCGCTGGGTCTCTCACCGCGCCTTGTCCAAATGGGTCAATTACGGGATTGCACTGGGACTGTTGTCCGCCGTCCTCCAGGGCACCGGGCACGCCATGCGCAAACTCGGAACGGCCTATCCGGTCAGTCCAGTCTTCTCAGCCGCGGTGGATGTTTTGGCGGCACTGACCGGCTATTCTGCTGCATTGATGGTCACAGGAAAGTTGTTTCGTTACCTGAAAGTGTATTGGTCCTTTCCGAAACGATACGTGATTGCGGCAGGGCTGTTGTCCTCGGCCGGCGTTTTGCTGTTCTTCTCTGCTGTAAGCAGAGCCCCGGTTTCCACAGTCTCCGTGATTATTGGCACCGAGCCGATTTTGGTCGCCCTTTTATCCAGCGTTTTGCTCGGCAAGTTGGAACAATTGAGCTGGGGTGTTTTCGTTGCCGCTGTCCTGGTGGCAGCAGGAGTAATTTTGACGAGTCTCGACCAACACAAACCCGTGTTCGGTCCACAACCTTCCGTTGAACAAATGACCTCTGCACAGGTGACCTTGGCGGAGCGGACTTCGGTCGTTGGGATTCCTTCCCGGCTTGATTTTCAAAACCTGGCTTCAGTACACTCATGGGAGGGCAACTTTGTCAGGAAGAAGTGATGAACTCGTGAAAGGCACCTCGCGCATCCAGTACGATGTGATTGTCATTGGCGGCGGTCCAGCGGGATTGATGGCTTGCATCGCAGCCAGCGAACACCACGTCCACTGCGCACTTGTTGAAAAAGGGGACAAACTCGGCCGCAAGCTTGGAATTTCCGGTGGAGGCCGGTGCAACGTGACGAATGCCAAACCTCTACCCGAACTGATGCAAAACATCCCCGGAAATTCCCGGTTTCTATATTCCGCCTTGACCCGCTTTTCGAATGCGGATATCCGTCTGTTTTTCGAGCAGTTGGGCATTCAACTCAAAGAGGAAGACCGAGGGCGCGTGTTCCCCGTGTCGGACAAGGCGTCGACTGTCGTCAACGCCCTCGTACGCGAAGTGGTTGCACGAGGCGTCGAAATCTGGGAAGAACAACCCGTCGAGAGGCTTGTCACCGAACCGATTCCGATTCAGGACAACGCGACAAGCGCATCGCGTTCTTCTGCGGGCCAGCCGTCACACAGGGTGACGGGCGTTTTGCTGCGTTCAGGACAGGTTTTATATGCGGATGCCGTGGTCATCGCGACAGGCGGCTGCAGCGTCCCCCAAACCGGCAGCACGGGAGATGCCTATCCCTGGGCTAAAGCCGTTGGACACACCGTCGTCACACCCTACCCCACCGAAGTCCCTTTAACGAGTCCTGAGCCCTTTATCACTTCCCGGCAGTTACAGGGCTTGTCACTGCGCAGTGTGGACATAACTATCCGAAACAGCAAGGGAAAGGCGTTAACCACGGAAAACGGCGACATGATCTTCACCCATTTTGGCCTCAGTGGACCGGCAGCGCTGCGTTGCAGCCACTACGTGTCGACTGCGAAAAACAAAAATCCGTCGGAAGCGCTGCGCGCGGAAATCGACTGCATCCCCACCCTGTCCAGAGACGAATTGTTCGCCGCGTTCAAAAAGGCGAAACAGGAAGAGCCAAAAAAGCACGTGGAAAACGTCCTGACGCGTTGGCTGCCGGAGCGATTGGCTGCAGTCGCACTGGACCAGGCCCACACCGCGGGCACCACTCAAATGGGGCATTTGAAAAACCAGTCGATGTTGGACTTAAGTGACACGCTAAAGGCGTTCTCGCTGATCATTTCCGGAACGTTGCCGCTTGCGAAAGCCACCGTGACGGGCGGCGGCGTGTCTGTTAAGGAAGTCGCTCCACAAACGATGGCGTCCAAGTTGTGCGAAGGACTTTATTTTGCCGGCGAAGTCCTCGATGTGCACGCTCATACGGGCGGTTACAACATCACTGTGGCTTTTTCGACGGGTCATCTCGCCGGAAACAGTGCAGCGGAATTTGCAAAAAACCGCATCCACCCTGTTGGGAACGCCAGCCCATAGGGAACGGGAAAGGGGAGTGTGCAACTTTAAAAGGTCTCCGTTACGAATGTGTTCCGGTCGCCTGCTGCTCCTCCGGGCACAGGTCCGTCTTTCCGGTATTCCGTTTGAGTAACAGGCGAAGGTACGCATATGCTGCGGCAAAGGTCAACGCCGACAACAAAAGCAGCCCAACCATCTCCTGGTGATTCAGCAAAACCCCTCCCCCGTACGAACCGGCGGCGTTTCCCAGGCTGTTTCCGAAGACTCGAACACCGAACATTTGCGCATACTCGGATTCCTTGCTCAGGTTGAGAAACAGCGCGTCGACAATGGAGCCCGGAAGACTGGTCACAACCGTTCGGGTCAGGTACAACCCACTGAACCACGGCGCACTTTGCATCCACGCCATGGCGGCCGTAACCCCGACTGCGGAAGCAAAGCTCACCAACAGAGTCCGTTCTTGGCGAAGCCGCCGCAGAACGGCGCTCACCATAAACGATCCTAAAGCCATCGTAAAAGTCGAGGCCGATGAGACCCAAGCGGTCGCGCCGTTGCTTAACCCTAGGTGGCCGTGCAAAATCAGGGTGGCAAAGGGATTGAGCAAATTCGTGCCAAGGCCGAACAAAATCGCATAGACGCTCATACCCCAAATTCTCCCGGAAGGCAATCGAAACAACTTTTCCGATTTGGCATCCGGCGCCCGAACAAACACGCGAATCCCCGGAGCGACCAACGCGATCCACCCGCCCAATCGAATGGTCTCTTGATACCCATAGGCTGTGCTGAAGTAGCCGGAAGCGACCACGCCGCTGCCAATGATAAACGTGTACAGCGCCACAAACTTACTTAAAACCGCCGCTTTCTCCCTGCCCTTGGTAAGGGAGCTCAGGACGACATTTTCTGTACTCATCAACATGGCGGCAGCGAGCCCCTGCAAGGCAATCGCCCAAGCCCACCATCCAAGGCTGTGCGTAATGCCCATCATTAAGTAACTGACGGCCATCAGCAAGGTCGACAACTTGAACACGCGCGAGGCCCCAATCCGGTCGGCAACCGAACCGAACAACAACGCGAAGACCCCGGCGGCCAAAGAGTTGATGGAAAACAAGAGGCCAATTGTTTGATCGGAGAGCCCCGCAGACTTGAAAAAGAGGGGTTGGGCGTAGGTTGCCAAGCCTATTCCAAAACTCAAAAATATTTCGCTAGAGAAATAAAGAATCAAGGATCGCGCAACGGTCGTCTTATTCATCTCTTTCCCTGTAATCCTCCTGGTGCCTTACGAACCGCTGACGGGCCGCATTCGGGTGTCGTTCAGAATAGTCGTTCGGATAAAAGGATGTTAGAAGGGGCAAAGCCCGGCGGACTCGCGTTCAGACTGACGCGCGTTCAAACATCCGGGCTTTGCGCGATTTGACCCTTGCAGGTACGAAACCTTGTCACGGATTACTGCAAATCTGAAACCGATGCCCCGTACTCCCCGCCAATGTGGCGCGAGTACTTCCCGGTT
Source organism: Alicyclobacillus tolerans (assembly GCF_021739485.1). GTDB lineage: Bacteria > Bacillota > Bacilli > Alicyclobacillales > Alicyclobacillaceae > Alicyclobacillus_K > Alicyclobacillus_K tolerans_A. The sequence continues at coordinate 61,607 of NZ_JAJFNK010000004.1, forward strand.
TGGGGCGTCCCGTAATGAGGATGGAGAACCTTCTCCTTACTCTCCCCCCGGGCCATGCTCTGGCTGGCTAAAGCGTTCATCACAGGTCCGGAAGCTTCATCGCCGCGCCCAATCGATTTGCGTCTGGATGACACGAGGCATGCACCTCCATACATGGGATCAAACCAGTGTCAGTGTGCCCAATCTCTCGAAAATCCATGTCTTTTGAGCCGAATGTTTGGTCTTTACATGGATTTACTCGCCATTTTCATTTGAAAATTCAACTTGTGATGGTAACCGTTCGACCGCCAAGTCGCTGAATGACTCTCAGTGAATTCGCTAACGCCAGAGATCGCGTTAACGCTCGCTTAAGGAACGCTGCTTGCTTCGCTTGTCCGTGAAGTCGGGAACCAGCCAATAGACCAGCAATCCAGCCAACGTTGCATAAGCGATACCGTTGTTGCTGTACCCAACTCCTATAATAAACGTGATCGCGATCACGGTTAAGTTCTTCATATTGGCAAGGTCTACTTTTTCTTCAATCAGGTGGCGAATTCCCATGGCCGCTATCATCCCGAACAGCAAAATGCTGATCCCACCCATGACAGGCACTGGGATGCTGTGAATCAGAGCACCCACTTTTCCGAACAATCCCAGGGCTATCGCAAGTACCCCGGCTCCTTGAATGATTTTACTCGAAAACTGCTTCGTGATGGCAAGCACGCCGAGGTTTTCCGCATAGGTGGTCTGAGCCGGTCCGCCCAAGAGCGACGATACGAAAGTGGCGACGCCGTTCCCCAACAGAATGCGGGAAAATCCGGGATTTTTTGTGACGTCGCGCGAAATGATTTCGTTGAGGACAAACATGTGGCCTAAGTCCTCGACCATAGTGACTAAGGCTATGGGCGCCATGGCCAACACGGCGGACCAGGTAAATTGTGGAGCGACAAAATGCGGCCACACGATGATGGGGGCTTGGGCCACTTTTGAGATGTCGACAAGGCCTCGAGCATACGCATACACATATCCCACCACAATACCAATCAACAGCGGAAGGAGCCGCATGCGCGGCGTTCCGGCCAAAGACGCGATGACCGCTGCCAACAAACTGACAATCGCGGCATCCCAGTGCACCGAAGCCATGCTCGTCACAGCCGTGTTGGCCAGAGACAACCCGATAATAGAGACCACGGGTCCGACTACGACCGCAGGAATGACTTTGCGCACGCGGTCAAATCCAACGGATACGACGACCAAAGACATGACCGAATAGACGACGGCTACAGCAAGCAGTCCGGCGGCAGCTTGTCCAGGAGAATGAAGTTTCCCGACATACAGTGCCAAAGGGGCGATAAACGCAAACGAAGACCCGAGATAAGTCGGAACCTTGCCGCGGGTAATCACGTGAAACAACAAGGTCCCCACCCCGCTGGCAATCAAGGCGCTTCCAGGGTCTAACCCCGTCAGATACGGAACCAATACTGTAGATCCAAACATTGCAAACAGATGCTGAACCGACAGTGGAACGGCTCGCAGTGCAGATTTCAAGACACTTCCTCCTTTGAACGGCGCCGGCCGTTACTTCGCCGCGTAAAACCTGTCCCTCGACCGAAAAGAACCCCACCGGCGGCAATCATCAAAAGCGTTGGCCAAATGTTGTTCCAACCACTAAACAGGATTAGCGCAACAGCCACCAGAAATGCAAAGGCAGCTGTGATGCGGCGCCGGGGCCGCGAACGAATAAGACCGGGCCAATTTGCATTTTTATCTGTGAATACAGCGGCAAAAACCGCCGCATACGCAAACAATGCCGTGAGAGAACTCGCTGCAATCGCTGCCGAGAAGATGGGAAACCAAGAACACACAACCAGCAAAACAAACACGCCGTACACAATGGCGGGGTGGTACTCCCCCGCATAGCTGCGTAGTTGCTTCGCCCCAGGCAAAAGGCCGTCGCGAAACAGCGCCTGCAACAAAGTGGCTGACGCGATTAACCACGACATTAACGACCCGATTGTGATGAGCATGGCGCCATAACTCACGAGCGTGCTCCAAACAGGCCCCCACAATCCGGCCAAAACGGCCAGTGGATTGACGCGGCCGGCAATCACTTGAGTCGGCAGCGCGACAACGGCGGCGATCGCTACCATAATGTAGAGTCCTCCAACCAGGAAGGAACCGACCAGCATTCCGCGTCCCAATTCGTCCCGACTGGCGTATGCCCCGGAAGGCACCGTAACGGCTTCCCAACCCGAGTACGTCCAAAAAGCAAAGAACGCAGCGGGCAATACAGCTGCGAACCCGTGCGGAAAAACAGTATGCAGCGTCGATAAAGCCGCCTGCCCATGCCGCTGCAACGAAGAACTCAGCCCTGACGCTTGTCCTGAAGTGTGCGGCCATATCGGAAGGCCCGGCAGCCACCTTGCATGCGCAATACCGATTCCGACGCACACAAACAGCAGTGCAACGGTTGCCACCGTCAGTGCGCGCTGCACGTTCGCTCCTACGTGGATTCCCCTTGCCGCAATCACGGACAAAGCAAACACTACAACTGCGGTTAACACGGATGCCCCGCCGATGCCAGTCTGAGCCATCATTCCCTTCAGCGCCATCAGCAGAGCCTCAGAGGCACCCAAGGCCGACAGTAAAAACGACCACGCCACAACCGCACTGACAAAATGGGATGTCCTTTTGCGCAAGTACACGTAAGGGCCGCCGGATTGGGACAATATACCGGTTAAATCACTGAAGGTGTAGGCCATCGGCAAGCTGAATACGACGACCAGTACCCAAGAAATCACGGCGGCGGGTCCCGCTGTCTTCACGGTAAGTGCAAGAATGGCGAATATCCCAGCTCCAACCATGCTTCCCACCGTCAACGCGACGGCGTCAAAAAAACGCAGCTGTCTGGGTTCCTTAGTGAAGGATTCTGAACGCATAAGTTCCTCCTGGGTGCGGCATAAAATCCGACTCGGTTTACATACTACTCCCGACACAACAAACAGACGCAAAGGAGTGTGGATATGGCCAAACCGGACAACCGCGCCGACAACGTTGAAAAATTGCAGGAAATGATTTCGGATACCATGGAAAACATGCGCGAAACAGAAGACCAATTGAAAGCTCACGCCGACGAGATGAATGCGCAAGACGTTCAGGACCTGCGGGCGAAAAACGCCCGTAGAGAAGAAGCCCTAGAGGGCTTTCGCGAAGAAATCAAGGACGAAGCCGACCACCAAAACCGCATGTGAAACCGACCAGAGCCAGAGCCCATCAGGTGCCCTGGCTCAACCACTTTGCCTACGCAAAAGCGGAAAGCCTGGCCGAAAGCCCGATGGCAATCAGCAGGAATGCGGCAATCATGGCCACAACTCCGTCCCAGCCATAACTGCCCCAAAGAGCTCCCCCGGCTGAACCGCCCACACTGGACCCGACATAATAAAAAAATAAGTACAGTGAAGACGCCTGCGCCTTATCTAACTTTGCACGCTTACCCACCCAACTGCTGGCAATGGAATGAGAGCCAAAAAATCCAAAAGTAAACACAGCGATTCCCGCGAGCTTCAGCCATAACCAAGGGATTAGGGTCAAGCCCACTCCCGTCAGCATAATAGCAATGCCAATCCACAGAACTTTTCTTTGCCCATGGCTGTCCGCTAGGCGTCCCATCCAAGTCGAACTGAACGTCCCGACCAAGTAGACAATAAAAATCCATCCAACGGCCGTTTGACTTAATGAGTACGGCTTGGCCAACAGTTGAAATCCGATGTAGTTGTACAGGGTCACGAAACTGCCCATCAGCAAGAACCCGAGCCCGTACAACCGCAGCAAAACGCCGTCGGTCAAGTGATGCAGCAAAGACTTGGTCAGCTTTCCAAGCTGCAGCTTGCGCGGGTGAAAGTTTCGAGAAGGCGGCAGCAACACCCAAAACAAAATACTCGACAGCAAGCTCACCACCGCAATCGCCGCAAGAGCCACCCTCCAGGAGAATGCGTCGGTCAACATGCCAGTGATGATCCGGCCGCTCATGCCGCCGATGGAGTTTCCGCTAATGTACAACCCCATAGCCAGACCCAAGCTGTTTGGCGAGACTTCTTCCCCCAAATAAGCCATGGCGATAGCCGGAAGGCCTGCCAAAAACACCCCGAGCAACACGCGCCACACGAGCAGTGCGGCAAAATTGGCGCTGAAAGCCGTCAGCAGACCCATGACCGAAGCCGCCAACAGCGCAGTCCCCATAATGGTTTTGCGGCCCCAGGCTTCTGACAAGGAACCCGCAACCAGCATAAAGACCGCGAGCGTCGCGGTCGTGGTCGACAGCGAAAAGCTGGCGGTCAGCGGAGAAATGCCGAATTCCTTGACGAAATTCGGCAGAAGTGGCTGTGTGCTGTACAAAATCGCGAACGTGACAAACCCTCCGGCAAACAGCGCCCAGTTTGCCCGGTGAAACTTTGCCGTTCCTCGTTGCAAATAAGTCATGAGGTAAAAAAGCCTTCTTTCTCGATAGTGACCGTGAAACCTTTGTGTTCCCTTTGTCCTTATCCGGTATTGCGAAGCCCTGAAGCAATCCCGTTGATGGTCAGCAAGACGTCTTGCAGGTCTTCGTCGTGCTGCTCCGGGTCGTCCGGGTGCGACCGCAGCTGTTCAAGCAGCAGAACCTGCAAATACGAAAGCGGGTCGACGTAGGGATTGCGCAGGCGGATCGAATCCTGGATAACCGGGCTGTGTTGCAAGACCTGTTCGTTGCCCGTTACTTTCAAAACCAGTTGCTGTGTCAACTCGTACTCTCGACGAACGCGGTCGATGATGCGGTCGGCGACCTTGCGGTCTTGGACCAATCCTGCGTATTCCGCTGCGATCCGCATGTCCGCTTTGGCCAAGGCCATTTGAAGGTTTTCCAGGAGTACTTGGAAAAACGGCCAGTGCAAAAACATCCGGCGAAATTCAGACAGTGCCTCCGGTTGTTCGGACAAGACCTGTTCCATCGCCGTGCCGAAACCAAACCAAGCTGGCAAAAGGTGTCGATTTTGCGTCCACGAAAACACCCATGGAATCGCCCGAAGGTCCTGAATGCGCGCTGAACTTTTGCGTTTGGCGGGCCTGGATCCGATGTTCAGTTCTGCAATTTCGGCAATCGGTGCAGCCTGTTGGAAATACGTCAGAAAGTCGCTGTCGCCGTACACCAATTGCTGATAGGTTTGCAAAGAAACTTGAGAGAGTTTCTCCATGAGGGCCGACCACTTTTGCTCCGTGTCCCGCATGTGCTGGGTCTGCACGTTGAGGGAACCCAAAAGTACTGCAGAGACTGCAGATTCCAAAGACCTTGCCGCGATGCCGGGATGACCGTAGCGCTGCGAGATGACCTCTCCTTGTTCGGTGATTTTCACCTTTCCATGCAATGCCTCTGGAGGCTGCGCCAAGACGCTGCGTTCCACCCGTCCGCCGCCGCGGCCCAGTGCCCCGCCGCGGCCGTGGAAGAACTTCAACCTCACACCGTACTGGCTCGCGACGCGGTACATGGCTTTTTGACCCTTATACAGTTCCCAGTTGGCAGTGACATACCCACCGTCTTTGTTGCTGTCCGAATACCCCAACATGATTTCTTGCAAGTTTCCCCGCGCTTTCAGGTGCTCCCGAAAAACGGGGTTCGCAAACAAGTTGTCGATGACTTGAGGAGCCCGGCGCAAATCGTCAATGGTTTCAAACAACGGTACAACATTCAACCGGCTGGTTACCTGCCCGTCTATGGAACGGAAAAACAAACCGGCTTCTTTGCACAGCAGCAGGACCTCGAGCAGGTCGCTGACGTCTTCGGCCATCGAAATCAAATAGTTTTGGATGCACTGAGTCCCGAACTGGTCCTGCCCGCGCAGCACTGTGCGAAACACGTCGAGCGTTTCCTGAGTCTGGTTCTCAAGTTTTTGGTACGGACTCACAAGCGGCCTGGACTCTTTGAGCACGCCGGTTAAAGCGGATACCTTGGCTGCTTCTGACAAGCCTTTGTAGTCTCCCAGCCCCGCAAGTTCAAACAGCTCACAAACGGCGTTTTCGTGAACTTCACTGTGTTGACGAATGTCAAGGGTGGCCATGTGAAAGCCGAACAGCTCGATTTGACGAATCAAGGGTTTGACTCGCATATCCACAATGTCTTTCCCCTTGTGCTCCAGCAAAGACTGCTCGATGAGGCGAATGTCCTTGAGAAACTCGTCTGGTCCAGCGTAGTACGTACCAGGAACCTTTTCCCCGTGAAACCAGTTTTTTGTTTCCTGCAAACGCTGGGTAATCTGTTTGACTTTCTCGCGGTACGGTTCATCCGGGACATCGTCTAACTCGAGTGAATCGAGGAGTTCCTGGCTGGCGCCCGCCATCTGAAGCGACTGGCTTAAGTCCCACAGGCCTTCAACGCGCTGTTCGTACTTGGTCAAGGCCAAATCGAAGTGCAGAATTAAGGTCTGAAAAGTCAATTCTGCCGTCACGGACGGATTGCCGTCGCGGTCCCCGCCCATCCACGAACCAAACCGCACGAATCCAGGAACTTCCCACTTCCACTCCGGGTACACCGCTTGCAGTTGTTCTTCCATCTCCAGGTGAATTTCAGGCAACACGTCAAATAGGGTTTCATCTAAAAAGTACAGTCCGTTGCGCACCTCATCGAGTACTGTAATCCGCTCTTTGCGGACCGGACGCGTCTGCCACAGACTGACAATCTCCGCTTGAATTTTCTTCTCGATGCTGCGAACCTCTTGTGCAGACAGCAATGGGTCGTCAAACTTTTCTAGAGCAAAAGCAATGGTGTGGTGTTTATCCAGCACCGTTCTTCGCATGGCTTCCGTCGGGTGGGCCGTCAAAACCAATTCTACACCCAGTTCCTGCAGCAGTGACTGCATCTCTTGAGCCGTAATTCCAATCTCCCTCATGTGCAGCAGAGCGCTGCGCAGAGAACCGCGCTGAGGAGAGGCCTCAGACGTCCGTTCGTATTCTCGCCTCCTGCGCAACCGGTGGTTTTGTTCCGCGATGTTGACGAGCTCGAAGTACAGAGAAAATGCCCGAATGACAAACGTTCGGTATTGCTCCGGGATCCGATGAATCTTTTCGACAAAACGGTTGCGGTTTTCAATCGTTGGGTCTTGCCGCAGGTTCTTGGCTTGCTGCCGAATATCTTCGACAAGTTGAAAGACGTCTTCTCCGCATTGCGAGATAATGACGCTTCCTAATAAGTTTCCTAAAACGCGGATGTCGCGATGAAGCGGAGATTCATTGCCCACGGCTCTTCCCTCCTTCGACAAATTTCGATTGCGCAACTGTTTGTTATTCTATAGCATGGGAAACCAAACTTTAACATGAGAAACTCAACTTTGTATAATTATTTTAACCTAGGGCCACATTGGTGGACAGGATTTGATCCAGGAAAAAGGAGGCAGGGTAAATGTCTCGCGATTTACAACTGGTACTCGCCTCGACTTCGCCCCGCAGAAGGGAACTGCTGGCCCGCCTTGGGCTTTCATTTACGGTGAAAGACAGCCAGGCCTCGGAAGACATTCGCGATCCCCTGCCGCCGGCAGAGTTTGTGTCCGCGTTGGCGCAGCGAAAGGTGCAAGCGGTCGCCCGTCAACTGCAAGGTCAACCCGGAACACACCTCGTCCTCGGGGCAGATACGGCCGTGGTACTCAACGGGGAAATCTTAGGAAAACCGCAAAGTGAGGACCACGCCGTAGAAATGTTGACGCGGCTGCAAGGCAACGATCATTGGGTTTATACGGGAGTTTGTCTTCGCCACACAGGAAGCGGCAAAGAGGTGGTTCGACACTCGAAATGCAAAGTCTCTATGCGCCCGCTTGCACCGGAGAAAATTTTGAGGTACGTCCGGACCCAAGAACCGATGGACAAAGCCGGTGCGTACGGCATCCAGGGTCTCGGTTCGACGCTTGTGTCCGGCATTGAAGGAGACTACTATGCGGTAGTAGGACTCCCGCTCGCTCTCGTCAGCGATTTGCTCGGTGAATTGGGCGTCGAAATCTATTAAAAACCTATTCGTCATCGAGTGGTCCAAAGTCAAGTTCGTCAATTTCTTCCACTTCGCCGTCCTCCCATTCGACGATCAGGGACCTAAGTAAACAAGCGGGATTTTGGTGAACGCTGCGGACGGTGCCACTCTGCTTTGACACTGGGTGAGTCACACAATCTCCGATGTGCAACCGCATGGACCATCGACTCCGTTTCTGGCGGTTTGCTTTACTCAATCGTACTTTACTCAATTATACTCTGCTCGAGAGTACTCTGTTCGGGAGTTTAATGTACGCATGTGTGGAGTAGAAATCCGACTTTATTTTGAAGTTTTCGACGAAATACTTGCATAACCTTATTGACTTTCCATCTAATACCGCTATTATATATATTAACCTAGCATATTTTAACGGCAAACTTATTGAAAGATAAGGGCGCAAAGCTACGGGCCTACCGCGTTCATGCAACGCCAAGGCAGCCGGGCCGCCGGAAACCCGAACCGTAAGAAGGGAGCTGTTCGAATGAAAAAACTACTGATTACAGGAATTACAATCGCCAGTTTGTTGGGACTGTCCGCTGCTCCAGTTTTTGCGGCAACGTCGCACACGACGACAAGCAGCACTACGACAACTTCCGTAAGTCCAGACGGAATGGTTTTAATTTGGTAGTAGGTTCTTTACTACTGAGACCTCGGAGAAAGTGGCATATGTCCACTTTCTCCTTTTTGCCAGTTAGGGGGCATTTCTTTGGTTGACGCAGGACTACCAACATACGACCAGACCGATTACGGGATCAAACTTATCGAAGAGGAACGCCGGCGCATTGCTCGCGAACTGCACGACGGCCCCGCCCAAGCGCTGACCAATCTCAGCATGCGTCTGGACATTATTAAACGCCTGCTCGAAACCGATAGCGATATGGCTGTGAAGGAAATCATCCGCGCCAACAGCCGGATTGTCACGGCCGTCAACGATATTCGCCGCTTGATTTACGACCTTCGTCCCATTGCCATCGACGAAGTCGGACTCATTTGCGCGGTCCAGGAACTCTGTGGAAAGTACGAACGGGATTGGCACATTCCTGTCCGCGTCGTCACGGCGGACAATGTCAGCTCCGATTTTTCGCCTGCAAAGCAAGTCGCCTTGTATAGACTGGTACAGGAGCTTTTAAACAACATAAAAAAACACGCCGACGCGCGCGAAGTCACAGTTTCGTTCGTGCGCGAAGGACACAATATCCACATGACAGTGGAAGACGATGGGAAAGGGTTTGACCCAGAGGTGATTCCCGATGGGCATTTCGGCATTGTCGGGGTCAAAGAACGAATTGCCTACCTCAATGGGTCGCTCGACATCCAATCGCAGATTGGGGCCGGAAGCCGGTTTGCGATTGTGGTTCCAGTCTATAAGGATGGTTCCGATGGACTTTGAGTCGCTCTGGGCTGCGGGCAACGAACTGGCGTCCAAGCAGTTTTTCCATGCCGCCCTTGAACACTGGGCACAAGTCGCCGAATCGGGAAATGTGATGCCGGAGCAACTTGCCTTTGTGCACGACGAGATCGGAAAGGTGTACATTCAACTCGCGAATCCACCCAAAGCCCTAGAATACTTTTCTAGGGCTGTTGACCTTACGGACGACGCCAAAGCTTCCGCACTCTACCACATGCACATGGCCATGACGTACGGTCTGTTGGCGAAGCACGACCTAGCCCAACGCCTCATGAATACTCTCATTCCACATGCAGATTCGGGCACCTTCCCTCCGCTTTTTTGCGGCCGTTTGTACAACAACCTCGCCTACTTCCAAGGCCACAACGAATTCTATCACGAAGCCATCAACCATACCCTGCGGAGCCTGGAGTACTTTCAACAGGCCGGCCAACCGCAATTTGAGGCGGGAGTGTACACGAATCTGGGTTTTTTGTACATCGAATTGAACCAACTGGACGACGCGCAGCAGTGTTTGACAACTGCGGTTCAGTTATCGGGCGGCGGACTGCCTGCCCTCACGGAACTGTGCAGGCTTCACTGGCTAAAGGGGGAAATTGAGGACAGCGTCGCATATGCCAAACAGGCACTCACCGTGCTTTGGTCCTCGTTCATCAACTATGAAAAGGAGGAAATTGCCCGTTTGTGCCGCTTTTTCGCTCAGTTGGCGTTTCAATTCGGGGAGAAAACGACGGCCCTTCGCCTGCTTGAAAAATCCCAGTTGTTTTTCGGTCAGCTTCGGCTGTGGCGCGAATGGCAGCAAGCCCAATCGAGAATGGACGATTGGGAATCGCAGCCTGCGCTCCCTCTTGATCTCGATGCCGCCCAAGTCTTGGCTCACTTGAATCAATTCATCTCGCTGCTCGACGCCATGAACGCCCAAGAAATCCTTCACGAGCGCTACTCGGCCTTGCTCGATACGCGCGTTTTGTACACCCTGTCGCTGGCGCAAACCTTAGGAGTTCCGGAGGAGAAGCAGCAGACCTTGGTGTTTGCCTGTCGGTTCGCTGACTATGGCCTTACGGCCATTGAGCCTGAAGTCGTTCTCAACCCAGCCCGCTCGCCGCAAGCGCACGTGCTTTATCAACAGCACCCGGTGCTAAGCGTAAAAATGCTGCAGGACACAGGGCTTTCGGAAGAGGTCTTCGCCGTCATCTTCGACCACCACGAATGCTTTGATGGTTCTGGATACCCCCAGAAAAAAACCGGTGAAACAATTCACCCGCTTGCCCGGATTTTTGCGGTAGCGGACAGGTATGCCAGCAACGTCGTCCTGCATGACATGTCCCATTCCGACGCGGTTGCCAATATAAAAAGCCGGGAGAAAGAGTTCGACCCGGCCGTTGTACAGACATTTATCGAGATGTTTCACGCATTCCAACCAAACTTGACTGGACTGCGGTGACCATCGTTATGTTATCCCCGCACTTGCCCATTGCCGTACACCATGTACTTGTAACTCGTTAACTCGTTCAAGCCCATCGGCCCGCGCGCGTGCAGTTTTTGCGTAGAAATGCCAATCTCCGCTCCGAAGCCAAATTCAAACCCGTCCGTAAAGCGTGTCGATGCGTTGTGATAGACGGCAGCTGCGTCCACACCTTCAAGGAACTTCCGGGCTGCACGCACATCTTCCGTGACAATGGCTTCAGAGTGCTGAGTGCCAAATTGTCCGATGTGAGTCATGGCTTCCTCCAAGCTGTCGACCACTCGAACCGCCAGGATCAGAGCGTTGTACTCTGTCTCCCAGTCTTCCTGTGATGCCGGAATCACATCCCCGATGCCGCTTTGTCCCTTAAGCGCGGCTAGCGTCCGCTCGCATCCTCTCAGTTGAACCCCCTGAGCGGCCATAGCTCTGGCCACGCGAGGCAGAAAATCCAAAGCGACCTGTTGGTGAACGAGCAACGTTTCAGCCGCATTGCACACAGAGGGGCGCTGCACCTTGGCGTTGACGGCGATGGCCTCCGCTTTGTCCAGGTTTGCCTCAGCGTCGACATAGACGTGACAGTTTCCGACTCCAGTCTCAATCACGGGGACCAAAGCCCGCTGGGTGACAAGGGAAATCAGTCCCGCTCCCCCGCGCGGAATGGCTAAATCGACCATCCCCTTGGCTCGAATGAGAATATCGACGGACTCGCGCTCAACGCGATCGATAAATTGAACGGCATCTGGAGTCACGCCGGCTGCAGCCAACCCGGTTCGAATGGCTCCAACCAACGCGGCATTCGATTGCAGGGCCTCGCGGCCGCCCCGCAAAACCGCTGCGTTTCCAGTCTTAAACGCGAGAGAAGCCGCATCGACCGTAACGTTGGGACGAGATTCGTACACCATCGCAATGACCCCCATCGGGACCCGGACCTTCTCAATCCGCAATCCGTTGGGACGGTGAATGGAATCCAACACGGTCCCGATTGGGTCGGGAAGCGCAGCCACTTGAGCGAGTCCGTCCATCATTCCTCGAATCCGCTGCTCGGTCAGCAGCAGGCGGTCGATCCGCGTTTCAGGTTGACCGTCAGCCCGCGCCGCTTGGACATCTTCCTGGTTCGCTGCGAGAATTTCATCCCGGGATTCCCACAGGGCGTCTGCAATTTTCAACAGCGCGGTATTTTTGACTTCGGTGGACAACAACCCGAGTTGAGTCGCAGCTGCTTTGGCCAAATGCAATTTGGCGTATACGGCACTTTGAAGTTCGGACGTAAAATCACCCGGCTGCGTCGTTTGTGTCATACCCGATTCTCCTCTCTCATCAAGACCATGTGGTTTCTGTGAACCACTTCCTGACCGTGAATCAGCCGTTCTCCAGCGCTTTTTCGGGCGAGGAGGACGCGCAAGTCCGCAGCGGAAATATGGACAACCCCTTTAGCGACAAGACTGCCGTATTCGTCGATCAATTCGACAATCGAATCTTCCTGAAAATCGCCTGCGACGCTCACTACCCCCGGAACCAACAAACTGGCCGACTGTTCGGCGAGGGCATGGACGGCGCCTTCGTCTACGACAATTTGACCCTCCGTGCGAGCTCCGTGCGCCAGCCAAGACTTCTTTGCCGGCAACCGTTGAGGATCTGCATGAAACGTGGTTCCAACACTGTCTCTACGCATGATTTTTCGCAATACACCCGGCTCTGCACTCGAGGCGATGACAACGTCAATCCCAGAGTTCATCCCAATCCGGGCTGCAGTCAGCTTGGTGATCATCCCGCCGGTGCCGACAGCTGTACCCGCTGAACCAGCCATCTGTTCCAAGTCGTCTGTGATCTGCCAAACGTCCTGAATGCGTTTGGCCCCTTGATGATGCCGCGGGTCGGCATCGTACAAGCCATCGATATCTGTCAACAGTACCAAAAGGTCGGCTTCCGCGACGAGAGCGACGAGACTGGCCAAGGTATCGTTGTCTCCAAAGCGTATCTCTTCGACAGCAACTGTATCGTTTTCGTTGACCACAGGGATAATTCCGTGCCGCAACAGGGTCTCAACCGTGTTGCGGATGTGGACAAATCGTTTGCGGTCTTCCATGTCGGACCTCGTCAAAAGCAACTGCCCAATGGTAACTCCTTGCTCAGCAAACAAACGCTCGTACAGATTCACCAGCAGACCCTGCCCCACCGCCGCAGCTGCTTGTTTTTCCGGCAGCGTAATGGTAGCCCGGTTCCACTTCAACCGGTCTAGTCCAGTAGCTACGGCCCCGGAGGAAACCATGATGACCTGACACTGCTCCTCCAGCTGCAGTTCGCAAATCTCTTGCACGAGCGCACTAATTTTGTCGGTTGAAAGCCGGCCGAGGGAGTCGGTCAAGCTGCTGGAACCAATCTTGACTACGACTCGACGTGTTTTCATCTCCGGTATCTCCCCTGTGCCGATATAGTTTCTACATTCAATACTGACATGTAATCGTATAAACGACGGATTGAAAGAATGGTTCAACCATCTCAAAATCGCAGTTCAAGCGTCGTAAAAGATGGGGGCATCCGCCGCGGTTTGAATATTTATACACCGGTCCATGCAAGGTGTCAAGCAACGTATTTGCTGTGGATCCGCGACCTCTGTTTAGCCTCCGAGCACCGTCACAACGAGTAAAGCCCATCCTGCCAGAAACGCCAGTCCTCCCAGCGGGGTAATGGCTCCAAGAGCTCGCTTTTTTGTCAGTGTTAAAAGATAAAGACTCCCGGAGAACAACACAATGCCCACGACAAACAACCATCCGCTCCACACCGCCAAGTGCCCGTTCGGGAATTTGTCCACGAGCGTACCGATTAAAATGAGGCCAAGCGAATGGTACATCTGGTACTGAGCTCCTGTTTGAAACACAGCCAGTTCTTCTGCAGAGACTTTCTGTTTTAATCCGTGTGCCCCGAATGCCCCGAGTGCGACGGATAGGAACGCAAAAACAGCGCCTAAGGCGATGAGCGAAGCAGACACCGCCTTTCACCTCCTCCAGTTGTCCTTCAATTTCCCCTTCACATTTTCGAGCGTCAGGGGGCACTGTCCAATGATCCGTCCGCATCTCGCTTGAGCGGCGGCAGCGGGCCCAGGTATTGATAGTAGTTGGTTTGGATTCGCCCGTTGTACAACTTGCGTTTTTTATTGGCCTTGCGCCCATAAAACTTCTCAAATTCCGGATCGGCTGCAATCACAAAAACGGACCAGGTATCGAACGCATTGAACACCTTCCCCATGTCCCGAACCAATTGCTGGTTTTCCCGGATTTCACCCAACCGTTCGCCATAGGGAGGATTGGTGACCACACACCCGTACGGGCCCTGAGGCACAAAGTCGCGGACGTCCCTTTGAACAATGTTAACGCAATCGCCCACGCCCGCCTGACGCGCATGATACTCCGCAAGACTGAGGACGGACGGATCGATGTCGCTGGCCACAATGTCGACTTCGACATCGGGTCGAGCCGCAGCACGCGCTTCTTGACGTCCCCTTTGCCAAGTGCCTGGGTCGATGAAAGACCACATCTCGCTCGCAAAATCCCGTTTTAGGCCAGGCGCCATATTGCGGGCCATCAAAGCCGCTTCGATGGCAATGGTTCCAGAACCGCACATCGGGTCGGCAAAAGGCCGGTGCGGCCTCCAATAGCTCAAAGAAACCAAGGCGGCTGCCAACGTTTCCTTAATGGGAGCTGCAGCGGTCAACTTGCGATACCCCCGCTTGTGCAAAGCCGTGCCGCTGGTGTCCACCGTAATCAGCGCTTCGTCTTTCAACAGTGACACCTCAATGGAGTACAGTGCGCCCGTTTCAGGAAATACTTCCAATTTATACTGCCGCTTCAAACCGTCTACAACGGCTTTCTTGACGATGCTTTGCACGGCTGGCACACTGTGCAGCACCGATTTAACCGACCTGCCTTCTACTGGAAACCGGGCATCCTTTGGCAGCAATTCGGGCCAAGGCAAAGCTTTGGTCCCTTCAAACAGTTCGTCAAACGTCTCTGCATGAAACTGACCCATCTTCAGCAATACCCGGTCTGCACTGCGCAGCCACAGGTTTGCATTCACCACAGTCCGCTCATCCCCTGAAAATTCTACGTATCCATTGTGAGTCTGAGTGGGTTCAACCCCTAACAACTTAAGTTCCCTGGCAACCACCGATTCCAGACCGAAGGCCGTGGTGGCAATCAATTCATAACGGGCCATTGTTCTCTCTCCTGTGTCATAAACCCCGACCCTGGTGTTCCCGGTCCCCAGGGTCATGAGTCAACCTGTCTTGTCTTTCGTACACGACCATCTTAACACGAAAAAACCTCTGCATTCGAATGCAGAGGTCACACAGTCCGGTTCGGCAATGCAGCATTTAAAATGCAGCGGTAAGGCGTTATGAACCTTGACTGGCCTTAGCCAAACGCTCTCCCCTTTTTCCTAGACCGTGCCGAATGAGCACGTGTTGAACAGTGGGAGGACTGACATCGGTACCTTCTTGTTTGAGCGTCGCCCGAATCTTATAGCAACCCCACTTTGGGTGCTCCGTGCTTAGTTCCACGACCCGTCTCTCAACAGCTGAGGTCACCTTGTGCGAGTGGTCCTGCAGACCAGACAGGCCGTTCCGCTCATAGCTCTGTTTGTACCGGTAAAATTGCTTCCTCGAAATTCCGAAGTCGCGACATGCCTTGCTGATGTTTCCGGTGACTTCCGCCAATTCAATGACATGCAACCGTTCGAGCGCGACTTGTTCTTCAGGCGAACATTGAGCCAACTGCAAGTCGGGAGAGCATGCAACGAACGGCGGAGCGTGGTCCAAGTCCAAACTGTCCATGCGTTGACAATAAAAGCAGGATTCGACGGGCGTTAGACCTCGAACCGGGCACCTGACACTCCCGTCCAAAACCCGGTATACGTACCGGTTAGCTCCAGCCATTTGTTTTTGAGAGATGCGATTCATTGGGATCACCACGACTTTGTTGTTTCTCATTTTCTTATATTGTCGTCGACCGCCAATCGATTTGGCAGGTCATACCCAACCACATTTGGCTAGTTCAAATGGACGATTTCGCTACATAATCACCTTGTAGACGGCCACACTAGTTCCAACACCTAGTGTCACACGGAACGTTATCATTGTTGAAACCTGCATTAAGGAGGGCTTCCCCATGACGAGACAGCCGACCAGCATGCAAGACCAGACCCCTTTGTCCCAAGCACAGGATTCCGTGGATAAAGCTGAAAACGCCGTAGCGCAGGTACTGTCCCATCCGGGGCAAATTGCCGTGGAACAAGCCACAAACGCCTTGGACAAAGCACAACGGGCTCTGTCTCAAGCCGCTGATGAGGAAAACCAGCGGGCCTGGCAACAGGCGCAAACCCGGTTTAATGAGGCTTCCGATCGCCTGAGTCAGGTGACGGAATCCCCCCAAGACAACAGCAACACCTGATCCCTTTCCCTGTATGCACTTTTAGTTTTGGCGCACAAACGGATTCATTTGCGGAAACCACGCAGTTCCCGCGCGCGCTTCCAAATTCATAAAAACCGAACCTCCGGCGGAGGTTCGGTTGCAAAGTCCTTATGTCATACGGCACTACACGGCACTACACGGCACTACAGGCCGTGTGTCAAGTGTTAAAGAACTCGTCAAAACGGACGCCGCCTCAAGAAGGACAATGTGTCCCCCCTGTATGGGAAATGGGCGTAAGTAACGCCTGCTAGAAGTTAAAGTTGTCCGGGTCAGGTCCTACCCTGTGGTTCTTGTTTAACCCTTCAATCAAATCCATGTCTTCCGGCGCCAACTCAAAATCGAACACGTCGGCATTTTCGCGCAATCGGTTTTCATGGACCGATTTTGGGATGGTAATGACTCCATTTTGGAGCTCCCAACGCAGTACGATTTGTGCGGGCGTCTTCCCGTATTTCGCCGCCAAGTTGACGATGGCGACGTCTTGGAGGACTTGCCCGCGAGCCAGGGGGCTCCAAGCCTCCAACTGAATGTTCGACGCCTTGCAAAACACCCGGAGTTCCTTTTGCGTTAAATAAGGGTGGTACTCCACCTGATTGACCATGGGAGCAACCGAAGCGTCCGCCATTAAGTCCTTTAAATGGTGGATCTGAAAATTACTGACCCCAATCGCTCGCACGAGTCCTTGCGCATACAGTTTCTCAAGTGCGCGCCACGTCTCTTTGTATTTGCCTTTTACGGGCCAGTGAATCAGGTACAAATCGACGTATTCCAATCCAAGCTTCTTGCGGCTCGTTTCGAACGCCCTCAGCGTTTCGTCGTAGCCCTGATCGGAATTCCAAACCTTGGTTGTCACAAACAATTCGTCGCGTACAACGCCCGATTCGGCAATGGCCCTGCCGACCCCTTGTTCGTTTTGATACAGAGCCGCCGTATCAATGCTGCGATAGCCGATCCGAATCGCGCTCTTGACGGCCGTTTCCACTTCTTGTCCTTCTTGCGCCTTGTACACGCCCAGACCAAACCACGGCATGGCAACTCCGTTGGCTAGTGCAGCCGTGTCAGTAATCCGATTCACCATAACCATTCCCTCCTCCGTGCATATGGATCGCGTTCTGGATTCCCACACACCGCCTTCTATGATAGCCAACCTTAGCGGTTCTGTTCAAACCAGTACGCAAAGCGGTACAGTTTGGCTTCGGAATGGCTGCGACCCACCAACTGCAGTCCAATCGGCAGGCCGCTCTTGGAAGTGCCGCATGGGACCGATAAACACGGATTCCCTGTGTAGTTAAACGGCGCCGTAAACCGCAACAATGCGCCTCTCACGGGTTCCGGCTGGCCCTGAATGACAATTTCCCGCTGGTTGATGTCCGGCGGAAGGATGGGCAGGGTCGGGGTGATGAGGACATCGACATCGTCGAATACGCTGTCGAGCATTTGAGTTGCCTGCGGACGAAAGCGCATCGCTTTGAAGTATTCGTAGCCCCGGGGTTCCGCGCTGGCCAAGAGCCGTTCCCGCACTTCGTCGTCGAGCAAAGCCGCCCGGTGATTCAAAATGTCTTCGTGAACGGCGTACGCTTCACTTTTCTGGACGAGCTGTTGCCCTTCAACAAAACGGTTCATGTCCGGGAGGTTCACCGGGACCAGAACAGCTCCCAAGGACTCGAACACCTTTTGGGCAGCCTGGAAGGCATCAGAGACTTCTGGGTCGAGTTGTTCATTAAAGTACGACGTGGGAACTCCAATTTTCGCATTGTGAATTTTTTCCGTAAGGTAACGAGTAAAGTCTTCGGTCTTCATAGGGGTTGAATACGGGTCTTGTTCGTCGTACCCTGCCAAAACCCCCAACATCACCGCGTTGTCCATCACAGTTCGGGTCATGGGGCCAACGTGATCGAGGGAGTAACTCAACGGGTACACGCCCCGTTTGCTGACTCTGCCAAACGTAGGCTTCATGCCGACGATACCGCAGCACGCTGAAGGGATACGAACAGAACCCCCGGTATCGCTGCCCAATGCGCCATAGCACAACCCCGCGGCCACGGCAGCCCCGGAGCCGCTGCTCGAGCCCCCCGTCATCTTGACAGGATTGTGCGGATTTCTCGCCGGGCCGAACAAAGAACGGTCCCCAGTCGGCCCGTATGCGAATTCGTGAGTATTTAATTTCCCCAATACGATACCGCCGCCGTCATAAATGCGTTCAACGACTGCAGCGTTTTCTTCCGGGACAAAATTCTCGTAGACTTTTGAGCCCATGGTCGTGCGCATGCCACGCGTGTAGATAATGTCTTTGATACCTAATGGAATCCCGTGCAGCGGTCCGAGATAACTTCCAGTGGAAATTTGCTGCTCCGCCGTCCGTGCAGCCTGCAGCACGGACTCCGGGTCAAGCGTGACAAACGCGTTGAGTTCGTCGTTTCGCCTTTCAATGTCTGCCAACAAATCCTGAACCAACTCAACGGGAGATACCTGCTTGTCGCGCACCAACTTCGCTGTCTCGATTAAGTTCAACGCAATTCCTCCTCAAAGTCCGTCCATTTGATCAAAAACTTGAAAAATGTGTACAACGGCCTGTCCATTTCCTACGCAGTCCCGACAAAATTTGTAACCCTTTTCATCGATAATAGCACAGTTGACGTGCATAACTGTGCCCCATTGTCTCAATCCAATCCGGTTTCGCACCCCTTGCGCAGAACATACCGCCTTACAAGGGATAGCCTTGACGCGATCCCGGAAGAATAAAGACAGGTTTTCACAGGCTTCACCTATATCGAATAAACGTTGAGGAGGCGGACTGCGCATGGCAGAAAAGTGCTATTACTGCGAGCACGACATTGAGAACCGACCGTATTACGTGACCTTTTACGATGCCGATGACGAGCACGACGAGCCCCTGTGCGACACCTGTTATGCGGAGTGGCTCGCATCCATTAAAGGGTGACATTAAAGACATTAGAGGGTGAATGAGGGGTGACCATGAAAAAGAGACAGCATCCAAATATTGCTCCTGGAATGGAAGAGGACTCCAACGAGTTGGAACGCCGCGCGAGTGCGGATGAAGTGGCGAAAGGGCAATCGACTCGCGTGACCAAGCTGGTCCTGGACGAAACGGAACCCAGTCCAGACTGACAATCAAACGGCAACAAGGGCGGGCCATAGCTGACCCGCCCAACCTTGCCTGATTCGTTTTCTTACTCGAATTCCAAATCGTCGGGGTTGTCGACTTTGACATATGGCTTGCTCCCCAATGGGTCTCGCGGAACCTTCTCGCCAGGTTGATTCGCGCCCTCGTATCGAGAGTCGTCTGGACTGTCCATGGCAATCAGGCTGTCTGACGCAGCTGCGCGGTCTGGCAATGGCTGCCCCCGTTGTTCACCAGCCTGTTTCGCAGCTTTTTTGTCGAGCTGTTTCATCTTCTATCTCTCCTTTTCACCCCTGCGGTGGGCAATGCGACTCGAAGCGGCGGCTGCAATGGCGGCGACTAAATCGTCCAAAAACGCGTGAACTTCTCCAGAAGATTTGTCGTTGAGCCGCTGTAAAATTCCGTGTTTGACCTTGTCTATGTAGCCGTAGTTGGTGTAGCTGATGGTCCCGTACACATTCAAAATGGACAGTGCCAATATTTCATCCACCCCGTACAGACTTTCGTCCCGTTCGATAATTCCTTGCAGCGGATGTGATAACTTCCCCTGTTCAGCAAGGACATCGAGCTCAATTCCAGTGAGAACCGCGTGTTGGACCTCGCGTTTTGCCAACACGTGATAGACGCTCTCCACGCATTCCTCCTTGGTCAGGTTGTCGATGTAATCGGATTGAAGAAAATGCGTCAGCGCCGCAATTTCTTCAATTTGAACACCCCGCTCAAAAAGGCGCTGAACGGTCGCTTCGAGCAGCGCATCTCCTGGCTTTGCACCGGTCACAGACGTGCCCCCTTCCCGTATCACTCGCGCACAGACACGGTAGGAATTGTTTCCTAGAGGCGGCATGCCCATACATAGGCTTTGTGCAGCCGAATGCCACACCAGCCAGAGGGAATTAAAGGGAGTGGAAGTAGTGGACCAAAAAAGGCACTAGAAACGGAGCTAAGACCACCGTAAACCCGGCGCTGATAATCATGGCCAAACTCGCGATGGTTCCCTCCAGTGCACCCAGTTCGAACGCTTTAGAGGTACCGATTCCGTGTGCACCCGTTCCGAACAGCGTGCCTTTGGCGATGGAGGACTGGATGTGCAAGAAGCGGATGACCATTGGACCTACGAGAATTCCAATAAACGCTGTCAAGATGACAAACACAGCCGTTAAGACCGGAACCCCGCCAATGGTCTGTGAAATTTGCATGGCAATGGGTGTCGTCACGGAACGGGGAGCCAGACTGCCGGCAAGCTGCGCATTAAAGTGCAACGTGTCCGCCAATAAAACCGTAGACACAATCGAGGTAAACGCGCCAGTAAACACGCTCCCGACGATCTCGACGGCGTGACTCCGGAGCAAGTCGAAGTGCTTGTGCAGCGGGATCGCAAAAGCGACCGTGGCGGGCGCCAACAAGTCGCTGAGCCATTTGGCACCGGACATGTAGTGGCTGTACGGGGTGCGCGAGACAATCAAGAACACAATCATGGTCAGTACGCTCGTAATAATAGGGAATAAAAAAACCAAAGGATAGCGTTTGTACAGCCATTTGCTCGACTGATACACCAATATGGTCACTAGGAAACTCAACACTGCAACCAACACCTAATTCGCCCTCCTGCGGCGCTCAACTCTGGACAGAAATTCTGTGACCAGTCCTGTGCTCACCATGACTAAAACTGTGCTGAGCGCAATCACCAAAACAAAGTATTCACCCTTCGTTTCCATCAAGTGTTGATAACTGAGCACCCCGACGGCAGGCGGGATAAAAAACAGCAGCAGATTTGCAATTAACCAGTTGCCGCCTCGCTCCAGCCACTCCACGCGGATGACTTTGAGCCGAAGCAGGATGAATAGGAGAATGAGACCCAAAATACTGCCTGGAATATCAATGTGAAGCCAGTGAGACAGTAAACTTCCAACCAGTGAAAACCCGTAGAGGATCGCAATTTGTATTGCCGCCAAAATGACTTTCACGGTGCACCCCACCTCGCAGGATTGATCTTAGCACAGCGCTGTATTTTTTAGAACAACGTTCTGCATTACAGAACAAGGTGCAAATAGGGTCGCCGTCCGTGCTCCATCCTATCCCGCTCACGCATTGTCCGGTAGAATGGCTATGAAGTCTGGTGTTTGGAGGATTTACTGGATTTGACGGATTTGCGAACGTTTCATTGATACAGGCTTACAAACCTTTCGTTTGTACTGGCCAGGGAGGTGGCAACGTGAATAAAAATCGACTGGGTCAATCGGATTTGTACGTCAGTGAAATCGGTCTGGGCTGCATGTCGTTGCCCAATGACGAGATGGACGCCGCCGCCATTGTTCACCGCGCACTCGATGTCGGCATCAATTTTTTTGACACGGCAGACTTGTACGGACAGGGGCGTAACGAAGAACTGCTGGGCAAAGCGCTCGAAGGTCACCGCAACGAAGTCGTCATCGCCACCAAAGTCGGCAACAGGTTCGAACCAGGTCAGCCCGGATGGCGCTGGGATGCATCTGGAGCGTACATCAAACAAGCCGTGTTTGACAGTTTGAAGAGGCTCGGCACCGACTACATCGACCTCTACCAACTGCACGGGGGAACTTTGGATGACGACATGGACGAAGTCATCGCAGCATTTGACTCCCTAAAGAAGGAAGGATGGATTCGCTTTTACGGAATTTCGTCCATCCGCCCCAACGTCATTAAGCAGTACGTCAAACGCTCCCAAATCGTCAGTGTGATGATGCAATACAGCATTTTGGACAGGCGGCCAGAGGAAGAAATTCTCGACCTTTTACACGCCAACCAGGTGAGCGTCATCGCGCGCGGTCCACTCGCCAAAGGTCTGCTTTCCGCTCAGGCAGCCGATCGAGTGACTGACGACGGGTACCTGGATTATTCGAAAGCAGAGATTTTGGAGTTGGCACAAAAGCTGCGCGACATGGCGGGAACTGCCAGCAACCCGTCCCACACCGCCATGAGGTACGCATTGGCGCACCCCGCTGTGGCCACCGCCATTCCCGGATCCAGCAAGGTCGAACAACTGGTAGAAAATGCAGCCGTTGCCCACATGCCGCCGCTTTCAGAAGAACAACTCGACCGCATTCGTTCCTGGTCTCACTCGAACATCTATCGGCAACACCGCGAGTAAACTGAGGTTTTTAACAGCGAAACAGCGAAACAGCGAAACAGCGAAACAGCGAAACAGCGAAACAGCGAACTGGTTGCAAATGGTTGCAAATGGTTGGAATTTGTTACAAAAAAGCACAAGGGCCCCTTGTCGTACTCCAAGGGGCCCCCTAGCCCAACGAACGCAAGCTGAGCTGGATTACTTCGCTTCCTGGTCGCGCAAGACGCGTTTTAACACCTTCCCTGCGGCGCTTACAGGAATTTCGTCGACAAACGCCAGCTCGCGGATCTTTTTGTAGGGAATCACCTGTTGGTTCACGAATCCCATCAATTCCTCACCCGATACCTGTGCGCCCGCTTTCTTCACCACAAACGCTTTGGGAATCTCGCCGACTTCCAGCACCTTTTTGCCAATAACCGCGGCGTTCGCGACGGCAGGGTGCTTGAACAACAACTCTTCCAATTCCCGGGGATACACGTTGTAGCCTTTGTAAATCAACATATCCTTCTTACGGTCTACAATGGACAAGTAGCCGTCGTCGTCCAATACCCCGATGTCTCCGGTGTGCAGCCAACCGTCTTCCTTCAGAACGGCCGCTGTCTCTTCCGGTTTGTTGTAATACCCCTGCATGACCTGGGGTCCCCTAAGGCAAACCTCTCCTTCCACACCCGGAGGCAATGGTTCTTCACTCCCTCCGTCAATGGCCACAACCTTGACTTCGGTATTGAATACAGGGATGCCGACTGTCCCAACCTTGCGCGTGCCGGCACGAAAGACCGGATTGGATACCGCCCCCATCGTGACTTCGGTCAATCCATAGGCTTCGCCCACCACCGCGTTTGGAAACCTCTGTTTCAATAAATGGATCAGTTCTGTGGGAAGCGGAGCGGCTCCAGAAGAAATGCCCCGAACCGACGAGAGGTCGCGCTCCAAAAAGTCCGGATGCCGAAGCAGTGCGACAAACACCGGCGGGGCGCCGCCCATGGTGGTGACTTTGTACCTTTCGGCATCTTCGAGATACCTGCCCGGGTCAAAACGCACGTGGATGACAGAAGTCGATCCGGTCAACACAGGGTTGTTTAAATATCCCACTGTACCCATGGCGTGAAACCACGGAGTAATGTTCACCGCAATCCCGCGGCCAATCGGAACGGGGTATTGGTCTTGCTCTCCCGTGAGTGCCGGGTCGAGCGCTTCCACGCGCAATACCCCATCGACGACCTTGGGTAAGGAACCGGTTTGCCAACACGCAAACTGGATGACGTTCGCAACCACGTTGAAGTGAGTCACCATCACGCCCTTGGAACGGCCCGTGGTTCCTCCGGTATAGGCGAGATGCGCGAGGTCTCGTCGAGGGTCGACTTCTACGTCAGGTTCCTGTGCCTTTCCTTGTGCCTTGAATGCCAAAAAGCCGATCCAGTTGGGTCCGAAAAGTGTCGCGTCAACGGGTTGAGGGTCGGGCAGCGCCTCAGATTCCCCCGTCACCACCACAAAGCGAATGTCGGTCTGGGCGAGCACGCCTTGAATCGCTTTGGCCACCAACTCGTGCGTAATCACAGCCTTTGCGCCGCAATCGTTGAGCTGATACGTCAAGTCTCCTGGCGGCAGCAGCGGATTGACGGGTGAGAACACAGCCCCTGAAAGCAAGATGCCGTAGTACGCCACAATGTACTGAGGGTTATTCGGCATGTGAATGGCCACGACATCCCCCTTGCCAATCCCGTGGTCGATGAGTGCATTGGCAAACTTCAGCGACTGCTCGTAGACCTCTTGAAACGAAACCCTGCTTTCGTTGTACACAAAGGCGGTCCGATCTTGAAAGCGCTGTGCGCTCCCTTTGAGAATGGCTCGCACGGGCACCGACGGAAAATCGATGTGCATCGGCATCCCCTTGGGCCAAAACCTCTCGTGTGCTGGGCTTGGCATGTTCTTCCCTCACCTTCGGCGAATTCACTTCGTCCCCTTACCCTTACCATCCCATGGCAAGTGCGGTTTTCTCGCGAAAGTCGTCTGGAGTCCCCAGGTAATTCTCGAGCGATCGGGCGCGTTTGAGGTACAAATGGCAGTCGAGTTCCCAGGTAAAGCCGATCCCCCCATGAATTTGAATGTTGTGTCCCGCGGCCGTAATGAGGGCTTGAGTGACAAACACCCTGGCTGCGGCCACCGCCGCAACGCGATCCGGCGCGTCGCTTTGCAAGGCCCAGTTGGCGTAATACGTCAGTGAACGGGCGGTTTCGAGGTCGAGTTTCATCTCGGCAATGCGGTGTTTGACAGCTTGAAAACGCCCAATGGGCTGGCCAAACTGTACCCGTGTGGAGGCATACTGAGCCGACATTTCGACCACCCGTTGCAATGACCCAACCATGGTCGTCGTCCAAGCCGCCGTCAAATGAAGGCTTCCTTCCGACAACAGTGGCCACCCGCCACCGACGGGCCCCAGCACTTGGTCCTCAGAGGCTTCCACTTCGTGGAAGTCCACCTGCAGCAGCGAGCGCGTGCCGTCAAAGCTGTTTAGACGCTTTCGTTGAAGACGGGCATCAGCGGCATCCACCAAAAACAAAGTCACCCCGTTTTCGACACCGCCGCTCTCTGTACGAGCAGGAACAACCAACGTCTTCGCGGCGTCGGCATGAGGAACTAGAGTTTTGGTTCCGTTCAACACCCAGGTGTCTTTCTGCTTGCGGGCTGTCAATTGAATGGAAGCGGCGTCAAATTGGCCTTGTGGTTCCAGCCACGCGAGGGTTACAAAGTGATGACCAGCTGCAATTTTGGGCAAATAGAACTGTTGCTGGCCGGGCGTCCCAGACTTCGTCAGCAGGGGAACCGCAAACGCCGTGGTTTCCGGAAATTCGCCCGGAACAACTGCACGTCCGAGTTCTTCAAACAAAGGCACCGTGTCCAAATTGGACAGTCCAAGCCCTCCGAACGCTTCCGGCACATTGACCGCCATGCACTCCAGTCTTCGAAAACCTTCTTTCACGTCGTCCAAGGCGCGTGCGTCGCCTTCCATGAACCGCCTGGCGATTTGGGTCTGACCCAGCGACTCTATCAGTTTGCGAACGGACGACCCGAACATTTCCTGCTCCGGACTGAGTGAGAAATCCATGCTTTCACCTCCGTGCTCATTGGCCATTTCAAGACTTGATGTCTTTGGGCAATCCGAGGATGCGTTCTGCCACAATGTTCTTTTGGATCTCTGTCGTTCCACCGGCAATCGTGAGGCCGTAAGAAAACATGTAACCGTCTTGCCACTGTCCATCGACCCATGCGTCTTCCTTCCACAACGTCCCGTGCGGTCCTTGCAGGGAAACCGCATATCCCAGCATTTCCTTGCCGAGTTCACTGCTGGCCAGTTTGTCCAGCGATCCCTCCGGACCTGGAACCCCACGCTTCATCGTCTGTGTCAAGTTGCGGTAGTAATTTAAAAGGGCGCCTCTTGTCTTTGCGTAGAAATCCGCCAATCGGGCGCGCACAAGCGGGTCCTCAATCAAAGGACGCCCCTTTTGTGTAAGCGCTTTCGACATTGCGACGAGGTCGTCAAATTGCTGCTGCAGAGCAAACACCTGCCGCGCGACCCCCACCCGTTCGTGCATCAACAACGCAATGGAAACCCGCCAGCCATCATTGACTTGCCCGACGATGTCTTCGTCGTACGCCACGGCGTCGGTCAAGAAGATCTCGTTGAAGTCGCGGTGATCGCTCATCTGATGGATTGGGCGGGTCTGAACCCCGGCTTGGTGCATGTCGACCAAAAATGCAGTGATTCCCTCGTGTTTTTTGCCGGTACTGTCCGTCCGGGCCAGCAAAAAACAGCGGTCCGCCAGATGGGCGTAACTCGTCCATACTTTTTGCCCATTAATGACCCAACGGCCTTTTTCTCTCACAGCGCGCGTCTGAATGGCTGCCAAGTCGGACCCCGCATTCGGTTCCGAATACCCCTGACACCAGATTTCTTCCCCGCTTAAAATCTTGTGAACGTACTTGGCCTTTTGCTCCTCTGTCCCCATTTGCATGAGCGTGGGCCCAATCATGCCGATCCCGATAATATTCAAGACGGGGGGCGCCTTGACGCGAGCCATTTCCTGCTGATAGATGACCTCTTCCATCAGCGAAGCTCCACGGCCGCCGTATTTTTTGGGCCAGGATACACCCGCCCAATTCCCCTCGTACAGGGTCCGTTGCCAGTTGCGCAGAAAAATCGCTCGTTCCTGCTCGTCTTCCGGCAAACTCCGCTGTCCTTCCAACCAACCAGCCGGAAGATTTCGAGCCAACCAATCCCGGAGTTCCTGCCGAAACTCCTCTTCCTGAGGCGAAAAGGAAAAGTCCACGCTGATGTCCCTCCTTACGCATTTCCAAAGCCCTTCAGTTCCTTTTTCTACAAGCCAGGTCGGACGCGTTTCTAAGGTGTCGCGATAAAAACATGCTAACAGTAAAAATAAAACATTTCAATGATTTAGAATATTATTGCGACTCGTTTCGCTTCATAAAAAACACAAGTTTAGTCTGAACAACTGCCAGTCCAATTGTTCGCAGACAGGGCACTTGTCAGGGTGCTTGCGGTCAACGCGCACGCCATCATGGCGCTTGAATCGAATCCAAAGGTGCATAAATCAGAGAGATGACAAATTCGCAAATTTGAGGGTGGTCATTGACATAAACATGGGGAACATTTGCGGCAAAGTGAGCGCTGTCGCCTTCTCTTAACTCGTAAACCCTGTCGCTCAACTCGAGTTTTAATACACCCTGCCGCACCCAAATGCCTTCCCGGACGTTGGTTCCATGGGCATCTGCAGCGTGGCGGCTGTGCGGTTGAAGCACGGCCCGAAACAACTCCGTGATCTCAGAACTGCGGATCGTAAACAGACTCTGCACCACGTACCGACCGCCGTCATCTTCCACAACGGGCTGCCTGTTCTTAGGAATGACTGCAACGTCAGGCTCCGGTTCTCCTTCGATAAAAGTCGTAAACGGCACCTGCAAACCACCTGCAATCTTCCACAGGGTTACGACCGTGGGGTTGGATTCGCCGCGCTCAATTTGTCCAAGCATGGGCTTGCTTACGCTCGTCGCCTGTGCCAGTTGTTCGAGTGTCCATCCTCGCTCTTTGCGCAGCGACCGCAGCGTTACTCCGATTTGCCGTGTCAAATTCTCAGGATTCAGGCCGTTCCCCTCCAGAGCAGGATGATGTTATAACATACGTATATATGCTATAGTATAAACTGTCGCTTTCTTTGAAAGCAATCGAAAATCATTGTCGGTAAGGTGAGTGAATAACATGAACGGCGTTGCCCTGGTCACCCTGTTTGTCGGTGCCGGAACCTACCTCATTCGCGCGGGGTCGCTCAGCCTGGGAAGCCGGGTTCAATGGCCGGATTGGGTCCGGCGCTGGCTTTCGTTTGTGACCCCAGCAGTCCTTGGCGCTCTGTTGGGTCCAACCTTGCTGCTTCACAACAACCAGATGGTTCCGCTTGCGCACAACGCCATGTTCGTCGCGGCCGTTCCTACCGCACTCGTCGCTTGGTGGTCGCGGCATCTCTTATGGACAGTGGCGGCTGGTGTCGCCTGTTACGCACTGGCCGTACACTGGCTGTGACAAGAGGAGGGCAGACTTTATGACAGACAACAAACCCATCGCGCCTCTGCTGCAAGCCGTGAAGGATGCCGCTCCGATTATGATGGCCTATTTCCCCATCGCGATCACGTTCGGAGTCGTTGCCGGCAGCAGCGGCTTTAGCTTTGGCATCGCCGCGTTCATTTCGATTTGGGTGTATGCGGGTGCGGCGCAATTCATGCTGGTCAGCCTGTTTGCCGCCGGCGTGTCCCCATTCGCAACCGCCATTACTGTGTTGCTGGTGAACCTGCGCCACTTTCTGTACGGAGCGACCCTCGGGCCAGCCTTTTCGAAATGGCCGGAGAAATTGAAATGGCTGTCCGGTTTTGGACTGACGGATGAAGTTTTCGCTGTCGCGAGCACCCGTTTTCTGAGCCAACCGCCGCAGCCAGCCTACCAACTGACGTTCGCGGCAGCTTGCTACTTGTCTTGGGTGGCCGGCACCTTAGTTGGCGCAGGCATCGGCCGCGTGATTCCAGGGTCCGTTTCGAACCTGTTTACATTTGCTCTGCCGGCGTTGTTCTTGGCACTGCTGCTCAGCACACAGCGCTCCCTG
Source organism: Alicyclobacillus tolerans (assembly GCF_021739485.1). Lineage (GTDB taxonomy): Bacteria > Bacillota > Bacilli > Alicyclobacillales > Alicyclobacillaceae > Alicyclobacillus_K > Alicyclobacillus_K tolerans_A. The sequence goes on from NZ_JAJFNK010000004.1 coordinate 90,383, forward strand.
GCGCATTTAAGCGCAGCCCTTGCCGGCGGTGCGTTGGCCGTTACCGCACAAATGCTTCAATTGGGAAACCTCGGCATTGTTTTGGGGGCTGTGGTCGGCGCCACCTTGGGCATGTCCTTGCAAAGCAAGCTGCACCTGCGAAAGGAACCTTCGTTGAGCGGCAACGGATAGTGTGTCATGCCGTGAACTGCGGCGGCGCAGATACGAACGTTGTGGGCGCCATCTCAAAGAAGCTCCCACAGGCTCCCTCGCTGCACCGGTTCGCCGTGCGCAGGGCAAACCCAGTCAAAGGAGAAACTCCCGACTTTGGCGATGGATTGGCGCAACTGTTTGTTGTCCCACGTAAGAAACCCAGGGGAGGGTCGCAACTTGCCCTTCCGACTGGTCACCAGGTCACCGGCGAACAGCGTTCCCTGATAGAGAACCGACACGTGGCCAGGTGTATGGCCGGGCGTCTCGATGACTTCCAGGCTGCCGATTTTTTCCCCCGGCTGATACACGGCATCCACCTTTGGGGTGTCGGCCCTTACCAAGGCGGCGATGACGCGTTTTAGGCCATGGCGGTTTTGCTCGCCGAGAATAACCGGGGCATCTTCCTTGGCCGCCCATACCTTCGCGTGCGAGTGGCTTTGGATGTACTTCGCGTTTCCGATGTGATCGACATCGTGGTGAGTCAGCAAGATGTGAGCAATATCTTCGAAGGTCATGCCGAGTTTTAGGAGTTCGTTGGCGATTTTGTCGTGCCTGCCCGGCATACCTGTATCGATAAGGACGGGCTCTTCCCCCATCACCAAATAGCTGTAACTTCCCTTCGTACTTTCAAGCAAGTAAACCCCGCGGACGATTTCCAACTGGGCTGAGACCCCCTTTGAGCGAACGTGAAGCGTCGCGTACCTAGTTTCTAATGTTTTTGACGCCTTTGACGCTCGTCCATCTTTCAAAACTGCGATTTTTTCAAAAAAAATTTTACCACTAAAGGCCTCGCAACTGGGGCAGAAGAATGCAGACCCTGCAGAATTCAAGGTGCGTGTATAAGTTTTTTTCCAAAGGCGATATTACCTGCTAAAGGAGGGATTGCGATGGCACAAGGACAAAAACGAAATGTTCCGGTCGTACCGGGGGCCATCCGTGCGTTAGACCAAATGAAGTATGAAGTGGCACAGGAGTTAGGCATTCAAGTGCCGCAAGACGACTATTGGGGAACGATGATGACCCGCGACACAGGGGCCATCGGAGGCAACATCACCCGCAAACTGGTCGCTCTTGCAGAGCAGCAGCTTGCGGGACGTTTCTAAACTCCACTCTTAACCGGAGACCATCACGAAATGACGCTCTGAGGGACGAGATGAGGTCGATTGCTGCAAAAGTACGCTTTTCTCAGAGGGGTTCATTCAGTTCATCCCGCGTTTCCCTAAGATTGAAGCACAGGGCAGCCTGCCAACAGAGGCGCCCTGTCAATCAGTGAATTTCAATTCTTTTCATCCACAGAATAAATCCAATAGGATTCATAGCGCTGTGTTCGCTCCCACTGCTCACGAACGGACGGGTCCTGCGCGGATTGCTCCTCAACTCGCGCCAGCATCGCAGCGGATTGCGAACGATGGGCTCGAATCGCCGCCATCTTGGCCTCGTAGACAGGGGTCACGTCAAACACCACATCGGGTTCTCCAAGTACTTCCCGCGCGTTTTTCGTGACAGCCGACCCGTAGACGACCGGGCGCTGTTCTTTGGGCAAACGCGCCACAGCGCGAACAGCCGCTCGCGACAACGCATCGTGATCGGGATGCACTCCGTGTTCTGGGTAATACGTCACCAGCAAAGAAGGGTTCGTATCCCGGATTACAGCCTCGATGCGGTCCGCAAGCTCCTCAGGATCTTCAAATTCCAGGGTTTTATCGCGCAGACCCAACAACCGCAGGTCCTTAATGCCAATGGCGTCACAAGCGTCCCGGAGTTCCTTCTCGCGGATAGACGGAAGGGTTTCCCGGTTCGCAAAAAAGGGTTTGCCCATGTTTCGCCCCATTTGCCCGAGAGTGCCGCAAATGAGCGTCACGGGTGTTCCTGATTGGGCGTATAATGCAAACGTCCCGGCCTTTCCGAACGATTCGTCATCCGGATGTGGAAATACAGCCAAGACATGACGTTCTTTGCGTTCCATCATGGTCCCTCCTCGGTTTTACATGGGAAAGGGTGTCGTACTCAATTCCAAAGACACCGCCAGGCGGCCGTCCGAATCGTTTCCGGCCAGCAAAAGGCGCCCGTCGCCGTCCACTTCAAAATCGGTCAAACCCTCCGCATAGATCCAGCCTTGTTCCATTTTAAGACCCACCCGGTAAGGGCCGTTTCCAGTGATCGTGCCCCGGTGAAAGCGGACCTGTCCATTGCGGATGTATGCGCAAACCGCCATACTGTTTTCCCCGCGGTGAGCCGCATAAGCTCCGTTGGTCGTCTCCAGGTGAAGGTACACTTCCTGGTTCACAAAGCGGTCGAGTTCGGTTTGAACTTCTTCACGGCGAATTGCTTCCATCGCTCATCCTCCTAGTCACGGCCTCCAGGCTATCATACTATAGTTTTTCAAGTAAACATAAACTTTTCAACGCCAACGTCTTTTCACGCTAACGAGCATCCAACAGGGTTCACACAGGGTTCACAACGCCTTGTGGCGGTTCTATTCGCCTAAGATTTACAGTCGTTTCCCCATTTTTACATGCTCGATCCCGGCGTCCAGAAAGCGAGTGGTGTCCAGGACGTGGTAACCCAACTTGCGGTAAAAACCTTCAGCGGTACATTGAGCATCCAGAACCACTTGCTCAAACCCCATGTCTTTTGCTGAATTTTCCAGAGCTTTCATTACGGCAACCCCGTACCCATGGCTTCGAACGTCCTCGCGGACGGCTACTCTTTGAAATTTTGCGGTACCGGCAGAATAGTCCTTCAGCCGACCTGTTGCAACAGCTCGTCCAGCGTCGTCGCGGACCAAGACGTGGACTCCTGATCCCGACTCTAAAACATCGAGTTCATCCATTTCAAGCTCTTCTGGAACCCCCTGCTCTTGAATAAAGACTTCCCGCCGGATTTCTAAACACGCATTTAAATCTTGTTGGGTACGAACCACGAGAGTCTGCATCGAACGTTCCTTTCCATTCACAAATCCATTCACAGGTCCATTCCCCAAATCCATTCACAAGTTTACGATTTGTAAATGATGTTTTCTCTAGGGTATGGACCTTTTTTCAAGGTTGCTCTTTCGCCCTCCATTTTAGCAACATGGGCCAAAGTGTTACAATGTGTACAAAAGGAGGCTCAACCAGCCATGAGTTGCAGTTGCGGAAAAGACTCCTGCGGTTGTTCTACGACGCCGAAGGTGATCCACTTGCTAGACGATTTGGGGAACATGCACCCGTTTTACATTGCCGATCGACTCTTTTTGGCCAATCAGCGGTATGTGTACGTCGTGAGCCTTGAAGACGACCAGTCCACGCTGCTCAAAGTGATGGAGGACGCCGACGGCAATGAGTCGTACCTCAATATCCCAGATGAGGCGGAATGGAAAGAGATCGAAGTGGCACTGTCTACTCTGACTTAGGCAGGAGATGACTGCGTTGCAAACCATTGAACACAGCGTGATCATTCAGAAACCTGTGACCACGGTTTTTTCGTTTATCGAAGACCTCAGCCGCAGACCGGAGTGGGAGGTTGGCGTGCTGGAAACCAGCTTGGTGTCCGGAAATTCGTACGGGGAAGGCGCGACCATCCAAATCATCAGCAGTGTCATGGGAAAGCGGATTGAAACCACCGCGGAAGTCGTGCAGTTTGTTCCGAATCAAATCGTCAGTTGCAAGGCAATGGCGCCGTTTCCACACGTTGTCGAAAACCTATACGAGGATTTGGGAGGCGGCCAAACCCGGTTTACCCGCAGGGCGACTGGCGATCCGGATGCAGCCACTGGCATCTTTAAGTTTGGTAAGTCGTTTTTGATGAACGCATTAAGCCGGCAACTGAAACAGACCTGCGAGAGTGCCAAGAAAGTGTTGGAAAATCAACCGACATGATGCCGATAAAAAATTAAGGGACTCGCAAGAGTCCCCTCGACTCGAAAGCTGTCCTTTTCGATATCTACCCTTTAGTCATCGATCCTTCTATGAAACACCTAGGCTTGGGCTATCCATGCGTTTTCCTTGAATTTCGTTCTCTGGGCACTACATGTGGCTCGCAGACAATCCATTATGGAGTTTTTGATTTAGAACTTTCAGTGAATTCACCCTTACTCTCGATTGACTTCACTCCTCTTCCCGTGTTACCTAGGCACGCTAAAAGGATATGCGTACTTCCCAAATCTGGTACCTTGACCAGAATGTGAAACCGCGGACTGGACCGTGACTGAACCGTGAACCCTATGCACAACACCTCGTCAAACCCATAGACTGCATAGCCGAGGATCCGCAGGCAAAAGGCTGTCCTCTTGTTCATCTCGCGATGACCTTTGAGAACAGCCTTTTGAAGGTTTACCTAAAAGGCATTAGTGATTCCCGTGTCCAGAATTCCCATGGTCTTGTCCACCATGGTCTTGTCCACCGCGTGTCATGTTTTGAATGGAGCGGTTCATGTTTTGCAGCGCTGTTTGCAGTCCGAACTGTGCGTTCTCATTCGCATAGCCTTGAGCTTGCGTCAACCCGAATCCGCGATGAGATGGTTCCTGGCTGTCGTCTTTTTCCGTCTTGTGCTCTCCCCATGTCACTTTCACAGGTGCTTGAACCTGTTTCGGAGGAGTCGTCGGCTGAGAAGCGGTTATGGGTGTTGGCGTGGTCGTTGGCGCGCTTCCTGTTGAGGTGCCCGTCGCGCCGCCCGCCGAGCCACTTGTCGAACCGCTCGAGACACTACTCGTTGTGCCATTTGAAGTCGTAGATGTGGTTGTCGTAGTGCTCGACACACCGGACTGACCCGTTGAGGCGGTTAGCGTTGACGTACTGGAAGTTGAGGTTCCTGTAGTCGATGGCATCATTTGTGCCAGCATATTCAAACGCTGCTCTAGGCGAGCGAGACTTTTTGCAATGTTTTTCATGAGCTCAGCTTGAGCCCTGGAGTTCTGGACATGGCTCAACGCCTGTGACAAGGCAATCGTGTTTTGCGCGATGTGCATCGCAATCTGCTGCACCTCAGGATTGTGGCCAAAATGGAGGTCTGCTTCATTTTGGTCCTCTACGTTCGATGTGGTTTGGTTTCCCGCAGCGCTGTTGTGGTCTTCTCCAGGGGCGGAACTTCCACTTGCTGCCGTCGTGGTACTGTTCCCGGTAGAGTTCGAATTCGTTGAGCTGGCGCTGTTGGGCTCGGTATTTACCGCTCCTCCCACAGATGTTCCGTTGTCCAGTGTATTCCCAGTGTTACCTGCCGAACTGTTGTCCGTGTTGTTGGTGGTGTTCGCAGTGCTATTCGTGGAATTGTTCGTACTGTTGGTTGTATTGGCCACGGTGTTGTTCGTGGAGTTGGCAGCGTTCGAGGTGGAATTCGACGCCAGGTCGAGCGCTTGGTTTTCGTCTGCGATCGCGTTTTGTATCGTCTGTTGAGCCAGTGCGCTTTGGCCTTGCTGCATGAGTACTGCAGCTTCGGCAATCCGCTGCTGAGCGAACTGTGTCAGCACTTGAGCCTTTTGGACATTCCCGAAGGTCAACGCCAGTTGAATTTGTTCTATCATCTTTTTAATAAAGTAGAAAAAGTTCCCCGGCAATATCCCCGGATGGGTTGTACCCGCGTTACTGCTCGTCGTGTTAGAACCAGACGTCAGTGACGGTGCACCCGTGCTCACCGCCGGCAGCGCGGCATTCACGTTCGTTGTCGCGTTACTGCTTGAGTCTGCGAAGGCTGGAACCATGCCCGCAGTATTGATCCCCACGATGAGAGCTCCAGCAATCAGGCCCTTTGCAATAGACGCCTTTTTCAAATAAAACTCCTCCTTAAACGAAACTATGTAATGTTTGTATTGATAGATTACGAAGTAGCTCCCGTCCTTTCGGGGGTCGATGGGCCCCCAAGTTTCAGGGGTTTTGCGAATATGCCTCTCGAAACGACAAAAAACCCTATGAGGAGACCCTCCTCATAGGGCTTCGCGCTGTCCTCTAGAGACGATGGATGTCAAAGGCGGTCGTTGATAAAGTCGAAAATCGCCTGTAGGCGCGCAATTCTGAGCTTCGGTTTGCCCGCTCTCGACAGTCCATGACTCGCGTTCGGGATGCGCAGCAGTTCAACTTCACCGCCATTGCGCCTAATCGCGGTGTAAAACTGTTCCGCTTGTTCCATCGGGCAACGCAGGTCGTTTTCGGAGTGCAGCAACAGCAGTGGGGTCTTCACGTAGTTGGCATACGCCAGTGGAGACATTTCCCACAACTTGCCCACGTCCTCCAGATTCTTCACACCCAACTGACTTTCTACAAACAAGACTCCGACGTCGCTGCAACCGTAAAACGAAACCCAATTCGAAATGGACCGTTGTGAGACTGCGGCGAAAAACCTGTCGGTGTGTCCGACTAGCCAGTTGGTCATAAACCCGCCGTAGCTGCCCCCGGTCACAGCGACCTTATCCGGGTCCAGAAAGTCAAACTGCGAAAGCGCGGCACCCAGACCATTTAAGACATCTGCGGCATCCCCTTGTCCGTAGTGGTGACGCACGGCGTTGACAAACTCCTGTCCGTAACTCATGCCTCCGCGTGGATTTACATACACGACGGCGAAACCCTTGGCGGCGAACCACTGCATCTCGTGAAACATCGCATAGCCGTAGTTCAGCTGAGGACCCCCGTGGATTTCAAGGAGAACAGGAGCCTTTTTCCCCGCGCCGCACCCGGCGGGCTTCATGACCCATCCCTGTACCTTCCATCCGTCCTGTGAGTCGTACCAAAAAGCCTGGGGTTCGACCAAATCCAGCCCCAACATGAAGTCATCGTTGTTGTCGTCCAGCCGGATTTCTTGCGCCGGGTAAAAGGGAACGGGCTCCTCGAGCATCGGCTGCGAGGTCGGTCGAAAGGAGCGGGATCGAAACCGGTTCACTGCCGCATGAGTCGGTTCTGCAATGTCCACCGCAGCGATTTTCCCTGGGTGTGTTAGAGTCGCATACGAGAAAACAAAGCGGTTTTTGCCGTCAGTGTCGAACCCGTAAATGTCTCTATCGCCTCCAATGACAACCATGGCTTGTCCCAGTTGGCGGCTTTCCTCTATGGCTGCTGCTCCCTCTTCCTCAACTTGAACGCTGCCTGCTTGCTCGGCTTGAACAAGATTTGTGGAAACCGGGAAGCTATTTGTGGGAGCCGAGAAGGAAACGACTTCGCAACGGCCTTCCCGCGTGCTTAACACGTAAATAGATTTGCCGTCATTGGACCAGACAGGGGGTTGTTCTCTAGCCCCGCCTCTCATGTCTGTAAGATTGGTATCGCCAAGTGTGTCGGGGAAGTCTCCGGTCAAAAGCTTCGCTTTTCCCCCAGCACAAGGAACCACAAACAGGTGCAAATGCGCTGCAGACCAATACTGGTACAATTCCTCCCCATGCCCCAGCACCGCGATGAGCTGACCGTCCGGAGAGTAAGCAATGAGTTCCGCTGCAACCTCATCGTTGAGTCGTTCCAGTTCCCCTCCGCATGCAGGTACCCGGTAAAGGTCCGAAACCCACCAGTCGATGTCCGGATCGTCCCTTCGATTCGAGATAAAGGCCACATAGCGTCCGTCTGGAGAGACGGCGGGGCTGTGAACGCTGTAATTCCCATGGGTCAATTGGCGATGCGATCCCGTCGCTGTATCCACGGCGACCAGTTGCTGCCAAAACCCTTTGGACAACCCGGCACCGTCTCCTTTGTAGTACAGACGGCGATAGCGTTTAGGGCCTTCTGCCCAGTGTTTGTCGTCTTTGTCAAGCGACTCTTTGGCATCCGAATCCGACAGTCCTTCAGGGAACACTTCGACCTCCCCGCCTTCGGAAACGGGAACCAGCCCATACAAAGTCCGTCCGTCTGGGGACCAAGCTATGGAACTCATCCCGTGGCGAAACCGGGTCAGGCGCCTGGCTTCCCCGCCCTCTCCGGGAAGCAGCCAAACTTGCGAGCCGTACGCACGATTGGAGATGAACGCCAGTGTCTGTCCGTCTGGAGACCAGGCTGCACCGTAATTTTTTGTTCCAGAGCTCGTCAGAACGCGGACTCCGCCCCCGTTTAAATGCGACATCACCAGTTGAATTTCATAGTCATCCGCCCTGAGATTAGCGGTCATCCGTTCGTAGACAACCCACTGCTTTACCCGGTTCAGTACGGGATTGGACAGCCACGCAAACCTTGCAACGTCGTCGACATCGATCCGTCGCTTCATCTCAACCTCCATATTCACTGTCGTGTAAACCACTTGACCCCATCATTATGGCAAAACCAAACCCGCCATGCGAAATCCGACGCAGGGTTTAGGATCCCTGAAACTATCGGTCTTTGCTATGTATCTTATCTAACTTCATTAACTTGACATTCGTAAGTTTAAAGTGGTATGAAAACCAATAGGCCCGCTTATCTTAACTTCTGTCCGGCCCACTCGCATACGAGTCACTTGCAGCCAGACTGCACCTGCACTATCCGGGCCCGGGCGAAGTATCCTGTCGCGTTCGACGCTAAACCCAGAAGGCTGACGGGACGGACCGGAGATGAAAAACACATAAGGGAGCGATGAACATGTACGATGTCGCCATTATTGGAGCAGGTCCTGCGGGAGCTAGTGCCGCGTTGTTTACCGCCAAGGCGGGCAAGCAAACGGTCGTGATCGACAACGGCCAGAGCGTAACCAGACGCGCTTGGATTGAAAATCACTACGGTGTGATGGAAATTACAGGGCCCGACCTGGTAGACACGGGGATCAAGCAGGCCGAAAAATTCGGAGCGAATTTTGTTCAGGGCCAGGCGAAAAACGTCGTCAAGACGGGCAATGGATTTAAAGTCGAAACCGACCAGGGTGAGTATGAAGCCGCACATGTCATTATTGCTACCGGAATGTGGGCCGACCTTGCCGAGCAATCCGGAATCAACACCAAGCCAGGAACCGAACCGCGTGTCAAGACGATTATCGACGTGGATTCACAAGGGCAAACCAATGTAGAAGGCATCTGGGCTGCAGGGACGGTTGCCGGAGTCAGCATGCACACCATCATTACGGCAGGGGACGGAGCCAAAGTGGCCATCAACATCATTAGTAAAATGAATGGCGAACGCTACGTCGATCACGATGTGAAAAAATAACACCTAAATAGAGGGAAAGACAGCGAAAAAATCGCTGTCTTTCGTTCAGGGGAGTATTGGGTTCTGACCCCTATCTGACAGAACATAAGTTACATAAATAAACTTGAAATTTGATTGAAAAATAGACTGCGACCCGGTTCACATAATTCGCCGCTTTTGGGAGTACGCTAGAAATCGCTGACACCTGTCCCCAAATCCAAGTCAGGTCGGACAAGCGAAAACCTATCGGCGAAGGAGGAATCGCGGTTGAATGTAGAGCGAGCCAAACAAATTTTACAGTCCGAGCAAAAAATTAATGTGCGGTATGACGGAGAACCCGTCTGGATCGAGACGGTGGATGAATCGACACAGCAAGCCAGGGTGCATTTCGAACAGAATCCAAATCAACGAATGAGCGTCAGCATTCAGGCCTTAGACGAAAACTTCTAAACGTGATTTATACGAACCTCACATTTTGAATCTCCGCATTGACCCCTTTGCTTGCCCTAAAAGAACGTTGTATTATCATGGATTCGTAGGTTAAATTTACATTCTGGGCAACCGTCATGGCCACGGGTGTTTTAGGTATCTGGTCAACGGATGTCATGGAGATCGGTGTCATGGTTAAAGATGTCATGGTTAAAGGTGTCATGTAACGGAATAAAGCTGGGGGTCGATGTGGTTGATTTCAGAGCAGGAGCAACAAGGTGAACAAAATTATCTAAAACGCGTCGTATCCATTCTAGATCACCTGATTGACGCTGCGAAAATGGTTGTCTCTCAACGCAAACAGGGATTGATGGAAGAAAGGCGGTACATGTGGGAAAACGTCGGACATGACGCAGCCAGCCCTGAAATCTCCATTCTGCTGGCTCAACACGCCAGCGGACTCGCAGAAGAAGAACTGGGCCACAACGTAGCTGAAGAAGTCGTCAAGCGCTACGAACGCGTTGCATCGTCGCCGTATTTCGGCCGCATGGACTTTCAGGAAAACGGGACGCAAATTCCTGAAGCCATCTATATTGGCATGACATCGGTTCAAACCCCAAGCAACCCCCTGCCACTGGTCTATGACTGGCGTGCTCCCATCAGCAGCATGTATTACGATTACGGCCTGGAGCAAGCGCAGTACGAAAGCCCGCAAGGTCAAATCCTTGGAAAAATCACCCGGAAACGGCAGTACAAAATCGCAAATCGCCAACTGGAAGCCGTCTTCGATACGGATGTGCGAATCGGCGACGACGTACTGCAGCAAATGCTCTCCCGGCACGCCGACGAAAAAATGTCCTCCATTGTACAAAGCATCCAGCGCGAACAAAACCAGGCCATCCGCAACCCCCGCCACCGCGTCTTCATTGTCCAAGGCCCGGCTGGCAGCGGCAAGACTTCCATCGCGCTGCAGCGCGTCGCTTACCTGCTTTACAAACAACGGCGTACACTGACGGCAGATAACATCGTGCTGTTCGCACCGAATCAAATTTTTCACGAATACGTGTCGAACGTCCTGCCGGAACTCGGCGAGTCAAACATGTGGCAAGAAACTTTTCAACGGTACGCAGCCAAAGCCTTTCGCTCCCGCTTTCGTTTTGAAGACCTTTACAGCCATTTGGAACGACTGCTCAGCCGGGACCCGTCAAGTTGGTCGATTCAGGACCAAACCACCCGCTTTAAGTTTTCTCTGGAGTTTCGAACGTTTCTGCGAGAGTACGCAGCTTCGTTAAACCGCGGCGGCATTCCGTTTCAAAACCTGACGTACCGAGGTAAAACGGTCGTTTCCGCGAAGGAAATGAGCCGGCTTTTTTACGGCCCACTTGCGCGCTACCGCTTGCCGGCGCGAATGGACCACCTTCGCGTCCACGTGGAAAAGCGCCTGTCTGTAGTGGAAAACCGAGTACGTCAACGGATCGAAAAACGCCTCCGAGCGGATACGCGGTACATGGGTACAGACGATGAAATCCGTGCGGAGAGTCAAAAACTCGCTTCGCAACTCGTCGGGAGAGTTCGCAGCGAGTTCTATGAAATGACCCTACGACTGCCCTTTGACGCTTATGTACAGGCGTTTGAAAACAAGTCGTCCTTCCTGGAGAAAGTGCAACCACACAAAAATTCCCCTTTGGAAGGCTCTTCCTCCAAGGGTTCTTTTGCGGGAAACCTTCCCAACAGTTCTTTGGGGAACTCCGCGAGGGGTTCCTGGCACGACATCTGTCAAAACACTTTGAAGTCTCTCACGGGTGGTCAACCTGTCCCCTACGAAGACAGTCTTGCCATCTGGTATCTGTACGCAAAAATATTAGGTCCTTCCTTTAGCCAATCCGTTCCCGAGGACATTCGTCACGTATTGATCGACGAGGCTCAAGACTATACGCTATTACAACTGGAAACCGTAAAAATTTTGTTCCCGAAGGCGAGTTTCACAATTCTGGGGGACCCCTCTCAATCGATCCACCCCTACGCACCTCCCGGCGAGTTTTTGGACAGTCCGGGTGTGTTTGGAGTGGAACACAGTCAAGTCGCAGCGCTCACAAAAAGCTACCGTTCCACCCAGGAAATTTTCAAATTCGCACAGGCTTTGTTGGGCGAGGAGCAGTTGGCAGCAGCCGTTCGCCCGTCTGGCCAAAAACCCAACCTGGTTCAAACATCCCAAGAAAACGCAGGCCGCGATACAATACTTGCTGTCCGTCGGCTTCGAGACCAGGGGATGAAATCCATTGCGGTGATTGCGCGTACAGCAGCAGAAGCCGGGCAACTGTACGCGTCACTCGCCCATCAGGACGGGTTTCAACTCATCACAAAAAACGACCTGCGCTTGACCGAGAGCGCGCAGACGGCAATTATTCCATCGTATTTAGCCAAGGGCTTTGAGTTTGACGCCGTTGTGGTGTTCGATGCATCGTCGTACTTCGCCCACGAACGGCGCCTGTTGTACGCCGTGTGCACCCGGGCATTGCATCACTTGACTCTTGTTTTCACCAAACCGTTGCCGTGGTTGAAGCAACTCCCAAACAGTCTGTACACCCTAATTGCAACGTGAAAATGGGCGTTTGACACCGGGCATATGACCTTGCGCCAACCATCGCCCCTTTCATAACGTAACAGTGCGTAGGCAGTTAAAACGACGCAGGAGATAGGGGGAGATTTCATGTACGGCGTGTTTGGCGGTTATACGCGGTGGGCAGTGGTATTCCTCATCATCTTTGTCCTGTTCATCTTGCTCGTCCCGTATTGGGGCGGGGGCGCAAGTTGCGCTGGCGGTGCGGGTGCCTACTGATTCCGGATGGCAACATGGCCGGTTCATGCGGCCAGGGCCGGGGGATTCCTCCGGCCCATCAGCACGTCTGCCACATTCGTCAGGGCTCCGCTAATAATTGCAAGTGCGCGAGGGAACATTTTGCGTAAACGGAAGGCATTTTCAACAGGCGCTGCCAATGCCCCTGTCACCTCATTGAAGAAAGGAACCTCCCCATGTTTTGCACAGTTCAAGGCGAAAAGGTCTTTTACGAGCATATTGGCAATGCAGATTCTGAAGTCAAATTGCTGTTTGTTCACGGGGCAAGCAGTTACGGGATGTTTTGGCTTCCCTTGATTGCCCGTTTGAGGTCCTACGACTGTATCGTCCTCGATTTGCCTGGACACTACCGGTCTTTGGGTCAGTCCAAAAGTGAAATTTCCGAATACGCCGTATGGATGGAGGAGTTTGCAGCGCAATTGGGCGTGGACTCCCTCACCTACGTCGGCCACTCGCTTGGAGGGGCTATCGGGATCGAACTAGCCCTTGCCAAGGCTCCCTGGCTAAAGAGTTTGGTGCTGCTCAACACGGCTGGGAAGCTGGACGTTTCCGCCGATTTTTTGGACAAGTTGTCCAAAGGCGTTTACAACGAAGCCTACTTCATCGAGCAAGGCTTTGGCAGTGCAGCTAAAGCATCTCTTAAACGGGTCGTTTCGCAGAATACCCGCGTCGATACACGCAGCAGTTACCGCGATTTTTTGGCTGCGTCTAAATTTAACCGCCAGAAGGACGTTTCTCGCATCACTCTGCCCACGCTCATCATTGCCGGAGAACAAGACAAAGTGACGCCGCCCGTCGGTTCCGTGGCTCTGAACGAAAGCATCGCCCAGTCCCGGCTGGTTGTCATTTCAAACTCCGGGCATTTCACGCCGTTGGAAAATGCGAGAGAGGTCTCGCTCGAAATTCGGGATTTTTTAAACGCACACCGTCAGCACGCTCCCTCTTATGCGATTTGAGCGCATGAAGGGCTGCAACCCGACCATTTGAAGCAGGGCACGGTGTTTATTTCCCTAGGATTCAGGTAGACATGAGAGTTGCGGAGGCGTACATTTAAAAATGTGATGTTTCAATAACGGTTTATCCCCCAAAAAAATTCACCCAAATACAAATGAATACCATGACTGGGTGCACTTTTAAATTTTGTGAGGTCATGCTCAAGCTTGACTCTATCCGGAGGGCCTATGGGGGAAAACCACGCGTTATGTGGGCAATTCCTATTCTTTAGAGGTCGTCCGGTCTTTTTACGTATGAACTTTATTAGAGGTGATGGTGTGTTATGAGTGATGTAGGCGTAACGTCGCGAACGCGAAGCGAGGTGGGAAAAGAACTCGTTGGGTCCGAATCTGTCCGTCCCCCTTCGGACCGGAAACACTTCTCGTTGCACGAGAAACTGTCCAGACACATCCCCGAATCCATTATGCTTCTGCTTTACGCGTCGGCCGTCGGTGTCGTCGCCGGATTCGGCGCTGTCGGATTTCGCAAACTGATCCGACTTTTTGAATTCGTATTTTTTGGCAAATTTATTCACGTATTTGATTTTATGGGCAAAGCCAGCGTCTTGTTTCTCCCAGCCATCGGTCTTATCATTGTCGCCTATATCGTGAAATGGTTGGCCCCGGAAGCCAAAGGCCACGGGGTGCCCGAAGTCATGGAAGCCATCGTGCAAAAAAAGAGCGTCATTCGTCCCCGGGTCGTGGTCATTAAAGCGGTGGCCTCTGCACTGACGATTGGTACTGGAGGTTCAGTGGGACGCGAAGGACCGATTGTCCAAATTGGCTCGGCCTTTGGTTCCGTGTTTGGACAGTTCCTCGGTTTACCGGAACGCTATCTGCGGCTTCTCGTAGCCTGTGGAGCCGGTGGCGGTATCGCGGCAACCTTTAACGCCCCGATGGGAGGCGTGATGTTTGGAACCGAGGTCATTTTAGGCAGTTTTACGCTGCAGAACTTTGCAGCCGTCGTGATTTCTTCTGTCGTGAGCGCTTTGATTGGCCGCGCGTTTTTCGGGAACCACGCCTCGTTCAACATGCCTGCGTACAGCATTGGTCCCCTTTCTTTGATTTGGATTTACATCGTTGTCGGCATTGTCACGGGGCTGTGGAGTTACGGGTACATTCGGGTTCTGTACGGCATTGAAGACTGGTTTAACGTGCGCCGCTGGCCAATTTGGGTGAAAGCACTGTTCGGAGGACTGATTGTCGGCGCAATCGGGATTTGGTTTCCGCAAGTCCTGCGGGTCGGATACGGCCACATGAACGACGCACTCGCCCTGCATTTCACCTGGTCCTTGATGTTGATTTTGCTGGTGCTAAAACTATTCGTAACCTCTGTCACGATTGCCGCCGGGGGTTCGGGAGGGGTGTTTTCGCCCGCACTGTACCAAGGCTCCATGCTGGGTGGAGCCATGGGACTGATGTTCGTCCACTTTTTCCCGCACAGCGGGTTTAGCGGCGGAGCCGTTGCGGCGACGGCGATGGCTGGGATTTTCGCCGGCAGTGCACAGGCACCGGTCACCGCCATCCTGATGATCTTCGACATGACCGACGACTATAAGATGATTCTTCCCGTCATGATTGTCTCGGTTTTGTCCGCGACCATTGTCGGGTTACTGAGCAAGCAAAGCATTTACACCATGAAACTGTTCCGCCGCGGTCTCGACATCAACCGCAAGCGCAACCCCGACCGGATGCAGGCTCTGACGGTTGGAGAGGCTTTGCCGAAGGACCGCTACTTTCTGTCGAGTCAATTGACCGTTGCACAGGCATGGTCAGAGATTTCAAAGACGAACGAATGGTTCGCGGACGTCCACGATGCCAGAGATGCCGTCCTAGGGTCCGTGTCGCGCGCGAAGATCCTAGAGGCTCTGACAGACGACAAGGGCAGCCAGCCAATTACCGATTTACTGCCAAAACAGCTGCATCGCATTGAGGCCAACGAATCGCTCGCGACTGCCATGAATCGCATGAACGTATTCGGCGTGACCTACCTATTGGTGGTCAGCAACGACCACCCGATTGGAGTCATTGGCAGCTCCGACATCATTGGAGTCTACCGGAGCGAAGACAAAGCCTAAGCCGCCAACCGCATCACGTGTTTTTGGTCCACGGGGCGGTATAGGGTAATTCCTTTACTTTGAGGCGATTTTAAGCTTCAACGATGTAACATCCCAGGAAATTCGAGGCCGGGGCCACCCAAACAGTCGTCAATGCCGCTGTTTCGGTGGCCCCTTTCCCTTGAAAATTTTTTCACTGTTTGCTGGGCTGTGCATAACGTAGAAGGCAAATGCTTGAGTTGGAAGGTGAACGGATTGGAGACCGAAAGCTCTCAACCCAAAGCTCCAAATGTATCAGAATTGGCCAATCAGCCGTTGCCAAACTGCAGCAGCCGCGACGATGCCGCCCCCTTGTTTGAAGCGGAAGCCTTTGTCCACGGAAAGTTGCAAAACGTAAAACTCGCCGACTACCGCGGCCGGTGGGTTGTCTTGTTCTTCTATTCTGCGGATTTCACCTTCGTCTGACCGACAGAATTGGCAGCGGTCGCTGCCTTTTACCCGAAGTTCCAACAGCTGGGCATCAAGGTCCTGGCGATCAGTACGGACAGCGTCTATAGTCACAAGGTGTTTTCCGAAGTCTCCCCCTCGATGCGAAACGTGCGCTATCCGCTTGTCAGTGACAGAAACCAGCAGATTTCCCGGGCGTACCGGGTACTGGACGAATCCCAAGGTGCGGCCAAGCGCGCGACCGTCGTGATCGACCCGGAAGGAATCATCGTGTCCAAAATCGTGTATCCAAAGGACGTCGGCCGCGGGCTGCCTGAGTTGATTCGCCTTCTCGAAGCCCTGCAGTTTCACCGCAGTACGGGCCTTGGCGCCCCAGCCAACTGGACTCCTGGCATGCCAGGCATCCGGCGCGACATCGCAAATGCAGGCAGCATTTAACCCTGAGGTCTTCTCCATTTAGGCGTTACTTGTCCCTGTCATTTCCCCAATCCGCGTCGCCAAAAGCCTGTACCACTCCCCGTTTTAAAATATTTTGCAGGTACCAGCTTTTGAGTTTAGCGTTGCGGGCAGGAAGCGATTACAATAGAGAAAAGCCAGCCATAGATTCCGTAGACTTGGGTTTGGGTCTTTTTACACAGCGATTGCAAATCGCAAGTCTTGCAGGGCATGACAAATAGCAGTTTTAGAGAGTTCAAGGATGGGGTTGTCCGGAAGGAGGGGCCTGAGGTGGTTGATTGGCTGTTTATGGGAGGAATGACGCTCTTCTTTGGAGCCCTGACGTACTGGTTTATTCGGGAGTGAGATACAGAGAGCAAACCGTTTGAGAGATAAACTGAGCAACAGGGGCGTATGCCATCCGCCATCCGGAGTAGGAGGTCAGCCCGTCAGAGAATAAAAACGATGCCGGAACAACGCGGACGAAAACGCGCTTGGACGTCCATACCACGCCGACAACATCGGTCATCTTGTTGCCGCGGCATCGCACATCTGCGGGAATTGGTGCTCTTTTTCCGAAAACGCATCGGCCGAATCCAGCGCTAGTTATTTAACTCGTCGATGGTTTCGTCGACCTGTCCGGTGCGGATGTTGTACGCTTCTAAAATGTTATAGACAAAAATTTTCCCATCTCCGGTTTCTCCAGTTTGCGCTGAATCGATAATGGCCTGGACCGCAGGTTGGATGTACTGGTCGGATACCACAATCTCGAGTTTGATTTTGGGATGCAAACTAATATCGTACTTCGTGCCTCGGTAGACGCCGGTCGCGTTCTTTTGCTGCCCTCGGCCTTGCACTGGGATCACGGTGAAACCCGTCACCCCCACCTTCCGCAGCGATTGGATGACCAACTGCAGCTTTTCTGGACGGATAATCGCATCGATGCGCTTCATCGGAAAAACGCCCCCCTAGTGCTCATTGTATCGAAAACTTTCCACAAAGCGAGAGTCACCCGCAACAAAGTGTGCCGCGTTTGCAACCGGTCAACCTCCCTGGATGTCCTGCCATACGCGTTCGGCAATCCTCTGATACCCTACTTGATTCGGATGAAAGTGGTCAGCGTACAAAAACGCGGCTGGATGCAACTCAAACAGGTCAAAAGTTTGAACCACGACAGCGTTCGGGAACCCGGAGACCACCTGGTCTTCCTGTTGGTCCCAAGACTCTACGATGGCATCTGTTTGCTTCCGTACCGCGGCCGCGTCTCCGTAGGGATTGTACAGCCCAATCAATGCGATGACCCCGGTTTTATTCACGCTCCGGATTTGCGTTAAAATGCGGGCTAGGTTTGCGTTAAACTGCTTGTCTGCCGCAGTAATACGACGGGTGTCAATGTTCGGCAGCCCGGCCGCTTTATCCAAGTCGTTGCCGCCGATGGAAATCAGAATCAAATTTGCCGATGCCAAAAGGTTCTCAACCTCCGGCTGTTTCACTTGCGCAACCAACCCGGCAGAGGTGAGACCGTCAATTCCGAGGTTGGATTGGATGACCCGATTTCCGTTGTGACGGAACTGCGCGCTGACATCTCCCACATATCCTTGCCCCGAAGCATCTCCAAACCCGTGCGTCAACGAATCGCCAAGTGCCACGATGTGTACGGTCTTTCCCGGAGAAAAAGCCGGCGACGAAGCGGTGTGAGGCGGCTTTTGTCCCGATGGAGTCTGAGGGGTGCTGGGAAGGGTTGTGCCTACGCGACCGTCGGCTGTGCCGCCAGATGCTGCGCCGCTGGCGCGGTTGCTAAGGACATCTCCGACAGAACCGCCGAATGCGGCATAGGCTCCGTAGACAAACCCGCCCGCAAGTCCGAGTGCGGCGATTGCAGCCAACACTGCAGCGAATCGAACCAATTGAGCAGACCAGCGTCCTTGGCTGTCTTTTCGATCCTTCCATCTCGCGGGCCGATTGTTTCGTCCATGTTGCTCCATCGAGATTTCCTCCTTGTCCAATGACAGTGTACTATACAAGAGATTGCACTGCGAAATCTCGCCAAACGCGCTGCCAAACGCCACCCGTTTGTCTGCAAAACGAGAGGTGAAGACCTGAATGCACGAGCGTCAGACCATCGAACGCCAGACGAGTCAACACCAGGCAGACGGGCCACAACCCGTCCTTTCCGTCACAGGACTTCAAAAGCAAATCAAAGACCGGCTCATCGTCAAAGACGTTTCCTTTGAAGTCGGGCCAGGGCAAATTTTTGGGTTTCTCGGACCAAATGGGGCCGGCAAGACCACGACCATCCGCATGCTGGTCGGACTCATCCGGCCGACGGCCGGACAAATCACCATCGACGGCCACGACCTGTCCAAAGAGCCTCTGTCTGCCATGCGGCGCGTGGGCTGCATTGTAGAGAATCCCGACTTATACCCCTACCTCACCGGTTACGAAAACCTCTTCCAACTTGCCCGCATGCAAGGCGCTGAGGCAGTAGCCCGGATCGACGAGGTGGCTGGATTAGTGCGCTTGTCCGACGTGTTAAAAGACAAAGTGAAGACGTATTCGCTGGGCATGCGGCAGCGTTTAGGCATCGCACAGGCACTGCTTGGAAATCCAAAGCTCCTGATTCTCGACGAACCGACCAACGGACTCGATCCCGCTGGCATCCGCGAATTGCGTTCCTTCCTGAGACAATTGTCCCAGCAAGGGATGACCATCTTCGTCAGCAGCCATTTACTGGCGGAAGTCGAATTGCTTTGCGATCACATCGCCATTATTCGCGATGGCACCGTAGTTCGCACGGGTGCGATTGAATCTCTGCTGGCCCAGGCGTCAAACGAAGTTTTCTGGCATGTGGATCCGCCCCAACTGGCACTGGAGGTATTGAGACGACATGCCCAGTCGGGCATGGTCCGGGAAGTAGAGGTTCTCCCGCCGGGCAAGACCCTGGGTTGTTCCATGTCCGATTCGCAAATTGCAGACGCCACCGCCGAGATGGTGCACTACGGCGTCCGTATCTATGCCATCACCCGGCACAAGGCGACCTTGGAAGACGTGTTTTTACAGACGACAGGAGGTGATTCCACCCATGGTGTTTTGGCACCTGGTCTCGAATGAAATTACAAAGATGTTGCGCAAGCGCCGGTTTCAGGTCGTACTTGTCATCTTAGTCGTTCTCATGGCCCTGTTTTCGTACGCTGAGCGGCAGGCCGCCCTGGTGTTGGCTCACCAACTGGGGACCACCGACTGGCGCGTCCACCTGCAAGAACAGCTCACCCATCAGACCAACCGCCTCCAAAGCCCTTTTCTGTCACCGGCCGAAAAGGCTGCCATTCAGGCGACGCTGCAGGAGGGGCAATACGAACTCAGCCACAACATCAACCCGTTTGCACCTGGAGCTGCAACGTTCATGCGCTCGTTCATGGATGAAGGCATCACGCTGCTTATTCCCTTGTTTGTCGTCGTGATTGCTGCCGATATGGTTTCTTCGGAGGTCAGCGGCGGGACCATTAAAATGCTGCTAACTCGCGGCGTATCGCGCGCCAAGGTGCTGTTGAGCAAGTTGATAGCGCTGTTCTTGCTCGTTGCAATGCTGTTTTTGGCCATCGGTGTCGCTTCCTGGGCCGTCTCCGGATTGTTTTTTGGCTACACAGGCTTTGGGCTGCCAGTGCTGATGGGCTTTCAGACCACCGCCACCGGATTCGTCAACATTTCCCACGTCTACACCATTCCTCAGTGGAAGTATCTGTTTATGACCTTTGGGCTGGGGTTTTTTTCATCTCTGTCTGTTGCCTGCCTGGCCTTTTTTGTCTCCACTTTGGTCCGATCCACCGCGTCCTCCATGGGAATCATGATGGCGGCCCTGATAGCGGGGACCCTGCTCACAGCGCTCGCGAGCAACTGGACTCCAGCCAAGTACCTTCCGGTCGTGAACCTGGGTTTAAGCGGTTACCTCAACGGAAGTCCGCCGCCTGTCGCTGGCATGACGTTCCCATTTTCGATCGCGGTCTTATGTGCGTGGTCTGTTGCGTCCATCGCCGTGAGTTTTGCGGTCTTCGTCCGCCGGGACGTCATGTAGAGGTGTACCCCTCAAACACCCCGGGAATGCCCGAAACCGTCCAATCAGACCCCCGCACGATGGTCAAGATCGTCGATGGCGTTTACGCAAAACTATTGTGAAATAGAGGTGAGAGATGGAATGTAAGAGGGTGAAGCGTATGGGTAGACTGGCAAACCGTCCTTACGTGTGTGGTGACTGTGTTGAAACGGTTTCTTTCTATCTGTTTGAGGTTTTACAAAAAAGTGTTCAACCCGTGTTTATCTGCGTCGGCACACCCAGAGTAACCGGTGACGCCCTGGGACCCATGGTCGGAAGCCTGGTCCATGCCGCCAACCCTTCGATTCCATTGTATGGTACCATGGACAGTCCGATCCACGCCCTGAACCTGGTTCAAGAGTTGCAGCGCATCCGCCTGAGTCACCCAGGTTCGACCCTCATCGCCGTCGACTCGTCGTTGAGCTCAGTCGATCGCGTCGGTTACGTTTGTCTGGATACCGGGAAACTCAAACCTGGCCGCGCCACCAAACGGGGGCTTCCATCGTTTGGCAGCTACACCCTGTATGGCAACATTGCAGATGCTGAAAAGCGAAGTTCATCTTTGTGCCTCGAACGAATCGCCACAGCATCTCCAAAATTCATTGAGAGTATGGCCAAAGTCATGTCGACGATTATCCTCGAAAGCTGGAATCGCGCGTTTGGTCTGGAGCTCAGAACTTCGTGAAGCTCCGGAACTTTGCGAAGTTACACTTTGATATCTCGGCGCCTAAACGGTGGGGCTTGCCGCGCACCCCATCACTTCCCGGCTGGTTTTTCGACAATCGCCTGCACCCGTCCAATTTGCCCGTCTTGCAGGCGCACTTTGATCCCGCGGGGATGAGTCGGTGAACGGGTCAAAATGTCTTTCACGAATCCGCGCGTAGTCCGCCCCGTCGGCTGGTCTTTTTTCAAGACAATGTCAACTTCCAAACCCGGATAGATATCCTTTCGATTTTGTCCGTTTTTCATGAACTAGACTCCCTTCTCTCCAATCCGGTCGACGTTCAAATTCGGTCGAAGCTCAAATCCAGTCGAGTTCAGCTTCCAATTTCGATTTCAAACTGCATTTCAAATTCCAAAATCCCCCTCGATTAGACACGTCTATTGCAGGACTTTCCCCTTTCATGTCGAATTGGACACGTTGAAGTCGAAGCGGAAGGGGTATTTGCGTGCTTTTTCAAAGTTACAAGTCGAAGATTGCGCTTTTAGCCGCCGGCCTAGTCTTCGGGTCATCGCTGCTAACTTCATACGGAAGTTCCCTTCAAAGCGAACAAAGCCTGCTCTCGCAACTTCAGCAGGAGTCGTCTACAACATACAAACAGATTTCGCAAGAAAAGGCAAAGGCGAACTCTTTGCAAGCATCCATTCACCAATACAACGTTTCACTCACGAACGTTCAAAACGCCATCGCCACCGATACCGCACAGATTAAGTCACTGAACCAACAGATCCAGCAGCTCGAACAACGAATCCAACAGAACCAGGTCGCTTTAAACAAAGACAAGGCTGAATTGACGGCGCAGCTGCAGACTACATACGAAGACGGCCACGTCACCTACCTCGCGGTCTTGCTGCAGTCCACCAGTTGGGATGACTTGTTGTCTCGCATCGAAGCCCTTGCCTCCATCAGCCGGGCGCAACAGCAGTTGGTTCAACAAGTCGCGGCGCTTCAGCATCAGGTTGAACAACAAAAGCAACAACTCGACACGCAAGCCAGTACACTCAATAAGAAAAACGAAGAACTGCAAATCTTGAAGAGCAGCGACGAGATTATGCTTCACCAACAGCATCAAACCCTGGACAAGCTTCAGTACGAGATGAAGTCCAAACAAAGTCAGCAAAGGCTGATTGAAAGCCAAATTCACCTCACGCAAGGTCAAATCCAGCAGATTCAGTTAGAAACGGAACAGGCCCAGGCGCTCATGAAGAGCCGCGCGTATGTCCAATACACGACGCAAACCCTGAGCACGGCCAGTGCAAGCCAAGTGATTCAATACGCAGAGCAGTTTTTGGGTGTCCCCTATGTGTGGGGCGGAACGACTCCTTCCGGATTCGACTGCTCCGGGTTTACACAGTACGTCATGAACCACTTCAACGTGGGATTGTATCGCACCTCTGAAGAGCAGTTTGCACAGGGGCTTCCCGTCGCCTACAACAACCTTCAACCAGGCGATCTCGTTTTCTTCAGCACCTATGCGCCAGGGGCTTCCCACGTCGGCATCTACATCGGAAACGGCCTCATGATTGACGCCGAGGACATGGGCGTGGCTATCGACAGCATCAGCAACTCGTATTGGGGACCAAAATACCTGGGAGCAAGGCGAGTGTTCAAGTAATCCACGGTGTTCAAACGAATCGGCAAAGGGCCGGCTGTAACAGCCGGCCTTCCCTATTGTTGTTGGCGATTTTTGTTTTTCTCAATCTGTTCGGCAAGCTCGTTGAGTTCCGCCCAGCGCTCGAGCAGTTCATCCAGACGTTTTTCCAGCGCCTGCTGTTCTGAGTAAAGGGTTTGCAGCTTTGTGTAGTCTCCTCCTGCTTCGTCCATCTGCGCCGCAACCTCTTTCAATGCTTGCTCGGTCTGTGCAATGACACCGTCAATTTGTTCAAATTCCCTTTGTTCAGAGAAGGTGAACTTGAGCTTGGGTCGTTTGATGGGCGAAGCTTCCTCGCCCGGAACAGCGTCCAAAACAGCGGGGTCCTGACCCTTTGGGTCTGATGAACGCTTTGCAGAGGGGCTTTGCAAAGCGACACCAGTACTCCCGCTTTCGCCGTCGTTCGGCCTTTGTGCCAGGTAGTCCGAGAAATTCCCCAAATACGTCTCAATGTGGCGGCTTGAATCCACTGCAAACACCTTTTCCACCACGCGGTCCAAGAAGTACCGGTCATGGGATACCACCACCGCGGCGCCTGGAAAATCGTCCAAGTACGCCTCTAGCACGGACAGAGTCGGAATGTCGAGGTCGTTCGTCGGTTCGTCGAGCAGCAGGACATTTGGGGCCGACATCAAAGTTTTAAGCAGCGCCAAACGCCGTTTTTCTCCCCCCGACAGCTTTTCGATGGGAGTCCACTGCAGGGGACCGGGAAACAAAAACCGTTCCAGCATTTGCGCTGCTGAAATGCTCTGCCCATCCGCTGTCTGAACGTACTCGGCTTCGTCGCGGATATACTCAATGACCCGCTGGCTTTCTTTCATCTCTTCGTGTTCCTGAGAGAAATATCCGATTTTCACGGTGGCCCCAATCACCACAGTCCCTGTATCCGGTTCAAGCTGCCCGCCCATGAGTTTGAGCAGCGTCGATTTGCCGCTGCCGTTTGGTCCGACTATCCCAACGCGATCGCGTCGCATCAAGATGCAGCTAAAGTCTGAAACCACGGCCTTTCCGCCGTACCCCTTGCTGACGTGCTGAAGTTCAATCACGGTCTTGCCCAAACGCGTAGATGCTGCGGAAAACTCCAATTGCGCGTCTTCGACCTCGGGCGTCTTCTCCAAAAGCTCGTAATAGCGGTCTGTTCTGGCCTTTTGCTTCGTACCCCGCGCTTTCGGCCCTCGCGAAATCCACTCCAGTTCGTTGCGAAGGAAGTTCTGCCGCTTGTCCTCGGTGGCGCGCAGTTCTTCGATGCGAGCCAGCTTGCCTTCGAGGTACGCGTTGTAGCTGCCTGGATAGCGGTACAGTTTCCCTCTGTCTAACTCGAAGATCCGGTTGACGACCCGGTCCAAAAAGTAGCGGTCATGGGTGACCATCAGCAGAGCGCCCTTGCGCTTTTGCAGATAGGTTTCCAGCCATAGCACGCTTTCGTCGTCAATGTGGTTAGTGGGTTCGTCGAGAATGAGCAAGTCGGCAGGGTGGATCAGGGCTCGGGCCAAAGCGACGCGCTTGCGTTGTCCCCCGGACAAATTTCCGACGATCGCGTTAAAATCCACAATACCTAACCGGGTCAAAATCGACTTGGCCTCGTGTTCAACTTGCCAGGCGCCGAGTTCGTCCATTTGGGTTTGCAAAGAGATCAGCTTGCGCTGCAGCCTTTCCTGCAAGGCAGGCGATTCGGCGCGGGTACCGCCGAGCTCGCCGCTGCCCGGTGCAGCACTCGGGTTGTGAGAGGCGTCGTCATCAGCAGACACCTGACGAAGGCTCTCCACTGTCTCCTCATACTCCAGGAGCAAGCGCATCACCGGAGCGTCTGACCGAAACACCTGTTGCAAGACAGTCTCACCGGGATTGAAGGCAGGTTCCTGCGGCAGGTAATGAACGGTCACGCCCCCGCCTACAGCGATGGAACCGGAGTCCGGCCACTCGATTCCAGCCACTAACTTCAATAAAGTCGACTTGCCCGTTCCATTGACGCCAATCAGACCAATGCGGTCGTCTTCTTCAATGCCAAACGAAACATGGTCTAACAAGACCTTTTCTCCGTGCGTCTTAGAGACATTTTCTGCAGAAAGAATATTCATAGTCACCACGCCTGTTTTAAACGTCGATTCCTGTACATTCAAACTGTACAGGGCGTCCACCTCATCATACTGCAAATCGGCGTTTCGCGCGGCTTTTGTCCGCATGTTGAATTAGCGGCGGCTTCGCGACTCCCACTCGGATACGTACTGCTGCAAAACCTTGTGAAGTTCCCGGCCAATTTCTGCGTACGCGTCGTCATCCAAGTTGGCCAGCGAAACCCGAATGGACCAGATGGGTCCGTGAAACCCTCCGCCGTTCAACAGGACAATGGAAGATTGTTCGGCCAACCGGAACAAGATGTCGACCGGTTCGTAAGTTTTCTGAAGGTAATCCGTGAAATCCGAAGAATAGTGGTGACTGGCCCACTCGGCCAGGTCAAACTCGGTATAGTAGTCTGCGTCATGCGGCAGGTTCGGGTAAGGCAGACCCAGTCCGTCATACAGCAGCCGGATCCTGCGATGGCAGATGTCCTTCGTGAGTTGTTTGTACCGGTTCTCTTTGTCCAGCAGTGCGAATGCGGCGAAAAGCGCCATCTGCACCTGCTGCGGAGTGGAAAGTCCTGCTGTGTGCCGCAGGGCCACTTGCCGGCTGTCCGCTACCATGCGATCGATGAAAGAAATCTCCTCGGGGTGCTGTGTCAACGAACCGTAACGCTGGTTCAAAATGTCCACTTTATCTGGCGGAAGCTGTTTGAGCCGGTAATCGAACACGTTCTCTTCGTGAACGGCCACCACACCCAGCCGCCATCCGGTCACGCCAAAGTACTTGGAGAACGAGTACACCCCAATGGTGTTGTAAGGTAAGTCGGCCATAAGCGACCGGTAGTTGTCGACAAACGTGGAGTACACGTCATCGGAAATGATCATTAAATTGGGGTTGTGCCGGTTTACAATCTCAATCAGTTGCTGGGTTGACTCTTGGCGAATGGCTACAGAGGGAGGATTGCTCGGGTTCACCAAGAACAGCGCTTTAATGGACGGATCGGACAGTTTTTCCAACTCTTCTTTCGGGTATTGCCACGTATGGCGCCCCTGCTCATCGACCGCACTGGCTTTAATTTCGATCACTTCAAAACTGTACTTATGCAGATGCGGGATCTCGACGTAGGGCGGAAATACCGGCACCATAATGGCCACCTTGTCCCCTCGCGCCAACAGGTAGTTTTCCAGCAATGAGTCGAATATGTAACACATCGCGGCCGTGGCGCCTTCTACCGCGAATAACTGGAACTGTCCATCTGGTTGTTGCCCTCCGCCGTTTGAAACGTCCACAACGGTCGC
Source organism: Alicyclobacillus tolerans (assembly GCF_021739485.1). GTDB lineage: Bacteria > Bacillota > Bacilli > Alicyclobacillales > Alicyclobacillaceae > Alicyclobacillus_K > Alicyclobacillus_K tolerans_A. The sequence goes on from NZ_JAJFNK010000004.1 coordinate 116,657, forward strand.
GACGGTTTTGCCGGTCATGCCAGTTGCGTTGTTGTTCACTTGCCCGCCACACAGCTCTTGAACGACAAAGTCGTGAACCACTTGTTCGATCCGCACCAACATGCGGTCAGGCATCGGATAGTTATCTCCGACGATGCCGTCGACCAATTCGTAGATCCATTCGTTTGCATCAAACCCTTTTGTTGTGATGCCATAGTCCACGACGTCCGAAAGAAGCTTGACTCCTGGTTCTTGGCTGCGGCGATTCACAAACTGATTGAAGCGCGATGCGATTCCTTCTTGACTCGGTTTTCCGGCCAAGTCCCGTTCGTTCCACACGCGCCGGCTCTCTTCAACAGCGAACTGCCCCAGCGCAAAAAACGCCTCACGGGGCGTGGCCGCAATCCAATTTGGGTTTCCCCGGCCCGCGTTCAACATGGCGCGGGTGCTCTTTTTCTCATTCTCCTGGGCCAGAGCAATGAGCTTGTTTTTGAATTCAAACGGGCTGATGGTTTCATAGGATTTCTCCATCTCCCGCCGCGCGCGGTCCGCATTCGCTTCAGGTCCTGCCCGGTCTTGCAGAGGTGCAGATTCTTCCAGCTGTCTGCCGTTTTCCTTTGACACTGTACGTGCCGGGTTCATCAGGTCGATATCCATAGACTTGCCTCCTCTTCCGTCGCAAAAAATCCACATTTTAATCTGAGCCTCAGACAGGAAAGCTATACGAAACGCTCACTCCATAGGTACTTGGGGCGACAAGGACTTGGGGCAACAGGTATCTGGAGCCACGAGGCTGACATCTCTTCCCAAACCTTCTTGGAGCCTTCAGCATGGCAAGTGTACCCCAGGGGTATCTTATCCACGTCGCGTGTTGATAGAGGCTCGTCGTCGTACGTTGATAGAGGCTCGTCAAAAGAGAGACGCGACCGAAACACGAAAGGGGGCGTATTCCATGACGATCCCAGACACTTCAAAGGCGAAGTTCGAACTGATGTCCGCCGCTGCCGACTTACGGGACTCCGGGGTGATGTTTAGGGGGCATCATGCTAACCTGTCCGCTCGAATCTCCCCGGACACGATGCTTCTGACCCGCGGCGGAAACGTGGCAAATCTCGACGAGAACAGTTTTGCGCTGGTTCGCACGGATGGGACGGTCATCGAAGGAGAAGTCGCACCCACCCAAGCGGAAATTATCGAAATGCATGCAGCGGTGTACCGCGCCCGTCCCTCTGCCGGAAGTATCATTCACACCCACGCTCCGCATGCTACGGTGTTTTCCGTAGCGCACCAAAGCATTCCCATCGCCTATGAGCCGTTGGTGCGGTTCGGGATTACGGAACCGATTCCACTGATTCCTTGGGCGCCTCGAGGCTCCTCGGCTTCGGTCGACCAAATTGTAGAGGTCGTGAAAGCCCACCCGGGCGTATACGCGGTTTTGCTGGCAAATCATGGGGTATTGGCGTTTGCAGGTTCGCCGGCTGAGACGGCCCAATTGTTGGCCACGGTGGACGAAGCTGCAGAGGTCGTGTTGAACGCGCGTTTGATTGGGAAAGAACAGGTTTTACCGGAGGAAGCATTTACGAGAATTAAAGAGCGCATGGAGGAGTTTGCGGTGAAATCCTGACTTCCTTCGGATGGAAAACATTGGCCTATGGCAGGGTCCAATGGCGTAGTCCAATGGCGTGGTTGGCCCCCTGCAGGAGGGGGCCTTTTTACAGCCTATTTCGAACTGGAACTGCCGGTTTGACTGGGTTCGACTACTGGGAACCATCCCGGTGTATGGATAATGGCTTGCCAAAGGGGGTCCGGAACGACCAAACGCTTCTGGTCGAGGCGAGTCAGAGTGGTTTGGATCTCCGATGTCCGTCCTTGTTCCACTTTTTGCACCCAGTCCGGCTCCATAATGATCTCACGACCTAAAGCAATCAACGGCACGCCGGTTTGCAGCGCGGCAATGGCTTCGTCGGGAGTGTGAATCGATCCGACCCCGATGACTGCCACTTGACTTCCGACGCGGTCTTGAATCCATTCCATGCGCGACCGCGAACCCTCCACACCGCGACGCGGGGTCGACCAAAACTCCATGACCGATACGTGCAAATAATCGAGGTCTTTCGCCGCCAAGGCATCGACAAGCTCAAGTGTATCCGCCATCGTAATACCTGGGGTCTCTGGTTCTTCAGGAGAAAAGCGGTATCCGACTAAAAAGGGTTTAGAAGCATACTGCTTTACCGTCTTTTTCACCTCGTCCACGACCGCCAGCGGGAAGGCTATACGCTTCTCCAAGCTTCCTCCCCACCGGTCTGTACGGCGGTTGGAATGCGGCGAGAAAAACTGTTGCAGCAAGTACCCATTGGCACCGTGAATTTCCACCCCGTCGTAGCCCGCTTCAATCGCCCTTCGCGTCGTTTCTCCAAATGCGCGAATAATCGCCTCAATCTCGTCCTCTTTAAGTTCGCGGGGAACAACTGCCCCTTCCCGTTCGGCAGCCACGGCGCTTGGCGCGACGACGTCGCCGTTTGGAACCAAGTCCGGCGGGCACATGCGACCCCCGTGAAAAATTTGCAGGACAGACTTGGCTCCCTCCGATTTGATGGCGTCTGCCAACCGACGCAAGCTGGGAATCATTTCATCGCGATCGGCTGCAAATTCACCGGGAAATCCTTTTCCGTTTGGGGTCACATTGGTGCATGCGGTGACCACCATTCCGACGCCGCCCGACCTGCGAGCATAGTAGTCAACTTCGGCATCGGAAACCGTTCCGTCCGGATTGGATGAAAAGTTGGTCATGGGTGCCATGACAACGCGATTTTTTAACTGTACGCCAGACGGCAAATCCAGGCCTTCAAACAACACCTGGTACTTTGGGTCAATGTGCTGCATGTTTCTTCAGTCCCCTTTCCGGTAACTCGCTCAGTGCATTTTCCGCTATGCGTTTGCGGTTCAAACGCAATGGACTTTAAAAAATAAAGTCATAAATCGTATTCTAGCTGCTTTAAATTCGATGTTCAATGATCCGAGTTTTCTGTCATGGGCCTGCGAAAGGTGCAGCTACCCATTGGTTCCGGTGTTAGCACCACCTGCTCGTAACCTGTCCGAATGCATGGTAGACCATGACTGCCGGTCGATGCCACAACTTACCTGCCTAAAACAGCAAAGGGGCTGTCTCTCAAGGCAGCATGACCTGCTCTTGGGACGCCCCTTAAAAGACAAGAACCTCGGTTTTGTTTCCCGTTGGTTATACCCCAAACGTTAAACGTCACTCCGACGGTTCATTTCTATCGTTATTTTTTCCCTATATTTCCTAATCCGCAGGCTGGTCGCAGCTTGACGCCGATTGCGCTGCCAGCCATGGCACAGAGAAACCACACCCAGCCGTGCAGGCTAAACGATGCGATGCCGGAAAAGTACGACCCGATGTTACAGCCAAAGGCCAAACGGGCACCGTATCCCATCAGGACGCCTCCGAGCGTCACGGCGATGGCCATACGCGCTGGGATTCCGCGAAAATACTTCTTGGGAAACCGCCCGGCTAAGCCGGCAGCCAGCAAAGCGCCCAGCATCACGCCGAGGTCGGTGACGGTCGTCACATCGTGCAGAATGCTTTGGTGAAGTGCAGTGGCATTCGCAGCCGTCTGCCAGTATCCCCAGTGTGCAACCGGGATGCCGACAGCTTGGGAGATTTTTGCGCCCCACAGTGCAAAGGCAAACGTGACGCCCCACGGCTTTCCGGAAAGAATCAATACGAGTGTATTCCCCACCGCCAAGACGACGCCACCCGCAATCCAGGACCATGGGCCGCGAAAGACGCTTGTCAGTCCGCCGCGTTGGTGGATGTTGACCATGGGCTCTACGTCCCCGTTGTGACGCCGTTCCCAAAGAAATGTTCCCACCCAAACGGCGGCCAGCAACAGGAGTTCCACCCCGAACCCGCCAACCGGTCCAAAAGTTTTCAAGAATGAAACGGGTGCAAAATGCGGCAATCCAGTCCACCACGGGAAATTCAGACTGCCCAGCAGCGATCCAATCACAAATCCGACAATGGTGAGGATTCCCCGGATATCACCGCCTCCGGTGTGATACAGGGTTCCTGAAGCGCAGCCGTCTGCCAACTGCATGCCCAGCCCGAACGCGAAAGAACCAAAGACCAGCGAGATCCCAATCGGAGACACGTAGCCAGATACGCTGTGGCCCAAAGCACTACCTTTGAGTAAAAACGGAAGAAACAGGATGTTAGCCATTAAAAACATCACCATATTTGCGCGCAATGCCGCACCGCGGCGTTCTACAATAAAACGGCGATAACCCGTTGTAAATCCATAGCGGGCATGATAGAGCGTTACCCCCAAAACGCCGGCGACGAGAAACAGCGCGGCCTGCCTCCAAGACACAGCTTGTGCGAGCGCAATGGCTCCAACGATGAAAACGATGATGGCAAACACGATGTGTCCGGGACTTTGCGTTGAACGCGTTTCGGCAAAAGGCGCTGCCGGTCCGTCCAAGTTGAGAATTTGTCCTTCTGTCACCGCCATATTTAAAACCCCTCCTTTTTCTATAGGCTTTATAATACTATAAAACACATCTATTTTGTCAGATTTAGATTAAAATTTTTTATGGGAAACGGTTCGAACCGAGCAGCACCCTCCAAACGGCATGAGCCGCTCGGTCTGGAGACAGCCGAAAAACGACGTTGCGGGTTGCCGTCAGGACGCCTTGTTCCCACTGCATGACCTCTCCCAGGAGGCGTGTAAAACGGACAATCCGTGCGACTCGCTTGTGGCGGATTGCCGCATACTCGCGAAACGATACCGGCAAGGGCCGGCCTGGGGCAAGGCAATCGAGCATTGCAGCCGCATCCTCCAACGCCAGGCATCCTCCCAATCCCAGATTCGGGGTCACTGCATGCGCTGCGTCCCCGATCAGACTGAGGGCTTTTAAAGACATGGGGATCCCAGGTCTTACGTCTCGAATGGCGTGTTGCAGAATGCTGCCTTGTGGAGTCGCCTGGATCAGGCTCGCAGCCAGGTCTGGAAACGACTGCAGCCTCTCGACCACCGTAGGCCACCACTGCATGCGGTCTTCCGGAAGAAAGTGGTTGTTTAAAGTGGCAAACCAGTAGACCCTCGACGGGCCTATCGCGGCATATCCAAAGCGGATTCCTTTGCCCCAGTACTCGCGCATAGACTGCGGTTCAACGCCCTGTGGCATCGTAAAATTTCGGGCAATTCCGCGCCACGCCGTATACGAAGTCGATCGCGTCGCATCAGCGGCCCATTGCTGCCGTACAACCGAGTGAATCCCGTCGGCAGCAATGGCCCCGTCGAACGACGCACTCTTCCCGCCTCTAAAATAAACCCTTGCCCCGTCTGAGTCTGCTTCCACAGATTCAACGTGCGCGCGCAAAATTGAAGGTCTACCGATCTGTTCCCAGAGCCAGCGCGTCAAATCCGTCCGTTGCACGCACGTCGGCGCAAACCCATAGGTTTGCATCATCCAGTCTAGCGGCAGGCGATACAGCACTGAGTTGTCTGGAGTGCGCAAATCGCCGGATTCGATAAAGTTCATCCAGGCTGGAGGCACATCAAACAATCCCAAACGCTGTAAAGCGCTGAGGGCATTGGGCCAAAGGGTTAGAGCCGCGCCGCCTTGGAGAGGGTCTTGCGCTACGTCGAACAACTGAAAAGACAGGCTGCGCTGCCGGCACGCGGCAGCGGCAGCGAGACCGGCAATCCCGGCCCCGATAATGGCAATTCGCGGTTGGCTCATGAACAGGACCTCTCAGGAGAAATTTCACTGGGATGTGTCGCGCGCCTTGCGCCGCGCTGCGACGCAGGTGTTCAGTTCAAACTCAGCGATTGAACTGCCGCAATCGCCTGTTCAACGGTCCGTTGGACAATGTCTTGCGCAGAATCGCTCGTGGTTAAACGCAGCCCTTGCCCGGCCCACAAGGACATGTACTCCGCGTTGTTTTGTTTTGCGGCGGCTCGCCGGATGTCTTGTGTCATCGCATTTTGGATGGGGTAGTCCGGGATTTGTTCCACGTCGTACTTCTTCATGCGCTCCATGAATTCTGTCCGAATGCCTCGTGCAGCCTTGCCCGAATACGCGCACGTAATTTCCGTGGCGTCTTCCTCGCTTTCGAGTAACCGCTCTTTGTATCTCAGGTGCACCCCGCTTTCCGCACAAGCCAGAAACGCGGTACCCATCTGAACCGCCGAAGCGCCAAGCGCCAGACTCGCTGTGAGCCCGCGCCCGTCCATGATGCCTCCCGACGCTATGACCGGCAGAGAAACGCGGTCTGCCACCTGTGGGACAAGCGCCATCGTCCCGATTAAGGATTGAGAAGCGTTGGACAAAAACGTGCCCCGGTGTCCCCCTGCTTCACTGCCCTGAACGACGATGGCGTCGACCCCGGCTTGTTCCAGCGCCATCGCTTCCCGGACCGTAGTGGCTGTCCCCATCACCACCGTACCTTGGTTGTGCAGACGCAAAATTACGCTGTGAGGCGCGATGCCGAACGTAAAACTGAACACAGGGACGCCCTCTTCCAAAACAACTTCCATTTGTTCTTCAAACGACTCCGCGTATTTATCGACGGAAGGCCCTCTGGCAATCCCTAAATCACTTCGGATTTCATCCAACCGCTGTGTCATCGCTCGTATTTTCGGTTCCGAGACCGCCGGGTCTTGAGGAACAAACAGGTTGACCCCGAATGGACGCTCCGTCCGCTGTTTGATGCTGCGAATTTCCGCACGAAGTTTGTCTGGAGTCAGGTATCCGGCGCCGAGTGTGCCAAGGCCCCCGGCGTTGGACACCGCTGTGACTAACTCAACGGTCGTCGCACCGCCGGCCATCCCTGCTTGAATAATGGGATATCGAATATGGGTCAGTTTTGTAAACCGCGTTTCAAGCACCACCGCGGGTCCCCTCCTTATATGAAACCTTCAATAAAACCTTAAGCTCCAGCTGCACGAGGTTCAGTCGTGCCATGCTCGTTTAACACCTACGTTACCAGCATAAATCATTTCCTCATTTCCCACGAATGTCCTGTGATAATCCGGTGTCATTGGGCGCGGCAATAGGTGAAATTACTCGCTGAATTCGGTTACGATGGGGATAGCTTGATAAAGGAGTTGCTGCTTTGAACCGCCAGCAATTATACGCACTCATCGTGTTGTTGTTTTCCGCCGTCGTCGCCATGCTTCCGAACTCGGTCTTATTTCCTGCCACTCGGGATATCGCCGTTCATCTGCACGTTCCCGTTTCTTTTGTCGGGCTCATGGTGACGGTTTACTCTGTTGCGTACGTGGCTTCGACTCCGTTTCTTGGCATTTGGTCCGATCGCGCTGGCCGCAAACAAGTCCTTGTCTTGGGGCTGTTGCTCTTCTCTGCGGGCGGCTTGGTTCCGCTGTTTTCCCATAACGGGACCTTCATTTTGGCGGGGCGATTTATCATGGGGATGGGGTCTGCGGGTATCTTGCCCATGGTCGATAGTACGATTGGCGATATGTTCCTGCCGGGCGCTCCCCGGCGCAAAGCGCTCGCTGGGTTTGGGGCAGCCATCGCCGTCGCTGAAGCCATTCTCCCGTTTCTCAGCGGTGTGGCCGACCACGTGAGTTGGCGCGGAGTCTTTTTATTGTACAGCGGCGGAATTCTTGGAGCCCTGCTCACGGCGTTCATGGCTTGGCCAAAACAAGTCGACGGCGTGCCAACGAAATCGGATAAAGCGGACATGAAGAGTTACTATCGGGCCCTGTTGGTCGCAAGCGCCATTCCGACGCTTGCTGGCACCCTGGTCTCCACAGTCCTGTTTGGAGTTGTCTACTTCGGTGTGTCAGCACTGCTGCCTCAGTCGATTGCCAACGGAGCCAATGGGCTGCTCAACGGAATCTTGTTTTTGCCGCTCGGAGTAAGTTGGGTCGCCAGTTCGACTTGGTTTGCGAAGCGGCCGCACATCGTTCACGTTCACCGGGCCGCTCTGCTCGGTTCCATTGTCTTAGCTCTCGCTACCCTTTGGCTAAGCTTCACGCACGTGCTGTGGATCCTGTTAGTGATATCCCTGTTTTGGGGTCTCGGTTCGGGCGTGCTCACAACCCTGTTTTCCTGGGTCATTGGCGACGATACCCCGGCACGGGTCCGCGGCGCCGTCAACGCACTGTACAACGCCGCTTACGTGCTCGGATTTGCCGTAGGTGCCCCATTGTTCATGTACTTAAAACAAGCGTATAGTTACCAGTTTTCTGCGACGATGGCCAGTTTTGTCATGTTTGCTTCCGGAGTAACCGGCTACTTTTTCTTTCGCCGGCACGGACATCACACCGCCGCTCCAACGGACGCTGCAGTGGATGAGAAAAACCTGGTTCCATAGCCTAGCCTATAGCACCCGGCAGCAATCAGCCTTGTGCCGGTTTTGGGAAGCGGTCTAAGGCGCGCGCGAGGACAGCTTCCAACTGCTGGTAGTGTTCTTTTTCCACCGGCATGAGCGGAGCTCGGACGGCGCCTCCGACGGGCATCCCCATGATTTCCATCCCAGCCTTAATCAAAGACACCGCATACCCCTTTCTTTGCTTGCGGATGCGGTTGATGGGCAAAATGACTTCGCGGTACAGGTCTGAGACCAAAGCCGTTTCACCGTTGCGCACCGCTGCAAAGAACAGGCGCGAAATGTGCGGAATGTAGTTCGAAATGGCGGAAGAGTAGCTTTTAAATCCTAACGCGTAATACGCTGGCATCGTCACTTCGGCAAAGGGCATGCCGTTGCACCACTCAAGCCGATCGCCTACCGTTTTCGTAATTTCGACCATCAGCTCCATATTTCCATAGCCATCTTTAAATCCCACAATTTTTGGGAGTTGCGCGAGACGCTGCACGGTGTCTACGGTGAAGATGGCGTTGTTCCGCTGATAGACGACCGCGTTAAGGTCCGTACTATCCACGATGGTCTTTACGTATTCGTACAGTCCCGCTTGCTCGCTGTCTACCAGGTAGGGCGGCAGCAGGAGGTACCCGTCGGCGCCGGCCTTTTCAGCGACCTCAGCCAATTCGACGGCGTTTTTGATGTTTCCTCCGACACCGGCGTAAACTGGAACCTTCCCGGCGCATACAGACACCGCTGCTTCGAGCAGTGCTTGGTATTCAGATACGCTCAGCGACTGAAACTCTCCAGAGCCACACCCGACGAACATGGCCGACAAGCCCTCTTTGACCAAAAATTCGACGTTATACGCAAATGCCTTCTCGTCTATCGTGGAGTTTTCGTGAAACGGAGTCACTGGAAATCCAAGAATCCCTGAAGAAAATGTTCGTTCGCGCGCCATTGCGGTCATCCCCCTCGTCTAATCCATAGATGGTTACTGTCTGGGTCCATGCTGTGCTAGCAAATGTCATATTGTAAGACAATCATTTCAGCTTTCGTCCAAGCAGGACCCATTAGAAATCGCGTGTGCGTCCGGACCGCGTCAGTTTTGCGTTTGATAGGCCTGGTGCTTGCCGAGAATTTTATCTTGGACGTATTTCAGGTGACGGTACATCTGGGTAAATGCGGCCTCTGGATTGTGGGCTGCCAATGCGTTGTAGATGGCCGTATGGTGTTCAACCGTCAAGTCTCGCTCGCGAAAGCGGATGTGGCGGCTCATCTTGTCGTGGGCAATCAGCAAAGAGTCAATCATTCCCTCGACGACCGGGTTATTGGCACTGACCGCAATAATGCGGTGAAACCGCTTGTCGAACTCTCCGTAGTTGTTGTCCGTACTCGTCGCAATTTTCGTAATGGTCTCTTTGAGCTCCTGAAGTTGTGAATCCGTAATCTTTTCTGCGGCCAAAGTCACCAGACCCAGTTCTAACACCCTGCGGGCTTCCATCACTGCGGGCAGGTTGTCGATGGACAACGCGAGCATCACTGAAAAAGGCTGACTTCCGATTTTGCGGTTAATGAAAGTGCCTCCGCGGGTCTTGCGCGTAATGACGCCGAGGGTTTCCAGGGAACTGAGTGCTTCGCGCAGCACGGGCCGGCTGACGTCGAGTTTATCCATGAGTTCCATCTCCGGCGGAAGCTTATCCCCCGGTTTCACTTGGCCGCTTAGCAGCAACTCGACGATGCGATCGAGCACTTGTTTGGTCAACGTATTCCTCTGTACGGATTTCACGACAATGTTTCCTGTGTTTTCGCCCAACTCTAACCATCCTTGTAAAGAAGAATACCTGAACCACAATCCTAAACTACCTGACTTATCGAACCATTGACGGGCGCTTGTTGTCAAACGTCCACTCGGGAATCAAGTACTGCATGGCCTTGGCGTCATCCCGCGCTCCAAGACCCATTTGGTTGTAGAGAAGATGCGCTTTTTCAATCTGCTCCATGTCGACCTCGATGCCCAGACCCGGTTTGTCCGGCACGGTCAGTTTTCCGTCTGCAATCGTTAAAGGTTCTTTTGTTAAGTTTTGGCCATCCTGCCAGATCCAATGTGTGTCGATCGCGGTAATTTTCCCAGGAGCTGCCGCTGCCACGTGAGTGAACATCGCGAGCGAGATGTCAAAGTGGTTGTTGGAATGCGACCCCCACGTCCGCCCCCAATCATTGCACATTTGAGCGACGCGGACGGAGCCTTGCATCGTCCAAAAGTGAGGGTCAGCTAGAGGGATGTCCACCGCGTTTAATTGAATAGCGTGCCCCATTTCCCGCCAGTCGCACGCGATCATATTGGTCGCCGTAGGCAGCCCCGTTGCGCGGCGAAACTCAGCCATGACTTCCCTGCCGGAATACCCGCGCTCAGCGCCACAAGGGTCCTCCGCGTAGGCGAGCACACCGTGTAAGCCGCGGCAGAGTTCAATCGCTTCATCCAGCATCCAAGCTCCGTTTGGGTCAAGCGTGATGCGAGCCTCCGGAAACCGCTGGGCCAGCGCCGTCACAGCCGCTACTTCCTCAACTCCGCTCAAAACCCCGCCTTTGAGCTTAAAGTCCTTAAATCCATAACGCGCTTGGGCCGCTTCGGCGAGCCGGACAATGGTTTCTGGCGTCAAGGCTTCCTCGTGCCGCAAACGCAGCCAGTCGTCCTTTTCATGTGTCCCGTCCACATAGGGCAGGTCCGTCTTACGCCGGTCCCCGACGTAAAACAAATACCCGAGTACATCGACGGTTTGTCGCTGCTGGCCTTCCCCCAATAGCGCAGCAACGGGGACTCCTAGAAACTGCCCTAAAACGTCCAGCAATGCCGCCTCAATCGCGGTAACCGCATGGATTGTGATTCGCGAATCGAACGTTTGCAGACCGCGGCCGTTGGCATCGCGATCGGAAAAGCGCCGGCGAACCTCATTGAGGGTCTTGTGATACGACGCGATGGGTTGACCCACGACCAAGGGCTTGGATTCCTCGAGGGTCTTTTTGATGGCCTCTCCACCAGGGACCTCCCCAACCCCAGTCCGTCCGGCATTGTCTTTGAGAATGACGATGTTGCGCGTAAAAAAAGGGCCGTGCGCGCCGCTGAGATTGAGCAGCATACTGTCGTGCCCAGCAACGGGAATCACTTGCATATCCACTATCACGGGTGTTTCGGGTGAAGCGAGTGCCACAGCGACCACTCCCAGTACATAGGTGTATGAAATATAGCTTTTCTATTATCATATTGTAAGACAAATAAAACAATATGACAATCAAACCTATTTCTGCTCGTCGCGGAACCTGCGCAGGGCTGACAAGACCGCCGCTTCGATAACTTCTTGCTGAGTAGGCTGCTTTTCGGTCTCCAATTTCTGCAGCACGGTTTGCAATTTTCCAAGGTAAATGGTCACCCAGACGACCAACACCGTGATGATAACGGCGTAGATAAACGTCGAGAACAATCCAAACCGGGCGGGAAAATACTTGGATGAATAGTCGTGAATCAGCGACTCAATGAAAGTGTTCCACGCCAAAGCAGCGACCAGACCCATCGCAGAAGTCGCTAGAGTAATCATCTTGTCGATTGCGTTCCAACCCACAAACATCGCTCCCCCACAAGCATCTCTCCTATACCGTCTCACGCTGCGCTTGCAAGACTCTGCCTTGAAGTTTTTGATTCTAAGTTGTCATTACACTATATGAGAGTTTGTCCGGAAATTATTAATCTACCGAAATCGATTCTGTAAAGGAGCCCAGAGCGACATCTGAAGAAAGGTCCGAAGAAACCTGTGAAGAAGTTCCAAACCGATGGTGTTTTTTGCGTGCGAGGATTTTGTTTTGCGTGCGAGGATCAGTGTGTGGGAACTGTTGGAATAAACCATAGAAAAAAACTGACTCAGCCTGTCCCGACTGTCCGGGGTCAAACTGAGCCATGCGAGTCGACCAGCGGGCTTACCGCGACTCGTCATTGATTTCCTGAAGCATTTGGATGGTATCGTTGAGACTGTTGTTAAAAATCCGCTTCGCGATGTCGAGAAGTTCGAAAAGAAGCGGGTCCTTAACGGAATACATGACCTTTGTCCCTTCCTTCACCCCTACGACAATCTGTTTGTTTCTCAGGACGGCGAGTTGTTGGGAGACGACAGCGTTGTCGACTCCCATATGCTCTTGCAACTCGTGGACATACTTATCTCCATCGCGCAACAACTCTAAAATCCGAATTCGCAGCGGATTGGCAAGGGCCTTGAAAAATTCAGCCTTAAAGGACTGAAGTTCCTGGGGCACAGACGTCACTTCCTATCGTTCATCCGTCATTCATCAAGTTTGTTGTACTTCCTGTAACTTTAGTTCGCCAGCCCGCTCAATGGCTGTCAAAATTCCCTCGATCATGGCCTGAGGCCGAGGCGGGCATCCTGGGACATAAACGGCAACGGGAACGACCTTATCGACGCCGCCCAGATTTGCGTAAGTATTGCCAACCATACCTCCGCCGCAAGCACACGCCCCGACAGCAACCACGATTTTGGGACTCGCCGCAGCCTCGTACGTTTTGATCACGGCCTCTTGCAGGTTTCTCGTCACGCCACCGGTCACCAAAAGCATATCGGCATGTCGCGGCGACGCGACGAAGTCAATTCCAAATCGCTGAATGTCGTATACCGGATTCATTAAGGCGTTCAGTTCAAAGTCACAGCCGTTGCACGACCCGGAATCGACGTGACGAACGTGCAATGAACGTCCAAAGACCTGTTTAATTCGCAAAGAAAGCCTGCGTTCGATGGCATCATCGCGTTCAATGGCATCCTTGCGTTTAATGGCATCATCCGGAGTCATTTCACAACTTCCCTTTCCATGAAATCAATTCCTCTATTCACCGGTAAATCCATTCCTTGATTCGCCGTCAAATCGATTCTTTTATTTCCTCGTATTTTTATCGGATAATTCACCATCAATTGGCCTGGATCCGCAGCCACAGGCAACCGGTCGCGGCTCAGCGAAAACGCGCTCTGGGGGCATACCTGGGAGCAAACCCTGCAGGATATACAGCCCCCGTAGGATATGGAGAGCACCCATGGGGCATTCGTGTCATCTCCAATCCCTCCAGTCCCTGGAGCACTTACAGGGACCTCAACCAGAGGCTCCAATCCTGAGACTCCAGAAGGGGTCAAAGACAGAGCATCTGTCGGACACTCGCTGACACAGTCGCCGCAGCCGTCGCATAAACTCGCGTCGAGTACGGGTTTCCCAGGCCCGGCAGCAACCAACAGTTTGTCCTTTGGAATCGTTGCGATTCCGTGACGCCACAGCCTCTTTACCACAGCAAACAATGAAATCCTCCCCTTCTCTGAACCCGCCTGATCGATCAACGGTCACAACAGGCGTAGCAGAGCTCAAAACTCTTGTTAATCAGCGGAAAATCCGGCACGATATTGCCCGGTACACAATACGGAACCACAGGCCAGTTGGCATAGGAGGCCGAACGGACCCGGTAGCGAAAAATCGTGTCGTTCTTTCCAGTCATGAGAAAGTGCGCGTTCTCCCCCCGCGCCGATTCCGTCACTCCAATCCCGAAGCCATGAGCCGGCACGCCGCCAATCGGAATGACCGTGTCTCCATCGGGAATTTCCTCGGCCACCTGTTCAACCAAACGCAGCGACTGGAGGGTTTCGAGGTAACGCTGTTTAAACCGCGCCAGGACATCCCCTTCCCTTAAGACGGGGACATCAAAGGACAACTGACCATATGCTGCGTAAGGAAGGTCCCGCCGCACATCTACGTCGCACCCGGAAGCACGGGCCGCCGGGCCGACCGCCGAAAAGTCGCGAGCCACTTGTTCGGTTAAGATTCCCGTCTTGGCAAAACGGTTGATGACTACGTCGTGCGAAAGGATTTGTTCCACGATCTCGTCGAGTTCATCGCGCACTTCGCGCAGCGCGTCGGTCATGGCTGCGAGAGCGGACGGAGTCACATCGACGGCGGCGCCTCCCAAGGCAATGGTTCCTCGCAAAAAGCGATGACCCGCGATCGCGTCGTTCATCTGCATCAGACGCTCCTTCAAGCGAGCCCCGTGATTGCTCCCGTAGGCATATCCAATTCCAGCGCAGATGTTGCCGATGTCCCCCACGTGGTTGTACAACCGCTCCATCTCCGCAAACAACACCCGCAAATACTGTGCTCGTTTGGGAATGTGCACCCCTGCGATGGATTCCACGGCCTGCGCGTAAGACATGGCGTGAGATACACTGCAAACGCCGCAAATGCGCTCCGCCAAAAACAACCCCTTGACCAGGCTCATCCCCTCACTGCGTTTTTCAATCCCGCGGTGGGTGTAAAACAGCTTGGCTTCGAGGTGCAGCACCGAGTCTCCCATCACGTGAAACCGAAAGTGCCCAGGCTCAATGACTCCGGCGTGGATGGGACCCACGGGGACTTCAAACACGCCCTCCCCTTCCACTTTGGGATAAGCCCAGGCCTTGGACGTGTCCCGCTCCACCGCTAGATTTAAGGGAACCTCCTTCAAAAGCGGATGCACTCCGTCTGGCCAGTGCTCGTGCAGCACCAGAGGTCGCAAATCAGGGTGGCCCATGCGACGGAGTCCGAACAAGTCGCAGGCTTCCCGCTCTGCCCAGGACGCCGCTGGAATCTGGGCGGAAACCGACGGATACTCCGGGTTTTGTCCAGGTACGACACTCTCAATGACCGTCAACCCCATCCGGTCTTGTTGGGCAAATACGTAGCGAAGGACGAAACGGTCCACCCCGAGGGGCTTTTCATCGGATGCAGCCATCGTGACAAAGCGATTTCCAAGCTGCACCTGGGCGGTGCAGGCAATTGGCAGTTCATGCGGCGAAACGACAACGCGGTTTATTTTCATAGGTTTCCTCCGGTTGAAAGAATCAACGCGGCGTGGTCAATCAGGTGAGTGAGTCCGGAAGGAATGTACAGTCCGAACACCACCACAAACGTCAACGGCAAAAGCGGCGACAATGCCGACCAGCGGCTGATTTCCCCAACGGCCAGCCGGTCTTGACCGTTTGCGCCAAAAGCCATCCTAACCATGTGAAACATCATGGCTGTAAAGATGAGAGCCACGAACGCGATCAACACGCTCGTCACCACGGGATGCCCCTGTTGAAACCCCGCGACAAAAATCGAAAATTCGCTGGTAAAGAGACTAAACGGCGGGACTCCGGTGATGGCCAAGGCGCCAATGAGCATAGCCGGTCCGGTCCACGGCATCACCCGCAGCACGCCCAACACCCGGCCCATCTGCTTCGTCTTGTACTTCTGTGTGACGTTTCCCGCGGTCAAAAACAACGCGGACTTGCCCATGGAGTGGTTGACCATTTGCAAAAGGGCGGCGAAAAAGCCGAGGCGTCCGCCAATCCCCAGTGCGGCAGCAATGATTCCCATGTGTTCCACGGTCGAAAACGCGAGCATGCGTTTGAAATCGCTTTGCACAAGGATGAACGGAAACGCGACCGCTACAGATACAATGCCAAACCCGAGAAACAGGTGTTGGATGACTTGCCCATGCAGGGTGTGTTCCGCCACAATGCCAAAGCGAATCAGTCCCAACATTGCGCAGTTGAGCAAAACCCCCGACAGCAGGGCACTGACCGGAGAAGGCGCCTCGCTGTGGGCATCCGGCAGCCAAAAGTGCATGGGAGCCAAGCCCACTTTCGTCCCAAATCCAACCATGATGAACACAAACGCCAGTGACACGAGACTGGGCTGCAGCGACAGCTTGGCATTGGATAGTACGGTCCAATTCAGAACGGCATTGGAGGCGCCGAGTTTCTCAATGGAAGAGGCATAGAGCAAAATGACGCCCAGCAGCGCAAACGCAATCCCCGCACTGCAAATCATCAAATACTTCCAAGTGGCTTCGAGAGCTTCCCCTTTGTGATAGATAGCCACTAAAAAGGCTGAAACCACGGTTGTGGCCTCGATGCTCACCCACAAAAGCCCCATGTTGTTGACCACGGCGACCAAGACCATGGCCGCAATAAAAAGGTGATACAGCAAGTAGTACTGCCGAGTCTGGCGGGCATCTAAGGCTCCCGTACGGTGCTCGTGCCGAATGTACCCCACGGAGTGAAGCGAGGCAGTCAAGCCGACTACGGCAATAATCAACAGAATGACTGCACTGAGTGCGTCGACGTAAAAAAACTGACCTTCGCTCGTCATCGATCCAAATTCCGCAACCCTCCACACCAATCCCAACGCGACTGCGGTCGTGGCAAGACTTCCAACGAGGTGGACCCATTCGCGCGTGCGCATCTGTCGAACCACCATTGATAAAACTGCAGTGATGCACGGAACCAGCACAGCCCAGAACGCCATGGTTTCACCCCTTTAACCTTCGCAAGTTCTCCGTGTGGGTGCTCTTAAACACCCGGTCAATGCGGTACGTCAACATGCTGATGAGAACGACCGCTACAAAAACGTCCAAAAACACCCCGATGTCCACTAAAAACGGCATCCCATACGTGGTCGCCAAGGCGGCCAGAAACAACCCGTTTTCCATGACGACGAGGCCGATGCCCTGCATGATGGCCTTTTGGTGGGTCGTCATGATGAACAAGCCCGTCAACAGCATGGCAATCGAAATCGACAAGACGCCGCGGCCAAGCGTCACTTCCGGCAGGGTCAGCCGGTGCGTGACGACGTAACTTACCATCAAGATGACCGCCCCAATCAACAACGACAGTTCGCGCCCAACCAGCTTTTCGGTCTCCCGGTGAACCCCGATTTTTTTCATAGTCATCCACAAGACCCACGGAATTCCCACCGCTTTTACGACAATCGTGAGCGCGGCGATGACGTACAAATCCAAGGTTTTGGTCTGCGCGGCAACCGTTGTGACCATCAACGCCAAAATCAGCGACTGTACGGACAAAACCTTAATCGCCGTAACGATGTGCTTCATCCATAAGAGGGCAAGCGTGCTTAAAATCAACGCGATCGACAAGGCGTGGTACAGAGTCACCCGGCATGCTCCTCACAGCAAAAGTTTCGTAAAACAGACCGTTGCAAAGTGCGTATTAGAGCAGGTATTCCGTCGCAATCGCAATTAAAGACAAGGCAAACGCGGCGGATAACAGGCGAG
Source organism: Alicyclobacillus tolerans (assembly GCF_021739485.1). Taxonomy (GTDB): domain Bacteria; phylum Bacillota; class Bacilli; order Alicyclobacillales; family Alicyclobacillaceae; genus Alicyclobacillus_K; species Alicyclobacillus_K tolerans_A. Next base: position 134,125 of record NZ_JAJFNK010000004.1, read on the forward strand.
GGATCCGGAAAAAGCGGATTTTCGCGTACGACATTTCGATAAAAGCGACAGCTATCGCGATCGCGATGGTCTTTACCACAAACAACCCCCATCCGATCCACAGCGCTGCGCCCCCCGCATGGGTGGCAATGCCCCACGGCAAGCAAAAGTCGATCAGCAGCGTGAACAACAGCACTTGCTTCATCCAGGCACTCCACATCATCAAAGCCAGGCGCCTCCCCGAGTACTCCAGCAGCATCCCCTCGTGGATCATGGTGAGTTCCAAATGGGTATCCGGGTTGTCTACGGGAATCCGGCCCGTTTCCGTCATCAGCAAAATCACAAAGGCCAACAGCACCAAATAAAACGCGGGCGAAAGCAGCGCGGACGGGTCGGAAACCACCCTGCTGACGATGAGCTCGAGGTTCGTCGTTCGCGCCGGCAAAGCCACTGCCAGCAGCGTGACAAACAGGACCGGCTCGGCCAACGCAGATACAAACATATCCCGGCTGGAACCCATGCCGCCAAAGGAACTCCCTGTATCCATTCCGGAGAGGGCCGTAAAAAAACGCGCCAGGCCCAGAAGGTAGATCAAAAGCACGAGTTCCCCGGTAAAGGACAGCAGGGTGTGCGTCGTTGCGGCGGGAACCATTCCAATCGCGATCGCGATCGCTGTAAACACCACGTAAGGGGTAATGAGAAACACCCATGATGCGTGCTCGGAAACCACTTCATCTTTTCGCAGGAACTTTCGCAAGTCGTAATACGGCTGCCAGACAGACGGCCCGCGCCGGCCCTGCAGCAACGCTTTCACCTTTTTCACAATCCCCTGTACAAAAGGCGCCAGCAAAGCCAGCAAGACGGCTTGAAACAGGCCAGTCAGAAAGTTGGCGGTGTCAATCACGGCAGAATTCACCTCACTTCACCAGTAACAACACGACAACGAGCGTGACAAACAAGTAGGCCAGGTAGCTCTGGACTTGCCCGTTTTGAATGAGGCGAACGACTTGGGAGCCCAGCACCACCAAACGGACTGCAGGACGGTACATGTACGCCTCGGCAAAGGCGCTGACTCGGCTGAAATAGACCATTTTTCGGGGAAAGTAATCGGTGCCCTGAGTCCGCCTCAAGGTTCGAGTGGGCTGCAAAATGGTCTGAAAGGCCACTCGAATGGGTTGACTGTAGCCGCTTGCGGTGTAGGTCATGGACGAAGTCAAATTCTCACCGCACGCCCAGGTCCCACGCCGGACGACGGAAGTCTTTTTTTCCACAACGCGCACCATCACAAAGACGACGAGAAATAAGCACAGTGCCGCAGCCAACAAACCGGCGATGGAAATAGAACTCGAGATAGAAACGGAACTAGAGATTGAAACAGAACTAGAGGCGGAACTCGAGTGAGCGGCTCTGGCCATGTTCGGAGCTGCGAGACCTGAGAACAGCGAGGCTTGCGTGAAGTCCCCAGATGGGCTGACCCCCCCGAACCCGGTCACCACTTTCACGGGAGTCTTGAGCATCGTCAACCAAGGAGCCGGGAAAATCCCCATCAAGATGCACAGCGCGGCCGTGACTCCCATGCTGAACTGCATGGAAAACCCGGCTTCACGAGCGTGTTTGGCTGAGTCGCTGCGAGGCAGTGCCAGAAAAGTGGCGGCAAAGAACCGCACAAAAGCCATCGCCACCAACGCTCCGGTCATAGTGAGAGCGGCGATGATAAGCACCGCAAAAACGTGCATCCACGGAGAATGAATGGACGCCCCCAGCCCAAAAGCGGATTGAAACAACATCCACTCGCCGATAAAGCCATTGAAAGGCGGCATGGCCGCTATGGAAAGCGCTCCGGCCAGCGTAAAAGCAGCTGTCCACGGCATGGAGCGAATCAAGCCACCCAGGACATCCATGTTCCGGCTGTGGGTCTGCGACAGCACTGTCCCGGCGCTCAGAAACAACAAGCTCTTGAACAGCGCGTGGTTGAAGGCGTGCACTAAGGTCGCCAGCAAAGCGAAACCAGCCAGTTCCCATGCGTGAAGCGCCAACAGCATCCAACTAACTCCGAGTCCTAAAAACAGGAGGCCCATGTTTTCGATGGTGCTGTACGCGAGCATTCGCTTGATGTCCCGCTGTCCCAAAGCGTGAATGGCCCCAGTTAGGGCAGACAGCGCTCCAAGCACCGCCGCCAAGGCGCCCCACCACATGGGGCCAGTTCCAAGAAACTGAAAGACGACCAGGATAAAGCCGTAGACGGCCGTTTTTACCATTACCCCCGACATCAGCGCGGAAACGTGGCTTGGAGCCACCGGATGTGCGCGCGGCAGCCATATGTGGAACGGCACGAGTCCCGCCTTCGTGCCAAAACCGACCAAGGCCAACAAAAACACCAAGGTCTTGGCTGCCAGCGGCATGTGAACCGCATCCAACCGATCAAAGGAGTAAGTGCCGGCATATCCGCTGATGATGAGAAACGCGATCGTCAAAAACACCGTGCCGATATGCGTCATAGCCACATAGACAAACCCGGCGCGCTGAATTTCCTTGTGCTCGTGTTCATACACCACCAACAAAAACGAGACCAGGGACATGCACTCCCAAGAGAGCAGGAAGGTAAAAACGTTGTCAGCAAGGACAACAGAGGCCATGAATCCGAGGAACAAAAGCACTCCGGCCAAAAGCAGAGCAACCGACTTTCGCTCGGAGTACTCTTTGACGTAGCCAATGGCATAAATAGTTGCCATCAACCCTACGAGGCCAATCAGCAAAACGAAAAAGCCAGACAGTGAATTCATGCGGTAAGACAGCGTCGTGAAGGCAAACACCCCAGGCAACGAGGCATGTGCAGCGTTTTGAACCCTCAATCCTTCAAATCCGGAAATTAAAAGTCCCATCGATGCCAAAATTCCGAGGACATGTCCCAACGCGCTCCAACGCCGGAACAGGACAGTCAATGGTCCCGCGACCACAAACAACGCAATACAACCCAAGGCAATGTGCAGCGCCATCTGCAAAGACAAGAGTTCTTCCTCCACTCGCACTCTTTTAGAATATAGTAAAATTCTAAGATATGAATATTACTATATTTAGATTGTAAGAGTGCGTCAAGCACCTGTTCACAGGTGCTTGCGAGGCAGGCGTCTGCTTTGGCAGCCCTATTCCGCCGCCCAAAACTCCCGGATAACCTTTTCGACCGCCGTCAAAAAGTCCGTTTCCCGCTTTGCTTCTGCAAAGACAGCGTAACGGCGCGACAGTTCCAAGCGCAGAGATTCCAACTCCAAGTCGTTCAGTTCGTTGACCTTTCGAAGCAAAAACACGGCCTCTTGCGTCTCTTCCCGAACGGGTACAGTTTGTTCAGAGAGCGGGATGTCCTCCGGGAACCTCTGTTCAAACGCGCGGACCATGATATTGACGGGCTTGATTCCCCATTTGTCCCGCAAGTTGGTGACCTTTTTGCGCGGTACATCGTACAACGCGGCAATTTCGGAGTCCGTGCACTCTTCCTGCCACCACAAACGCTGCAGGACCTCGTAGGTTACTTGTTTCATATTCAACTGCTCGCCGCCAGCCTTGCGCTGCTTAAGCTTCTCATACAGCCCCAATGTTCGGATCCTCCGTCTCGTGAAAAACCACAACCCCTGGATTACAAATGTCCAATGGTTGTGGTTTTTTGTATTGTTTCTGATCTTATCAAATAAACCCATTCCAAGCCAGTCTCTCCAGGCCGACTTTCCACTATGACTCATTCCTTTTCGCATGCAGTTGCCTTCCTATGGGCCGGCGTTATACTGTTACAAACAGAAGCCTGCATTTATGGATGCTAAAAGGTTTTTATTGGAATAGCAGGTAGACTTCATAAACATTCCCATCGCAGAGGACTGTCGTATGAATCGTGAAGTGAATTTTCAGATGCAGTATGTCCATAAGCCGTGGTACCGCTGGATTATGTTTGCCACCGTAGTTACCGGAACCCTCATGGTAAATATCGATAGCAGCATCATGAATGTTGCGATTCCCGTACTCGAACGAGAGTTTCAAGTCGGTCCTCAAGTGCTGCAGTGGGTCATCTCCGCGTATTTGCTGGTGATAACCGGAATACTTCCTGTTGTTGGAACGTTATCAGACCGTTTGAACCGTAAAAGCGTCTTTATCGTCGGTGTGGCGGTATTTACGGGTGGCTCAGTGCTGTGCGCATTCTCAGGCAGCATAGAGCAACTGATTTTATTTCGTATCCTCCAGTCTATCGGAGGCTCGATTATCATGGGCAATGTGATGTCCATCGTGTCTTACATCTTCCCTGCAGGCCAGCGCGGTCGGCCTCTTGGTTTGATTGGGAGTGTTGTGGCCGCCGGAACCATTGTTGGCCCATCACTAGGTGGTATCTTTATTTCTACGTATGGTTGGCGTTCCATCTTTTGGGTGAACGTGCCGATAGGTATCCTGTCTGTTGCAGCATCCATCTTGCTGCTTATCCCGATACGCAGTGACAAGCCGCCGCGAAAATTCGATACCGCTGGGTCCATTTTGTTCTTTGTGGGCATCGTCTCTCTCATGCTGGTAATTTCAGAAGGGCAAACCTGGGGATGGACCGACATACGGACTCTCGTGGCGTTCACCTTGAGTGTCGTCACATTGGCGATGTTTTTGAGGCATGAATTAAAATTCGAAAGTCCAGTCATTGAACTTGGGCTGTTTCGGTCGGGTACATTTACCCTAGGAAATTTAGCGGGCTACCTGTCGTACATCATGATGATGATGCCGGGCTTTCTCTTACCACTCTACATGCACGACGTGCTGCACATTTCGACGGCGCACATTGGCCTGTTACTCACGCCGCAAGCCATCAGCATGATTCTATTTTCACCTGTAGGTGGATGGATGGCGGATAAATACGGAGCCAATTGGCCGGCCACATTGGGCCTTTTAGTGGCCACTTTGGGATTAGGCAGTATGGCACTTTTAAATACTTCGTCCTCATACCTGGACATTGTCATTGCCCTCTCCGTCTTCGGACTGGGTATGGGCATATTCACGTCGCCGAATAATGTGTCCGTATTGGAAAGTGCACCCGTCGAGAAGTCGGGTTTAACGGGGAGCCTGATTGCCGCAGTTCGAAATTTCGGTCGAGTTTCGGGGGTTGCATTTGCAGTCCTGTTTCTTCAGATATCTGGAGAAAATCTACGTTCAAGCTATGGATTTGCAAAGGCATCGTCGTTTGCCTTCACGGTGGCGGTACTCATTGGAGTCGTCGGTACGGTCCTGACGGCAACCCGACTTTTTGTAGGACCGAAGCGGGCACGTCTCACTCAAGAGTCCGGTCATTAATCCCACAAACCACAACCACTGAGTCGCGACCTCCCAGTGGTTGTGGTTGTTTTGTGTGGGTAGTTATAGGCCGCTATAGAACGAACGTTTGCTATAGCGGTAAATGCAGGGAAGACAGGAAGTCCAGCTCCAGGCTACAAGCGCCCGTAAACGTCAGACGAAGAAACGGGTGGCAGCGTTGCAGGCATCTGTTCAAGACGTGCAAAAAGCCCGTTGGCAACCGATTGAGGCACATGTTCCCCGTCGATGAGAGCATCGACCCACGGCATTAAGGACTCATGGGCAAAAACCAAATCGTCGCACCCGCTCGAAAGCAAGTGGCGAATGACGTATTGAAGAGTCAGGACCAACCTTCCATAACTTCCATCCTGAGTGATTTGCAAGTCGGCTTCTTCCAGCAAAAGACTCGCGGCGAAAAGGTGATACATGCGATTCATCAAGTGTTTCGCCGGCCATTCTCGATTTGGGTGGCCGTTAGCCGTCATGCGCTGGATTTGTACTTGGATGCGCGACGTCAAGCCCTGAAGCCATTGCGCCATTTTTTGTGCTAAAGGGTCTTTTTGGTTTGAGAGACGGACGTCGATGTCGTGAAAGAACGCTTCGCCCGCCAAGTCCTTCACCAAAGCGCGCAATACATCCAGAGCCATGATGTTGGTGGTTCCTTCCCAGATGGAGCCGAGGTGAGTATCCCGGACCAATTTCGGATTCACCCAGTCCTCGATGTATCCGTTGCCTCCGCGTACCTCCATCGCCTCTGCCGCCACGTAGCGCGCCCGCTTGCAGATGTATCCTTTGAGAATTGGTGTGAGGATCCGAAGGAGTGTTTTATCCTGAGCCGAGCCCGTGTCCGCCCGGTCGTATACGTTTGCGGTGTGCAGCACGGTCGACGCGGCTGCTTCGCTGTCCAGTAAAAGTTCAATCAACGTCTCTTGCATCAAAGGAAGCTGAGCCAGGGTCTGGCCAAACGCTTGCCGGCCCCGTGCAGAAACAAGTGCCTCCAAATAGCTTCTGCGCATCATCCCGGCGGAGCGCACCGCGTTGGACAGGCGGGACGAATTAACCATGGCCATCATCTGTTTGAATCCGGAGTCGAGTTCGCCGATGACGTACGCCAAGGCCCCTTGAAAGGTCACCTCACCCGAGGCCATATCGCGCGTCCCGAGCTTGTCTTTGAGACGCTGAATGGCATAGCGGTTTAACGAACCATCTTGAAGTTTTCGGGGCACCAGAAACAGCCCTAACCCCTTAGTGCCTGCCGGAGCGCCTTCCGGCCTGGCCAACACTAACGCCACGTCGGCAGAAACGTTCGAGCAAAACCACTTGTCTCCCCATATTTCCCACGTCTGTCCAACCTTCTTCGCCACAACCGTGTTTGCGCCGACATCTGAGCCCCCTTGCTTTTCGGTCATGAACTGCGCAGCTGTCCACAAATCGTCGAGATCGGTGCTTGTCAATTTGGGAAGGTAACTCTGTTGCAGTTCAGGAGAAGCAAATTGCTCCAAAATTCGGGCTGCTGAGTCCGTCATACTCATTGGACAGCACAATCCGAATTCGGACTGGGCAAACACATACCAAAAGGCATACTTCAAAACGTGTGGGAACCTGGTCGTCCAGCCCAAGACACCAGGCCGGTGAGACATGGCGACCAATCCAAACTCGCGATAGCCAATGGCTTCCATCTCGCGATAAGAAGGATGGTACTCGACCGTGTCGATGCGTTCTCCCTTGGCGTTGTATTGAATCAGTTGCGGGGCGTGTTTATCGGCTCGCCGAGCTAACTCGTCTAGTTCACTTCCCGCAGCCTGCCCTAAACGGGACAAGTGCGGGAATGCTTTTTCAACTTCCTCCGCAGTCAAATATCGCTTTAAAACGAAAGACAGATGGTGGTCTTGCGCAAAGAAATTTAGGCCAGACGTGTCTGGCATCGCCGCAGCTGCCCCTTGGTGCAAAGATGCCTCTTCCCGCGCCGACGAATGTTTCGGTTCGGCTCCTAAACCACAGTTTGAATCCACGGTCTTCACTCCTACTCAGAATTCATGTGTTCTCCTACGTCAAAAAGGCTATGTCGAACAAGCCATGTCGAAAATAGCGTGAAGGCGGCCAAAAACGACCGCCCTGCCCCCCAGAGAACCTATCTTATGAACTTTAGTTCCCATATCCTGAATTCACCTTATATTATCAGTTTATTTTTAAGAATTGTTTTTATTTGAATGAAACATTGGCTTCGATGGTTGTAGAAACGCTTCAAGCATGGTATGTTGAGGCCGTAACCTCAATATCTTGAACGGGAGCTCGGCAAACCGGGCTGAGAGGGCGACTGTGGCCGCCGACCGTCAACCTGATCTGGATAATGCCAGCGTAGGGATTTGATTGCACATTCATGCAGCTTGTTGTTGCTTGTGCGAGACCGCCGCGACCTATCCAGGCGGTTTTTTTCGTGGCCGAAGAACGAACAGGTTGCAGGTTGCCTCTCAGCCCTTGTCGCAGGCCCAAGGAGGCAAAGAAATGTCTGTAGAGTCTTCACAAATCCACAGCAAAGAACATCACAACGATATCGATTATTTTCCAAACAGCAAGAAGGTATATATCCAGGGCTCAAGGCCGGACATTCGCGTTCCTGTGCGCGAAATTGAACTTTCTAAAACCACAGGACGTTTTGGCGACGAAGTCAACCCACCGGTACGCGTCTACGACACCAGCGGCATCTATACCGATTTAGACGCGGCGCCCGATGTCCATCACGGGCTTGCGCCCATTCGAAGTTCGTGGATTTTGGAGCGAGGCGACGTGGAGGAATACGAAGGTCGTCAAGTCCTGCCAGTCGATGACGGTTTAAAAGACTCGGATGGCCCCGGCAATCGAGAGGTGTTCCCAGGCCTTACCCGCAAACCGGTGCGCGCCAAACCGGGTGCGAACGTCACCCAAATGCACTACGCCAGACAAGGCATCGTAACCCCCGAAATGGAGTTCATCGCGATTCGAGAAGGAATGGACCCGGAGTTCGTCCGCAAAGAAGTCGCAGAGGGCCGTGCCATCATCCCATCGAATATCAACCATCCGGAAAGCGAGCCCATGATTATCGGCCGCAACTTTCACGTTAAAATCAACGCGAACATCGGCAATTCGGCCGTCGCGTCTTCGATTGAGGAAGAAGTCAACAAAATGAGATGGGCCACCCTTTGGGGCGCCGACACCGTGATGGACCTGTCCACCGGAAAGAACATTCACACGACACGAGAATGGATCATCCGGAATTCCCCCGTTCCCATCGGAACCGTGCCGATTTATCAAGCCCTTGAAAAGGTGGGCGGCGAAGCCACCGCGTTGACGTGGGAAATCTTCCGCGACACTCTCATCGAACAGGCAGAGCAAGGGATTGACTATTTTACGATTCACGCCGGTGTCCGGCTGCAATACATTCCCCTGACAGCCAGGCGGGTGACGGGAATCGTGTCCCGCGGCGGCTCCATCATGGCTGCTTGGTGTTTGGCTCACCATCAGGAAAGCTTCTTGTATACGCACTTCGAAGAAATTTGTGAAATCATGAAGGCTTACGATGTGGCCTTTTCACTGGGGGATGGGCTGCGCCCGGGTTCCATCGCCGATGCGAACGACGAGGCCCAGTTTGCTGAACTCGAAACGCTCGGCGAGTTAACGCAAATTGCGTGGAAACACGACGTCCAAGTCATGATTGAAGGCCCCGGACACGTCCCCATGCACAAAATCAAAGAGAACGTCGACCGGCAAATGGAAGTGTGCCACGAAGCGCCGTTTTACACACTGGGTCCCCTGACGACGGACATCGCTCCTGGATACGACCACATCACGTCCGCGATCGGCGCCGCGATGATTGGCTGGTTTGGCACGGCGATGCTATGCTATGTAACCCCAAAGGAACACCTGGGTCTGCCCAACCGGGACGATGTCAAGGAGGGGGTCATCACGTACAAGATCGCGGCGCATGCAGCAGACTTGGCCAAAGGCCATCCAAACGCGCAGCAGCGCGACGATGCATTGTCGAAAGCGCGCTTTGAGTTTCGCTGGCGCGACCAGTTCAACCTGTCCCTCGACCCTCAGCGCGCGATTGCGTTCCACGATGAGACTCTCCCCGCGGAACCGGCAAAAACGGCCCACTTTTGCTCGATGTGCGGGCCGAAGTTTTGCAGTATGCGAATCACGCAGGACATCCGGGAATACGCCCAGGAAAAGGGGATTGGCGTAGAATCCGCCATTGCGGCCGGGTTTGAAGAGAAGTCCAAAGAGTTCCGCGACCGCGGCAGCCAAATCTACCAGAACTAGCGCTTTTGACGATGCAAGTAACGCTTGCCTGCACGGATGACAGATTCATAGACGGCGCCGCCGAGTGCGGCGCCGAATTCTGTCGCCAACCCTGCGTATTCAATCCACTCAAAAAAGCTGGAATCACTGTGCGGTTCGGGAGTCTCCGTAGCAGCAGGCAGGTCGAACGGCAAGTGCTGGGTGGCGCCGATGACAATAGCATCCGTAGAAGTCCCCGTCGCATAGACGCCCTCGTCCACCTCGACCTTCAAGTCGGCAAGCGCAGAAGATTTGGCCTCGGTTGCGGTGATAATTCCCCCAACCAACGCTTGGTGCGAAACTCGCCCTGCCACAAGAATGAGGGTGTTAATCGTCCCTGGCGTCCACCCCTTTGTGGAACGCGTGTGACTGCTGTGGGACATCCAACCGAATTCCTTTGGAACACGCGCACCGTTTGCTGTTCCCACTGAGACGCTCGCAAGCAGAGCCCATGACTGCCCGGTTCGCACCGTCCACCCCGCATCCGAGACCTGAGCGGCCGTCAAAAATCCTGCAGCCATTTGGAGTTCCCGACGGTCAATCCCTAGCCCCGTAAGTCGGTTTTCGACGTCGGTTTTCGGATCCAAGCAGTTGTAGTTTTTGTCCACTTTAAAGTTCGCAATATGTTGGAGCGAGCGAAAGCCTCCCCCGTAAATGGAGGACCCCACGCATTCGAATGGAAGACTCGCATGCAGGTAGACCACCTCAGGGTTCCACTGAACGACGACTCCCCCCGCCGCCCAATAGGATATCGGATGAAGCAACTGTGCGTCCAAACTGGTTTGCAAACCTGGCAATTCACTCATGTCCATTCAGGTCCTCTCGCTCCACTCTCTTTTCATTCCACGCACTCTTGTCTCCCGCTGCTCTTTATCCACTCTCTTTTTCACCGCCATTCCACCTCAATGAGGTGGCCGTTTGGTACGATGCCGTGGAGTGCGTTCTCGTTCCCTTTCGATGCGATGCCATGTCCTGCGCTCCCCGCAAAAGGCGTGTCGCGAACCACCAAGTCTTTTGACATGGCAATAGACCGAATCACACTTCCGTGCGTAATCAATAAAACTCGTTCCCGGCCGTATTGCCGCTGCAGTCTTTGCAATCCATCCTGAATCCGGCTTTGAAAGGCCGGCATAGGCTCGATGTCCCAGCCCTCTTGCAACGCTTCGACATCCTCGATTCCAAATTTGTGGCGTATTTCGCGCCGGGTCATTCCTTCAAGAGTTCCAAAGCGGCGTTCAGAAAACTCGGCTGCCACCTCTAGCGAGACTCCGAACGATTTCATGCACAGTTGCGCGGATTCGAACGCACGTCGCAGGGGACTGCTCAAAATTGCGGTGTACGTGTCAAAATTCGAACCCGCTTCAGCCTGGGCATTCCGTCCACATTCCCCAACCCGCAGTGCCTTTTGGCAAAACTCAGCAACTTGCTTGCGGCCAGTCGCATTGAGTGGAACGTCCTTGTGTCCTTGGATTCGTCTTTCCAAATTCCAGTCTGTCTGACCGTGACGCATGAGGTGAAGTTTCATGTCTGTCTGTCTCCAGAAAACGGCATCAAAGGTGCGGGTATGGAGCCAGCGGCTCAAGAAGGTGGTCCATCCTTAAATGCCTAGGCTGCCAACGCTTGCGTTTGTCTTTACTGCAGCCAAAGCTCAGGACCGGCTTGTTGGCGTCTTTGATGATCTGAACCAAATTTTGATTGTTCTCCGAATCGTAGTAGACCCCGCCCGGCTCGGCTCCCCATCCTACAATGACGTGCTGCGTCTGTTTTCGATTTAATGTGTACTCGATGTAATCCAGATTCAATTTGAGTTTCTCGGGCGGGATTTCTGCTTCGAAATTCACGTCCCGCCAGTTCGTCAGCATGATGGGATACATATTCAGAATTTCAACCGCGTAATACACCGGATCGGGTGTGAGGCGATTGAGCAGGTTCATCACGGTCAGGTCGAGCATCGACTCTGTCGCTTTGCTTGGATTGAACAAAATGGCGGCTACACGGACGCCCTCTCTTTTTTCGCCCCACTGTTTTAAAAGGGAATAACGGTAGACATCCGGCTGGTCTTTATCGAAAAAGGCCCGCGTTGTCATGACAGATTCACGTCGCTGAAACTCATTCTTGAACGGATTCACGGCACACAACCTCTCCACGCGATCCTTGTGAATTGCATACTACGCACGAGCTGTGGCTCCACCGTCAATGACGAATTCCTGTCCCGTCATATAGGAAGAGTTATCTGAGGCTAAAAACAACACCAGTTGTGCAACATCTTTGGTCTCTCCCAGCCGGCCTAAAGGGTATTTCTTGCCTAATTCTTCAGTCGTGGTACGCGCTGCCTGAGCTCCTAACTCGGCCATACCCGTGTTGATGTATCCGGGGTGAATGGAATTTACACGAACGTTTTGTTTCGCGTACTCAACCGCCACGTCCTTGGTCATGATGCGCACTGCACCCTTGCTGGCTCCGTACAGAACGTGCCCCTGCACACCTCGCAGACCAGCCACCGATGAAGCGTTGATGACGGATCCGCCTCCATGTTGTGCCATGACAGGAATAACGTGTTTCATGCCCAAAAAAACGCCTGTGACGTTGATGGACATCAGCCGATTCCAGTCCTCAAGCGTCGTCTCGACAAGCGGCTTAATGATATAGATACCCGCGTTGTTAAACAGAACGTCTATTTTCCCGAAGGTTCTAACCGACTCATCGACGACTGTCACCCAATCTTCTTCCTTACTGACATCGTGCTTGATATGTAAAGCGGTGTCCTGGCCGCCGCTTAGCTCTCCTATGTCTTCCCCGGTTGTCGCTGCTGCCTGTTCATTGATGTCTGTCACAACGACCTTTGCACCCTCTTTGGCAAACAACAACGCAGTCTCTCTGCCGATTCCAGTGCCTCCACCCGTAATCACCGCTACTTTATTCTCCAATTGGCCCATCATGACACACCTCCTGCCACCATCTTACTCTCTAGCTTGGGGTGTCTCAAATCGACGAGCGTGGTCAAGTGATTCAAAGAAATGGGCCATTTGCTACATACTAAAATCCGCTTCAGGAGATGCTGAATCCGAGCTGTGCCATATTCGTATGAAGAAGGAGGCAGGATCTGTGGCTACGGTCAATCTCGCTGTCGTCTACTACAGTTCGACAGGAACCAATCATAAAATGGCCCTTGCCGCTGCAGAAGCAGCCAGAGATGCAGGTGCAGAGGTTAAAGTGTTAAAGGTTCCTGAATTAGCGCCAGAAGAAGCCATTGCTTCAAATGCTGGGTGGAAAGCGCACTACGAAGCTACTAAAAACGTGCCTGAGGCCAAAGCGAGCGACTTGGAGTGGGCGGACGCTATTATTTTCAGTGTTCCAACGCGTTTTGGCAACTTGCCAAGCCAGATGAAACAGTTTCTCGACACGATGGGAGGGTTGTGGGCACAAGGAAAAACTGTCAACAAAGTGGTGAGTGCCATGACCAGCGCACAAAACTCGCATGGCGGCCAGGAGGCCACGCTTCTCTCTCTGTACACCAGCATGTACCACTGGGGCGCGATTGTCGTGGCTCCAGGGTATACCGATCCGAGTCTGTTCGCAGCCGGAGGCAACCCGTATGGAACGAGTGTCACGGCAGTCGAAGACGGAAGTGTTTCAGCAGAAGCTTCGGCAGCCATCAAACACCAGGCCAAGCGTGTCGTCACGGTAGCTGAGTGGCTGAAAAAGGGACAAGGCCAAGGATAAGGCATTTAAAGCGTCAAAAGATTCAAAGGCTTGCGCCTGTGCAAAAAACCTCGGTCGGGGTTGGCCGAGGTTTTTTGCTGGCAGCACACATACTCACACGCAATCTGCGTTGTAAGTCCTTGAGGAAAAAGTCAAATAGCTTGGATTGTTATCCAATCGTTCACACCCACTGTATCAAATGGCTTGCGACAGTGTCTGAAATTCTTCATCGCTCAATTCTATGCCGGCGGCCGCAATGTTTTCCTCAACGTGCGCCACAGACGATGTTCCTGGGATCGGCAGCATCACCTTAGACTTCTTGAGCAGCCATGCAAGGGCAAGCTGTGACGGTTTGGCACCATGGCGTTTCGCCAGTTCGTCAAGCGGACCGCCTTCCTTGGCCAACTTCCCGGTTGCCAGTGGGAACCAGGGAATGAATGCGATGTTGTGCGAATCGCAGTAGTCAAGAACCGGTTCAGCATCCCGTTTCGCTAGGTTATAGAGGTTTTGCACCGAAACGATCGCGGCAATCTTTTGCGCCTGTTCGATTTGTTCTACACTGACTTCGCTCAATCCGATATGGCGAATCTTGCCCTCTTGCTGCAACATCTTGAGTTCGCCGACCTGTTCTTCCAACGGTACCTTGGGGTCCACGCGGTGCAATTGCAACAGGTCAATACGCTCTAAACCAAGGTGGCGCAAGCTCAACTCAACCTGTTGGCGCAAGTACTCAGGACGGCCAACCGGACGCCAGTCGTCCGGGCCAGAGCGGGTCAGTCCGGCTTTGGTTGCAATGACCAAATCGCCAGGATACGGGTGCAAGGCTTTTTTGATGAGCATTTCCGATACAAAAGGTCCGTATGAATCCGCAGTATCGATAAAAGTCACGCCTAATTCTACTGCGCGCTTCAGAACGCGCACTGCTTCATCCGGGTCCCGAGGGTCTCCCCAGATTCCAGGCCCAGTTAACTGCATTGCGCCATAACCCAGTCGATGGACAGGCAGATCCCCACCGATGGAAAAAGAACCAGACATTTTGGCTGAGACGTTGGAATTTGAAATCGACATACGCAAATCCTCCCAAGTTGTGACAAATAGAAGTAGGTACCTTCCTCATTTTAATTATCTTTCACGAAAGATAAAAACCCGATGCGGCGAATAACAATCAGCGCCCATCGCGGAAATGGTAAAACTGCGGATCGTCAACTGCAAATACAATGAGTTGTTGCTCCATAAAGCCTGGAAGGGGCACAATTGAGCATTGCTTGGGTTTTGTCGCAAGGTGGAGAATTTTTCCTGCTGGTGGGCGCCCGGACGCGGGAACGTTTGAGCGAATCTCTCGAAGCTTTAAAACTAGCGCTTGGCGAGGAAGATTTAGCTCGCATTGAGCAAGCAGTCCCTCCCCGAAGCCGTTGCCGGCGAACGTTATCCCGCCGCGCAAATGGCATTGCCGCAACGGAGCACCTGCATCTATTTTAAGAAATTTTCAATAGTTTCCTAGTAAACTGTTCGCCAAAGGGACATCCATCCATTTTTAGAAACCACAAGGTCCTTCAAGAGATTTGGGTCAAGGTTTCGCGAGATGAGAACTGCATCAAAAAAGCTGCAATAATTCTGTGGTCAGGAAGTGATGTGGGATGGCTTTCTGTATCTGGTGCAAAAGCTTCAAGGGTGATGAGATTATGTGGCTTGTCTTCAAAACGGGATTTACGCACCGCGAACACAAAAGGGTGCCGTTAGGCATCTGCATGACGTGCGGAACCCATCACAGTGAATTGAAACCCATCTAAGTCGATCTCAGCCCCGTCGAAAGCCGTTCGCCATCCTGGGAGTCATGGTGCAAAGCAAGTGTTACGGCGAAAACTCCAGTGCCAGGTCTGGCTTCTCTTTACGCCCCCTGATGTTTTTCGGTCGTCATCTGTTCATGCCAGGACTGGTTTACATATGGATAAACACCCGTTGAATGTACATAAAACACGGTTCTCATCACTTGAACGGATGATGACACCTCCACGAGCTTTTGACTCCATGGGCACCAAGCCAGTGGACTGCCTTCCGGAAAGCGTCTGTAGTCTTCCAATGCAGCACCCCCGCAAAAATTGTCTTAAAAATCACAAAAATTAAGATACCATGAGGGCGGCGTCAAAATGCGTCGGAAAAAGTCGATGTCGATTAATTTATTTCTTGCACATCCCATTGAAAAATGCCATCTTGTGCATAGAGCCATAGACTTCATAGACTGCCGTCTCTAGGATTCACAACTCGATCAATTGAACATGCACTCCTTGAGAGGGGAGAATATTGCGTGCGCGATGCTTTTCATCCTGAAGATTTCCACATCCTCATCGTGGACGACGACAAGAACATTACGGATTTGATTCGAATGTACCTCGAACACCGGGGGTTTCAAGTTTCGTCTGCAGACAACGGAATGTCGGGTTTATCCAAAGTAGAGGCTGGGGTGGTCCATCTCGTCCTTCTCGACCTCATGATGCCTCAAATGAATGGTTGGGAGCTTTGTCGAAAAATCCGGGAACGGGGCGATATCCCGATTCTCATCATGACCGCGAGAGGAGATGGGTCGGACAAGCTGCATGGATTTGAAATTGGAGCGGACGACTATTTGGTCAAGCCATTCGATCCCAACGAACTCGTTGCACGCACCATCTCGTTATTGCGGCGCACCTATCAACCGCGCGTCAAGGTAACGCCAGTGACCGCAATCCGCTTCGACACCCTTGTAATTGATACCGCGGCGCAAACCGTATCTGTTCGGGACAAAACGGTCATTCTGACGCCGCGAGAATACCAGTTGATTCGCATCTTCGCAGAACACCCCAACCAAGTACTCAACCGGCAGCAGCTCCTGGATTTGGTCTGGGGGATTGACTACATGGGAGAAGACCGGGTTGTGGATGTGTTCGTCAAACGGCTGCGCCAAAAACTTTCCGACGTCCGCCAGAAGTGGTCGATCGTGACTGTGCGCGGGGAAGGATACAAGTTTCAACTGGAGGACTAAGCATGCTGACCTCGATGTTTCGCAAGACCCTAGTGGTGTACATGAGTGTCATCGTCCTCGCATTTGGTGCGCTCACCTTTACCCTCCGTCTAGAAATTGAACACTTCTTAGCGGGCCAAAGGTTGCAGGTCTTGAACCAAGAGGCCAAGGCCCTGCTCCCCATTCTGGAACGCGTCAACGGCAATCCCAATTCTTATCCAGTCTTTCACGACGTCGTTTCCCGGTATAAGCAAGTGGACAATACAACGGTCAACCTGCTCTTGGTCAGAGACAGCGGACTGAAAAGAGTTCAACGGCTCACCGACCGGCTCGTGAGCCACAGTGACATCCTCAACGTTTCCGCCGTACAGCGCGTGTTGAACGGCCAGCCCATCCAACTGATGGGTCCGTTCAAAAAAGGCATCCGCGAGTCTAGGCTCACCGTCGGTCTGCCGATTTTCAGCAATGGCGAAGTCATTGGCGCACTGTTTTTGCATACACCCATGCAAGAACTTGAGATGGGGCAAGTGACTCAGATCATCTTGCTGCTCGCGATCCCGATTCTCTTCGTCTCCATTGCAGTTCTCTATTTCATTTCCCGCCGTTTCTCCCGCCCGCTCGTTCAGATTAACCGGACGGTGCAATTGATTGGTCAAGGGCATTTCCAAGAACGTCTCGATGTAAACAGCCGGGATGAAGTCGGTCAGTTGGCCCTGGCCTTTAACGACATGGCGGCGCAACTGGAACGTCTCGAAACAATGCGCAAGGACTTGATTGCAAATGTTTCCCACGAGATAAGGACCCCGCTTACCTCCGTTCGAGGCTTTATTCAAGGGATTCTTGAGGGCGTCATCCCGGTAGAGCAACAGCATCGGTATTTGGAGACTGCCTATCAGGAACTCAACCGCCTCAACACCATCTTAAACACGATGCTCGACTTGTCCGCGATTGAAACGGGCCGGATTGCTATCGATTTTAAACCCGTTTTATGGGCCCCCGTCGTCGAAGATGTGCTGCAGCGCGTAAAAGTGCGCGCAGCCGAGAAGGGGATTCACCTGCAGGCCTGTAGTTCGGACGAATCGGTGACCGTCTGGGGAGATGCACAGCGCTTGACTCAGGTCCTGTTTAACATTGTAGACAATGCGATTCGACATACGCAGCACGGTGAAATCCGCATTTCCAGCGCCGTGCAGGACGGTCGCTTAAACGTGCAAATCCGCGATACTGGCGAAGGCATTCCCGAAGAAATGCTTCCTTACATTTGGGAACGGTTTTTCACGGGGTCAGCATCGCGATCGTCCAATCAAGAGCGCAGCGGCCTGGGATTGACGATTGTCAAATACCTCGTCACCAGAATGAACGGGCATATCGACGTAGAATCTGCTCCCTCGTGTGGGACTACATTCACCTTAACCTTTCCTATTTTCTCTTCGTCGACATATTCGTGACACATTCACCTCCTACAATTCTCTTGAAACAACCCCTAGCCGGTTGAAACAATCCATTCGATGTGGAGGTACTGGAATGAAAAAATCAGCTAAAATCGGTTTGGCGCTTGCAAGTGTCTGCGTTTCTGGATCGTTGCTTGGCTCCGTTGTGTTTGCCGCACAAACATCCGGGTCCTCGCCCTCGCTTGCAGCCTCGTCCGCGACGTTGAAAACACAGCTGAAAACGGATCGCACTGCACAAAAACAACTACAATCGGAGAACAAGCAACTCAGTCAACAAATCAAAGCGGACGTTCAAGCATGGCATACGCAAAACCCCAATCCGATGAAACAATTGACTTCAACTCAGCAGAATTCGGTAAAAACCCTGCGCTCTGAAATCAAAAATGAAGAAGCGGCGTTAAAGCCTTTGCGCCAGCAAGTGCATGCACTATACGGCCAATTGAAAGCGGCAAGGCAGGCAAAAGACAAAACAACCGTCGCGCAACTCAGGTCACAAATTCAGCCTCTGGTCTCGCAAATCAAGTCTGGAAACCAACAGGTCAAAACCGACCGGCAACAGCTTCAAGCAATTCTGCCTCCCGGTGTCGTCAAGGCATTCCGCGCCAAGCAACTGGCATTGCACAATAGCTTAAAAGACGACTGGACAGCGTTAAAGGGACTGAATCAACAACTGCGTGCGGACGAACACACCTTGAAAACGGATCGGCAAAATAAAGACTGGTCCCAAGTGAACGCAGATTTGCAAAAAATCAACGCCGACCTCCAAAGCACAATTACAGCCAAACAGCAGCTGTTGAAGGACTTTTCAAGTACAACGGCAGAGACGACACAAGCGGCGAATTAACGAATGAGCCGCTGCAACCGCGTAAGCCCTTGGTTTTGGTGCATCAGCCAAGACCAAGGGCTTCGCTGTATCCGTAGACCATGCCATTTACCCCAAGTACACCCGGCAATACATATAAACCTCTGATGAGGAAAATATAGTTATTACTCACCGTGATGAATAGCCCGATCAGTACTCCGGTGCTCCGAACGGAGGTTCCTAATGTGACACGCCGTCGGTCTCTGCGTGACTTGTTAAACAAAAAAACGACTGAACCTTCAACCGCCCTCCCTTGGCCAGACCCAGCTTCTCAACGGCATGAACCCGTCCGCGCAGATGTTCAACAAAATTACCGGATTGCTGCGCACCTTTGGAAAGACTGCGAGGATGTGCAGTTTCGCTGGATCAAGGCGGGGACAAAGGACATCCTCGTCGTGTGGATTGACACCTTGGTCGGGAAAGAACTCACACAAAATGGGATTTTTAAAGAACTGAGTCAGCAAGAACATACCCCAACTTCGATGGCAGAAATAGAACTGGTGCTTACAGTTCAAAGTATGCGCGTGACCAGTTTTTACGAGGTAAACCTGTCCATGGGAGACGGGTTTGCCGTCTTATTCGCAGAAGGCTTCGACACTGCACTTTGTATAGATGTGAGCCAGTTCCAGGGACGGCCCGTGGAAAAGCCAGACTTGGAACCCGGAGTCGTAGGCCCTCAAGAGTCGTTCACCGAGCTTCTCGAAAAGAATTTGGGCATGCTTCGACGCAAGATCAAAAGCCCTCAGTTCAAAATTGAAATGCAGCACTTTGGCAACCTATCCCAAACCAAAGTAGCCGTCATCTATGCCGCAGAGGTCGCAAAACCCGAATTGGTGGAAGAATTGAGGCAACGTCTAGGGAAAATCAACATCGATGGCGTCGTGGACATTAATTACATCCGGGAACTCACAGCAGATGCGCCGAGATCCCCCTTTCCGCGCAACCAGATTTCGGAGCGTCCGGACCGGATTGCGGCAGCTCTCTTGCAAGGCCGCGTGGGAGTCATTGTCGACGGGAGCCCTTACGCCATGTTGGTCCCGGCCACTTTTATTCACCTGTTGTCTTCCAGCGAAGACTACTACAGTGCTTACATTATGTCCTTGCCGGTTCGACTGCTTCGGCACCTCACCTATTGGGCATCCATGCTGCTGCCGGCGCTGTACATCGCCTTAATGTCGTATCACCAGGAAATGCTGCCCACGGCACTGCTGGTCACCTTGGCCGCGACACACGAAGGAGTTCCGTTCCCGGCTGTTGTGGAAGCTTTCATCATGGTGATTACGTTTGAAGCCCTGCGCGAAGCCGGAATTCGGCTGCCAAAAGCGGTTGGGCAATCCGTCAGTATTGTCGGTGCGCTTGTCATTGGCGATGCTGCGGTCAATGCCGGAATCGTATCCCCGGGCATGGTGATTGTCGTGGCTTTGACCGGTGTCGCGTCGTTCTCTATCCCTTCGTACGACCTCGCTATGACAAACCGGCTGCTGCAAGTTCCCTTTATGCTGTTGGCCGGATTTTTTGGGTTGTACGGCATCACGGTGGGCTTGTTTATCCTGCTGGCCCACTTAGTGTCGCTGCGCTCCTTCGGCGTGCCGTACATGTCCCCGCTGGCGCCTCTCGATTCCCGTGCCCTGCGGGAGGATTCGTTTTTTCGCAGTCCGTGGTGGAGTTTACAAACACGGCCAGCGATGCTCGAACCCGTCAATTCCATCGAAAACGCCTCCCCCAAGCCCCAGCCTGAGGGCGGTGGCAAGTCGTGATACATTTTAAACAACGTTTGCACCGAATGAGCCTATGGGCAGTGACAGCCGCGTGCATCGCCCTGGTGACGGGGTGCTGGGGTCAAGTTGAGGTGGGAGACATGTCCATCGTCATGGCTCTTGGTATCGACCGGACACAGCAAGGGATGGTGAGGGTCACTGCGCAGGTGATTAATCCGGCCACCATGCAGGCAGGTGCCGGACAAGGGGGCGGGGGTACGGGCAAGGGGTACAAAGACCACACCTCCACTGGGAAAACCTTTGACGAAGCCATGCACAACTTTTTGCTGAGCCCTTGGCGACCCTTGTATTTTGCCCATAACACGATGGTCGTGTTTGGCGCAGCATATGCTCAACAAGGAATCAGTCAGGCCCTCGATTATTTCGACCGAAACCGCGAGTTCCGGCGCATTCAAATGTTTGCAGTGAGCAAGGGGTTGGCTCAAGATGAGTTGGCTACAACCAGCGGAATTGAACGCGTAAACGCGCGGACGCTGCGAGAACTCGTAGAACACCAAAACGATGCAGGTTGGACGTTGCCAAGCATTCAACTGAATGTGACGGACCAACTTTTGGCGGCTTCCCACACCCCGCTTGTCTCCAGTCTTTCCTTGGATTCAAGGGGAACCCCGACAGTAAGCGGAATTGCGGTCTTTCAGGGCGACAAACTGGCGGATTTTGTGGACGTTCCAGAGTCTCGCGGCATCCTCTGGTTTTTGAGCCAGGTTCACAGGGCGCAGTTACTCATCCCGTGCCCAAAGCACGCGACGGGTTCCCACACGATGGGTTCCCCAACACCAGGAAGCCCGAAGACGCTGGCGATACAAATTTTGAATTCCCAAGCGGAAATCGCACCGGTTATCTCTGGGAATCTGCCTGCATTTCATGTGAAAGTCCGGGGCGTCGGAGAGGTTTCCCGTCTCTGTGAGGAAGCACCCACGAAAAGGAATATGCAAGATTGGAGTCAAGTCACATCGTCCGTCGTCCAACAAGAAATGGAAGCCGCTTTGGCCAAAGTCCAATCCGATGGCGTTGACGCCGTGCAGTTTGGGACGGCGTTGTTTCGAAGCAATCCCTCGTACTGGCGAGCCATCGCAAAACAGTGGCCCGCTATGTTCCCTCGCGTCAAGGTGACGTATGATGTCGAGTTCCACTTGATTCGAACAGGTATGAGTTCGAAAAATCCAGAGCACGAATATACGCCGGAAATCTATCCACCTGCATCCGGAAGAGGAGCGATTCCGTCATGATCTGGGTTGCTTTCCTGTTTGGCCTCTTTGTTGTCCGGGAATGGCCAGGTTTTGTGAAGGACCGAAAACACAAAGAACTTGCCGTGAATGTAACCATGGTAGCCCTTGGATTGTTGATGGCCTCCCTGGTTCATTGGCACATTGCGGCACAAATGGACCCATTGGAACCGGTAAAAGCCCTGTTTGAACCGATGACAAAGTGGTTTTACAACATCCTGTAAGGGGAAATTTTTATCAACACAGGAATGGGGCGCAGAACAACACAGGAACGAGGCGCAGGTCGTGCAAATACAAACAACGACAATTTCCCGGCTGCAATTCATTTACCTGATGACCTGGCTGATTATGGGGACCGGAGTATTGACACTCCCGTACTCTATCAGCCAATTTGTCGTGCGTGACGCTTGGATGAGCGCAGTCCTCATCTTTGCGATGCCCCTAGTGGCATCTGGGATTACAGCTCTGTACATTCGCACCTTTTCTACGCGTCCTTTGGTGGAAGGCTTTCATACGGCATTTGGTCCGTGGCTGGGCCGGTTGGTCAGTATGTGGCTGTTGGTGTGGCTGTACGCCTTGCTGTGCATGATTGTTCGGGAGTTGTGTGTCTTTGTCGAGGTTGGGGTTCTGCCGCAAACTCCGATTTACGTCATCTCGGCCCTGATTGTGTTCCCGGTCGCAATCACAACTTCCTGGGGCTTTGAGGTCATGGGGCGGCTGTCCGAAATCCTGACGCCTTTGGCGGTCATCGTCACACTGGCACTATTCGGGTTGGCCGTGCAACACGCAGATATACATCGATTGACACCCGTGCTTGCGGACGGTTGGACCCCTGTCTTGCGAGGCACCGTGATCCCTTGGACTTGGGCCATGGAACTGGTCATCGCACTCCAATTCGTTCAAAGCCTGTCAAACGGCGGACGGTATCTGACGAAAGACCTCCTGATTGTCGGCGCCGTTTTGATGACAATTGGAGTGGTTGCGGAAGTGACCATCACTAGCATTTTGGGGCCGCAGCGCACGTACTCCTTATTTCCCATTTTGGAAGTGATCCGTACCATTCGCTACGGTGACTTTTTAGAGCGATTGGACCCACTGTATGTGATGGGAGTAACCAGTTTGATTTTGTTGAAATTGTCCACCTTTCAGTATGCGTGGCTATCCGGACTCCAACAGTGGCTTCGGTGCAGTTCTTACCGCCCGTTGGTTTGGAGCGGAGCGTTCGCTGTCTGGACAGGCAGCCTATTCCTATGGCCAGATGCACCCACCATGGACGAATACATCCTGTTTACTTTACCTGGGTACTTTGCCATAACACTCATCGCTTTGCCACTGGCGGCGATTGTTGTGTACCGGATTCGAAAGTCTTTGGACACAAGGCTCAGTTCTTGACTCATTTCCAGCACGACGGAGTTGTAACGAGAAGAACTTGTGAAGGCCGCTTCGGATTTCACGGAGTGCAAGAAAACCAGCAGCGTACGTAAGGAGACCAACAGGTTGCGTGAACAGATTTCTCGTCTCCAACTGTTTTATCTCATGATGTGGGTTATTTTGGCTACGGGGTACCTAACCCTTCCCTTCGCCATAAGCCACTTCACACAGCGCGACGGGTGGCTCGTGCCCATTCCCTTTTTGGCCGGAATCTGGCTGGTTTTCCTATTGACACTGGCATTTTCGCGTCACTTTCCCCGCCAAACCATCACAGAAGGTCTGCAGACGGCCTTGGGTTCTCTTGTGGGCGGGTTTTTGTCCTTTATCCTATCCATTTGGTTTTTCATTTTCATTTGTATTGTGGTAAGAGAACTCGTGACCTTTGTCGACGTGACCATTTTACCGGAGACTCCGTATTACGTTACAGCAGCTGTTGTACTGGCCTCCGTGGCCTACGCCGTTTCATTAGGACTGGAGGGTCTCGGACGCATCGCCGAAATTGTGACACCCATGGTTATGGTTTTAAGTGCCTCCTTGCTGCTGCTGGCTTTGCAACACGCGGATTTCACCCACATCCAACCCATCCTCGCCGACAACTGGCACCCCGTCCTAAAAGGTTCGGTATTGCCATGGACGTTTGCCGTGGAACTTTGTCTTGTCATTCCGCTTTCACGGTACCTTAAGGGCCCTGCCATCAAACTGCGAGACGGCTTCATATTTGGTCTGATTCTGGCGGTAATTGGCATCTTGATTGAATTGGCGGTCATTGCAGTCCTCAGATCGACACTGCAGTTCTCCAATTACCCGATTCTCGAAGCCGTTCGCACCATCAGCTATGGTCAATTTTTTGAGCACCTGGACCCTCTGTATGTCGTGGCTATCACTTTGACCATTCTTGTGAAATTAAGTGTTATTCAGTATGGGTGGGTCGTAGAGTTGCAGCAACTGTTACAGCTGAAGGATTACCGGCCTGCGGTCTGGAGTACAAGCTTCGCCGCATGGGCAGGAAGTATTTTTCTTTTTCCGAATACGACCGCACTCAACGACTTTATGCTGTTTTCGGCGTTTTCCTATTTTGTTTTAACGGTACTGCTCAGTTTGTCCTTAGCCGTTGGAGTTCAAAGCCTTCGCAGTCTAATCCATGGATCCGATAAAAGTCCCAACCCGAGGCATTGAGACACTTCGTAATCCTTGCCATGGAGCCACACACGCCGAATTTGCTATAATGAGAAAAACTTATGTCAGCGTTCAATGATGAAAGGTTGAAACCCCATGGAAAATACATCAAGTTCTTCGGATTTTATTCGGGAGATCGTCCGCGACGATTTAAAAGAGGGCCGTGTGGGAAAAATCGTGACCCGCTTTCCCCCGGAGCCGAATGGGTATCTACATATTGGACACGCCAAATCCATCTGCATTAATTTCGGGATTGCGGACGAGTTTGGCGGCAAGACCAACCTGCGCTTTGACGACACAAATCCGCTCAAAGAAGACAGCGAATACGTCAAGGCCATCCAAGAAGATGTGGCATGGCTTGGATTCGAATGGGACGGGCTGTATTTCGCGTCCGATTACTTTGAAGAGATGTACCAACGCGCCGTGCTGCTTATCCAAAAAGGGAAAGCGTACGTGGATGACCTGAGTGCCGATCAACTTCGCGAAACCCGTGGCACCTTGACGGAACCTGGCCAGAACAGCCCGTACCGCGACCGGAGTGTCGAAGAAAACCTGGATTTGTTCGAGCGCATGCGGAACGGCGATTTCGCAGACGGCAAAAAGGTCTTGCGGGCTAAGATTGATATGGCCTCGCCGAACCTGAACCTGCGCGATCCGGTGCTCTATCGCATCTCACACGCGAAGCACCACAACACGGGAGACAAATGGTGCATTTACCCGATGTACGCCTTTGCACACCCACTCGAAGATGCCATTGAGGGGGTCACACACTCCCTTTGCACGCTGGAGTTCAAAGACCAGCGTCCTCTGTACGACTGGGTGGTCCGCGAATGTGAGATGCCAAACGTTCCGCACCAATACGAATTTGGGCGCTTGAATCTCACGAATACGGTGATGAGCAAGCGGTATTTGAAGAAATTGGTGGATGAAGGGCTCGTCGACGGCTGGGACGACCCCCGCATGCCAACGATTTCCGGTTTGCGCCGACGCGGGTTTACGCCGGAGTCCATTCGGTCGTTTATCGACGAACTGGGCATTACGGTCGCAGGCGGAGAAGTCGACTACAAGCTGCTCGAGCATCATGCCCGACAAGATTTGAATCTGAAAGCTCCGCGTGCGATGGCCGTGATCCGTCCTCTGAAAGTAGTCATCACCAATTATCCAGAGGGTCAAGTCGAAATGCTGGAAGTCAAAGTCAACCCGGAAGACCCAGAGATGGGTACCAAGCAGATCCCGTTTTCGCGCGAGGTGTATATTGAGCAGGAAGACTTCATGGAGGTCCCGCCCCCGAAATACCACCGGCTTTATCCTGGGAACGAAGTGCGTTTGAAAGACGCGTACTTCGTCACTTGCAATGACGTGATCAAGGACGAAAACGGCAATGTGGTGGAACTGCACTGTACGTACGACCCTGAGACGAAAAGCGGGACAGGTTTTACAGCTCGCAAGGTAAAAGGAACCATCCATTGGGTAGAATGCAAGAGCGCGATTCCAGCCGAGTTCCGTTTATACGAACCCCTTCTGGCTGGCGACTACGATGAAGAAGCCTCATTGGAGGAACAGATTAATCCGGACTCAGTGAAAGTGGCTCAAGGATATATCGGAGTCGACCTAAAGGATACAAGACCGCAGGACAAGTACCAGTTCGTACGACAGGGCTACTTCAATGTTGACCCTAAAGATACTACGGCAGATTTGAAAGTATTCAATCTTATCGTCTCATTGAAAAGTTCCTTTAAGATTGAACAAAAGACCCCTTAACCCATGTAACTGTTGCAAACGCGCGCCGCAGGCGCGCGTTCTGTATTGTCTTGAACTCAATCGCACATCCACCCTCTTCACATGGACTGGCGATTCGCACCTCTTTGCTGCACTGGGTTCAAAGTTTCACTTTCCTCGACCATTTGTGCAATCCATTGAATGCGCTTTTCCCAGGTGTGTTGTTTTGCAAATGCTTGACGCTGCTCTCTTTTCAAGCGGGATCGGTTGGACTGCAGTTCCTGAATCGCTTCTTTCATGGAAGATACAAGCCCTTGTTCTGTAGGACTGTGGTAAACCAGCTGTCGAACGGCTGCCGGGATGGGAAATCCACTTGTGACAACCGGCTTGCCGACCGCTAAGTATTCATAGAGTTTAAGTGGACTGGAGGCTTCGCTGCTTTCGGAGGGACACCGTGGAAGCAACAACACATCCATGTTGTGCAGATAGGCAGGAAGCTCGTTGTACAGGACAGGACCCAAAAAATGGACGTTCTTCATTTCTTGGAGCTCCTCAAAAGCTTGTTGTTGTTCGGCACTCACGATATGTCCGCGTTTGCCCATCAAAACAAAGGCATTCTCTGGGTACATGTTTGCCAGGTTTTTGACCGATTGAAAATCAATCCAATGGTTCAACGTGCCTGCAAAACCAATCCGGATTCTCCCCCCGAGGCTGTTCACGACTTCGGGTACTTTGCGCGGAGCCGTAAAGAAAGTCTCATTGACGGCATTGGGAAGGACCGCACAGGATTGTTGAAAGTTTCTTTGAATTTGGTCTTGCAAAGCCGGCGAAACCGCTACAACAACACAGCTTTCTGCAGTCAACTGGGCCAATTGAGTCGAGACACGGTTCGCATCCCACTTGTAAGGGAACTTCAAAATGTCGTCTACAAAGTCCACAACCAAGTACTTCGGCCGAAGTTGTGAAATCATCGGTTGCAGGTACGGAGTCCAGTTTGTCACGTATACGATAGACGTGTCTCGCCAATCTCCTCCTAAATAACCGGTCATTTCCCGATTCAATGTTGCCGCATGAAGTTTGACACTCCACCGAAGCGGATCCATCCGGGATGGTACTGGAAGCGGAGGCTGCAAAACGGTGACCCCGTCGATTTGACGTTGCTCCCATTGAAGGACTTTCCCGTCAAGTTTCTTCCACGCCGAAAATGGTTTTGGGGGTTGGACGTAAATTTTTGCTCCACTCCACGCCCCTGTCATCAGACGCGATGTATCCTGAAAACCAGGCGTTACAAATTCGGACATCCCGAAAGTGACCCAGTTTTTGATCACGTCAATTCACCACTCTTATCGAAAAGAATTTGTAAAAAGTCAGCAATTTTCGCCACTCCATTGTCGGGACTCAGCCTAAAAAATGCCGACACAAACCCGGAACCCGGGATCAAACCGGGCTCGAACAAAGCGTAAAACAGCAACATCGAAGTCACCTCAAAAAATCCGAAATGCAATTTGCCTCAGGCAACGTCGAATGTCCATTTAGAAACCGCGCTCACATCCCGAAAAGCCATACCTTTATGTAGGATATAATGCCACCCTTTGGACGGAATAACCTCTCACTATATGCATTCGGTGGATATCAATCTGGCGGTACCGCAAGTGAATCGAACGGTGAGCCAAGTTCTTGACTTTGGTGTCTCTATGCATGTAAAGTATTTTCAGAATTTGTCGACCCCCCCCTTAAACGATGTCTTATATCAACATCTACGATAAGGTCGATCCCAGCATGTTGCTTAACACTATGGGTGTAACCCCCTGACAGTGAAGGAGAACGTTAAGTTTGAGGAAACTCTCTCGGCAACATGCACCGTCCACCATGCCGGATCGCAGTTTTGATGTAACCATGTACAGATTCGTACTGTTTAGCCTGCTCACCGGTCTTGCGGCAACCCTCATCCGTTTTGTTTTCACATTGTACTTTGGTTCTGCAGAAGTCCTTCGATACGGAGGAACCCCTGTCGGAATGATCGTGCAATCTTCTCTAGCTCTAGTCCTTTGGAGACGACCTCAATCTCTTTACGTCGTCTTAAAAATCATTTATTGGTATTTGGCACTTGGAATCAGCATGAAGTTGACCTATCTCTTATTTTGGGATGAACAGGCGCTGTACACGAATCTTTTATGGATGGTTCCCTGGATGTCCGTTGGTTTTGTATTGTCCTTTTTAATTTTCAGCAGGCCATTGGCAACAGGGCTTTCTGTTGTGGTGTTTGGCATTTGGGTCACAATTAGTACAGTATTTGTCGTCCTGAACTTTGGAAATCCGCAAGGTCGAGCCGGTTTGCTGATGTTGCCGCAGGCTTATCTTGCACAATGCGTTCTCATTGTGTTTTTGGTGCTTTACTCCAAGTTGCGCGGTCTCTATTTGGTCTCGCGCAAATCTGTTTTACAGATGGAGCAAATTGCGAATACGGACTTCTTGCTCGGGATCGCCAATCGCAGGTCCACTCAGGTCGAAATAAATGTGCAAATGAACCAAGCAGTTGAAATGAAAACCGCTTTGAGCGTAATTTTAATGGATATCGATCAATTTAAAGAGATTAACGATTGGTATGGACATGATACCGGTGATGCGGTTCTGGTAGAAATCACTTCTTTAGTGTTGGATGTTGTCAAGCCACCCTGTCTGTTTGGACGCTGGGGCGGGGATGAGTTTCTTCTCGTGGCGCCGAGTTTTACGGCCCTCGAGTCTTGCAAATTAGCCGATAAAATCCGCGGAACCCTGGCAGTGCATCCATTTCAAATCGGTCAAGTGACGGCAAGTTTCGGAGTCGCTGAATTTCGAATCGGGGAAAACATGGGCACTCTTCTCAAAAGAGTCGACGAGGCTCTTTATGAATCTAAAAAATCAGGGAGAAACCGGGTTGAGATAGCCATTTAGACGCTCCCCCCCAGGCGCGATACGCCGCGGTCGGAGCAAAACTCGGCCACTCCAGGATTAGCCCTTCTAGGGGTACCCCTTCTAGTACTATCCCTTCTAGTACTACCCCTTCTAGTACTACCCCTTCTAGTGCGAGGAAAATGTCAGCCACGCACATTCTGCAAGCAATCAGCATGACTGATCGTACATGGATGCCGTGCACGAATGCGACCACAGCCTGCAAATGCAGAAATGCGCGTGGCATGTAGCAATGTGCGTTTCATGTAGAAATGCGACTGCAGAACTCCCTTCAAATCACCAGTACAAGCCTTAGGTTCGTTACCCTAGCTTTCTTAGTAATGCTTCGAAGGATTGTAAGGATTGTAATGGTGGTCATCATGGTCATCTGTGTATTCGTGGCTGCTGTGGTAATGGTGCCCGTGGTGCCCGTGGTACTTGTGGCTGTCTTCGTAGTGGTGCGTGGGAATCCGAAGGATTTGCCCCTTGTGAATCATGTTGGGATTTTTAATTCCATTTGCCTGAACAATGGCTTGAACAGTGGTATCGTATTTCGCTGCAATTGTACCCAGCGTGTCACCGGATTGGACAATATAACGGACCATCCGTTTGTCACCCCCTACCCCCCAGTGTGATGCGACGCGATCACAACTTATGGGAAATTTCCGGAAAGTGAATGGATGCTTGCCTACTACCGCAGCAGCAAACGGATTTTTTTCAGCATTTTCGATGCTGCTTACGAACCAAGGCGGCCCGAACTCCCGCTTAGGCCGCCTTATAAACCCTTGTCGACTGCTTCATTTTCCTTTCGATGCAATTTCTATTAAGGCATTCCGGAATGCTTCAATCGGCTGCGCACCGACGACTTTGTACCTGCCATTGATGATAAAAGTAGGAGTTCCGGTCACACCGTACTGGGCTCCTTCGCGTTGCGCTTGTTCCAACCTCGGCAAATACCTTTGGTCTGTCAAAGCCTTTTGCAACTCATCGACCACAAGCCCACTTTGCTTGGCTAACTGCAGCAAAACGTCCACATTGCCAATATCTTCACCTCGAGCAAAATACGCATCAAAAATCCGCTTGTGAAAGTCGTGAAACACGCCGTTATCTCTGGCAAACTCACTGGCCATCAACGCCATCCTGGAGTTCGACAGAAGGTTCATTTGCCCAAAAGACAGTCCAAAGGCTTTCCCAGTCTCATTTAACCTTTTGTACATCTGCTCCACTGACGCAGCCGGAAAGACATCCTTCAGTTGTTTGCCTTCTCGGGGCGTGTCTGGATGAATCTCAAAGCTAACCCAGTCGTCCTCAATCTCAAACTCTTTCTTCAACGCTTCGACAATCCCGTTGCCGATATAGCAAAACGGTCAGATGTAATCAGAAAATATCCTAAACTGGAACCTCATGACGTCCCTCCATCCAGTAGAATTCGTCGCGCAAAACGATTTCGTTTGCGAACGGGTACCTGTTTGATAACATGATCAAGAGAAGTTCTAACCATACAGTGATGAGAAGGAGTGGGTGCAGATGGAAGAAAGCCGCCCAGCTTTACTGGTGATGGACGTTCAAAATGGCATCGTATCCCGGTATGCAGACAAGCCGGATGCGATGGTCCCGTTTCAAACAGCAGTTCGCGCCGCCCGGAACGCAGGTGTCCCCGTCATCTTTGTTCGAGTCGCCTTTCGCGAGGGTTACCCTGAAATCAGTCCACGTAACAAGTCATTCTCAATGATTTCTAAACAAAGCACAATGACCACGGCGGACTTCTCGACCCAGATTCACGCGTCCGTAGCACCTACCGAGGGTGAACCTGTCGTAACGAAACTCCGGGTCAGTGCGTTCACCGGCAGTGACCTCGAAGTCATTCTCCGCGGGCAGAGCATCGACACGCTCGTGCTTTGCGGGATTGCGACAAGCGGCGTTGTCCTGTCGACACTTCGAGAAGCTGCCGACAAAGACTACAGCCTGGTCGTACTCTCTGACGCCTGCCTCGATTTGGATCCAGAAGTTCATCGCGTTCTGATGGAAAAGGTATTTCCGCGCCAAGCGGAGGTCCAAACCGTAGAACAATGGGCCTCCGCACTGTCCGCTAAGCCTTGATGGTGTTTAACATCGTGTGTTGCAGCGTCATTCGTTCAACATCAAAGCATGATTTTGCAAATGTCGTTTGTGAAATCGACCGGGTCTTCGATGGGAAGTCCTTCAATCAGCAGCGCCTGATTGTACAACAGGTTCGTGTAGAGACCTAATTTCTCCGCATCGCGTTCAAAGGCCGATTTTAAGGATTGAAACACCCCGTGGTTGACGTTGATTTCCAATACTTTTTCGGCCTTGACGTTTTGGTTGTTCGGCATCGCTTGAAGAACCTTTTCCATTTCAATGGTAATTTCGCCGTCGGCAGTCAAGCATACCGGGTGGTTCTTGAGTCGCTTTGAGACCCGGACATCCTTCACCTTGTCAGACAGAATTTTTCTCATTTCTTCAAACAAGGCTTGGTTCTCATGGGCCTCTTGCTCGGTTTGCTCTTGGCTGTCGTCGGCTTCAATCCCTAAATCGCCGCTGGATACGGACTTAAACTCTTTTTCTTTGTACGTCATCAGCATTTTAATGGCGAACTCGTCCACATCTTCAATGAAATACAGGATTTCATAACCCTTGTCGGCTACGAGCTCAGTTTGAGGCAGTTTCTCAATCCTTTCATATGTGCCTCCCGAAGCGTAGTAGATGTACTTTTGGTCTTCTGGCATTCTGGACACGTACTCGTCCAAGGTGACCATTTTCTTTTCCTTTGACGAATAGAACATCAACAGGTCTTGCAATACGTCTTTGTTGCTCCCAAAGTCGCTGTAGACCCCGTACTTCAATTGTGTGCCAAAGGCCTTGTAAAACGTTTCGTACTTGTCCCTGTCGTCTTTGAGCATGCGTTGCAATTGACTCGTGATCTTACTTTTAATGTTTTTCGCAATGAGCTGGAGCTGCTTGTCTTGCTGCAAAATCTCTCGGGAAATATTCAGAGACAAATCTTCCGAATCGACCATACCTTTGACGAAACTGTAGTAATCCGGAAGCAAATCCGGGGCTTTGCTCATAATGAGCACTCCGTTTGAGTACAACTCCAATCCCTTTTCGTATTCCTTGGTGTAATAGTCAAAAGGTTGTTTCTCAGGGATATACAAAATGGCGTTGTATCGTACGGCTCCATCGACACTGATGTGGAGGTGTTGAAGGGGCTTGTCGAAGCCATAGTGCTTCTCCATATAGAAGTTTTCATAATCCTCGTCGGTGAGCTCGTTTTTGTTTCTTCTCCATATGGGCACCATGCTGTTCATGGTTTGTTCTTCCCGGTATTCCTCGAACTCTCCTTCGCTGCCATCCTTGGGTCTATGCTGCGTCACGTCCATTTTGATCGGATAGCGGATGAAGTCAGAGTACTTCTTGATAATCGATCTCAATCGATACTCGTCCAGATAATCGTCGTAGTTCTCATCTTCGGTACTCTCTTTGATCTTCAACACGATCTCGGTACCCACTGTATCCTTTTCAGCCGGCACAATCGTGTACCCATCGACCCCGGACGATTCCCACTTAAACGCAGTTTCGCTCCCTAAAGCCCTGCTGATGACCGTAACCACGTCGGCCACCATAAACGCAGAATAAAAACCAACACCAAATTGGCCGATGATATCGTGACCATCTTTCGCTTCGTTTTCATTTTTAAAGGCCAGTGACCCGCTTTGTGCAATCACACCGAGGTTGTTTTCAAGTTCCTCCTTGGTCATGCCGATACCCGTATCTAAAATCGTCAACGTCCGCGCGGGCTTGTCCGGAACCACCTTTATGTAGTAATTTTCTTTATCAAAGACTAATGAGCTGTCACTCAGCGCTTTGTAGTATATTTTGTCAATGGCATCGCTGGCATTTGAAATGAGTTCCCTCAGAAAAATTTCCCGATTCGAGTAGATGGAATGAATCATCATGTCTAACAGCCGTTTCGATTCGGCCTTAAATGGCGTTTTTTCCATACCAACATCTCCTTTCAAGCGCTCTTCGGACTCAATGGACCTTTGTCGCTAGGCATCCCCGATAGTTAGCACTCAACGTACAAGAGTGCTAACACACTGTTTATTTTACACATCCTTAGGTTCCCGTCAATTTTGTTTTCTGTCCTTTCTGCTCTCAGCACAAACAAAAAACCGAACACTCACCAGATTGATTACATCCGGGGTCGTTCGGTTCCCTATGTTCCTTGACAAATGTGTCACTCCTCACATTGACAGTGCTACGGTGATGACCGCAGCGCAGCGCCCATCGACTTTAAACCACTGAAAAAACTTGAGAGGGCAAATTGGATATCCGGGTCTTTCAACACCTCCCGACACTTGTATCTTAGATGGCCTGTGTCGCCTCGGCGATATGCAATTCCAGTTCTCTCGTATGCCGTGTGCGCTCTTCTTCTGACCACGAGTTAACCTCAGCCATGTAGTGCACGACTTGCTCTTCCCACTGCTTTACCCAACTCACATTGAAAAACATCGCACCTGTCCTGCGAATAAAATAATCCGAAGGTGTCACCACCATTTCGTGAAGCATTCCGTACACCAAAGAAGCGTACACGTCCAGAGGCAACTGGTATTTTTCTGCAACATCCCTCCCGTCGTCCAGGATTTCATAGACTGCGGCAACGTTCGTTCCATATCGATGAACTAGTTTCGAAGCATCCTCTTGCGATAATCCAAGCTTGACACCATCCTGGATATGGGAGGCCATATAAACTGAGGTATTCGCCGACCCACTAAATTTTCCACCCGATAATTCAATGTGTTCCGTTTTACACTTCGGATAATGCTCCCCAGTTTCAGCAAGAAATTGGGATGCGATGAGAGAAGTCACCTTGTCGGCCATTTTTCGGTAACCTGTCAGTTTGCCTCCCGCAATCGTAATCAACCCGCTCGGGGAGATGAATACTTCATCTCGCCGGGAGATTTCCGACGGTGATTTCCCTTCCTCATGGATCAACGGCCGGACTCCCGCCCAGAATGATTCGACGTCGTGGGCGGTCAACGCAACAGACGGAAACATATAGTTTACACATTCAACCAAATAATCAATGTCTTGCTGAGTAGCCCGGGGCGTTGTTGGATCCATGTGGTAGTCGGTGTCGGTAGTACCCACATAAACTTTACCCTCTCGAGGAATTGCAAACACCATACGGCCGTCCGGCACATCGAAGTAGACAGGGTTTCCCAACGGAAATCTGGCATGGTCAACGACAATGTGGACCCCCTTCGTCAGATGCATCGTCTTTCCGCGCTTTGATCCGTCCACCTCGCGCAATTTGTCTACCCATGGGCCTGTCGCATTGATGATTTTACGAGCGTGTATTTGGTGATTGTCCCCAGAAAGCAAGTCAGTCACATGGACGCCAACCACTTTTCCGTGGCTGTAGATCAGCGAATCCGCCTTCATGTAGTTCAGTGCCGTGGCTCCTCGGTCGACTGCCTCTTTCAGAATTTCTATAGTCAACCGGGCGTCGTCTGTCCGGTACTCCACGTAGTAACCGGCACCTTTGAGGTCATCTTGGCGCAACAACGGTTCTTTCTGAAGAGTTTCCTCTTTTGTGAGCATTTTTCGCCGCTCGTCATCCCTCACTTTTGCGAGGCGGTCGTAAATGTAGATTCCGATCGCGCTCATAAACATTCCATAGGTTCCATTTTTAATAATCGGAAGCAACATCCATAGCGGAGTCGTCACATGCGGTGCATTTTCGTAAACAATGGCACGTTCTTGGCCGACTTCTGCCACCAGTTCCACGTCAAATTGTTTCAGGTAACGGAGCCCGCCATGAATCAGTTTTGTCGACCGACTGGACGTCCCTGCCGCAAAGTCCTGCATTTCGATAAGCCCGACCTTAAGACCGCGGGTCTGAGCGTCCAACAAAATTCCGGCTCCAGTAACTCCGCCACCAATAATCAGAACGTCAAGAGGTTCAGAACAGAGACCCGCAATCATTTCCTGGCGATGGTCTAAGGAAAATGGCATCCCCACTGTGTCTTCACTCCCCTAAGCTAGAAACCACAAGGACCCGGCTTACGCCAGGCCGACTTGTGGTTTCTTTGGCATACCGAATCTTACTTAAAGACCCTCGTGGCTTCGACCGCTTTTTTCCATCCTTCGTATAGGTTTGCGCGTTCCGAATCATCCATTTGATTTTCGAAGGTGCGGTTAATCGACCAGTTCTCCGAAATCTCGTCTTTGCTGTCCCAAAAGCCAACAGCCAAGCCAGCGAGATAGGCCGCCCCCAAAGCGGTCGTTTCGAGAACATTCGGCCGCTGGACAGGCACAGCCAGGATGTCCGCCTGGAATTGCATCAAGAAATTATTGGCAGTGGCTCCACCATCGACCCGGAGGGTTTTCAACGAGATCTGCGCATCCGTCTCCATGGCCGATAAAACGTCCCTGGTTTGATACGCGAGGGATTCCAATGTGGCTCGTATAAAGTGCTCTTTCTGTGTCCCCCTCGTCAATCCGAATACGGCCCCTCGCGCATCGCTATCCCAATAAGGCGTACCTAGTCCTACAAACGCCGGAACGACGTACACGCCTTCTGAAGACGGAATCCGGACGGCGTACTCTTCACTCTCAGCAGCATTTTTGAACATCCGCAATCCGTCACGCAACCACTGAATCGCCGAACCCGCAACAAAAATGCTTCCCTCAAGCGCATACTGGACCTTGCCGTCCAGACCCCAAGCGATTGTGGTGAGTAGTCCATTTTTCGACTCTACCGCTTTCTCGCCTGTATTCATTAACATAAAGCAGCCAGTTCCATATGTGTTCTTCGCCATACCCGGTTCAAAGCAAGCCTGACCAAATAAAGCGGCCTGTTGATCGCCAGCAATGCCTGAAATCGGAATTTCCTGACCAAAAAACAGGTTGGGTGATGTAGAACCATAGAGCTCAGAGGACGATTTTACTGCTGGGAGCATGTTGGCGGGCACGGACAGAATGTTTAAGAGTTCAGGATCCCATTTCAAGTCGTAGATGTTGTACATTAAGGTTCGAGAAGCATTTGTGTAGTCCGTCACATGTACCTTGCCGTCGGTCATTTTCCAGACCAGCCAGGTATCTATGGTGCCAAACAGCAAGTCTCCGCGCTCAGCCTTTGCACGGGCACCCTCGACGTGGTCGAGAATCCATTTGACTTTTGTTCCAGAGAAATAGGCATCAATCAACAGGCCCGTCTTGCTGCGGACCATCTCTGAATGCCCCTGGTTTCGCAACTGTTCGCAAATCTCAGCTGTCTGCCGAGATTGCCAGACAATGGCGTTGTACACAGGGATCCCTGTGTTCTTATCCCATACGACGGCAGTTTCACGTTGATTCGTAATCCCAATTGCAGCGATGTCAGCAGCGGCAATGCGATTCGTGGCCAGGACTTCCGCAATCACGCTTTGTACCGAACCCCAAATTTCCATCGCATCGTGCTCTACCCAGCCACCCCTGGGGAATATTTGCGTAAACTCCTTTTGTGCGACGGCTTCAATCTGACCTGCTTTGTTGAAGAGTATGGCGCGAGAACTCGTCGTGCCCTGATCGATGGCTAGCACGTATTTTGTTTCGGTCTCCGGCATAAAATTTCACTCCCTATTCACTCAATTCGCTATGCAGCACTTTCGCGTAAGCCCCAATTTTTGAACGGGTCACACAGGCCCTAGCACTGACATGCTGACTTTACGCTCTGCCCGCTTACAGACTGACCTTGCTGTCTTCTGAGAGAGTTGGCACGGATTTTCCCAAACGCGCCGCGATGGTATCCGCAATAAACCACTTGTAGACAAATGGACCAATTCCACCGCCCACGAGTGGCCCTACAATTGGGATCCACCAGTAGCCTCCAATTCCCGGCCCAGGAAATGCATTGGGTCCCCAACCTGCAAGCCATGCAAACAAGCGTGGGCCAAAGTCACGGGCTGGATTAATAGCATATCCGGCATCTACGCCGAAAGACATTCCGATAGCGGCTACAGCCAGACCGACAATGAATGGGCCCAAGTTGGCTTGAACACCGGAGTTTTTTGCATCGCCAATCGCCAAGACCAAAAGAACCAATAAGAATGTACCTAAAACTTGGTCAAGAAAGGGTCCGAACCAATTCCCGTGGAAATAAGGCGCCGGGAACGTGGCGAAAATACTAAATGTTGTAAGACCTCCGGCGGATGCCCGACTCGTGATATGATGTGCTGCATTCCAAGCATTCATTGCAAGATGGTAATCCATGTAAACCAGTGCCGCTCCGACAAACGCGCCTAATACCTGGGCAATCCAATATGGAACAACCTTTTTCCAAGGCAAGTCCCCTTTGAGAGCCAAAGCGAAGGTCACAGCAGGATTCATATGGGCGCCTGAGACTCCGCCCGCAAGATAAGCCCCCATCACCACCGCAAAGGCCCATCCCCAGGTGATTAAAAGCCAGCCACCTGCTCCCTGGAAAATCACCACCGTACGTCCTGACATGGTTAAACCAACCACTGCTACTGCGACAACCCCGTCGCCAAAAGCAAGTAGAATAGCTGTAGAAATAAATTCCGCCAAAAGCTCCCCCCAAGTGGTGGAGCGCCAGCCTCTACTTTCGACCGAAGAAGCCATGTATGACCCTCCTTACGTTCAATCAGATAAGTGTGTTGCGACCCACAGCGAAATTTTGAAGAGGGGTTTCAAACGACTCGCGTCGGATGAGCTACCTTGGGGTAGTGAACATTTGAGCAAGCGCTTCTACAGCCGCGTCTTCATCAGGCCCCTCTGCCTGAAGCTGGACTTCTGTCCCGTTCCTTATCGTGAGTTTCATGATGCTAAGAACACTTTTTGCATCAACAACCGTTCCACCGACTTTGATTTTAATTTCAGAATTATACGAATTCGCTACTCGAACAAGGTCAGCTGCGGGTCGCGCATGAACACCTTCTTCAAGGTTGACTACAACAACTCGGCTTACCATCTGGTTCTAGCCTCCTTCGGTGTCGCTTTGCATCTTAACCAGATGTCTTGCACTGAGAGCACTGCCCACTACCACTTCTCGTGAATGACCGAGACTCGATTCTACGGCGGCTGCAATGGCACCCTCAACAAAGGGGGCGTCTGCAATCGTGACACGAGATGCGAAATCGGGCCCAAGCAGTTCCAACGCAACTTCACAGCTCATCAGTGCACTGCCCAAGTCAAAAAGAATCACAATGTCAGAATCCCGCGGACATGACTCCAAGATTTCCATGACTTTGGTTGCGTCGGTTCCAAGCTCATCGCCCAAACCCGAGGCACTGGCCAGGTGGACTTTCCCGACTGTGAGTTGATCTAACAATGACAAGAGCCCTTCGCCCATTTTTTTGCTATGGGAGACTAATACAATGCTAACGTTTCCCATTCCAGTCTCAATGCTCCCCCCGTAAATGAGTGAATCAACTCTTCAAATAAGACGGCACTAGAGACGCTGCCAGGGTCACACACACCCACACTGCGCGTTCCGAGATAGGAAGCTCTACCCTTCTTAGCAATCTTGTCTTTGGTTTCCACTGCAGCCTGTTGCGCCGTTTCGACCGCCTGATTCCATACCTCGCTAGAAAACGGGTCATTTTGATGCAAGTAGGACGTCATAGCATACCAGACATCGACCATGGTCTTGTCGCCAGGCACCGCCTTGCCTCTGGCTTGAATGCCCTCCAGAGAAGCCGTCAGGCCGCGACGTAGTGAATCGCCGTCAACAGACTTCAAACCTTTCCAAACTGTCGACAGTTTTAAAAAGGCTGTGCCATATAACGGGCCAGACGCCCCTCCGACCGTGCTGATCAGAGTCATCGCGAGTGTGGAACAACTCATTCCCAAATCGCCGAGGCTTGATTGATGCAACTTCTTTACCGCAGCGTCAAAGCCCCGCGCCATGTTAGTCCCGTGGTCGCCATCGCCGATTCGATTGTCGAGAACATTGAGCAAGTCTGTTAATGCCCGAAGCCGTTCGTGGTATGCCTCCACAAATTGGACGAACGAATCTACCGTGAGCAACCCATGTCCCTCCCTAGTTTTTCCACCCA
Source organism: Alicyclobacillus tolerans (assembly GCF_021739485.1). Classification (GTDB taxonomy): domain Bacteria; phylum Bacillota; class Bacilli; order Alicyclobacillales; family Alicyclobacillaceae; genus Alicyclobacillus_K; species Alicyclobacillus_K tolerans_A. Next base: position 173,090 of record NZ_JAJFNK010000004.1, read on the forward strand.
GGGGCAGATGCTTCTGCATCAAGCAGTGTTTCTAATTCGCGGTCCAACCTTAAAAAGCTTATGGAAAATCCGGACATTTCAAGCGAAGTCATGTATTCACCAACATACATCTTGTGTACTGAAACTTGACGCTGATTCAAAATTTCTGCTACTCGCTTATTCACAATGTATAATTCACTCAGAGGCGTGGCGCCCAAGCCATTGACGAGTACCGCTACTTTGTCGTCTTTGGAGAAACTGGTATGATTAAAAATTCTGTCAGTCAGTAGGTCGACGATTTCTTCGGCGGTTTTTAGAGCAATACGTTCGGTCCCAGGTTCTCCGTGAATCCCCATCCCGATTTCCATTTCCGCCTCACCTAAATCAAAGCTCGGCTTGCCATTGGCGGGGACCGTGCAAGGAGCTAGGGACATTCCGATACTATAGGTATTCTGTACCACTTTCTCCGCAATGCGTTTTACCTCAGGGAGGTCCGCTCCAGCTTCTGCTGCTGCACCGGCAATCTTATGCACAAAAACTGTCCCGGCGATTCCTCTTCGGCCTACCGTGTACGTACTTCCCTCGACAGCGATATCGTCGTTGACAATGACTTGTTGAACCTCGATGCCGTCGACCGCAGCTAGTTCTGCAGCCATCTCAAAATTCATCACATCTCCCGTGTAATTTTTAATAATGAGAAAAACTCCCTTACCTCGGTTGACTGCCTTGATCGCCGCCAAAACTTGATCCGGAGTCGGAGAGGTAAACACTTCGCCGGAAACAGCTGCATCCAACATCCCTTTTCCTACGTATCCAGCATGAGCAGGTTCGTGCCCACTTCCTCCCCCACTTACTAATCCGACCTTGTCTGTTAGTTCCTTGCGAACAATCACTTGCGTTTCTGGAACCCGCACTAGTTCAGTATGCGCTTTCACGAACCCTTGGAGCATATCGTCTACGTAATCGGCAACTCCATTCATCAGTTTTTTCATAGGTTTCACCTCCTATCTGACTAAAAAAGCAATATTTATGCCATTAAAAATATCTGCGGGTTTCGCACCGCAAGTTCATAATTTGTAATTTTCAGGTCGGTTGTTGCTCCATCTTCCAAAATAAATCATATGGTAAAAAAGTTCCAATTGCGCTTTTTTTCCAGGGTTAGTTGTTCTTTTTTACCAAGCCAAATTTCCTCGCTTTCGCTGCAACTGTTTTATGAGTGACTCCTAGCGCCTTTGCAGCTGCATTAAAGCTCGGAAAACGTTGAAGGGCTTTCGAAATAATTAATTTCTCGTATTCGTCCATGGTTAAAACAGGAGTTGACGCAGATAGAGCGCTGTCGATGTCCTGCGGCCCCGATGGTAAACTTTCCCTCGTCACTAAGTCAATCCTGGAGGGGCAATGAAATGAGACAGGCAGGTAGGTTTCATCGATCCACTCCGAGTCGCAAAGATTGATGGCGCTTTCAACGACGTTACTTAATTCGCGTATATTTCCTGGCCAGTGATATGCCTCCAGGAACTGCAGCGCTTCCTTGGTAAAACCAAAAACCTTTTTTTCAATGGACTGAGAGTGAATCTTCACATAATGTTCCACAAGCATAGTAATATCGCCGGTTCTTTCGCGAAGCGGAGGCAGGTGTACACGAACCACGTTGATGCGATAGTATAAATCTTCGCGAAAGGTATGGTTCTTAACCTCAGCTTCCAAATCGCGATTCGTTGCAGCGATAACACGCACGTTCAAAGGAATGATGCGTTCTCCCCCTATGCGTTCAATCTCGCGTTCCTGAATCACGCGCAGTAACTTGGCTTGTACTTCGAGGGGTAATTCACCGATTTCATCCAAGAATATTGTTCCGTTTTGCGCCATCTCAAACTTGCCCTTTCGAGTCGCTATAGCACCTGTAAACGCTCCACGCTCGTGTCCAAATAGCTCACTCTCGATCAAAGACAGGGGAATACCCGCACAATTCACTCGAATAAAAGGCTGATTCTTCCTTGGGCTTGCGTTATGGATGGCTCTTGCGACAAGTTCCTTTCCAGTCCCGCTTTCTCCTGTCAAAAGGACTGTCGAGGTCGATTGCGCCGCCTTGTTGGCCGCAGACAAGCTGTCCATTAAAATGCCACTCTTCCCAATGATGTTTGCAAAAGCTGTATGTAATCTTTGATGGCGGTTGAGTTCGTCTTTTAAATACCTTGCCTCTTGCTGCAAGTGGCGAACCTGGTCCATTAATTCTTCCACGGCAGAGAAACTGCGCGATACGGAAACGACCCCTTTAAACTCGTCCTCCACGTAGATCGGATATACGTCAGCGACGAGTTCCGTGCCAAAGCGGCGTCGAATGGAACCTTGAATGGGACGTCCTGTCTTCAAAACCTCAGCCCGCAGCCCTTCTGGCGAAACCTCCATGACGCTTTTGCCAAGAACCGTGTCAGGTGAAACCCGGTGCAGCAATTGGTAGGCTGGATTCACGTAGCGTATAATCCCGTTCTCATCCAGAACACAAATACCATCATGGACCGTGGTTAAAACGAGATCGAGTTGTTCTTTGAGCTGTTGAACGACCCCAAACTCCTCAATGAGCCGTTCAAACTGGGAGATATCCTGAAAAACGCTCATAGCACCGTGTAAGATCCCATCGATCACGATGGGCGTCGAGGTGATCCAAACAATTCGGTCGCCAATCTGCTGCTTGTACCCAAGATTGGGTTGCAACGTCCGTAACACGGACTCCAGCGAAACCTCAGGAATCACGTCTGAACTTTGCTGCCCTATGACAGTGGCTGGTTCATCGATGTTCAAGTAACTTTGAGCGCGCCGGTTCAAGAAACTAATTTGGTTGCAGCGGTTCACGACGACTAATGCATGAGACATATTGTTAAAGACCGCTTGACTCGCCAGCATCATATCTTGAATTCGCGTATCTACCGTCTCAGAAACCGGGTCGGAAGACGGCGCGATGCTCAAGTACTGTACGATGGGTTGAAGGAAGTCGTCCGGCTCATCCCCATCTATCGAGAGATGGACGCGTTCGCCCACTCTCACTTGCAGCGATACAACAGCTAAGAGGTCGGCTAACGGCACCTTGTGATTCTTTGCGTGCAAGTACACGCGGTGTGCCGTTGCTTCGTCCGAGTAACGCGTCAGCAGGTCCACCACCGTAGCGGCTACCCGCATGTGAAGACCTCCTGGGTGAGCCACCGTAACCTCTAACATGTCGTTCACTCCTTGCAAAACCGAGTTAGTAATTCCCTGACCTGTTCCTGCGTCGAACAATTCATGGCTGATTTCGCAAGCTCTTCAAATTGAAAAAAAGAATAGCGTTTTAAGTTTTCTTTAACTTTCAAAATCTTTGACGGGTTCATACTGAGCTTTTGGATACCCAAGCCTGTGAGAACAAATGCCCCGCGGACGTCTCCGGCCAGTTCCCCACAAACGCTCACGTCGATATTGTGTTGTTGAGACACCCTGACAACGCGATGAATTAACCTTAAAATTGCTGGATGAAGCTCTTGGTACAGATGGCGCACCTGTGAATTGGTGCGATCCGCAGCCAACGTGTACTGCGTAAGGTCATTCGTGCCAATGCTAAAAAAATCGACATAAGGTGTAAATTGTTCAACACAGATTGCCACACTAGGTACCTCCACCATAATGCCAATCCTTGGAACACAAACTCCTATTCGATGGGCTTCATCCCGGATGACATCCCGTGCCTTGATCATTTCTTCCACCGTAGAAATCATCGGAATCATGATGTCAATTGGGGATTCCTTTGAAACCCTTAATAAGGCCCGTACCTGAGTTCGCAGCAGCGCCTGTTGCTCATCCAGGAGCCGCCAGCCTCGAACTCCTAAAAACGGATTTTGTTCGGGCTCACTATCAATACTCCCGGCTAATTTGTCTCCCCCAATATCTGCTAACCGAATCGTCAAGGACCTACCCTCTAAGGTTCTGCAAACCGTTGAGTACACCTCATATTGCTCTTCCTCCGATAAGCCTTTGTTGTCGAGAAACAAGAACTCCGTTCGAAAGAGACCAACTCCGTCTGCACCCTCTTGCGCAGCCAAGTTCGTCTCGCCAGGATTACTGATATTCGCCAATAAACCTACAGTTTTTCCGTCTATCGTATGACCTTTCGTATGGACAAGATTGCGGAGGCGAAGCTTTTGATCGCGTTGCTTTGCAATCGCAACTTGATAACTGGAGAGAATCTCGTCTGACGGGTCCAAGAAGATTTCATTTCGTACTCCATCTAGAATCAATATATGGTTCTCTAAATCAGAGCCTAAATTAGTCCAATCGTACCCGAACCATCCGGGTATTTCCAATCCCTTCGCAACAATGGCTGCGTGCGAAGTGGGGTTCCCTTCTTGGCACAGAACCCCTCGTAGTGGATGTTGAGCCAAGGCAAGGAGTTCGGGAACGGTCAACGTATGTGCGAGGAGAATAAAATCTTCTTTCGGATAGGAGTCATCGAAGTTCGCACTTTCGGAGGTTAGCCCACCCAGCCGGGCATGAAGCATGTTCTTGACGTCAACAATGTCTTGCGCGCGTCCACGAAAATATTCGTCTTCCAGTTCTTGAAATTGCTTCGTAAGGTCGTTAAAAACTTTTTCAACAGCTTCTTCTACAAGATGACCTTCACCAAGCAAGGCCAGAATTGGCTGTACCACGACTGGGTCCTTCAAAAGTTCTATGTAGAACCTTAAAACATCTTCTCCAAATGCGCCTGTGTTCCCAGCAGCGATGGTTTGATTAAAATCCTCCGTACAACGACGGCATGCCGTATCAAAACGTTGCTTCTCTATGGCCACGTCTGACTGTTCTTGAATCGAATCAGACATTGTCTTTCTATTTGCAACCTTGCCTCTGAAAGTATAGATTTTCCCAATGGATATCGAGTCCGCAAGACAAGTATCGGGCATGGCAAATCTCATGTTTTTCGCTCCTTTGCTGAAAATTCTTGCAGTTTTCAAACTAAAAAGCAAGGTTCATGCCATGGGGTTTGCCAATCACTTTGAGACTCGTCATGCCGTTTTTATCAGAAACAAACAATCGCATGGCACCACAAGCAGGTGCAACTGTCCCTTTTCAACGCCGCTTTCCGGTAGTCCTGAAACAAAAACGGGTTATACAGTAATTTAATGGTTTGCGGATTGACCCAAACCGCTCGAGCGCGATTGACTTCCCGCCAAGCCCGATGAGGCAAACACGGAGTTAACCTTTGGTCATCCACGTTGAGAACCGTAATCATCTAGTCGCCTCCAGAACTGCAAGTGTTTGTAACTGCAAGTGCCTTATACATTCATTATGAATCAAGGGCATGGTGAAATTCATCGGAAACAACTGGGGGACGCAAGAAACTAAAATACTCTGCTTCGTATACGGTCAACCACATGGTGGAGTATCCTTGAATTAAAGATGCTCGTGAAACGGGGTGCGGCAAATGGCGTTGTTTGATTCCAAGGCAGACACTTACGATGACTTTTGTGAAACTCCACTCGGTCACTTTGTGAACGAAGTCGAGCGCAACATGATTGCTTCCTCAGCGGTACCCAAGCCCAATGAACGTGCGATCGACTTGGGTTGCGGCACTGGAACGTACACAACGTGGCTCCAAACTCTGGGGTTGCAGGCCTGCGGTGTCGATGTGTCGCAAGGAATGCTGGACACCGCCCGCCGTAAAAGCAACAACCCGGACGTCTTTATCCAGGCTGATTTACGCAAACTGCCTTTTCAGAATGAAACCTTCGACTTGGCCATCGCCAATGTTGTTCTGGAGTTTGTTTCCGAGCCGGAGACCGTCGTCAAGGAGGCTCGCCGAATACTCAGGCCCGGAGGGCGCCTGGTTATCGGCTTCATCGGAAAAAACAGCCTCTGGGGACAGAAGTACCTCAGACGTGGAGAAGAGGATCCTTCAAGCGTATACCACCACGCCCGGTTTTTCTCGGTTCGTGAGGCTGCATCTCTGGGCTGGAAGCCACCGGGTATGGCTTCGTTTGGACTATATGTCGGGCCGGATGAATTCGTCGATGAGCAGTCCGCATGGGAGTTAGAGACACTGCGCACAGTGGAGGTGAGTCGCGAAACTGCCGGTTTTTTTGTCCTCCGATGGGAAAATTAGTCCGTCTAGTGTAAAAAACATCGTCCTAAAAATCTGTCTGTGTACAAAGCGTTGGGTTCTTGTTTTTAGAGGTCCATTTCGACACGTTTGGCTACAGACAGGGCTTCTGACAACACCTTGAGGTCTTTTCGTGTACTCTTGAGTTGTTCTTCCAACTGCATGATTTTCCGTTCTGCCTCTTTGAGATTACGGTCTTTCTCCGCTAACTGTCGTTCCGTGTACTGAACCTTTTGCTCCAATTGATCAACGTTCGGCCCCGTCTGGAATTCGACGGTTTCCAAATAACGAATCAAGTCTTGCTTGGTAATCAACCGTCCTTGAGGTGTGAAGCTTTCTTGTTGGACGGTCGGTGGTTCTAGTGGTTCTTGCACGGACGGGTTTTCGTCTTCTTCATCTGAGTGAACCCATGAACGAATGACCTGTCTAAGTCCCGTAACACCTTTGAAGAGTCGGATCGCATTGGAGACTTTTTGTAGCCAAGGGAGAGCGTTTCGCGCTTCTCCGTTGAAATGATTGTAGTCCTCCACTACGGTCGTGATGTCTCCCAGTGTAAACGGTCGAGGTTGACTTTGAATGAATTTGACGATGTTAATCAGACATTCTTGATGGAACGCTTGAGCGGTATCCAGACGTCCACAATCTAAGCAAACGTGTTGCCGGAGTTCTGCTAAAAATTTTTCGGTTAAATACACGCTTCGTGGAACTTCATACAAGGAACACCCTTTATGATTGGGGTCAGGGCCGATGCGCACCAATTTAGACTGCGCGCGCAAACGTTGAGCAGCCATCTCCCCAGCCTCTGGATGCATGGTTTCGGTCAAGATGTCGTTGACCCCGAATGACTGAGTCGGGAACTCCAATAAAGCGTTGTGAAAGGCTTGGAGTACTTGGTCCTCGGCTTCTTGGTCATTATCTGGCCAATGATACAGCACGAAATCGCCTGGATTGCGTTCTCCGGATTGAATCATTTTCCGAACTTCTTCAGCAAGTTGCTCTCTCTGTTGAACTAGGTCGTAAACAAAAACGTCGTATTGTTTTGCCGTATTCAAGGCGTCAAAACCTTTAAGCGTACGCATGATCATGTCCCCTATGACTTCGTCTGAATTCGACAACCTTAGACATACCATCTGTGGATTGAAAACCTCTCAAAACGTTTACTTCCCATGCTCGGTGAAAAGTATCAACAGCCGAATCCAAGGTGTCGTGAATTTGACGCTTTTCCGGTTGAGCTTGTCCACTGTCTCACAAAACGGTACCATATCCTATGGTGTTCAAGTCCTTTGCCTCCATCGTCGCGTGCCATCGCTGAATGTTCCCTCTAGGCAGGGCTCCTGCAAATTCTGCATGCGACCCAGGCCAACCCATGTGACATCCAGGACGAAAAAGGAACTCTGATGACTCTCGCTGTAAGGAGCGTGTTCATGCACAACGGAAAACTCAAGAAACGACTGTCCCTGACTGATTTGATTTTTATCGGCTTTGGGGCCATTTTTGGATCCGGCTGGCTCTTCGCGTCCAGCAAAGTGGTATCCATGGCGGGACCTGCTGGATGGATGTCCTGGGTCATTGCCGGTATTGCCGTAATTCTTCTTGGTCTCGTCTATGCGGAACTTGGCGGCGCCATCCCCCGAGCCGGTGGAATTGTACGCTACCCGGTGTACTCTCACGGTCCGCTGATGGGATACTTAATGGGTTTCGCGACTTTAGTTGCCTACTCTAGCCTATGCAGCATTGAAGTAGAAGCTGCTCGCCAATACGCTTCTTCGTGGTGGCCGGCACTTTCTGCCGGCAGTACACAATCCCCGACAATGCTCGGATGGATTGTTCAAGTGATTTTGCTCTTCATCTTTTTTTTGCTGAACTTCTGGAGTGTGGGAACGTTTGCAAAGACCAACACCGTGATGACCGTGCTCAAGTTCGTCGTCCCGACCTTAACCGTCATCGTTTTGTTTGTGTCCATGCATAGGTCAAACTTTACCTCGCACGGATTCGCTCCCTTTGGTGCGTCAGGTGTAGAAACGGCCATCTCTTCTGGGGGTGTCATCTTCGCCTACCTGGGTCTGCAGCCCATCGTTGCTGTGGCCAGTGAAGCAAAACGCCCACAGACCAGTGTCCCCATTGCACTGATTGTATCCGTCGTTCTCTCCACCGTCGTATACGTTCTCCTGCAAGTTGCCTTCATCGGCGCCATTCCTCCCAGTCAATTGACCGGAGGTTGGGCTCCAATCCTAAAGGCCTTCAGCCTGCCGTTTCGAGATGTTGCGATGGCCTTGGGTATCGTCTGGCTAGCTGTCCTAATTGTGTTCGATGCCATCGTCTCGCCGAGTGGAACTGCCAATATTTTTATGAACTCGTCTTCTCGTATTGTGTATGGCTGGGCGAAAAATGGAACGCTATTCAAAATTTTTGCGAAGGTGGATGAAAAAACTGGAATTCCGCGACCCGCTCTTTGGTTGGCATTCATCCTCTCGATTTTCTGGACTCTGCCATTTCCGTCCTGGGGCACGCTGATTGGTGTGGTGTCGGACGCACTCGTTCTTACTTATGCACTGGCCCCCATCTCGGCCTACGCATTTCGCAAGAACGCACCCCATGTACCGCGCCCTTTTCATCTTCGAGGACTCAATGTTATCGGCCCCATCGCTTTTATCATTGCCAGCCTAATTGTCTACTGGACTGGATGGGGCGTTGACTCCTGGCTGTTAGGGTCGCAGTTAGTCATGTTCGTCATCTACCTGTTGGCTAAAAAGTGGGTACCCACAGCCCAAGTGGCATTTCGACAACAAATCAAATCCTCCTGGTGGCTCGTCTTTTACTACATCGCCATCATCATCGTGTCGTATTTCGGAAACTTCGGCGGTATCGGCGCCATCCCAGGAGTTTGGGATCAAATTTTCATCGCCGTCATCGCAGTCATCACCTACTATTGGGGAGGCTACACTGGCTTGCCGGAAGCCATTCTAGATGAAGACCCTACGGAGGAGAGCGCATAAGCGCAAGAGGCAAAACGCTATCTTCGTTCTCAGGTCTATGTTCTCTCGTGTTTTGTTCTCACGCTTGTCGACTTTTGTCGCTTGATTTAAAGACAGGGCTGCACGCCAACGTGCAGCCCTGTTCCCAACTAATCCAGGGATGCCTCACCTGCGTCCGAAACCAGCTTGGGTTCCGGCCAGTTCACCAGAAATATCCCTAGGAAAATGAGCATTCCTCCAATAAATACTTCCCAGGTAATTGCCTCGCCGAGCAATAGCCAACCTGAAATCACTCCAAAAAATGGGGCAAGAAACAGAAAAGCACTGGTTTTTCCCGCATCCCCTTGCTGAAGCAGGTAAAACCAAACTGCAAATTGGACCACTGAAGCCATAATGGCAAGCCACAGTTCAATTGTAATCGACATGCCGTTTACCACGAAAACCGGGTGTTCCATCGTCACACCTAACGCGAGCAAAAGCAGCCCGCCAATTAACATCTGATATGCCGTCAATACCCAAGTGTCAATTTGCGTTCCCCAACGCTTGATGAACAACGTTGCAATCGCCCAAGACACTGCACTGAGAAATGCCAGCCATGTTCCAAGCCGCAAATGCAGGTGAAACCCTAAGGTGATAAAAACACCGAAAAACCCTAGAATGACCCCGCTCCATTGCAAGAGTCGATATCTTGCTCCCATAAACACCGTCCCAAGAATGATCACGAGCAAGGGATTCATGAATGTCAAAATCGACGACTCACTGGCGGGGATGGTTCTGAGACTCATAAAGATACATCCCATAACGCCAGCTGTCTGAAACAACCCAATTAGCGCAATTTGAAACCAAGCTGCGACATTTCTCGGATGACGCCGCTTAATAACAAACGCAGCCATCAGAATTCCTGCCAGTGTAAAGCGGATCCCGACAAGCAGAAGAGGAGAGATATACTGCAATCCTACTTTTCCTATGGCGAACGCCGAACCCATCAGGCTTGTCGTAATGAGCACAAGCGTTGCAAACAACCATCGATTCACAGAGTTCATCCCCTTCCCCCACTCATTGTACCCTGTATCCCATCTTAGTCTAAAATCTAAACAATGTATGCTACACTAGGGCAAAAGAAAACTGTAAGGGGATTTTGAAACTGAAACTGGTATCTTGGAATGTCAACGGCTTGAGATCGTGCGTCAATAAAGGTTTTCACGATTACTTCAATCACATCCAAGCGGATATATTCTGCCTCCAGGAAACAAAACTCCAGGAAGGGCAAATTCATTTAGAACTTGGGGAGGGTTATCAGCAATACTGGAATTACGCCCTCAAAAAGGGCTACTCCGGGACAGCTGTTTTTTCGAGGCTTCCCCCCCTCTCCGTGCGCTACGGTCTCGAGGACGAGACTGAACCGGAAGGACGCATTATCACTCTGGAGTTTGAAACCTTCTACCTCGTCACTGTGTACACGCCCAACGCCAAACGCGATCTCTCAAGACTTGCATATCGAGTGGAATGGGAAGATAGATTTCGGAGGTATGTCCTGCAACTTGATGCACGCAAGCCCGTGATCATTTGCGGCGATTTAAATGTTGCCCATCAAGAGATCGACCTGAAGAATGCCAAAGGAAATCGCGGAAATTCGGGCTTTACAGAGGAAGAGAGAGAAAAGATGACGCGGCTGCTCGACTCAGGTTTCACGGACTCCTTTCGATATCTTTACCCTGAACGCAGGGATGCCTTCTCTTGGTGGTCGAATATGCCGAAGGTGCGTGAAAGGAACGTTGGGTGGCGAATTGATTATTTTCTCGTTTCAACTCGATTGCGCCCCTTCATCTCTGATGCCTGCATAGATTCCGACGTGTTCGGGAGCGATCACTGTCCGGTTGTGCTTGACATGGCCGAATTTTAATCCACTTTCACCACCTCTGAAAATCGGGGCAGCGGAACAAAACGTGCACAACTGCCCCTCATCGTCCCCCAAAATGGTTAAGGCAACAAAGATTTGTGCTCCTCACCACTTCCATTCGCCTTTCCCTGATGTTTGTCCACAGGCATACCTTATAGCACGTCAAATTCAGAGGGGGGATTTCGATGTACGGCGGAACCTTTGGCGGATACACACGGTGGGCAGTTGTGTTTCTGATTATCTTCGTGTTGTTCTTCCTGCTCGTACCGGGGTACGGCGGCGGTAGCTGCGCTGGTGGCGGTTACGGTTATTGATGAAAGGAGGAAACCTAAATGTACGGTGGTGGAGTGTTCGGAGGGTACACACAGTGGGCTGTCGTGTTCCTGATCATCTTCGTCCTGTTCATTCTGCTCGTTCCCTATTGGGGCGGAGGCGGTAGCTGCGCTGGCGGCGGCGGCTACTAATTTTCAGAAGTTTAGTACTATGAAGGCGGTGGGAGTCTCCCTACCGCCTTTTTAAAATGTATCATTACGAAAACGGATGGCAGTCTTGATTGATGTCTTGTTCCGTCAGCACCCGTGAGGAATATCCCATACGAACCGGCAATTCGAACAATCTTGAAAGTCCTCGAACTCTTTGAAAGCCATAGCCAAACGTCATCGGAGTCATTCCAGGGATTAAAACCTTCACAGCATACAGTTCACCATAAGACAACTCAACACTGGTTTGGTTCACCACGATCACGTCAAATCCCCGCTCGTGCAGATCTTCAAGTACGGAAGCTAAAATCAATCCAATGTCTCGTGAACCGATTTGGTACCGCCTGGCTACCCCCCTGTGAACTTGTTCGACGGGCTGAATCTGCTTTCGATTTCTTGGCCTCAAAAGAAACTTCCATCGCGGGTAGGCTTCGGGCAAGGCAGCGACTGCAACGTGATCGAGAATAGCCTTGATTTTTTTTGCATCCAAGAACATGGAAACCGCCTCTGTGCGCCTCTCTTCCGGTGCTCGCTGAAGGTTTGCCACTTGAACCGTTAATTCGCGAAGCGCACCATGGACCGCCTGGTAGGGATTTAAATGGCAAGCCGAGCCGCTGACCACTTTCGGATACTCATGGTCTCGGTTGATGGCTACCGCGCATACAGCCGGTATGCGGAGATCGTGGGATATATTAAAGAGACGAACTTTATAACCATTGTCCCGCAAGTATCGTAAAGCATCTGATGTTTTGGTTGGACAATGGCTCCCCACCGTAAGCTCTGGCACCGCCATCTTGCCGTACCACATGTTGAGAAATCCATCCCGCTCCAAAACTTCGAAAATCCCGAAAAGGACAGCTTCTTCTATCGTCCCGCCAATTGCGCATCCATTGGAGGTTTCCGCAATGAACCTCTTCGCATCAGCCGTGGGTCCGTAATACGCAATCTGCTCCGGAATGAGAACCGGCTTACGATTCTTCGTCGAATATGCCCAAACCCACGAGTACCTCTTGTCTTCATCAAAAGGTTCAAAGTGAGGATAGGACGATGGAATCAACTCTTCACTCTGTAAACCGAACTGTGACGGATGTACGGCGACGTCGCCCAGTTCCGCATAGCTGCCACGGACGACAGGTCGTCGATTTACAGCCTGAAATCCACAACTGCGCTCCAGCACTTCAAGCATGGCGGACTGCTTGGCCTCGACGACGGAAAAACCCGAGCCATACCCGGCAATATCGGCGCCAGCAGGTGTATAAATATAGGCATCTGCCTGAACGTAACCGTCGTCATTCCAGAACTGATTGGTGGAAGAAATATAACCTACCTTCGCATGCACATATAACCCTTCTAAACGCTTGAAGTCCACAGTCCGAACCCGCAACGCCTCCACATCGTTCAAAATGTGAGAAGCCAATTGCACTGTGGCAAGAGCCGCATCGTCATCTGGCATAAGGTTGCATCGAGGACAATCGTGACTTGGGACAAGCGGCACCCACTGAATGTCTTCCGCTTGCTCGTAGACACCGATCTTGCCTTTGCAATTTGGAGGATTCGACGATTTGAGAATAATGGATTGTATCTCATCGGTTACAATGTTCCCCAGTGTGAAAAGGTCAGATTGCGACATCTCCAGGGGTTCCACGACACTGCTGTCTTGTGGGTCAAAAATCGCATTCAAGAAACTTCGGTCGAACGTATTTTCCCAGCGTAGTTGTAAACAAGTCACGCAGCCAGGTACTTCCGGAGTCTCCAAAGGACCGAGCAGGACCGTCGTTCCCCTGCCCAGCACAGCAAGGACACCAACTTTTAAACTCCTGCACTTTTCCAAAACCGATTGCTCAAATTCAGACGATGCATCGGATGCCAAAACAACCAGTGTTGGCTTGTATTTTTCCAGATCATCCAGTGAACCGTTGTGTATCAGTTGAATTTCACTCGTTGGACTGTACTTTTTGTGCCAGGAGTCAATGATTTGTTTACCCAAACTGGAACCGTTGTGAAATACAATAATATTCATTGGATCCCCCGCAATTGCGCAGCTTTCGCGCACTGTATCACGAGTCAAAATATTCGTGTATTGTTGTCAATAGAACAGTCGCGTTTTTTACGCAGGTCTTAACCCACTGTTTTTTTGAAGTCAAATGGCAGTTGTTCAACGAAGTTTTCGGGGGAGGGAAAGACATGTTCATTCCATCGCATTTTCAAATCCAAGATGAAGGCACTGCCTACGACATGATTTCAAAATACGGCTTTGCAACACTGTTTTCCCAACACAAAGGCATACCCTGCGCAACTCACTTACCCTTGATCTTGAGCAGCGACAAAAAATGCTTATACGGACATTTCGCACGTCCGAATCCTCAGTGGGAGGATATCACCGGCCAAAGTGTACTAGCGGTCTTTCAGGGTCCTCACTGCTACATCTCGCCCTCTTGGTACGAGACCGATAAAGCGGTGCCCACGTGGAATTATGTGTCGATTCACGTATATGGGCCGGTTGAAATCATTGCCGGTGAAGAATTAAAGAATTCCTTACGCGAGTTGGTTCTGAAATACGAAGAACCAAACAGCTCATACAAATTTGACGAAGTAGACCCTGGTTTTATTGAGGGCATGACGAAAGGGATTGTCGGATTCAAAATCGCGATTGATAAAGTTGAAGGAAAGGCAAAGTTAAGTCAAAACCACCCCATTGAACGACAAGAACGGATCATTCGAAGGTTAGAACAGTCGGCACACGACGATAATCGGGAAGTTGCGTCGCTCATGAAAGAGAATATCCGCAAAAAATCTCAATAGCAGCATCGCACCGAAGGCCCGGTTCCGATTCCGAGCCTTCCGTTGCATCCCATCACATCCGGATTCGTTCCACAAACCGAGCAATCGCTGCACCGATTTCGTCCGGTGAATCTTCTTGAATGAAATGAAGTCCTTTTACCGTGATCTCCTCTTGGTTCGGCCAACTACGGCAGAATTCCCGTTGCCGTCCAATCAAAATAGAACCCGGTTGTGCATTGATAAACAGCTTTGGAAGCGATGCATTGGCTAGCCACTTGGAATAACTTTCGACAATCGCCACGACATCTGCGGGATCGCCATCCACAGGAATCTGCCTCGGCCACGTGAGTGTTGGACGGCGAGATTCTCCCGCTTCTTTAAAGGGACAGCGGTAGACTTCCATCTCGTCGTCTGTCAACTTACGAAGGATGGAGGCTGGCAAAATTCTCTCGACAAAAATGTTCTTGTTCAAGATAATATCTTCGCCGGCAGGCGACCTCATGGCTTGGAAAATGGCTCGAGCGTTGTCTGGCCAGTCCTCCCATGTCACTGGCTGCACAATCGCCTCCATATAGGCAATGCCTTGAATCCGTTCAGGATGACGATGTGCCCAGTCAAATCCTAGTCCCGATCCCCAGTCATGTACGACAAGAATCACGTTATCCAGGTCCAGGGCATCGAACCACGCATCCAGGTATCGTGCGTGATCGACAAATCGGTAGGAACCATTGGGAGCTTTTCCGGAGTTCCCCATTCCAATGAGGTCGGGGGCCAAGCAACGCCCTTGACTCTCAACGTGCGGAATGATGTTTCTCCACAAATAGGATGAGGTTGGGTTCCCGTGCAGAAATACGATGGGTTGACCTTCCCCGACATCGACATACGCCATTTCGCTGTCAAGAATGGGAATGCGCTTTCTATCATAAGGGTCCCTTGGTGTAATAGGCATATCTTTGCCTCCTTCCATCATTCTCGACTCCAGTGTATAGGAAATTTATGAAAAAATCTGTAGATTCACAGGAAATTTGGGTATTGTGTTTCGCCTAGCCAATCTCTAGATAGTGAACACTGAACAGTCCCGTTGAGTCCGTCCACACCTTAACCGGGGTGAACCCGCTTTTCTGTGCAAGTTCGTTAAACGAGTGCACCGAGAATTTGTACGAGTTTTCGGTGTGAATCGTTTCGCCGAGGCCAAAGTGAACGGGTACATTCCCGACGGTCACCACCTGAGCCAAACGACTTCTAATGTGCATTTCAATGCGATCCTCTACCTCATTGTAAAAGGCATAGTGATCGAACCTCTCGAGTTGAAAATCGGCATCGAGTTCACGGTTCAATCGGGTTAACAAATTCAAATTGAAGGCTGCCGTGACACCCGCTGAATCGTTGTACGCCCAATGCAACCCATCAATCGACTTCTTGAGGTCGATCCCGATGAGTAATCCATCGCCCTTTGAGAGCATCCGTGACCATCGTCTTAAAAACCGTTCTGCTTCCGGAGGATCAAAGTTTCCGAAGGTGGAACCGGGAAAGAATACCACCTTCTTTGCCGGGTGATTGGGCAGTTGAAAGGGTTGCGTATAGTCGGTACAAATCGCCACAATTTTTAAATTCGGGTACTCACTAGCGAGGGACTCGGCCGACATTTGCAGAAATTCTTTCGATATATCGATTGCCATGTACGCAACGGGATCCAGTAACTCGTTCAATAGCAGCCTGACCTTTTTGCCACTGCCGCTGCCAAGCTCAATCAGAGCGGATTTTTCTCCGATGTATGTAGCCATTTCCCGTGAATGTTTCCGAAGTATCTCCATTTCTGCTCGCGTGGGGTAGTATTCAGGTAACGTTGTAATTTCTTCGAATAGGGCTGAACCTCTTTCGTCATACAGGAGTTTGCAGTCAAGTTGTTTTTGGCGACGCCTCAAACCGTCGAGCACTTCCATCCGAAGGTCGCTCAAGGTCGGTTGAAAATCCAAAAGTTCGTACATGCGCTCACCCGTCCCCATCAGCAACCCTCCGCTAATCGGAAGCCACTAAACTGCCAGCGCTTATCTGGCTGAAAAAAGTTTCGGTACGTGGCTCGTACATGTGAAGCAGGCGTCGCACATGAGCCTCCACGCAACACCAGCTGGTTCGCCATAAATTTCGCATTGTATTCACCCAGGGCTCCTTCAAGTGGTTTATTCCCTGGGTAGGGGACATAAGGGCTCATGGTCCATTCCCAGACGTCTCCATATCCTTGCTGCAGACTGTGATTAGTGAATAACGACGCCGCACACGGATGGTAGTATCCTGACTCGACAAAATTACCTGCGATGGATTGCTTCGAAAACGCGTACTCCCATTCGGCCTCAGTAGGCAGCCGTTTATGGGCCCATCTGGCATACGCATCCGCCTCATAGTAACTGACATGTGCGAGCGGTTCCTGGGGATCGAGCTTACGCATGCCGGCAAGTGTGAAGGTAACCCAGTCGCCGTCGACCTTTTCCCAATACAAAGGCGCCTTCCATCCACTTTTGTTGACAACGGCCCAGCCGTCAGACAACCAATACTGCACTTTCTCATATCCGCCGTCTTCGATAAATTCAATAAACTCCCCATTGGTCACAGGACGTGAGGAGAGCCGGTAAGGGTTCATCCACACTTTATGTCGTGGTCCTTCGTTGTCAAAAGCGAACCCGTCTCCGTTGTGACCGATTTCGATGAGCCCGCCTTCAAAGTCCACCCAGTTCACAGTTCCAGTCGGAACCCCCGCGGATGCCTTCGATTCCCGATAGACAGGTTTCAAAGGATTGATGAAAAAGTTGTACTTGATGTCTGTCAATAGCAATTCCTGATGTTGTTGTTCGTGGTTGATTCCGATTTCAACAATCGGAGATATTTCCGCTAAAAGGTCCTTGCCTCCCTGCGTCAGCAACTTCACCAAATGTTCTTCAACGTAGTGGCGATAGTCGATAATTTCCTTTACGGTCGGACGAGAGAGGAATCCCCGAAACGGACGAGGAAACGGATTGCCAATGGTTTCGTAGTAGGAATTGAACAGGTGGTCAAATGCAGGATGGAATTCTCTGTAATCCGTGGCGTTCCGGAGCAAGATAAACCGTTCGAAAAACCATGTGGTGTGTGCCAAATGCCACTTTGCTGGACTTACATCCGCAGTCGTCTGAATGACCCAGTCTTCGACTTCAAGCGGCTCCACGAGATGTTCGGTGAACTCTCTGACTCTGAGAAAACGGGAGACCAGCGCACTTTCACTTTCACTGGATATTTGTTCCGTTATTTGTCTCATTCAAACATCTCCTTCATAAAAAATCGTAAAAAACTATTTAAATTGGGCCCCCTTAATATGTATGGCGTACAGCTCGTTCTTTCTCTACATTTTTGATCTGTGGCATACGTCGGCAACGCCCGCGCCAGGCACGACAAAGGGAGCGGTCAAAATTCAACCGCTCCCCACTCACCGAATCTCATTCCCTAACGACCAGCAGCACACCCGCCAGTATCAATAGAGCACCCATCCAAAATGCGATCGTAACCTGCTCGTCCAGAATGACCCAACCGAGAAATGTCCCCACGAGCGGCTGAAAAAAGAAATACAAACCTCCACTCGCGGCATCGACCATTTGCAACCCCTTGTTCCATAAAAAGAAAGCACCTGCAGTCGAGATAATCCCGAGGTAAAGTACACCACCCCAAAGAACTGGGTGAGACAATAGGTTACCCATTCCGTGCATTTGCCGAAGGCCAACAGGCGTGATGACAATCGTTGCAACCGTGATGGCGTAGGTCGTAACGACAAGCTGCGAATACTCCGCGGACACTCGTTTGACCAAGACGGACATGAGTGCCCATGTGAGCGCAGCGATAAATAAAATTACCCCGCCGATTTCATACTTCGGACCGAATCCGCCGATGCCCACAATCATCAAAACACCAATCGTCGCCAAACCGACCGACAAGGCTCTTCGAAGCGTGATTCTTTCTCCAAGTATGATCCGTCCGAAAATGACCATGAATGCCGGGGTGGCCGATGTGATCATAGCCCCCATCTGTGCTGTGGAAAGCTTTGTTCCAACGAACTGAGTCCAAATGGAGATTGCGTATCCGATGACTCCGATGGCAACAACCAGCGGCACGTCTCTGAAGCGGATTCTCCAAGATTGCCGTGTGATGAGTACGACAAACACCAGCGCCGCCAAGGCGACAACATACCTCAGCCATACGAGGGCGAGCGGATCGACGGCAGCCAACACGATCTTACTCACCACGTACATACCGCCCCAAATGCTCGCAGCGAGCGCCATGAGGACGGCCCCCAAATACTTCGGGCTCATTCAATTCCCTCCGCCATGTCTAAGATTTTGAGGTGCTTCCTGGCGAAGAGATTGTGATTCGATCCCGTTCGCTCAGAAGCGAAGGGATGTTGGAACGTCATTTTCGAAAAGTGGTGAGCAGTACATGCGTTCACCTCCAAGAATGGTGTATTGCGATACAACCCCCAATACTGTATGGCCAAGGGCGGTCTTTCTACAGGATGAGACGAGGTTCGTCACCCGTAAGGAAGTCAAACCAGCGCTGCCGGAACCGGATTTGTGGACCGTCCGCCGGAACGTGTGCTTCCATTCTTAAGGCCTCTGGGATTGGACGGGGATGCTGGCTTTCCACGATACCCTGGTCTTCCCTCAAAATACGCCGGCTGTAATAAGAAAAAATGCGGCTGATTCCTGGTATACGTCGGGCAAAAGTGCGGCCGGCAAATCCAAAGATTTTAGTATGACTAAAGTCGATCGGTGAAAAAACCACGTAGTTGACAAACTGTGGTCCGGTCGTCTTGGATGTGCGCAATATCCATTGTTGTGGAAACCAATACTCCAGGTAGCCACTGCCGTTTCGGATGGAAATCACATCTGGGCTCTTTACATCAAAGTCCATCTCCTTAATTTCTGGAGACACCTTACGCCCAATGGTCTTCCTATGAACAAAAGCCAAGTGTGCAACATCAAGCACACTCTCTACGACCCGCGTTAAGTGAGCTTGCCACTCCTCATCATAAGCAGCTAACACAAAGCGTGGATCATCCAGTTCTGGAAACACTTGTAAATCAGGGAGTTCTTGAGCGGGGATTTCACGAGGATAAACCCAAATCAGTTGAACCTTTTCCTCTACAGGATACGATTTGACTTTTGCAAAATCGGGAATAGGCCTGCCCGGATGTGCCGGGATTCGTTCGCAACGTCCACTGTCGGAAAATTCCCAACCGTGGTAAGCGCACTGCAAACGCCCATTTATACATTTTCCCAGCGACAAATCCGCCCCACGATGCGCACAATACGCCTCTAAACAGCGAACTTGGCCGCGTCCATTCCTATATAGCACTATATCCCGACCGGCCAAACGCCGCTTGATGGGCTTATTTCTAAGTTCTTTAGACCATGCAACCGGGTACCAAGCGATTGGAAACACTCTTTCGTCGCTCGGAAGTTTTTCTAAGGGCTCAGATTCATAAGCCGTTTTTGGACTCATGTGATCCCTCCCGTTCCAGTACGTACTGTAGTATGCGACCTACCTCAACCTTGGTTTATCTCAGAAGTTATGTTCGACCGTAGCCGCACCACACTCCTGAACCCAATGAATTTTTTCCTGTCCTCATCCCACAGTCTGAAGCGCAGGGAGCGCAAACTGGAAAGCAGGCTCACTGTAGAAACGTCTCGCAGATACGAGATTTGGTCATAAATACGTTGAAGGTTGTAATTCGGTACTCTAGGACCAAGATGGTGAATGTGGTGAAAACCGATATTTCCAGTCATCCATTGCAACACCTTGGGTAACTTATAGAAAGAACTCCCCCGCAGCGCAGCCGTAACATAGTCCCAGTTCTCTGCCTGCTCATAGTAGCTGTCTTCAAATTGGTGCTGTACGTAAAACAGCCAAATACCAGCCATGCCGGCCAAGTAAAGAATTGGGCCTTCAACAAGCAGAAATTGTTCCCAGCCCAATCCCCAACAACCCAACGCTGTGATTCCGACAAGAACCCCATTCGTAAAATAGGTATTGAAGCGTTCTCGCGGACCGGCTCCTTTCCGGTTAAACCGGTATTTAATGAAGACAACGTAGATAGGGCCAAGGCCGAACATTACAATCGGATGTCGATACATTCGGTAAAGCAGTCGTTTACCGAGAGACAACTTGAAGTACTCATCCACAGTCAGAGTTGTGATGTCTCCCATGCCCCGGCGGCTCAAGTTCCCATTTCCTGCATGATGAACGTTATGTTCGTACTTCCATTGATGATAGGGAAAAAAGGCGAGTAATCCCGTGAATATTCCAACGAGATCATTGGCCCTGCGGCTTTTGAAGAAAGAATGGTGGCTACAATCGTGAAAAATAATAAAGGTGCGGACCAGGAAGCCCGCTGCCGGAATGGTCAGAAGAAGTGTCAACCAGACCGATATGGAAAAGCAGAAATAAGCACTGGACCACAATATCGCCAATGGCACTATCGTATTGATGAGTTGCCACCAACTTTTCCTAATACTCGGATTTTGATAGGCCTCAAGAGCTGTTTTCCAGTACTGCGGATCCTCGTTTAGGTTAATTGCCGTCAGCTCCCTTTCCCATTTTAGCAAGAACATGAGTTGAATTCTGAGTTATTAACGCAAGAAACACGGGAAACGCACATAAAGACGACTGACAAACGTTCATTCAGCCAGCGCAGAATGTCGCCGCACAAGTTTATTCGATTCGGATATTTTTCGTTACTCGATTCATTTTGCCCTCACACAAGGGACAAACAGGTTGTGCAACGTAAACAAACTCGTCTCTTGACCAGCAATCGCAATTTGAACATTTCCATACAACGGAGTCAGCATATACATGTTCGGAAATCGGTTTTCTTCGGCTTCCAAAGTTACCCATCCGGATCACCCCTTCTCGTTTGATGGTGCGATGGACTGTGGGCGCCACGTGAACGATAAAAAGGACTGCCCTTCAGGAATCAAATTGATGCCTAGAAGAACAGTCCAGTTCGTCAAGATAGATTATGCTACGTTAGCTGCTTGAGGACCTTTCGGGCCCTGAACGATGTCAAACGTAACACGCTGTCCTTCTTCAAGGCTCTTATATCCATCCCCTTGAATTGCACTGAAATGTACAAAAACGTCTTCTCCACCTTCAACTTCAATGAAACCGAAACCTTTTTCTGAGTTAAACCACTTCACTGTACCTTGATTCAAAGTAAATTCCTCCTGCAGTGCTCATGAGCACAATATTTGTTCAATTCGCTTAACCATAAAACCGTTCTACTCTGCACCCACATGAGGCGCAAAAAGAACGGCTCAAAATGTTTACATATTTGAACGATCACGTTTGAACAACTTCACTATACACCAATTCAACCAATACGTCAAACATCTGGGCAAGCTGAGACTGCCCCTATCCTACGAGGAGCAGCCAGCACCAAAACACATTTAGCTCGTACCATACGAGTAAAACTGACACTTGGGTTGGGAAAGGGGGTCACGCATTGTCGCATGACCACGGCTCACCCGTCCGATTTAGGAATCAGAAGGGTGACTTCCTTTAGATGGGTTCATGACCGTCCACTCATCTGTAGCAGCATCATAATCGACAACGATGCCATCCAGAAAGTCCTGTTCTTTTTCCAAAAGAACGGGAATTCCCGCCATTGTAAAGATCAACTCGTCCGAGTCTTTTTGATAGTCCAGGCCAAGGCCATAATGAGCATGGTCCCCGTGGGCATGAGCCACAAACACACGGAATTTTAGGGCCTTGTCATCCTCTTGTGCTAAAATCTCCCGAAGCTTGTTCTCCGCGCTTTGACTGATGTTAAAGTTCACCAAATCGTCTCCTATCGATACGAGTGTTCAACGGATTCAGCGTCCCCCACTCACTCGTTCATCAATTCTAACCTTCTGTGAACCATTTACACAACTGGCCCCTAGTGTCCTGTTCGAAGCCTAATTTTAGGAATCTCGCCCCGAGTATACCAAGCATCCACTGGCAAACGGTGAACTCAACAAATAAAAACAATCCCTGTTGTACTCCAAAACTGAATAACCCATGAGAAAACAACATGATGACAGACGGGCTTGGGCCAATGAATGGATACTCGTGAGGGAAAATGGTCCTATGATCAAGGACGATAGGACCTACTGTTTTTTTTATTGAGCAGCTGACTGACTCTTAGGGAGAACTGACGCCTTTCCCATCGCTCGGTATCTGGTGCCAAGAAGTAACCCGTAATTGGATTTCTTAATCTGATGAAGTTTAAGAAATTGATTGCAAGGTCTCCGCTACTGCCTGAACCAGTGATGGGATGGTGGACTTCGCTGGATTTGGCACGATTCCAACCCATGTGCTTCCTTTATGAAGAACAAAAATGTCACTTCTGGCACCGTCACTGTATTTCAACGTAGACCATTGCCCTTCTTCTTTTCCACTTAGCGTGTAACTTCCCCCGTTCAAGATGGACACTGATCCGCTTTGTGGTGAAAGAGCTTGCTTGATGTCTTTCCATGACGGGGCTTCGTAGAACGTCATGTCTTCAAATTGTAACCTCATACTGTGACTCGACCCCTTGGTTACACGACCAGGAACATAGTAGCCGCTGGGTCCCCCCATTTGATCTGGGACATACGCCCTAATTCCTTGCTGTTGAGATATTTGCTTGATTTTCTGCGTCTCGGCGCTTGAGTACGTTACTGTCTTCAAGCCCTTGTAGTACCCTGCTGTAGCTGATTTTGTCCCACTTTGTTGTCCTGAAGATTGGTTTTCAGTAGTGTATGTGCTGCCGTTCGTTTGTTGTGGTGCACTATTATTCGTCAAGTTCGGATTGGACTGCGATGTACTTGTCGCCCCCGAATTGGTTACCTTTGAACTGGTTGTATTGCCTGCAGTTGCGCATCCAGCAAGAATTCCAACAATGCTCAATGCCAGTCCTACTGTTGGCCACTCCTTATGTCGAATCATTTGTAAAGTTCCCTCCTCGTGTTGCTTGCATTTAGGTAGACGAAGCAACACGATTTGGCGTTTCAATTTGCGATGTTCCAATGGTGACCATGCTTTGAAGGGCGCGTTTCGTCACTTTTGGTGGATCCTGCGGCAAAGTCTAAACGCGCTATTGATGATTATCGGGTAAGATACTTATCAACCTTGGGATTTATTGTTTTATTCGTAGTCAAAGTAACCCCTCTTTCCTGCCTTTAGTGAAAAGCGGCTTATTCGGCGATGCTGCCTTGACGCTGAAGAAGTCTGAATGAACCCGTTACTCCAAACAGTTGTTTTACAGTTGTCCACGCTGTTGAGCTACAATGTTTAATACTCGAACGCTCTATGGAGTAAAGGAGAAATCGTGGTTATGAACAAGACCCATAAGATCAATTTGGAAAACGAAAAAGAAACGCTTCTGATTACTCTGCAAGCAAAGGCACTAGACAGCCGTTCGAGAAAAACTATTCTTAATGATAAAAAAGCAGACAAAATCATTAAAATGATTGATTACGATTTTGAAAAACTCAACAGTTTTGGTAACGAAATAATGGTCGTAAGAGCCAAGCAATTAGATGATTGGTTGGAAGAATTTCTTGCAGTGAATGAGAAAGCCACCGTACTCAATTTAGGGTGCGGCCTAGACACAAGGGTGTCCAGATTAAATATACAATCAGACGTCATCTGGTTTGATGTCGATTATCCAGATGTTATCGAGTTACGAAAGCTCTTTTTTGCACCGAAAGTCGGATACAAAATGCTATCCTCCGCTGTGACTGAGTTTCAGTGGTTGGAAAACATCCCGAGAGACAGGCCAGTTATGATTATTGCTGAAGGTCTACTGGAGTACCTGGCAGAAGACGAAGTCAAAATGTTGCTAAATCGGCTTACCAGTTACTTTCCTCATGGACGAATAGCTTTTGATGTTATGAATTCATTTGCCGTAAAGGCAGGACAAGATCAGCTTAAGGAAACTACAGGAGCCGTGCACAAATTGTCCGTTGACGATGTCCGTGATGTAGATAGATTAGACTCCAAAATATATAGAACGGATAGCTTATCGGTCTTTCGCTCAAAATACATTCACAAACTCCCATGGAAAATTCGCCTAACATACTTTGCGCTGTGTCTGATTCCTGGCTTTCGTAATATGATGCGTTTACTGTTATACGAGTTTTAATAATCTGATAATTAATTCACGTGTCAATGCCGTAATGTTAATCCTTCCATGCCGATTCTATCGTGGCCAACTACACATGCGCAAATTTCGAAGACATAAAGGACCGCCCAAGTACCCGATATACCCAAAATACCGGAACCCTGCCAAGCATGTACCAAATTATTCAGAAACACAGGTGCTGCCTCAGAATCAGAGTTGGATTCATCAACCTAGCGACTCATATCTTTTCCGCGGGGACCATAATTGCAGCTACAATATCTTCCCATATGAAGTCGACCCCGAAACCGAAATTGTTATCAACGGACGATATCCATACGCAACATATTTCTCTCTCACTGTAATTGGTCAATTCAACCAGCCCGTCGCTTCAGCAGTAGACCATGAATTAATTCCAGATCCCGGTAGTACAAATCCATTTTTACCGAGAGCTAATTGGGATGCCAAGAATCGTAACTATACCTTGAAAATTAGCTTTACCCCTCCTCCAAAGGGATCTGATCATCATTTTGTTCCGGGAGCGGGAAACCATATTGTTTACGCGGGAACGTTGGCAAATGGTGCACCAAATATACAAGGGCTCATTGTACTAAGAATCTACGTTGCAAGTATAGGCTATGATAAGAAAACAGGGGGTGTGGGGTTCCCTACCATCACTTACCGTGCCACCAGAGAATATAAAGGACATCTAACCTATGCCCGTGTAGAAAAACAAAACAGTAATCATGGTCCTACCGGATTTCATGATACGAGCCAGAATAGCAACAAGCGGAAGCAGCAGTCGTTTAATGACTACGTCGACTTTAATAATGACGCGAATGCCCATGAGAGAAACGACCAGGATATGAACAGTAGTGATATCTGTAATCTAACCTGGCAAACTCTAAGCCAAATATCAGAAGCCAAACCCTATGTATTTTGATTGCTGGGATAAAAATCATTTTGATTCATGTTATGATCCATAAAATTCCTTGTTAGATATTTGTGCATACATAGGAGCAAATCCTTCTTCGACATCAGCCTCCGTTAACGACAGAGCAGTGCGCCACTAATGATTCCAATGTCTCAAGTTTCTATGGCTTTTGCCAAAGTGTTCAATTTGTTCATGGTCTTCCAATTACGCATGGTTGAAGGTACATTTAACCTAAAAAGGTTGTTCGCAAGCTTAGAGTTCCTAACCCCTTCACGAAGTAGCAAATAGACCTCCCGATCTTGAATTCTAAACTCGTCTATGGAGGCGAAGCCCCTTAATTGTTCAATGTATTCAAGAGCGGGTGGCTCAAGTAACAAGGATACGTAAAAGGTCTCTACCTCCGTAGACTCTGCTTCTCTTCGCACTGCCTCGGAAAATGGACAGTTTGTGATAATCCGTTCCAGTTCTACAGAAGTCCTTAATATAACGGTAAGCGAGAGAGAGAAGACCCTCTCTATTTCCTGTTCTATCCGCTGGCGCAGGGAATTCGAATCATCCGCCGAGTCAAATAGCACATTGCCGCTTTGAATGTACGTTTGCACTCGGTTAAGTCCGATTGACTGAAACATACTCCTTAATTCAGCCATCTTGACCATATTGTGACCACCTACGTTGATACCTCGCAACAGTGCAATGTAAATTGTCATGGAATCACCTCTTCCGGGTGTATCGTTCCACGCTGCGTTGAACATTCCTATCGTTTTCGACGTTACTGTATTAACCAACAAGCTGAATATTCATTCAGAATCAGTCCCATGCATCTTCAGTGCTAACCCCCAAGAATAAGATCAGTACTACCGTTTTCGTCGAATAATCCAAGCATTTTCTGCTTTATCAAAGCCAACCGCAGGATAGTAAGACATAGCAGTAGGAGAAGAAACCAAGATCAATGTAACCTGTTCCGACAGTTGATTTCTTGTTTGCTGTATAAGTTCCTGGCCAATACCCCTGCCTTGGTACTCCTTATCCACAGCCAGATCGGATAAATAACAGCAATAACAGAAATCAGTTAATGAACGAGCGATGCCAACAAGTTTTTCCCCATTCCAAGCAGTGATCGTAAGGTTTGCATGATCGAGCATCTTTTGAATACGATTCGTGTCCTCCGTTGGTCTGTTGATTCCGGAGCGGACGAATACTGCTGCAACCTCTTGTCCTGTGACTGGTGCGTTCAATCGGTATTGTATTGAGGACATCATTCTTTCTCCTCCTATTCACTTTACTGCTGAACAACAGCTCTGATTCACCAAAACGGCTACATCGCTGCGTATTGTGATCACCAGTCATATTTTGCAGATATTCACCATTAACGCCACAGAGAGTACAATTGAAATTAAATTCCTTTGTGCGGCATCCACTGCACTTGATAGTTTTCCCCCAACCGCATCTTCGCGATAAATAAGACTTGCCCCAAATGCTCGGAGACTTGAGTAGCTACCCCGAAAATGACATCCAGACTAATCATGTCACGCCCCTGAATTTTATAGACTTCCGTTGGCCGCAACAAAGCGTTGATGAAGGTTCCCAACAACATGGACGACAAGATTAGCAATGCTGTTGCTCATATCGTTGACTCTCCAATTCACATCATCATCATTAAACTGTTTTAGAGCGTTAACCCATCTACGTTGCAAGTCCAGCATTTTATCTCGATGAAGCGACAGTATTACTTTGTCGTGATTTTCCTCTCACGTAATTCCTGAATATGTACTGACTTCCGTTTTATCAGATAGATATTGCGCTCCTGCCCCTATGTGACACAAGCATCAGCGGACTTGAACTGTATAATCATGCGAAGGGCGCAGGCACATCGTTATTTCATCTCCAGCCCTTTAGTGAATAAGCACAAGCTTATGAAGGCCAACGCTCTCGTGTAATACTGTACAGGTTATGGTCTTCCCATACGTCATTAATTTTTAGATAAAACTCCGAAAAACCATCGTACCGAAATCCCACTTTATCAAGAACCCTAATTGAGCTTACGTTTCGGGGCATTACCGCCGCTTGAACCCTATGTAATTTCGCAGTTCCGAAAGCAAAACCAATTGCTAAACGAATAGCCTCTGTGGTGAACCCTTGACCGTTGTAGTGTTCATCTAAAAAATACCCCATCGTACAACTTTCCCAAGCTCCACGGACCACATTGCTTAGATTGACTCGCCCAATAAGTCGGTCTTCTTTATTCAGAAAAATCCCAAATCCGTATCCAGAACCAGTTTCCCAATTGTGTTGCACTTTCTGCAGAATTTCTTGTTGTCCTTCTAACGTGTAATGTGAGTCTAAAGTAATGGGTTCAAAGGGCTTCAAGAAATGGCGATTTCGCACTCGTAAATCCAGCAGTGCCTCAAGATCATCCATTTCCAGCCTACGAATGTAAATCCGTTCCGAATCTTGTCTCATGATGCTCACCTCACAAAACGCATCTTGCGTTATGCTGCCCGCTTCTGTAATAAGACAGATGTGTCGGCACTGTATTCATGCGCCAACAGGCGTGCAGCGTTGCTCTGGAACAGCTCCCGTTAGTCCCAAAGGATTAAATACCAGGAAGCTTCCTATTAGCTGTACAACTGAATCTTATCAATTAACCAGTAGTGGTGATCTAATGGCTTATACAATTCAACGATCAAGCTATACGGCAACCCTGCTTCGACAACTTTGGCTGTATTTTGAGTGGATGACACCAGCGAATACGTGACATTGGTGCCATTGTACGTCCCTGTAAAAAGCTTCGATGTTTCAGAAATTTGTTTAATTCCATCGGAATCAGGAGCAAAGTTCTGAGTTCCATAGACAGCAACATATATTGGGCTTGTCTTCCACGGACTATGCCCACCCGTTTCCTCCTGGGACAGTTGATTTGATGTTTCAACATTAACCATTCCGTCGAAGTAGGATGTGTATTGTTTACTTTTGCTCTGTAGAATAAAATCAGGATTTTGATAAAGCGTGATCGTACTGTTGCTCGCCCCACTTTGTTTAGCGGCGTTTTTCGTAGTGTTGGTCAGTGATGGGACTTTGTTGTTATTAGTTCCCGTATGACTTTTCGTTGCAGAAGTCGGTGATGACCCATTAGCAGAAGTTGCATTACCACATCCAACCAAAGTCAAAATAGAAACGCCGATCACACCGAGCAGAGCAATGTTCTTACGAGCTTTCATGAATTTCGTCTCCCACCTTTGTAATGGTTCAAAATACACTAATGAGACGAATCACGTACCTGGTGCGTTTCACGAAACGACGCCCCCCAATTTTACCCAAAAATATCAATTATGCAATTTAACAGTTCTGCCCTGATACGCAACACATCAGCCCGCACCGATATCGCATACTTATACAGTTCACCGCCAGGGTTTAACAACGAATGCCTACGACCCTACGGCGACGAACCTTAGTTGCAAGCTCAATGTCTGCAACGCTTCTCAGTCCGATGCGGCTCATTGTCCACTCTGCAATTCAATGAGTTCCTCAATCTGAAGAGTGTGTCGTACCTCATGGTAATGAGCAACCTCAATCCATTGACGGGTACTCATCCTTCCAAACACCGGATGGGGCATCGGAGGCGATGTGACATCGAGCTTACTGTCGCTCTGAGAACTGTTCAAAGCCTGTACGAACTTCCCGTGACTTTGTTCTAAAATATGTTTCAGTTCCTCTAAGGTTTTTGGTTTATCAGTCGGATGAAACTGCGGCGGGGCATTAAACTTCGTCGAACGGTCCGGGACTCGTTGTTCTAGATTGAGTTCTGTCGAAACGTAGTTCGCTTCTTCAGCAAGTCCTAACTGGATAATTTCGGGGGTTCGACTCTCAACAGCAGCGATGTGCTGGACTACTTGGGATATACTCCAACTGCTCGCATCTGGTTTCCAGTTAAGCTCGACATCTGTTAGGTATGTAAGCAGGGAGAGTAGGCGAGACCTTGTTGCTTCGATTTGTTCCAGTGTGATCACGATAGAACACTCCTTTGGTCAGTTGCGTGGTTGCTGCCTAATCGTTTACCCTGGCTTGCAGATGATGATATCGTATAGCACTTCCAAAAAAGTTGATAGAGATGCTATGGGATACGCTGCCCATTGGCGAGAGATCACGTGTTTCTGTCTTTGAGAAGAAGCCAGTCCAATCCGACAACGAATTCCAGGTTCTCCGACAGAAACTCGCCAATATTGTTTTGCAATCGGAGAGTTAACGCCGTGATGCAATGTGCCCTTTAGGCATTCATACGACTTCTCATTCCAAAATTCTCTTTCAACACCAAATTGATTCTCATACACTGTCAGTGATTTACCCTATCATGATGCTGAAACTTGCCCTGGATCAAACACATAAAATTCTGTAATATTAGCTATGGTCTTGGGGAAAAAGGGGGCGGTATGGTGGAAGGGTTAGTTGGTCGACGTGCTGTAGTCATGGGGGGAAGTATTTCAGGAATGCTATCAGCAAGAGTTTTATCGGACTTTTTTGACGATGTTATCATTATTGAGGCTGACGATCCCTCTTACGTCAAGAGTGTCAGAAAGCGGATCCCCCAGGGTCAGCACTCACACGTCCTTTTACAAGCTGGACAGCAGGTCTTGGACCGACTGTTCCCTAATTTTATCAATGAATTAATTGAAGACGGTAGTGTAGTTGCTGATTTTACCAATGATTTGGAATGGTTCCATTTCGGTAAGTGGAAGAAACGGTTCGAGAGTGGAATTATGGGTGTACAGCAAACGCGGCCATTTCTGGAATGGCATATTCAGCGTCGGTTGAGAGATTACTCCAATATCAGGATTCAAAATAACAGTCTTGTTATTGGGTTACTTCTTTCTGATGACCAGAGGACGATTCTCGGGGTTAAAGTCCGTACCCCAAATAGCTCGGGAGAAAGCGACATTCAATGCGACTTCGTTGTTGATGCAACTGGGTACGGTTCACAGTCCCGCAAATGGATGCCTGACGCAGCTTCACAAAGTCCCTTGGAGGCTGTGAAGATTGACCTATTTTATGCTACTCAATTCTATCAAACAGATAGCTCAAAACTGGGGTGGAAAAACTTGATGATCTCAGCCCAATTACCGGACCAACCATATGCCGGTGTCATTCTTTCGTTCGAGGATAACAAATTCGGAGTGACACTCGGAGGATATTTGAAGCAGCCACCCAAGACAGATGAAGAGTTTCGACTCATTGCTAAGGCCCTTCCCCAGCAGCATATCTATGAGTTTCTTCTGAATGCCAAGCCCATTAGTGACTTGAATACTTACCGTATACCGTTGCAGGTTCGCAACCGATTCGATCGCTCAAAGAGTATGCCTAGCCATCTGGTTGTCCTGGGTGACGCCTACTGTAGGTTCGATCCGCTCTATGGTCAAGGGATGTCCGTGGCTGCTCTAGAAGCTGAGCTGTTGGGTGCTGAGTTGAGGAACATGAAAGATCGAGAAGAGCTAAATACGTTTCACAACCGGTTTTATAAGAAACTTGTCAAGCTTACACAAGGTCCATGGGACATGGCCATTACGGAATCCTTTAGACATCCTAATATCAACGGACGTCGACCACGTGATGTGAAACTGATGCAGTGGCTCACCCAGAAAATATACAGAGCTTCTGCGAATCAACAAGATGTTTATTTGACGTTGGCGCAGGTCATGAACTTAACTGAATCATCAACAGCCTTTTTCCGACCGGCCATTCTACCTAAGCTCTTTGTTCGAGTTCGTAACACGGATGGTTAATTGTACTAGTGGCACATAAGAAGACTCAACTGCACAACCAATGAGGCATAAGTTACCACCGCGTTTTTGTGCATTTCTAAACTGCGATATACAGCGCAGCGTGCCCCCTTTGGTAACAGATGCTTAACAATTACATGTTCCACCCTTTACGCTTCGACAGTAAACCCAACCACATGAGTACTGTCGGTGTGGCAGATGCTACGAGCATCATAGTCACGAACAATAATCGTTTGTGCGGCGATGTAAAAATCACCTCATTGAGCCATACAGTAATAAAGAGGTCGTGAAAATACACGAACAACCGTGGGAACTGCGGAGTAGGAGTCATATCCACACGCCACTGGAGAGCCATTATAACCGAAATTCCAACCCCAAAGATTGCTACACTCACTACAGACCAGAAGTCTTTTAAGGTTGACCTTTGGATGTGTAATTGCATACGCCCCATGAAAAAATAACTGATGAGAGCCAGCATGATCAAAGCTTCAATTGAACCACGTACAAGGTGTCCAAACGTGTATAGAAAATAAAATAAAGCCACAATAACCCCATGAGTGATCATCGCATAAACATTATTGTTTTGGCCATCGCTAGATGGCCAAAAGCTGACGTAATTGCCTGTCCATAAATTGCTAGGTAAAATGGCCGTATCT